>NZ_CP110128.1:4592500-5232500 GCF_028471945.1 Pseudomonas sp. WJP1
CTGCATTTACCGCGTATGCCGAGGGGCTTGAGGCGTTCGTAAGTACTCCGATTGACGGATGAGTTTATTGCGCCTGGTCTGGCCTCATCGCGAGCAGGCTCGCTCCCACAGGGGTATGCATTCCAAATGTGGGAGCGGCGGTGCGACGATTCGACTTGCTCGCGAAGAGGGAGCGACATTCAACATCGATTTAATTGGCTATCCCACAAAACAAAAACGCCGCTCCTGCCAAAGAAGACAGAAGCGGCAGAGGCACAAGCCCCGCAAGATCAATGCATGAACAAGGCGATCAGGATGATGATCGGGATTGGTACGCCGAGAAAGAACAACAGTAATGAACGCATGATGATTCTCCTGGGTTAGCGAATCGCAGCGGTGGTGACGTAGGTGTCGGTTTCCAGATACACCACGGCATCCCGGCGACGACCGCCGAAGGTGGCGGCAAGGCTGGCGAAGAACGCGCCGGCCAGTAGCGCGACGAACATCCACAAGGTGGTCCAGGCGGCGACTTTGGCGGCGGTATCGGCCGCTTGTTGCGCCGCCAGCTTGGCGTCGGCCACGGCTTTTTGCGTACGGGCATACACCTCGTCGACACGACGCTCCGCGTCCGCTTGCGTCATGTTGGTCCGCTGCGCCACCAGTTGTGCCAGGTAGGTGCGGTCTTCAGCGGACAACTGGCCGTCTTTCAGGGAGCGCACGAAAATGCGCGTTACCGTGCCTCGAGCCGCGTCATCGCTGACGGCGGCCGGCTGGTCGTTGCGAAACAGGCTGTCGATGTAGTAGCCATACTGATCGCTGTCAGTGTTGGCTGCCGCGGTGCCCGCCGCGGCTGTCATGGCCGTGGCGGCGCCACCGGCAACCTGCGCCCCGGCCTGGACGCCACCGCTGACGATGCTGCTGACCGAACCGGCCACCAGCGTCGCCGTCACCAGCGTCGCCACGCACCAGGCGAGAAAGCCGTGGGCGGTGTCGCGAAAGTAGACTTCATCGCCATGCATATACGCCCACTTCACCCGCAGCCGGCCGGCGATGTAGCCACCGGCCCCGGAAGCAACGATCTGTGTAACCGCCAGCCAGACAATCGTCGATATGCCCAGGCCCTTGGCGCTCATGCCTTCATTGGCCCACGGCGAAACCGCCGAGAACCCCAGGCCGAATCCGAGCAGCACCAGGATCAGCGACAACGCCGCCGCAGCCGCGGCCCCGGCGAAGATCGCACCCCAGGACACGCCGGACACCGTGCTCGACTCATCCGTGGTGGGGTAGAAACCCTCAGAGGATCTATTCATTGTTTTATCGCTCCAGGCAGAAAGATGGTGTTACAAGTCTCGAAGGAGCAATTGCAGTCAGCGTGCCAGTCGCGGTTTTTTAATAAATCCCGTTCTTTCAGCGGCTTAGAAAGTTTGAACTTCCCAGGTCCATGCAATTTGCAACGAAAGGCTGGTCGCAGCGGGTTTTATGCATTGACCAACACTGGATTTGTCCATGAACTTTTATTTAGTAAGCGGGCGATCATTTCTTGGCAAAATGGCCCACCACGTTGTGAATATTAATCAGGCCAGCCTTATGACCCGCATCTTGACCATCGAAGACGACGCCGTGACCGCCCGGGAAATTGTCGCTGAACTGAGCAGCCACGGCCTCGACGTCGACTGGGTCGACAACGGGCGCGAGGGGCTGGAACGTGCGGTCAGCGGCCACTATGACCTGATTACCCTTGACCGCATGCTGCCCGAGCTCGACGGCCTGGCGATTGTCACCACGTTGCGCACCATGGGCGTGGCCACGCCTATCCTGATGATCAGCGCCCTCTCCGATGTCGACGAGCGCGTGCGCGGCTTGCGTGCCGGGGGTGACGATTACCTGACCAAACCCTTCGCCACCGATGAAATGGCCGCCCGGGTCGAAGTGCTGCTGCGTCGGCAGAACAACGTGACGGCCCAGGCCACTACGTTGCGGGTGGCGGACCTGGAGCTGAACCTGATCAGCCACGAAGCCAGCCGTAACGGCGAATTGCTCACGCTGCTGCCCACCGAATACAAACTGCTGGAATTCCTGATGCGCAACACCGGGCAAATCCTCTCGCGGATGATGATTTTCGAAGAGGTCTGGGGTTATCACTTCGACCCCGGCACCAATTTGATCGACGTGCACATCGGCCGCCTGCGCAAGAAAATCGACCCACCTGGCAATGTCCCGTTGATTCGAACCGTACGAGGCTCGGGTTATGTCATTGCCGAACCCGTCTAAAGGCTGGCGCTCTTCCACCAGTCGCCTGCTGGCGCTGTACAGTGCGTTGTTCGTGGCCTGGAGCGGGATTCTCATGGGGGTCATGTACTACGAGGTGTCCGCTTACCTCGACAACCTGGCCAAGCATTCGCTGATGCAACGCCAGCATCTGTTTTCGCACTTCCAGGGCGATCAACTGACCGACGCCCTCGCCGTCAGCATGACCTTCGACATCCGCGGCATCGACGCCTACGGCCTGTTCGATGCTCAGCACCGTTACCTCAGCGGCGCCCTGCGCCACATTCCGAAAGGCCTGCCGCTGGACGGCAAGATTCACATGCTCAACGACTGCGCCGAGTCCGACGACCCGACCCTGCCCATCGACAGCTGCGACGCCGTGGCCACCCAGACCAAGGATGGCCGCTGGCTGATCCTGGTGCGCGACAACGGTTCGTTGTTTGCCGTGACCCGGATCATCCTCCACGCCTTGTTCTGGGGCGTGACCCTGACCATCCTGCCGGGCATCGTCGGTTGGCACCTGTTGCGCCGCCGGCCGCTGCGGCGCATTCGCGCGATCCAGGGCAGCGCCGAAGCCATCGTCGCCGGTGACCTGACCCGGCGCCTGCCGCTGTCCAACCGCCGCGATGAACTGGACATGCTCGCTGCCATCGTCAACGCCATGCTCGAACGCATCGAGCGCTTGATGAACGAGGTCAAGGGCGTGTGCGACAACATCGCCCATGACTTGCGCACCCCATTGACCCGCCTGCGCGCGCAGCTTTATCGCATGCAGCAACAGGCCGGCGAAGGGTCGACGCAAGCGACACAACTGGACGCGGTGCTGGCCGAAGCCGACACCCTGATGGCGCGTTTTCGCGGGTTGCTGCGGATTTCCGAACTGGAGGATCGCCAGCGCCGATCCGGTTTCGTGCAGCTCGACCCGGTGTCGCTGCTGCAGGAACTGCATGAGTTCTATCTGCCGTTGGCCGAGGACGATGGCCTGACGTTCGAACTGCAACTGCCCGCATCGTTGCCTTCGCTCAATGGCGATCGCGCCTTGCTGTTCGAGGCGGTGGCCAATCTGCTGAGCAACTCGATCAAATTCACCCCGCCGGGTGGCCAGGTGATTTTGCGCGGGGTCGAGGACAACGGGCATACCCGCATCGAAGTGCACGACTGCGGCCCGGGCATTCCGGACGCTGAACGAGAGGCGGTGTTCCAGCGTTTCTATCGCGCCGAGGCGGGAAACCTGAAAAGCGGTTTCGGCTTGGGGCTGTCGATCGTCGCGGCGATTGTCAGCTTGCACGGGTTTGCGCTGGAGGTGGGCACGAGTGAGTTGGGTGGGGCACGGTTGGTGCTCGATTGCCAGGAAAGTTTGATTCCTCAGACCTGACACTGACTCACAGACAAAGCCCCCCCCTGTAGGAGTGAGCCTGCTCGCGATAGCGGTTTAGCAGTCGAATATGAGTCGCCTGACACTCCGCCATCGCGAGCAGGCTCGCTCCTACAGGGGGGGTTGTGGTGTTGTCAGGCTGGGTAGTTGGCCCGCAGGGCCTCAAGCCCACCCTGATAAATCCCGGTAAACAACGCCACCACTTCCTCGTCGCTCACCCCCACCGGCTCAAACCGACCGGACCAGGTCACCCGGGCGCCCTGCCCCTGCGCTTCAACGCGGATCGTCGCCAGATAATCAGTGGCCGGAAACGGCGCCTGCAGGATCGAGTAGCTGTAGGTCTTGCCATCGTTGTCGAACGCTTGCAGACGCTCGATCACCACCGCCCCGTCCGCCGTCTGCAGGCTGCGCACCCGTCCGCCTTCGCTGAGCTCGCTCTTGGGAATGAACGGCAGCCAGTCCGGCAGCGAATTGAAACCGCCGATCAATTGCCAGACCTGATCGGCCGAGGCCGGGATGTCGATGGATGCTGAGGTTGTTGCCATGAAAAATAGACTCCAGATTGAAAAAGGTTCAGATGGCCAGGCTGTCGACGACGCCGCCGTCGACCCGCAGGGCGGCGCCGGTGGTGGCCGAGGATAAAGGCGAAGCGATGTACGCCACCAGGTTTGCCACCTCCTCGACATCCGCCACGCGCTGGATGATCGAGCTCGGCCGGGCCTTGCGCACGAACGCATCGGCTTCTTCCCGAACGCTGCGTCCGGAAGCGGCGATGGCATCCTTGAGCATTTCCTCCACTCCGTCGGTGAGGGTCGGCCCCGGCAGGATCGAGTTGACGGTCACCCCGGTGCCCGCCAGGCGCTTGGCCAGGCCATGGGACACGGCGAGGTTGGCGCTTTTGGTCACGCCGTAGTTGATCATCTCGGCGGGGATCGCCACGCCGGATTCCGAAGACAGGAAAATCACCCGGCCCCAGCCCTGCTTGACCATGTCCGGCACGTAATGCCGGGCCAGGCGCACACCGGAGATCACGTTGACTTCGTAGAAGCGTGTCCACTCGCTGTCCGGGGTCTCGAAGAAGTCCACATCGTTGTAGATCCCGAGGTTGTTCACCAGCACGTCGGCACGGGGTTCGGCGGCGAACAATTTTTCCGCGCCTTCAGCCGTACCCAGGTCGGCGGTCAGCCCGCGTAGTTGGGCACCGGGCACTTGCTGACGAATGCTCGCCAGCGCCTGCTCGACCTTGGCCGTATCGCGGCCGATCACCACCACCGTGGCGCCGCATTCGGCCAGCGCCTTGCTGATGCCCAGGCCGATACCGGCTGTGCTGCCGCTGACAATCGCCAGTTTTCCACTCAGATCGATTTTCATGCTCAAGCTCCAATGATGGGTAATGGGGCACGCTCGCAGATCAGCTTCGCGTCACGCAGTGCCTGCCAGAAAGCGGCGGGAATCACCTCGGACAATGCGGCGACATCTTCGGCAATCCGCTCGGGACGGCTGGCACCTGGAATCGCCGCCGCCACCGCCGGGTTGGCCAGGGAGAACTGCAAGGCAGCCGCTTTGATGCTGACGCCGTGGGCAGCGGCGATGCGCTTGATCTGCTCGACTTTATTGATGATCTGCGGGCTGGCCTTCTGGTATTCGAAGTGCGCGCCACCGGCCAGGATCCCCGAGCTGTACGGACCGCCGACCACGATCTCGACGTTCTGCGCCAGTGCCGCGTCCATCAGGCGCTGCAAGGCACGATCATGGTCGAGCAGAGTGTAGCGACCCGCCAGCAGAAAGCCGTCAGGCTGCGCTTCGCTCAAGTCCAGGGTCAATTCGCACGGCTCGACCTTGTTCACGCCCAGGCCCCAGCCCTTGATCACGCCTTCTTCACGCAGGCGGGTCAGCACTTTGAACGCGCCGGTGCGGGCCTGGTTGAAGTACTCCAGCCATTGATCTCCGTAGAAGTCCTGGGCGATGTCGTGCACCCAGACGATGTCAAGGCGATCGGTTTGCAAACGCTTGAGGCTGTCTTCGATGGAACGCAGGGTCGCATCGGCGCTGTAGTCGTTGACGATCCTGTTCGGCAGACCGTGTTCGAACACCCCGCTCTTCTCGCCCAGATCACGGGCCGCGGCGTCTTCGACTTCGTCGAGAATCACCCGGCCGACCTTGCTGCTCAGTACATAGTCATCGCGGTTGTAGCGCGACAGTGCCTGGCCCAGGCGAATTTCCGACAGGCCCGAACCGTAGAACGGCGCGGTATCGAAGTAACGCACGCCGGCATCCCAGGCGGCATGCACGGTGGCTTGCGCTTCTTCTTCGGGAATGGCGCGGAACATGTTGCCGAGCGGTGCAGTGCCGAAACCCAGTGCGCCGGGCAGTTTGTCTTTCAAGCTCATATCTAAATCCTCGTCAGTTCAGAGGTCAGGTGGTGACCGTTGAGCAGATCCTAGATTGCGACTATCGGACCGTCCAAGACATAATGCGCAGCACTTGAGTCCCTAGAGGTCTGACATGATCGACATCCGCCAATTGCGCTACTTCGTCGCCGTCGCCGAGGAAGAACACGTCGGTCGCGCCGCCGAGCGCCTGCACATTTCCCAGTCACCCCTGAGCCGGCAGATCGCCCAGCTCGAAGAACGCCTGGGCCTGACCCTGTTCGAGCGCAGCCAGCAACGCATCCGCCTGACCCGCGACGGCCAGACCTTCCTCGCCGAAACCCGCGCGTTGCTGACCCACGCCAACCGCCTGGAATCCCTGGGCAAACGCCTGGGTCGCGGCGAGGAAGGCGGCCTGTGCATCGGCTACATCGAAAACGCCATGCACGCCGGCGTCCTGCCCAATGCCTTGCGCGTGCTGCGCAGCGACCGGCCGAACGTGCACGTCGCGCTGTACAACCTGAGCTCCAGCGAACAACTCGAAGGTCTGCGACAGCGTAGTCTGGATATCGCCCTGGTCAGTGAACCGCCGACCGATGACGACCCTGACCTGCTGGGCTTCCAGGTGCTGGACGACCCGATGCTGCTGGCCCTGCCCGAACATCACCCGCTGGCCAGCCAGGCACAACTGACCGCCGCCGACCTGGCCGAACAGGAGTGGATCGGCGTGCAGCACCAGAATGTCACCGGCCGCGAGAACTTCGTCAGCGCCTGCATCCGCGCAGGCTTCACCCCGGACATCCGCATGGAAGCCACCGGCCCCTTCACGGCAATGGCGCTGGTGGCCTCGGGGCTGGGCATCGCCATGATCCAGAAAGGCCTGAGCCGCAACGCACCGCCGGGCGTGGTGCTGCGGGAAGTGCCGTGGATTCCGCTCACCAGGCCGCTGTGGGCGGCGTGGCACCGGATCAATTTGCGGCCATTGGTTGAGACGTTCAGGAAGGTGTTGACGGAGCCGGAGCCGGTTCCTGCCTAGTGCCCAAATCTCTGTGTGGCGAAGGGATTTATCCCTGTCAGGGCGCGAAGTGGCCTCAAAACCGTAAACCGCGAGATAACTTAATGTAAGAAACTGCAATTGGGAGAAAGGAAGATTTTCTATTTAGCTATTTCACCTATAACAAAAAAAATCCAAAAACTGGTACTTATTACAGGTTCACGCTTAATCTCAAGTCACTACAATCATTATTACGGCTCGCAATGCAAGCCCTTGTTGCCCGTATCAAAAAAATCCCCTCCGTAATTTTTCAACGAATGAGGTGACACCATGCCAAACTACACAGGGACAGTTGAATCCTTCACCACATACAACCCATTCCCCGATGCTCCGATCAACACGACCCAGTACGCCGTCACGATCGCCCCTGATGGCGGAGGAAGCGCCATAACTTTTTCTGGCAATGATATTGGGAAACGGTACACCAAGGGAGACAAAATAACTTACTCTGGCACTCAAGGCCCAAAAGGCAACATGTTTTATAGTCTCTTTTATTGATGTTGAAACCCACGCAAAAACAGATGAACCCTCATAAATTAAACCTCTTAACCAAACCACATCAGGACACAAAAAAGAGCCCGCGGATTAATACGTCATCTTTCGAACACCACCGAGTACTCACGAACTGGGGTCGGTCTGACTGATACTCTTTAGTTGTAAATCACCCAAATCGGAACAAGCTTGCTCGTGATGGCGGACTGCCGGGCGAAAATGATGTTATTCGTCACACCGCTTTCGCGAGCAAGCCTGCACATTTGATCGGTGTCGGATGTGGATTTCGTGCTCGCTGGAAAGGTAGCGTGTAAGTGTTTGTTTAATGACTTTCAGATTTACTTCCTGAAAGCCACAACGCCTTGCGTCATTGCCTACGGGTACGCCAGAATCCGCCGGCTTGTGCGCCTTGGGTCGGGGCTCTATCGTTTGTCGGTCGCTGAAAACACAGTGATCGGGTTTGGTAGCCCGCCCCCTCATATGGCGTATAGCGCCACCCTTTTCAGGTCCTTTTTCGGTACTTGATTCAATGGTGGCTATGCGCAGGGCGCCCTTGGGCGCGCCGGTTTTTCCATATGGGCCGGTCTACCAACCTTCGTATGGCCACCACCCTTCGTTTGGTAGCGAAAGTGATGGCTCCATTAAACCCATATGGAGTTTCATCTATGCTCAAGATCACACCCGATCCACCACACACCCCCTCCACGATGTTCACCATCAACCCGCACATCAACCCCGAAACCCTGCTTGCCCATGCGTGCGAATCACTGGCCTCGGCCAATGTCATGGCCAACGATCTGGCGGGTTTTCTGCAGGGAACTCATCGCAATACGCTGCTGGGCATCGCCCAAGTCATCATGCTCGGCGAACTAGCGGTGAACCGCGCACTGGATCAGCTCGACCCGCCTTAAGCTGCCCCCCCTGCTGATGCCTGGGGGAGCGGGCCTGCTCGCTCCTACCAGGTTTGGTGCTTTACTGAAAAGGTCCCCAACCCCAGCGAGCCTGCCCCATGAACCGCAACGACCTGCGCCGCGTGGACATGAACCTGTTGGTGATTTTCGAGACGCTGATGTTCGAAAAGAACCTGACCCGGGCCGGGGAGAAGCTGTTCCTCGGCCAGCCCGCCGTCAGTGCGGCGCTGGCGCGGTTGCGCGATTTGTTCGACGACCCGTTGCTGGTGCGCAACGGTCGGGTGCTGGAGCCGACGCCGAGGGCGCTGGTGATTCTCAAGGAGCTGCAACCGGCCATGGACACCATTTCCGGGGCGGTGAGCCGGGCCAAGGATTTCGACCCGTCCATCAGCCGCGATGTGTTTCGCATCGGCCTGTCCGACGATGCCGAGTTCGGCCTGTTTCCGCCGTTGCTCAAGCAGATTCGCGAAGAAGCGCAGAACGTCGTGGTGGTGGTGCGCCGGGTCAATTACCTGTTGATGTCGTCGATGCTTGCCAGCGGTGAGATTTCCGTCGGCATCAGCTACACCACCGAGTTGCCGGCCAACGCCAAGCGCAAGAAGCTGCGGGACCTGAGCGTCAAGGTGCTGCGCGGCGATGACCGGCCGGGCACCCTGACCCTGGATGAGTTCTGCGAGCGGCCCCACGCGCTGGTGTCGTTTTCCGGGGACTTGAGCGGGGCCATCGACAATGACCTGGCGCGCATCGGCCGCTCCCGCCGCGTGGTGCTGGCAGTGCCGCAGTTCTCGGGCCTGCGCGCCTTGCTGGCGGGCACCGACATGCTGGCCTCGGTGCCCGATTACGCAGCCTGCGCGCTGATCGAGGGCAGCAGCCAGCTGCGCGCCGACGACCCGCCGTTCGAGATCAACCTGTCCGAACTGTCCATGGTCTGGAACGGCGTCAACGATAACGATCCGGCAGAACGTTGGTTGCGCTCGCGAATAGTGGAGCACATGTCAGCCCCACTGCCGGGGCATTGAGCGCGTTGAAGTGCGGGTCGGTCTCGCGCAGGTAGATCGGCATGTCCGTCATCGGCGGCATGGCCGGGATTTCGAAGTACATCTGGATCACCCAGCCACGGTGGTAACTGGCGTGGTTGACCACGTGCATGAGCATCGCGCCGGCCGTCATGGTGCCGCTTTCGCCGGAAACGAAAGTGAACCTCAGGGGTTTGTCCAGCGAGGCATCGGTCTGCCTCGCGCTCCAGTTGCAGTACCAGCGATCCACGTCCTGTTGCGCCAGGCGCAGCACGGCCAGTTCAGGGTGCACCAGGTCATGGGAAGTGTTGAAGCCGTGCCCTCGGCCTTCGAGGTGAGCCTGCCAGATTCGGTCCACCACATAGATGTGATTGAGCGTACCGATCATGTTCTTGAAGACCCCGGCGCGTTCTTTTTCGACTTCGCCGGGTGGCAGTAACGCCAGGTTGTCGAAGAGGCGCTGGTTGGCCCATTGTTTGTAATCGGTAAGCATGCGGGCAGTGCGTACGTTGATCATCAGATGTCTCCGATGGCGAAGAGCACATCTTCCAAGGATAGCGCTATCCGCGCGTTGCGGCGCGGGCGCTGATTATCGGTCGCGCCGCTCCTACAGGTGCAGGGCGTTCTTTACGTGCTCGGCCAGCGCCAGGCAACTGGTCAGCCCCGGCGATTCGATGCCGAACAGATTGACCAGCCCCGGCACCCCATGCTCGGCCGGACCGCTGATGCGAAAGTCCGCGGCCGGCTCGCTAGGGCCGCTGATTTTCGGGCGAATGCCGCTGTAAGCCGGTTGCAGGCTGTCATTCGGCAAGCCCGGCCAGTAGCGCCGGATGGCTGCGTAAAAGCCCTCGGCCCGGGCTGGATCCACCCGGTAATCGACCCTGTCGACCCATTCCACATCCGGCCCGAAACGCGCCTGGCCACCGAGATCGAGGGTCATGTGCACGCCCAGCCCGGCGCTTTCCGGTGCCGGGTACACCAGATGCCGGAACGGCGCACGGCCACTGAAACTGAAATAGCTGCCCTTGCACAATCGCGCCTGGGGTACGTATTGCCGTGGCAGGCCAGAAATGCGGCTCGCCACCTCCGGCGCGGACAATCCCGCACAGTTGATCAGCTCGCGGCAGCTCAAGGTCATGGGCTCGACGCCGCCCATGTGCACCTCGAAACCCTCTTCAGTACAACGGGCCGACAACAGCGGCGTATGAAAGACCAGTGACGCGCCCCAGGCTTCGGCATCGGCCTGCAGCGCCAACATCAGGCCATGGGAGTCGACGATGCCAGTGGACGGCGACCACAGCGCCGCAACGCAGGACAACTCAGGTTCCAGCGCCCGCGCCTGACCGGCCTCCAGCCATTGCAGGTCATCGAGGCCATTGCGCCGGCCCTGCTCCAGCAAACCCTGCAAGGCCACACGCTGCGCATCATCGGTGGCGACGATCAACTTGCCCAGCCTTTGATAACTGACGCTGCGCTCGTCGCAGAAAGCGTAAAGGCGTTGCTTGCCCTCCACACACAACTGCGCCTTGAGACTGCCGCTCGGGTAATAGATACCGGCGTGGATCACCTCGGAATTGCGTGAGCTGATGCCCACGCCAATCCCTTCGCCGGCCTCGACCAGGATCACTTCGCGCCCGCCCATGGCCAGGGCCCTGGCCACCGCCAGCCCGACCACACCGGCCCCGACCACCACGCAGTCGACATCAACGCTCATCACACCAGCCCTCGCTCCCGGTAATCGATCAGGCTGGAGAATATCGCCAGCAGCATGGCCATGACCACGAAGAAGATCAGCACCAGGAAATACGAACCGGTGAACTGCACGATCAACCCGATCAGGATCGGCACGATCACCCCGGCCATGTTGCCGCAGAAGTTCATGGTGCCGGCCAGTACACCGGTCTTCGACGTGCCGCCGAGGATCGACGGAATGCACCAATACATGCCGCACCAACGAATGAAAAACATCGCCACGCACAGCAGGCCGATCGCCTGGCTGGCCTCGGAGGCGTAAGCCGTTCCCAGCATGCACAGCGCCGCCACCAGTGCCGAACCGCTGAACATGCTGCGCATCACCAGGTTGGGCGAGGCGCCGCTGGATTTCCATTTATCCCCCAGGTAACCGCCGACCAGTTCGCCGACGAAGCCGCACATGAAGATCAGGAAAGTCGCGCCGCCCATGCCGGAAATGTTCAGGCCGTGGGTCTGGTGCAAGTAGCTCGGCATCCAGGTCAACAGGCCGTAGAACACGCTGAGGATGCAGCAATAACCGGCGAACATCGCCAGCACCGAACGGTCCTTGAGCAGTTCCTTGAACGGGATGCTGGTGACCGCGCCGGGCTGGCTGACCGTGGCGTTGCCCTCAGTGATGTGCGCCAGTTCCGCGGCATTGACGCCGGGGTGTTCGCTGGGGTGGTTGCGAATGTACTTCCAGGCCAGCACACCGGCGAGCATGGTGCCGACCCCGGCGATCACGAACGCGATGCGCCAGGAGTCGAACCAGCCGATCAGCCCGGCAATGATGATCGCGCCGAAGGCACTGCCCAGCGGCGCACCGCCGTCGACCAGTACCGCGCCGCGCCCGCGTTCGTTGGGTGTCAGCCAGGCGCCGTTGAGCTTGGCGCCGGCGGGCATGATCGGCGACTCGGCGATGCCCAGGCCCATGCGGGTGAGCAACAGGGTGATCCAGTTGTGCGCCCCGGCGGCCAGGGCCTGGAACGCCCCCCAGGCCACCGTCGCGACGACGATGACACGGCGGGTGTGGAAACGGTCCAGCAGCATGCCGCCGGGGATCTGCATCAAGGCGTAGGACCAGAAAAACGCGCTGAGCATCAGGCCCTCGAGGGCCGGCGGGATCTGGAACTCGCTGGAAATCAGCGGCAACGCCACCGACAGCGAGGCGCGGTCGATGTAGTTGATCGCGGTCAGCAACAACATGATGAGGAAAATTCGCCAGCGCACGTTGGTCGCACGCATCGTTGCGTTTGCTGCTGGCAACGCCAGGCTTTCGGCACTCGGATTGTTCATGTGGGGCGCTCTTATTGTTGTGGAACAAGCGGCCCCACTCTAATCACGCCCCCGAATGCTGAATAATGATGGGATCTGATTGGGGGATCACCAACGGTCATCCCCTGGAAATGCCTGAAGGATTTGAGTTGGATTCACTGGCCTCTTCGCGGGCAAGCCCGCTCCCACAGGGATCGGCGGTGTATAGAAATTCTATGAACGCCATCGCCCACTGTGGGAGCGGGCTTGCCCGCGAAGAGGCCAGATGAGTCGACATCCATCCAGCAGATTAGTCAGAAAGTCCCTGGGTAGCTGCCACCATCCAGCAATAGGTTCTGCCCGGTGAGGAAACCGGCTTGGGCACTGCAAATGAACGCGCAATAAGCGCCGAACTCATCAGGCTGGCCGAAGCGCTGGGCCGGGACGTTTTTACGCCGTTGCTCGGCGATGCTTTCGACGCTGGTGCCCTTGGCCTCGGCGGCGGCATTGAGGGTCTTGTGCAGGCGTTCGGTCTCGAACGGCCCCGGCAGCAGGTTGTTGACGGTAACGTTGTTGCCGGCCAAGCGGGCCTGGCGCGCCAGCCCGGCGATGAAACCGGTCAAGCCACTGCGGGCGCCGTTGGACAAGCCCAACACGTCGATCGGTGCCTTCACGGCGCCGGAGGTGATGTTGACGATGCGGCCAAAACCGCGCTCGGCCATGCCGTCGACACAGGCCTTGATCAGCTCGATGGGCGTGAGCATGTTGGCATCCAGCGCCTTGAGCCAGTCTTCGCGATGCCAGTCGCGAAAGTCCCCCGGTGGCGGACCACCGGCGTTGTTGACCAGGATATCCACCTGCGGACACGCCGCTAGCACCTGTGCCTGCACCTCAGATGTGCTGATGTCCCCGGCTACGGTTCGCACTTCAATGTTCGGCGCCAGGCAGCGCAGTTCAATGGCCGCCGCCTGCAACGTTTCGTCGCCACGGGCGTTGATCACCAGGTTCACGCCCTCCTTCGCCAAGGCCCGTGCACAAGCCAGGCCCAAGCCCTTGCTGGCGGCGCAGACGATCGCCCAGCGCCCCGAAATACCCAAATCCATGACGATGCTCCCGACTGTTCAAAGCGCTCACGTTACCACCGCAAACCCGCCACTCGGGGGATGACAAAGGGTGATCGCTGGATCAGGTCTTTTCATTATCGACAGGCGGCGGCGCTGATTACTGTTTCGAGACCCAATAAGAAACCGGAGACTCACATGAACCCGTTCCAGTTCTATTTCCCCACGACCCTGAAAAGCGGCAACGGCCTGGTGCGTCAGGCCGGCGCGTTGCTCAAGCCCCATGTTGGAAAAAAACTGCTGGTGGTCACCGACGAAGGCTTGATGGCGTCGGGGGTGATGGAAAGTTTTTTCGCCTCGCTGGCCGAGAGTGACATTGGCTTTGAAGTGTTCGTTGGCGTCGAACCCAACCCCACCACGGATGTGCTGGAGCGCGCCGTGGCCTTCCTGAAAAACCACGATTGCGACGCGGTGATCGGCGTGGGTGGCGGCAGCAGCATCGACACCGCCAAGGGTGTCGCGGCCATGGCCACCAACCCCGGCAACATCCTCGACTACGAAGGCTACGACAAACTGCTGCACCCGCCCCTGCCGATCTTTGTCATTCCCACCACCTCGGGCACCGGCAGTGAGTGCACGGCGTCCACGGTGTTCACCAACACCAAAACCCTGTTCAAGACCGTGATCATCAGCCCGGCACTGTTTCCAAAACTGGCGATTCTCGACGCTGAACTGACCCTCAAGCTGCCGCAGTCGATCACCGCCGCTACCGGCATGGACGCCCTGACCCACGCCATCGAGTCCTACGTATCGAAGCAGGCCAATCCGGTCAGCCAGGCCCTGGCCCTGCAGGCGATCAAGATGATCTGCACGCATCTGCCGAAAGCGTTTTTCAGCGGCAGCGACTTGCACGCCCGGGAGCAGATGCTGCTCGGCTCGTTCCTCGCCGGGGTCGCGTTCGCCCAATCGAAACTGGGCAACGTGCATGCGATCTCCCACACCTTCGGCGGCGTGTTCAACATCCCCCACGGCATCGCCAACGCCACGCTGCTGCCCTACGTCATCGAATACAACCTGCCGGCCTGCCCGGAGCTGTTCCGCGACATCGCCCTGGCCATGGGTGAGGACGTCAGCGGCCTGAGCCCCGCCCGTGCCGGGCACAAGGTGGTGGAGCACGTGATGGCGCTGAACAAGGCCATCGGCATTCCCGACAACATCAAGGACCTGGGTGTGGACCTGGACTACATGCCGCAAATGGTCAGCGACTCGATGCGCAGCGGCAACGTGCTGGTCAACCCGCGCCTGACCCGTGCTGCCGACGTCGAGCGAATCATCGGCAACGCCTTCCACGGCATTCATTCCTGAGAGAGAAATCCCATGTTCTACGAGATGCGCACCTACACCCTGCAGATCGGCAAGATGCAAACCTACCTCAAGCACTTCGAGGAAAACGGCCTGCCGGTGATCTCCCGCTACGCCACGCTGGTGGGCTGGTGGTACACCGAAATCGGCGAGCTGAACCAGGTGATTCACATCTGGGCCTACGAGAGCCTGGACGAACGCATCAAGAAACGCGCCGCGCTGTATCAAGACCCCGACTGGCTCGAAGGCTTCGTGCCGATCGCATTCCCAATGCTGGAAAAGATGGAATCGAAGCTGCTGATGCCGGCGCAGTTTTCGCCGATCAAATAGTTCCTGAATCCACCTCCCCTGTAGGAGCGAGCCTGCTCGCGATGGCGGTGTGTCAGACACCATTGATGTGCCTGAGACGCCGCCATCGTCGGAACGCCGCCCGGAGCCGGCTCACTCCTACAGGGACTGCGCAAGCCGCTCGAACAAGGACAGATCCCATGTGCGACCACAACACCAATAACACCGCCGCCGACCGTTCTCCCGACATCAAGGCATTGCTCGAAGGCCTGCCCACCAATTGGGGCAAATGGGGGCCGGACGATGAAGTCGGTGCCCTGAATTACCTGCAAAGCGCCGAGATCCTGCGCGGTATCGCTGCCGTACGACAGGGCAAGACCTTCACCCTGCAAGTGCAGATCGGCCATCCCAAGGGTGAACCGCTGTGGCCTGGCCGGCGTCCGTCGATGCGGGTCAATGTGCTGGACAAAGGCCACTTCCTGGCCGGCAAGACCCACTTCGACGGGCACGTCGAATACGCCGACGACGTGATCTTCATGCACCTGCAAGGCTCGACCCAATACGACGCCCTCGGCCACGTCTGGCACGACAACAAACTGTGGAACGGCTACGACGCCATGAGCACCATCGGTGGCATGGACAAGGCCAGCATCCTGCCGATTGCCGAGCGCGGGATTGTCGGGCGTGCGGTACTGATCGACATGGCCCGCCATCGCGGCAAAGCGGTGCTGGACAAGGGCGAAACCTTCAATCACTTCGACCTGCTCGCCGCTGCTAAAGCCCAGGGTATCGAGATCCAGAAGCGCGACATCCTGATCATCCGCACCGGCTGGATCGGTTCGTTCTATGAACGTGAACCCGAGGAGTTCTACAAGGATTTCGCCGAGCCGGGCCTGACCTTCAGCCGGGAGCTGGTGGAGTGGTTTCACCAGATGGAAATCCCCAACCTGGTGACCGATACCATGGCCAACGAAGTGGCGGTCGACCCGGCCACAGGGGTGTTGATCCCGCTGCACAACGCCTTGATGCGCAACCTTGGCGTGACCTTCACCGAAGTCGCGATGCTCGATGACCTGGCCAGCGATTGCGCCGCAGACGGTCAGTGGCAGTTCCTCTACACCGCCGCGCCGCTGAAGATCGTGGGCGGAACGGGGGCACCGGTGAACCCGATCGTCATCAAGTAAGCAGGTCCCGCTGCAACTCGTTGATCAACAGGGTCGCCGCCGGAGACAGATCGGCGCCGGCCCGGCTGATCACGCCATAGGGTTCGATCAGCGCACGCATGGAAACCGGCAGCTTCACCAGCAACTCGTGTTGTTCGCAGAATTCGGCCACTTCCACCGGGATCACCGCCAGCAACGTCGGGTCCTGTTGCACCAGCAAAATGGTGGCGAAGGTCGACGAGGTTTCCAGCGGATAACGCGGAATCTCCAGCCCCGCCTCGTTCAGTTCGCGCTCCAGGGCCTGGCGCATCGGCATGTCCTTGGGATAGACCACCCAGCGGTAATCGCTCAATTGCGCCAGCTGCAGCGACTCGGCGCTGGCCAGCGGATGATCCTTGCTGGCGACCACGGCCAACGGCTCTTCGCTCAGCTCGATGCAGTCATAGGCATCAGAGCGCTGGCCGACGCTGGTCCGACAGATCGCCAGGTCCAGGCGCCCCTGATCCAGCAACCCGAGCAAGGTCGCGCTGGTGTTTTCCACCAGTTCCACCGACAAGTCCGGTTGCTTGAGCCGCAACTCGGTCAAGGCCCGGGTCAGCAACGGCACCGCGCCCATGATCACCCCCACCGACAACCGCCCGCCCTGCCCCTGCATGATGCTGAGCATTTCCTCGCGCAAATGCTCGACATCGCTGTAGATCAGCCGCGCATAACGAATCATGCAACGCCCCATTTCATTGGCCACCAGGCCCTTGGGCTGGCGTTCGAACAAGGGCATGCCAAGCAACGACTCGACCTCATGCAAGGCCTTGGTGGCGCCGGACTGGGAAATCGAAATCTGCTCGGCGGCCTTGTGCAGGGAGCCGCGGTCATCCAGCGCGATCAACAAGCGCAGCTGTTTGAGGCGCAAG
Source organism: Pseudomonas sp. WJP1 (assembly GCF_028471945.1). Lineage (NCBI taxonomy): Bacteria > Pseudomonadati > Pseudomonadota > Gammaproteobacteria > Pseudomonadales > Pseudomonadaceae > Pseudomonas > Pseudomonas sp. WJP1. The sequence continues at coordinate 4,609,735 of NZ_CP110128.1, forward strand.
CGTGAAGCGATGCTGCCAAGGGAAGGAACCATATCGGTGTGTACTCGATTCAATGTGTTATCCATCAAGGCCCACGCCAGCCGCGCCGACGTGGGCGGCGGGTCAGTTCAGGGGCAACCGGCTCCACTGGCCGTCGACCAGTCGATCGAGGCCCAGCGGGTTGGCGTTTTGCAGCGCGGCCGGCAGGTATTCATCAGGATAGTTCTGGTAGCACACAGGACGCAGGAAGCGATCGATGGCCAGGCTGCCGACCGAAGTGCCACGTGCATCCGACGTCGCCGGATAAGGCCCGCCGTGCACCATCGCATCGCTGACTTCGACACCGGTGGGATACCCGTTGAGCAGCAAGCGCCCGACCTTGTCCTCCAGCAGCGGCAGCAGTTCACTGAAGCGATCCAGATCCGCCGGTTCTGCGATCAGCGTGGCGGTCAGTTGCCCGTGCAAACCGTCGAGCACCGCGCGCAACTGGGGTTGGTCAGCCACCTCGACCACCACCGTGGCCGGGCCGAAAATCTCTTCCTGCAACAGCGGATCGCCGTCGAGCAACAGCTGCACATCGGCCTTGAACAACTGCGGTTGCGCCTTGGAATTGCCCTGGGGCTGGCCGGCCAGATGATCGACAAGGTCGTGCGCCGCGATGTGCGCAAGGCCTGCGCGATAACTGTTGAGCACCCCTGCGTTGAGCATGGTCTGCGGCGGTTGACTGCCCATATTCTGCGCGAACGCCTGCAGGAACTCACTGAACTGCGGCGAGCGCAGGCCGATGATCAAGCCGGGGCTAGTGCAGAACTGGCCACAGCCGAGGTTGACCGAAGCGGTCAGTTCCTCGGCGATTTTCTGGCCACGCTGGCCCAAGGCTTCGGGCAGCACGATCACCGGGTTGATGCTCGACATCTCGGCGAACACCGGGATCGGTTGCACCCGCGCGGCAGCCAGATCGGCCAAAGCCCGACCACCCTTGAGCGAGCCGGTGAAGCCCACGGCCTTGATGCCATCGGCCATAACCAGCGCCTGGCCCACGCCCGCGCCGTAGATCATGTTGAACACCCCCGACGGCATGGCCGTGCGTTGCGCCGCGCGAACGATGGCGCCCGCCACCCGCTCGGCCGTCGCCATGTGTCCGCTGTGGGCCTTGAATACCACCGGGCAACCGGCGGCCAGGGCCGAGGCGGTGTCGCCGCCAGCGGTGGAAAACGCCAGGGGGAAATTGCTCGCACCGAACACCGCGACCGGGCCGACGCCGATGCGGTACTGGCGAAGATCCGGCCGTGGCAACGGTGTGCGCCCAGGTAGTGCCAGGTCGATCCGTGCAGCGAGAAAGTCACCACGGCGCAGCACCTGGGCAAACAGGCGCAGCTGGCCACTGGTGCGGCTGCGCTCGCCGCGAATCCGCCCCTCGGGCAACGCGGTTTCCTGGCAGACCAGGGCGATGAAATCATCCCCCAGGTCATCGATTTCCTCGGCGATGGCATCGAGAAATTCGGCTCGGCGCAGCGGCGACAATTGACGAAACGGCGCAAACGCGCGCGTTGCCGCCGTTACCGCCAGCACCACTTCCTGCTCGGTGGCCTGATGGAAAACATACGGCAGCGCGTGGCCGGTGTGGGCGTCGACGCTGTGCAGGGTCTCGCGGCCCAGGGCACTACGCTGCCCGTCGATGAACTGCTGGCCCAAGATATCGGACATCAAAAATCTCCCTCGCCTGGGTTCGCCAGGCGATGACTGGAATGAAAGGGATGCGCCAAAAACGCACGCTTCACTCTAGGGGCCGGGGTCATGGGCAAACAAATGACAACAACGGGCCGGGGGATGAGCGTTTTTCATCCCCTGGCTTGGAGATGTTTGTCAGCGAATCGCTACCGGGTTGATGTTGACCTGGGTCGAGCCCTTGTACAGCGGCTGCCCGAGCACGAACATGAAGGTCCAGGCCTTGTCCCGCACCAGCGCGCGGCTGTCGATCAGCTCAAGGTTGTAGATGCCGTTTTTCGCCAGCATGAACTGGTTGACCGGGAACTCCTGGCCGTCGGTGCCAGGGTAGATTTCCGAGGCCCAGGTATCGCCGCCGAACGCGACGATCTGCTTGTCCGCCAGCCATTTGGCTGCCGCCATGCCGATGCCCGGCTCCACGGCGAGGAATTTCTCGTTGTCCTTGCCCAACAGCTCCAGCCAACCGGTGTTGAACAGCACCACATCGCCCTTCTCGATGCTGATGCCTTGCAGGTTCAGGGCTTTCTGGATATCGGCGACCGTGAACTCGGTTTTCTCCGGCACGATGGCGCTGCCGTACACGGCAGTCATGTCCAGCACCACGCCACGGGTGACGATGGGCGGGACTTTTTCGATGCCGAGTTTTTGCACCCCTTCCACGGTCACGAAGTCCGCCGCGCGGTTGCCGTTGTAGTAGACGTTGTCGATGCCGATGTGGCCGATGCCGTTGAGCTGGGTGCCGACACCGGTCCAGCCCACCACCAGTTCATCGTTGAAGGTGAATTTGTTCGGGCCCATGGTGGTGCCGCCGGCTTCACCGGGCTGGACGTTGGTCAGGTGAAAACTGCGATGCCGGAAGGCTGGGAGGTTTTTATCGATGGGCACGGCCAAGGGGTAGGTCTTGCCGGTCTTGATCAGCTTGGCGGCGTTGAGCACCGAGTTGGCATCGAGCAGGTTCAGCGCACCGATTTCATCATGGGCGCCGTATTTCGAGGGGTACCAATTTTCGCCATCGGCGGCGTGTGCGACATTCAAGGTGAGCAACAGGGCAAAAGGCAGGGCCAAGCGATTGAACATGAAGGAGGTCCTTGTCTGGTTTCAGTGAACCCAAGGTACGCAGCCCTTTTGTGCGGAAACAGACAGCTCTGGACAATACAATTGTTCTGGATTTTCACGAGTGGGCGAACTTGCAGTTTTCCCGGCCAGGTGCCATAAAACCCTGAAATCCTGACAGCCGACCAGCTGCGATAACGCTTATAGCGTTTGCGAATTATCATTATTCCAACGCGTCAATCCAGAAGCCTATGAACGATATCGTCAGCACTCCCGAGTCCCCGCCCGACCAACCGCGCTTGATCGTCTTCCTCGCCTACCCCGAAATGGGCCTGCTCGACCTGACCGGTGCGCAAACCGTGTTCTGGGCCGCCTCGCGCTACCTCAACAGCAGCAATTTGCCCGGCTACACACTGCAGACCGCCAGCCTGAGCGGTGGCCTGATTCACACGGCAGAGGGGTTGGCCGTCGACACCGTGCCCTTGAGTACCTTCGACGACCAAACGATCGACACGCTGATCGTTCCCGGTGCTCCAGCGATCATCCTGGCGATGAACAATTCCCTGGGCCTGGTCGACTGGCTCAAACAGGCATCGGGCGCAGCCAGGCGCACCGCTTCGGTGTGCAGCGGCACGTTCCTGCTGGCCGAGGCCGGATTGCTCGAAGGTCGGCGCGCAGCCACCCATTGGGCGATGTGCGGCCTGCTCAAGGAGCGCCATCCGTCCATCGAAGTCGACAACGATGCGATCTTTGTCCAGCAGGGTTCAGTCTGGACCTCCGCCGGGGTCAGCGCCGGGATCGACCTGGCGCTGGCGTTGGTTGAAGAAGATTGCGGGCGTGAGCTGGCACTGCTGACGGCACGGGAAATGGTGGTGTTCCTCAAACGCCCCGGTGGCCAGGCCCAGTACAGCCAATTGCTGCAATCGCAAACCAGCGAAGGTGCGGCCTTCGACGACCTGCACCTGTGGATCACGCAGAACCTGTCCGGTGCCAACCTCACCGTCGAGACACTCGCCCAACAGGTACAAATGAGCCCGCGCAACTTTGCCCGGGTCTACAAGCTCAAGACCGGCCGCACGCCAGCCAAGGCCGTTGAAGTGCTGCGCGTGGAAGCCGCGCGGCGACTGCTGGAAGACTCCGAACGTAACATCGATCAAATTTCCCGACTGTGTGGTTTTGGCGATGAAGAGCGCATGCGCCTGACCTTCCAGCGCAACCTCGGGGTTTCGCCACGGGATTATCGCAACCGGTTTTCGCGCTGAATCCGGGCACAAGGCAACGACAAGGGAACTCCTGACGACCGCCATGCATCCTAGAGGTGAGAGACTTCCTTTTTGCGTCATGTCTTCAGAGGACACCGTCATGCGCCGTCTGATTATCATTTCTTCCCTTTTGCTGTGCTTACCCGTCGGCTCTGCGATGGCCGATGTCGATGCAAAAGATGTCGCCACCTCAGCCGGGGTTTCCGCCTCGCTGTACTCGACATTCAAGGATGACAAACTGATGATTCCCGCCCGGGATGACGCTTCCAGCTTCGTGGCCAGTGGCGGTGCGATTCGTGGCGTTTATCTGGAGCAGGTTTTGCAGCGTGTCCGTCAGGAACATCCTGACCTCAACAGCGCCAGCGACGAAGACCTGGCTCGCGCCATCCTCGTCCAGGAAGGCGTTCCGGCTGGTCAATAGATCGAACGACGTATCGCCTGTTCACTCCCGTAGGAGCCAGGCTTGCCGGCGAAGAACGATGACGCGGTCATACAGACATACCGCGTCATCGTTCTTCGCCGGCAAGCCTGGCTCCTACAGTTAGGCTAGGCGAGGCTTCACATCGTCGTTTAACGATAACGCGCCGCTGCCGTGGAATTACCGAACAACCCCGACAGCACCTGGCGCTGCGCTTCATAGCGGGTCCACTGCTCCCCGTCGTGCAATCCCGGAATGGTCACCACCTCCCCCCTTTCCAACCCCACCAGAGCCGCATCGACCATGTCTTCGGCGGACATGACAATCTCCTGCGGCAAATTCTCCACCGGGTTGCCGGCCTCACTCCAGAAGTCGGTGGCGGTCGCGCCTGGCAATACCGCCTGGATACGAATGCCTTTATCCGCCAGTTCGCGATGCATCGATTGGCTCAGGCCCAGGACAAATGCCTTGGTCCCGCCATACACACCGTTGAGGATTTCCGGGGCGATGGCGACGATCGACGATATGTTGACCACGGTCCCGGTACAGCGAGCGACAAAGCCCGGTACTACGGCGTAGGTCAGGCGGGTCAGCGCGGTGATGTTGAGGCTGATCATGTCTTCCATGTCATCCACGGGGCTGCCGAGCAACGGCATGACCGCGCCAACGCCGGCGTTGTTGACCAATAAGGTGATGCTCGCGTCATTACGCAGAATCTGTTCGACCCGCAACAGGTCGGCCTTGTCCTTGAGATCCGCGGCGACCACTTCCACAGTGCGGCCGGTCTGGTCGCTCAGGCGATTGGCCAGCGCGTTGAGTTTTGCCTGGCTACGCGCGACCAGTATCAGGTCGTAACCCTGCCGGGCGAGACGGTCGGCATACACCGCGCCGATGCCGGAAGAGGCGCCAGTGATCAGTGCAGTGCCTTTGGAGGAGAGAGCCATGTTCAATTTCCTTCACTGTGAGGCGAGAAAGTCGCCAGCCATTTGCAGTTATAAATGGACTCGTGCCCGTCGCAAATGACGTTTAAACTACGTTTTTCGGACATCAGTTTGAGGACCGGCGATGATCAGCGTGGCGTTTGTGGTTTTCGAGGGTTTCCAGTCCATGGCGCTGGCGGCCATGCCGGTGTTCGAGTACGCCAATTTCAGCGCCGGGCAAGCCCTGTATGACGTGCGCGTGCTATCTGAAGATGGCCGCAACTTGCGCGCTTCCGGCGGCCTGAGTGTCGGCACCGAGGCGTTCGACGAGCATGTGTTCGATACGGTGATCGTGGTCGGTGGCGACACCATCCTCGAACAGGCACCAGAAGGCGTACTCGACTACGTGCGTGCCAGCGCCAGGACCGCGCGCCGCACCGCGTCGATTTGCTCCGGAGCCTTTGTCATGGCCCAGGCCGGACTGCTAGAGGGTCGGCGGGCGACCACGCACTGGGCCTATGCGCGGCAACTGCAAGAACGTTTTCCATCGATCAAGGTAGAACCCGACCGCATCTACGTGATCGACGGCTCAATATGGACTTCCGCCGGCATGACCGCCGGCATCGACCTGGCGCTGGCCATGGTGGAAAAGGATCACGGCGCCGAACTCGCGCGTTCCGTGGCGCAAAAACTGGTGATGTACCACCGCCGTGCCGGCGGCCAGTCACAGCACTCGGCGCTGCTGGAACTGGCGCCAAAATCCGACCGCATCCAGACCGTCCTCACCTACGCCAGGGAGCACCTCGCCCAAACCTTATCGGTGGAACAACTGGCGCAAGTGGCGCGCCTCAGCCCGCGCCAGTTCAGCCGTGCGTTCCGTTCCGAAACCGGTCAGTCGCCCGCCAAAGCCATCGAAAACCTGCGCCTGGAGACGGCACGGCAGATGCTCGAACGTGGGCGCCTGACGCTCGAGCAGATTGCCTTGGAAACCGGTTTTGTTGATCCTCGGCGCATGCGCGAAGCATTCCTTCGAGTGTTCGGGCAGCCGCCGCAGGTGATTCGGCGCAATGCGCGATCAGCCGCACATTGATCGTTCCCACGCTCTGCGTGGGAACGATCGGCGCTACACTGAAACTATGAAAATCTCCGCAAAACTGGCGTTTTTTGCCATCGTTTCTACCCTCGCTTATCTCTGGCTGGCGATTTGGGGGCTGGGCGGCTTCGCGGCGTTTTTTTCCCATGCCGCCTTGGTGGTCGTTGCGCTGGCAACGCTTACCATGGCCATCGCTTCGCTGTTTACCGAGGTCAACCTGAGTTCGGGCGAGCGCGAGGATCGAGCCAATCGCTGGGTGTTGCCAGCGTTCGGCGTGATCGGTTTGTTGAGTGGTTTTTTGCCGGCCTACACCGACCGGATCGACGTCTGGACCTTCGGTGGCGAGGGCGTGCGTTGGCTCGGGGCGCTGCTCTTCATTATCGGCGGCGTGCTGCGCATGTGGCCGGTGTTCGTGCTCGGCAATCGTTTCAGTGGCCTGGTGGCGATCCAGCCGGGGCATCGCCTGGTGACCGACGGGATCTATCGCCGCTTGCGCAACCCCAGTTACCTGGGGATGTTGGTGATTGCCGTGGGTTGGGCGCTGGCCTTTCGTTCGGCGGTCGGGCTGTTGCTGGCCGCGCTGACAGTGATTCCGCTGATTGCGCGCATTCATTCCGAGGAAGCGCTGCTACGGGCGCAATTTGGGGGTGAATACGAGGCCTATTGCGCCCGGAGCTGGCGGTTGATTCCCAAAGTCTACTGAGGCACACATCCACTGTAGGAGCGAGCCTGCTCGCGATGAGGCCTTTTCAGTCAGCAGCAACGTCGACTGTCAAACCGCCATCGCGAGCAGGCTCGCTCCCACATTAGATCGTGTGAAGTCGAATCACACCGTAGGCGTCTACGCGGGCCACAACTTCGTCATAACCTGCCAACGTGGCATGCGCCGTCTGAATCGGCTGATCATGCGTCGCTGTGACGATCAGCAAATCCGCCCCCGCCGCCTCGGCCGCAAGAATGCCTACCGTCGCATCTTCGAAAACCAGGCAATCCGATATCTCGACACCCAGCCGCCGCGCAGCCAATCGATAACCGGCTGGGTCAGGTTTGCCGGCGCTGACGTCTTCGGCGGTGACCATCACATCCGGCTCGGGAATCCCCGCGGCTGCCATCCGCCGCAACGCCAGCGTCCGCGGTGCAGAGGTCACGATCGCCCATTGATGAGCCGGCAAGGACTTGAGAAAACGCGCCGCGCCAGCCACCTCTTCCACGCCATCGACATCCTCGATTTCAGCTTCGGTGATCCACGCCGCCTCGACCTCGGCATCGACCCCGGGCAAAGCCAGTCGGTTGATGGTGTCGATGGCGCGAGCGCCGTGAATGGTCGGCAGGAAGGTCTCGACATCGACACCGTGACGCACGGCCCAGGTGGCCCAGACGCGTTCGGCGGCGGCAATGGAGGTGAGGATGGTGCCGTCCATGTCGAACAAGAAGGCGCGGTAAGGGACGTTCAAGACGGATTCGGGAGCAGACAAAGGGTCCTTCCTATTTCACTGGCGTTAAGTCCTGATAAATGTACAGGAACCTACAGGGTACGGCGTGACTTCAGCGCGCCATCCACGCAATCGAGCAACTGCCCCAGCGCCCAGGGTTTCTTGATAAACGAGACATCGTGCCGCACGCCGGAGCTTTCAGGGGTTTCGAAGCCGGACATGATCACTATCGGTTTGTCCGGCCAACGATCACCGAACAGATTGGCCAGGTCCGCACCGTTGAGCGTGCCCGGCATGGTGATGTCCGTCAGCAACATTCCGACTTCAGGCGCGTGCCCCTGCAAATACACCGACGCTTCGTCGGCACTGGTCTGCGGTTGCACCACATAACCTTCGTCCTGAAGAATTTCGCAGAGAAACTCCAGGATCAGCGGGTCGTCTTCAACCACCAGAATCAACCCGCCATGAAGGTGTCCGCCCGCCGTCGATTCTCGACTCATGACCTTGCCGCTCCCTGATCGCATCAATGATTTCGCGGGCTCAGAATCCGCGACCTACAGGTATGAGCAACGGTATCTGCGGAAATTCATTTTTGATACAAACAGACGACGAAATCGGTGTTTGCGCGACGGTCAATATCACCAAGCCATCAACTGTCATGGGGGCATGAGCTCAGGCTACACCCCGAATGACAGGTTTGCGTTACTGGGACATCGGGTCCTTTTTCATGGCGTCCTTGGACATGGCGTCTTTCTTCATGCCGTCCTTGCTCATGGCATCCTTGGACATGCTGTCCTTGCTCATCGCGTCCTTGGCCATGGCGTCCTTTGTCATGGCGTCTTTGTGCATGGCGTCTTTGTGCATGGCGTCCTTGGACATCGAATCCTTGTTCATGCTGTCCTTGCTCATCGTATCGCCAGCAAAAACACTGGCGGCGCCGACGGCCAGGCACATGGACAGAACAACGGTGGTCAACTTTTTCATGGTGGAACTCCTTGATACATGGGGTTTGAACGAGGGGATTTGCCGGGGTTTTGTCAGCTGCCACCGAACCAGTTGTAGCCCTGGTCTTCCCAGTAGCCGCCGGTGTAGGTGTTGCTGACGAAAATCGCCTGGATGTGTTTTGGGTTCTTGTAGCCGAGCTTGGTGGGCATGCGCAGCTTCATCGGGAAGCCGTATTCGCGCGGCAGCACGGCGCCGTCATAGGTCAGCGTCAACAGGGTTTGCGCATGCAGTGCAGTGGCCATGTCGATGCTGGTGTAGTAATCGTCGGCGCACTTGAAGCCGACATACTTGGCGTCGGTATCGGCCCCGACCCGCTTCAGGAAATCGCTGAAGCGTACGCCGCCCCAACGACCGATCGCGCTCCAGCCTTCGACGCAGATATGCCGGGTGATCTGCTCGGTTTGCGCCATGGCGCGCAGTTCTTCAAGGCGCCAGTTGCGCTTGTCCGCCACCAGGCCGGTGACTTCCAGCCGATAGCTCTCCTCCTCCACCGTCGGCGCCTCGTCGATGCCGTAGAAGGCATTGAACGGAAATGGCCGGGTGATCATCGACGCCGGGTAGGTCGGCGCCATGGCATTGGGGTTGAACAGCCAGCCTTGGACCCGGTCGTTGAAGCGCGACATGGACGACAACGCGGTCTCGACGCTGTCGTTGTCGGTGAGGTTGCAACCGGACAACATGGCCACGCCGCCGAGTGTCAGGCCTCGCAGCAGGAACGCGCGGCGCGAGCGGTCTTCGATCTGCGGGGCGAGGATTTTCCGGGCGTCGGTCAGGATGGACGACTCGTCCAGCCCGGAGTCTTGAATGCGCTTTTTCATACGGGCTCCTTGCGACCGACAATCATGGCCAACAGTGTTTTGGGAACCAGTGCCACCATCACCAGGTGCACTGCGACGAATGCCACCAACAGCGCCATCGCGACGAAGTGCACATGGCGCGCACCTTCGTAGCCCCAGAGCAACTCACGCAACAGCGGGAACTGCACCGACTTCCACAGCACCAGCCCGGAGATCACCAGCAGCGTGATATCGACCATCACGAACAGGTACGCCACACGCTGCACCTGGTTGTAGTGATTCAGGTCGGCATGCGCCAACCGGCCCCGCAGCGCGGCCCACAGGTCCTGCAGCACGCCCTTGGGGGAAACCGGGAAGAAACGTCGCTTCAGGCGGCCACTGACCAGGTTGATGGTCAGATAGACGAGGCCGTTGAGCACGAGAAACCACATCGCCGCGAAGTGCCATTGCAAGGCGCCGCCCAGCCAGCCGCCCAGGGTGATCGACTTGGGAAAGCTGAAATCGTAGAGCGGCGAGGCGTTGTAGATGCGCCAGCCACTGGTGACCATCACCAGCACCGCCAGGGCGTTCAGCCAGTGGGTGAGCCGCAGCCAGCGTGGATGGCTGGCCTTGGGTGAAGCAGTTGACTGCGACATGTCCGGCTCCCGGTTGTGGTTCGTTGGAGCCAAGTATGGGAGCCGGAAGATCGCCAAATCCTCACGTAAAGTTAAATTAAACGTGATAACTGGCCTATTACGGCCAACCAGAACCTGTAGGAGTGAGCCTGCTCGCGATGGCGTAGTGTCAGGCGATGCAACTGTTGGCAGGCACACCGCGATCGCGAGCAGGCTCACTCCTACAGGGTTTTGTGTCGTCCACCCGACGCGCAACTATGGTTAAATGCCGCCCCCGCAAATTGCCGACCCAGACCCATGAACGCAGACGCCCTCTCCACTCTTCACGACCACTTGCTGGCGGCACTGACAACACCTCCCGCCGAAACCCGCCGCCTGTTCCACGGCCGCGGCCGTTGCTGGCCGGGGCTCGAGCAACTGACCGTCGACTGGTTGCAGGGCGTGGTGCTGGTGTCGCTGTTCAAGGAACCGGAACAAGCGCAACTGGACGCCTTGAAGCAGCTGTTGCTTGAGCTCACACAGTCACCGGCATGGGCGCAATCGGGCGCGCATACCTTGCTGCTGCAACACCGCTACCTGCTGCAAAGCACCACCGAATGGCTACTGGGGGACGTCATCGAGGAAATGACCATCACCGAGGGCGGCCTGAAGTATCGCGTGGACCTGGGGCGCAAACAGAACACAGGGCTGTTCCTCGACATGCGCTATGGCCGCGACTGGGTGCGGGCAGAAGCCCTGGGCAAACGCGTGTTGAACCTGTTCGCCTACACCTGCGGCTTCTCGGTGGCGGCCATCGAAGGCGGCGCAACCCACGTGGTCAACCTGGACATGTCCAGCCCGGCGCTGAGCCGCGGGCGCGACAATCACCGGCTCAACGGGCATGACCTGGGCAAGGTGACCTTTCTCGGCCACGACCTGTTCAAGTCCTGGGGCAAAGTCATCGGCAAGGGCCCTTACGACCTGGTGATCATCGACCCGCCGTCCTTCCAGAAAGGCAGTTTCCTGCTGACCAAGGACTACCAACGGGTGCTGCGTCGCCTGCCGGAACTGCTCGGCCCCCAAGGCACGGTATTGGCCTGCATGAACGACCCGGCCTTCGGTGCGGACTTCCTCATCGACGGCGTGACCCGCGAAGCGCCGAGCCTGCGCTTTGAACGGCGACTGGACAATCCGCCGGAGTTCCCGGATGCCGATGTGGAGTGTGGGTTGAAGGCGTTGGTGTTTACCCTGGCGGATTGAGCACCAGCGCAAACAACTCACCGTGCCCGTTCACGTTGAGCTTGTGGTAGAGATTGCGCCGGTGCACCTTCACCGTCTCCGGGGAAATGCCCATCTGCTGGGCGATGGCCTTGCTGGAGAAACCCTGGAGGATCAGGCGCGCGGTTTCGATTTCGCGCACCGACAGGCGAGCATCGAAGCGATCGAGCAAGGTCGCCAGGTCCCCGGCTACAGCTTCGACAGCCGGGCCTTCCGGCGGTAGCAATTGCAGGTGCCGACGCATCGCCGCCAGCACCCAGTCGCGCACGCACAGCAAGCTGCCCTGCTCTTGCAGGGTGAAGCGTGTCGCGCGTCCCAGGGACAACCCGAGGACGGCGCCGTCGACGTTGACCATGAACTGCAACTCGTCCCCGCCCACCACCGTGCGAAAGTAGCTCAGGTAGTACTCGCTCTGCTGGAACTGGTCGGGGGCCACCGAATCGAGGCTGTGCAGGCCATCGGCGATGCCGGCGCAAACCGCCAGGTAAAACGGGTCGAGCAGGTACATGCCGGCGCGGTAGTCCGCCAGTTCTTCGTGCTCATCGCCGCTGCCTGTGGAGTCAAAATCGATCAGCAGGCGCGGCACCCTTCCCGGTCGCAGCACCGCGACCAGGGCGTTGTCCAGCGGCACCAGCAAGCGCAGGGTGTCGACCAGCGCACGCCAGAACCCGTCCTGGCCGATCGCGCCAAATACCCGTGCCAATCCCTGGTGCAGCGGTAACTCTTTCAACAACGCGTCCACGCACTACCCCTTTTGAGTAACCCATGATGGGAATGGGTATCGGCCACTCCGCTCGATACGCTGCACACTCCTGATCATCACCGGCCTGCAGCAGGCCAGGAGTGCCGCATCATGAGTGGTCACCGCTCGTATTTCAATCTGGGGCTGGGCACCTACCTGGTGGCCTCGCTGTCAGCGGTTGCCGCCGATGGCCCGACGGTGCACGTGTACAACTGGTATGACTACATCGGCCCCACCACCCTGCATGATTTCAAGCGGGACACCGGAATCCAGCCGGTCTACGACACCTTCGACAGTGCCGAAGTCCTCGAAGGCAAACTGCTGACCAGCCGCAGCGGCTACGACGTGGTGGTGGCCAGCAACTTCAGTTTGCCGACTCTGATCAAGGCCGGCGCCCTCGCCCCGCTGCCCCACGCGCAGATGCCGGACTTCAAGAACATGGACACCGACCTGCTGGCGAAACTGGCCAACAACGATCCGGGCAACCAGTACGCCGTGCCGTATCTGTGGGGCACCAACGGCATCGGCTATAACGTGGACAAAGTGCGCGCTACTTTGGGCGATAAGGCGCCGGTGGATTCCTGGGACCTGGTGTTCAAGGAAGAGAACCTGGCCAAACTCGGCGAATGCGGCGTGGCGATGCTCGACTCGCCCGCGGAAATGCTGCCGGTCGCCCTGCACTACCTGGGCCTGCCGCCCAACAGCACCAATCCCGAGGATTACAGGAAGGCCGAAACGCTACTGCTCAAGTTGCGTCCGCACATCGCCTACTTCAATTCCTCGAAGTTCATCAGTGACCTGTCCAACGGCAACATCTGCGTCGCCGTGGGTTGGTCCGGCGCGATGCTCGAAGCCAAGGCCACCGCCGAGCAGGCCGGCAATGGCGTGAAGATCGCCTACAGCTTGCCCAAGGAAGGCGCGCCGGTGTGGTTCGACACGCTGGTGTTGCTCAAGGACGCACCACATCCGCAACAGGGCCTGGCCTTCATCGACTACCTGATGCGCGCCGAGGTCATCGCCCCGGTCACTAATCACCTCAACTACCCCAACGGCAACCGCAACGCGACCGCGCTGGTGGCCGAAGCGACACGCACCAATCCTGCTGTTTACCCGTCAGCCGAGGCTCTTGCCACGTTGTTCACCCTGCAACCCCTACCGCCGGCCACCGAGCGTGTGCGTACGCGGATCTGGAGCAAGGTCAAGAACGGCCAGTAGACACACCGCATCCCCCTGTAGGAGTGAGCCTGCTCGCGATAGCGGTGGGTCAAATTGCAACATTGTGGGATCTGCTGGCCCTATCGCGAGCAGGCTCACTCCTACAGGGGATGCGGTGCTCACAAAAGCATTTTTCCACCACGAATCGAAGACGAGAGAACCGATGAAACCACGTGCCCGCGATCTCAATATCCAATTTGGCCAGCTGCAACCTGGCCCCCTCAATGCCATCACCGATGTACCCGGCGTGCGGGTCGGCCACAGCGATGTGCGCGGTCGCACCGCCAAGGGTCGCGATATCCTGACCGGGGTGACCGTGATCGAACCCCGTGCCGGTTCCACCAGCCAGCAACCCTGTTTTGCCGGGGTCCATGTGCTCAATGGCAATGGCGATGCCACGGGTCTGGAGTGGATTCGCGAGGCCGGTTTGCTGACCAGCCCGATCGCCTTCACCAACACCCATAGCCTGGGCGTGGTGCGCGATGCCTTGATCGTGCAGGACCGCGAGCAGCAACCGGACGACGGGCGGCTCTACTGGAACATGCCAGTGGTGCTGGAGACCTTCGACGGCTTGCTCAATGACATCAACGGCTTCCACGTGAAGCCCGAGCATGTCGCCCAGGCCCTGCGCGCGGCGACAGGCGGCCCGGTAGCCGAAGGCAATGTCGGCGGCGGCAGCGGCATGATCTGTCACGAGTTCAAGGGCGGCATCGGCACCGCTTCGCGACGCCTGGACAGTGCCCAGGGCGGCTGGACGGTTGGCGCGATTGTCCAGGCCAACCATGGCATCCGCAATGAGTTGCGCGTCGATGGCTACCCGGTCGGGCGCTACATGCAGCAGGTCGACTCACCGTTTCTCAAGGCTTCACTGCCGCACCCGGGCATGGGTTCGATCGTGGTGTGCCTGGCCACCGATGCGCCTTTGCTGCCACACCAATGCACGCGCCTGGCACAGCGCGCCAGCCTCGGCCTGGCCCGCACCGGCGGCGGCAATGAAGACCACAGCGGCGACATCTTCATCGCTTTCGCCACCGGCAACCAGCATGTACCGCCAGCGGCTTACGAGAGCAAAAAAGCGCCGACCTGCGACAACCTGAGCATGGTCAATAACGATCACATCAGCGAATTGTTCCTGGCGGCCACCGAGGCCGTTGAAGAAGCCATCATCAACGCCTTGCTCGCCGCCGAAACGACGGAAGGTAACGGCCACGCGGTGCCGGGGCTGGATGCCGAAACGCTGCTGGAGGCCCTGAACCAGGCCGGTTGGCCCGGGGAGCGCAATCGCAGAAGCTGACACTTGTGGGGGGATTCGACTAGTGGTACTTGAGACCGAACCCCCATCTTCCTACGATGGAGTTGCGCAGCCGCTTGCTTGTCCAAGCCGTTGCGTAGGTGGTGAGTGCATTGAACCCCTATCAAGCTCACCGCCTGCTTCATGCGCATCTTGAGCCTCAATGGCTCCACTTCTCCCCATCAAAGAGCTTTGAGGCTCTTTTTTAACTGCGCGAAAACCAGACACTGAAAGCCCGGCACCTGGCCGGGCTTTGTGCTTTCTACACGCCAACCCAAAATCCCCTGTAGGAGTGAGCCTGCTCGCGATGGCGGTATTACATTCAACATCATTGTTGACTGCCCTGGCGCCATCGCGAGCAGGCTCACTCCTACAATTTAACCGCGTTTCTCCAAGCGCTCACGGACAAACTCATCGGCCTTGCGCGTCAGCTGGTCCAGATGCCGGTCACGTTGTTTTTCAGCATCGAGCATCGCCCGCTTGCCGTGCTTTTGCAGCAGGTAGGTATGAATCTGCCGTACCTCCAGCGAGCTGTAGATCGGCGCCACATCCAGCAGCGCCCTCAAGCCGTCGCTGGCGTGATCGCGGGTGTTCATCAGCACCTGGGTGGCGCGCGCGCCCACCACCTCAAAGCCCATCGACTCAAAGTACGGCACCTTGGCCACGGCGCAAGCCAGCTCGGCATGCGGGTAACGGCCGACCATCTCGCGCAGCATCCTGCGCGCAATCCCTTGTCGCCGATGTCCGGCATCCACGGCCATATAGGCCACGCTGCACGCGTCAGGATCGTCCTTGACCGGCAGGTACAACAGGAAACCTGCGACCTTGTCCGGATCGTCCAGATCCGTGGCGACGATCAACTCCACCTCAATGCCTTTCGTCCCGTTCAAGGCCTCCAGATACAGGTGCACTTCATAACCGATCGCGTACTGGTAGACGTTGTACAACAGGTTGCTCGGCGCGATGGAGACCATGCTGATGTCGGTCAGGTTATCGACCACCATCTGCAGGATCTGACTGTTGACCGACTCGGGGCACGGGGTTTTGTAGTGGGTGATCTGGGGCATTGCTGGGATTGACTCCGGGAAATGGGCGCGACTGCCTATCATAGCGTGCCGGAGCGGGTTACTCGCCTGTGATCGTTCCCAGGATCTGCGTGTGAATTCAATCCCGGTGTAGCGCCCCGCCCGCCATCAGCAGAACCGACAGCACCTTGTGCACATAACGGCGTTTGGCCATTGGTGAAAGTAACCCAATGAAACAAGGACATTTTCCCCGTTAATGAGGAATTTCACCCACCGGCGACTGATGCACCACTGAAACACCCTGAAACAACTTACTAATTAATCACAAATTTTTTTCCCACTTTTGACATGGCCCGTCTGTTGCACCAGCCCTTGCACCGCAGCAGTCGTCCCCCACTCGGGGACGTGGGTTTCGCCAATTTGGCATGCGTAAGGGGAAACCAAATGAAAAATGCACCACCCGCATTTCGTTCCTTGAGCTACTTACGGAGGTCGAGTGTGGCCTCCCTGATGCTGATCAGCGCCAGCCTCGCCACCGTCAGCGCAGCCCCGCTGGACGATGAAAGCCAACCGCCACCGACCGACCCCTCGGCCTACTACAATCCTCCAGCCGATCCGATCGCCGCCGCGGCAGCGCTCGAAGCCCTGAAAACCATGCCCGAGACCAACCAGGGCGCATTGGCCCTGCCCAACGGCGCGTATGGCGACCGCAACACACCGCGTGCCGACAACGTGCTGCCACCGAGCTTGCAGACCTCGTTCAATTACCCCACCAACGGCAAACCCAGCCCTTTGTACGGCGCTCAACCGTTCACCCAGCAATTGCTGCTGTTCGAGGAATTCGGCACGGAAAAACTCGACCCGACGATCCCGGCCCCACCCCTGACCTTCCCCGTACCCACTGTCGGCCCGGCGCCGGCCCAGGACCCCAACAGCATTGCTCGCAGCGCCCCGTCGGGTTCGGCGCTGGATGCGTTCATGCGCCAGCCCGGCCTGTTCCCGTTTCCGTCGCAGTTCTCCAATGTGCTGGACCGCAACCCGTGGAAGGCGCAGATCGAAGCCTTCCTCAACCGCCAACCCGTGGGCTCGCCGGCCGAGGGGCGGCCACCGGGAAAAGGCTGGTCGCACCAGCGCTGGAACGAGTTCTACCCGCAGGTCGCGTACAAGACTGTGCAAGTCGGCGCGCGGGTCAATACCGGCATGCGCGACCGCCGGCAACTGCACAACTACGCCGTCGGTGAGTTCGGCCCCGGCGGACTCTACTACCAGACCTCGGACATCCCGACCACGACCGGCACGACCAAAGGCATCGACACCCGCTTCCATCCGAATTTCCCGCTGCAAAATCACAATGCGCTATGGACCTTCGACGGCACCTTCCCGGCCAAACTGCTGATGGTCCGCTATGGCCAGCCGGTGCTGATGCGTCACTACAATGCCTTGCCGATCGACCCTGCGGCCAACATGGGTTTCGGCCTGCACACCATCAGCACCCACGAGCACAACGGCCACTCCCCGGCTGAAAGCGACGGCTACACCAATGCGTTTTTCTTCCCCGGGCAGTACTACGACTATCGCTGGCCGCTGCAACTGGCCGGTTACGACACCATCAACACCAAGGCCGAAGACCCGCGCGCGGCGTTCCCTTGCGCACCGGGCGAGAAGCTGTTCGTCAACGACGCCAGCCCAGGCCTGAAGACCTGTGAAAACGGCACGATCAAGATCCGTGGCGACTGGCGCGAAACCATGAGCACCCACTGGTTCCACGACCACATGCTCGATTTCACCGCGCAGAACGTCTACAAGGGCAACGCGGTGATGATGAACTACTACAGCGCCCTGGACCGCGGCAACGAAGCGATCGAAGACGGCGTCAACCTGCGCCTGCCCAGCGGTTCGGCCATGCCATGGGGCAACCGCGACTACGACGTCAACCTGGTGGTCGCCGACAAGGCCTGGGACGCAAACGGCCAGCTGTGGTTCAACCCGTTCAACACCGACGGCTTCCTCGGCGATCAGATCCTGGTCAACTGGCAGTACGAGCCACGCCTGAAAGTACGCGCCCGCAGTTACCGCTTCCGCATTCTCAACGGCTCGGTGTCGCGCTACTTCCGCATCGCCCTGGTGCGTGAAATCGCCGGCAACGGTGGTGAGTTCCCAGGGCCTTCCGGTTCCGGGGTGTCCTACAGCCGGGTGCCGTTCCACCTGATCGGCAACGACGGCAACATCATGGAACACGCCGTGCCGTTCGACGGCAGCATGGACCTGGACGGTGATGGCGATAAACAGAACCACAACGGCATCCTGCCGACCCAGGGCATCGCCGAGCGCTTCGACATCATCGTCAACTTCGCGAAAAACGGGATCAAGACCGGCGACAAGCTGTACTTCGTCAACCTGATGGAACACAAGACCGGCAAGGGTCCGGAG
This sequence comes from Pseudomonas sp. WJP1, assembly GCF_028471945.1. Classification (NCBI taxonomy): domain Bacteria; kingdom Pseudomonadati; phylum Pseudomonadota; class Gammaproteobacteria; order Pseudomonadales; family Pseudomonadaceae; genus Pseudomonas; species Pseudomonas sp. WJP1. The sequence continues at coordinate 4,627,997 of NZ_CP110128.1, forward strand.
AAGAATGTCCTGAGCCTGGCCGATGTGCTGTCCGAGAAGTACAAGGCGGTGATCAAACAGGGCAGCAAAGGACCGGAATGGGACAAGGGCGACCCGGTGGTGGGCAAGTTCATGCAAATGATCGTGCAGCCCTACACCGGCCAGGACCTGAGCATGGACCCGGTCGCTTATGAACCGGCCAAACCGGGCAAACCGGCGGGCAAGAAAATGATCCCGCTGACCCTCGATCGCGATAACGCCGCCGACCTTGCCAAAATCAAAGTGGCGCGGCATCGCGAGTTCATTTTCGGCCGTTCCGACGGCACCGACGAAGCGCCGTGGACGATCAAGACCGACGGCGGTTTTGGCTACGACATGGACGCTCGGCGCATCAGTGCCGCGGCGCAGTTGTCCACCGGCCCGACCGATGGCGGCTACAGCGGCGACGGTACGCTGGAGGTGTGGAAAATCAAGAACGGCGGCAACGGCTGGAACCACCCGGTGCACGTGCATTTCGAAGAAGGCATTATCCTCAGCCGCGACGGCAAGGCGCCACCGGAATGGGAAAAATGGGCGCGCAAGGACGTGTATCGCATCGGCGAAGGCATCGACAGTTCGGTGGACGTGGAAATGGCGATCCGCTTCCGCGAATTCGCCGGGACCTACATGGAGCACTGCCACAACACCCAGCACGAGGACACCTCGATGTTGCTGCGCTGGGATATCGAGCATCCAGGGCAGTTCCAGCTGATGCCGACACCCCTGCCCGGCTGGGACGGTGTCACCTATGTGGCTTCCGCAGCGCTGCCGACTTTCCGTACACCGGGCAACGGTGATGGCAACGGTGACGATGACGAAAACCAGAACCAGAAACCGGTCGCCAACCCCGACAGCGCCGCCAGCAGCAACGGCCAGCCGGTGACCATCAACGTGTTGGCCAACGACACCGACCCGGACGGTAACCTGCCGCTCAAAGTGGTGGGCCTGAGCCAGCCGGACTCCGGCCAGGGCGTGGTCAGCACCGACGGTGTGCGCGTGATCTACACACCACCGGCCAGCATCACCGCACCGTTCACCGCAGCCTTCACCTATCAAGCCAGCGACGCGAAGAACGCGGTGTCGGAACCGGCAACGGTGTCCGTGGCGGTGACGCCGGCACCGACGGTCAACGAAGAGCTGGTGGCGACCAGTGCGACTGTCACGGTGCGCAGCAACAATCGCTACACCTGGGACCTGGCCGGGACTACGTCCAAGGGCACGGGCAACACGTTGGCGGTGACCGTCACCACCACCGCCGGCCCGCTCAGCCTCGGTAACGCGATCCTCACGCCAACCGGCTCCGGAGCGCGCTGGAGGGTGTCGGTGAGTACCACCGGCGCCGGCCCGACACCGAGCCCGACCGCGACCATACGTTCGGTCTTCGGGCAGACAGTTACGGTGCCGATAGTGGCGCACTGAAGCGCTTGGTGCCCGGTCCACGCCATGTGGACCGGGCGCCGCACAACCAAGCCATCAACCGATCTTGTTCACGCCCTGCATACTCGCTAGCGCTGTGGCGCGACCATGCGAAACTGGATATTGATGTCGTTGGAAACAAAACTGTCGGCCCACTCCCCCTCGCCGATCTTGAAGTCATTGCGCTTGAGCGTCAGCTCGCCGACGAAGATCCCGACACCGCCGTCGGCCTTGAGCAGAACCGGCACATCCACCTTGCGTGTCAGGCCTCGCAGCGTCAGATTGCCGGTAATCAGGTAGCGGTCGTTGGCGAGGTCCTTGACGCGCGTTGATTCGAAGGTGGCCTGCGGATAGCGCTCGGTATCGAACCAGGCAGGCTTTTGCAGCTCGGTATTGGCGTCGTCACTACCGGCGTCGATGCTGGTCAGATCGATGGTCAAGTTGGCGTGGGCTGCCTCGGGGTGGGCGGTATCGAAATCAAGGTCCCCGACGAATTCCTTGAAAGTGCCAAAGGCTCGCGTGCCCATCTGGTTGTAGGTGAACCTGATGGTGCTGGCCTTGGCATTCACATCCGAGTATTCAACTGCACCACCCTGCACAGGAACGCCCAACGCAAGCAGGGCGACCAGGGATATGAAACGCAGGAATCGAGGGTTCATGGAACACTCCGGGCCGGGGCGCCCTCATGGGAAAGTGTCGAACACACGCAAGCCAGCAGTAGGAGGACTAAAGCAAAGAACGGCCGTTTATTCCACTGGCGGCACGGATTTGCGACCATCTGTTGCAGAAGCTGGCTTGCCTGCGAAGGCGATTTCAGGCCTCACGCTGCCACGCCCGCTGCAACAGATCGATGACCTCTTTGTCCGACGTTTGGGAAAAATCCATGTACCAATGCCCGATCGACGTAAACCAATCGGGCATGATCGGACACACCAGCTCATCGACTTCACGGCGCAACGACTCGACCGTTTCAACCGGCGCCAACGGCACTGCCACTACGATGCGCGCCGGCGTCTGCCCACGCACCGCCCGCACCGCCGCCAGCATCGAGGCCCCTGTCGCCAACCCGTCGTCGATCAGAATCACCACCTGGTCCTTGAGCTGCACCGGCGCCCGCGAGCCTCGGTAAACCTGCTCGCGACGCAACAGCTCCCTGGTTTCCCGGGCGACCACGGCCTCGAACGCGGCTTTGTCAATGGGGTGTGCCCGCAGCGCCTGCTCATTGCGAATTTCGATACCGCCACTGGCAATGGCGCCCATGGCGTACTCCGGGTGGGACGGAACACCCAGCTTGCGCACCAGCATCAGGTCCAGGCGCAGACCGAGCGCCGTGGCCACTTCATAGGCCACCGGCACCCCGCCCCTGGGCAAGGCCAGGACAATCACATCGGCGCGTTGGGCATAGGGAAGCAGCGGCTCCACCAGGCGTCGACCGGCGTCGGTGCGGTCGCGCAGGAGGGTTTGCGATGAGTGATTCATTTGAAACCTCCCCAGGCGATCAACGCCTGTCGGTTCGCATCACATCATCAATTGTCGGTTCGACGGTGAGGGTCAGCAAGCTCGATCACGAGGACAATGCTCAACCGCAATTCCTTGTGGGAGCGAGGCTTGCCCGCGAAGACGGCCCCACAGCCGACGAGGCTCTCACGGCTGTACCCCATCCACTGTAGGAGCCAGGCTTGCCGGCGAAGGCCGTCTCACAGCCGACCAATTCTCTTTCAGGCGTACATATCCATTCCTGCGGTAACGGCCACCTAGGGTTTCGCCCTTACGGCGAGTCACTTGGAAAAACGGAACGCCGCCCGGCCCTAAGTAACCAAGGGCTCTTGCCCCTGGCGTTCGGTGCCTCGCTAGGGCTCGGCATGCCCTCGCTCCGGTCCTGCTCCGTGGGCCCGCCGCGATGGGCCATCCTTGGCCCAGCGTGGCTAAACCGGCATCCTTGCCGGTTTAGCCACTGCGCAGAACCTCCACTCGGCCTCTCGATGGGGCAAGAAAATCAAAAGCCAGATCAAGATCAAACGCGCAAGCGAGGCGGCCTTAAAGCCGACCTGATCTTTGCCGATACACCAATCCCCTGTAGGAGCCAGGCTTGCCGGCGAACCAGGCGCTGCGGTGTATCTGTTGTACCGCGTTATCGTTCTTCGCCGGCAAGCCTGGCTCCTACAGGGAATTACGTACGGCTCCCAATTAGGTCGGCTTTAAGGCCGCCTCGCTTTGGCTTTTGATCTGGGTGCCCCGTTAACCACGATGGCCGAACGCAGGCATTGCGCAGTGGGTAAACCGGCAGGACGCCGGTTTAGCCGCGCTGGGCCATGGATGGCCCATCGCGGCGACCCACGGAGCAATGCCGGAGAGAGGGCATGCCGAGCCCTAGCGAGGCACCGAGTGGTGGGGCAAAGCCTTTTGGTTCCTTTTTGGCGTTTGAAAAAGGGACTCGCCGTAAGGGCGAAACCATAAGCCGCGGTTACCGTAGCAATGGATATGTACTCAGACAACAATCGCCCACAGACGTTGACGTTGACGGACAGGCTCAGCGTGTGAGGTGGCAAGAAAATCAAATTCAAAAGCCACAGCCACAGCCACAGCCACAGCAAAAAAGAGGCGGCCGACCGGCCGGCCTAGTCGAGTTGTTGTACGCATTTCCCCCGCAAGAGCTGCCGAAGGCAGCGATCTCGGCGCCGGCCCTCCCTACACCAACCGCTCAATCTTCTGATGCTGCCACACCAGCTTGTAGTACAGCGTCTGCAACGCCAGCATCCCCAGATACGCCACCGGAAACGCCATCCACACCCCTTGCAACCCAAACCGCGCATCCAGCAAATACGCCACCGGCAACTGAACCCCCACCACGCACACAATCGAAATCGCCACCGGCACCATCACCGTGCCGCTGGCGCGCATGATGCCGCCGATGATCGCCTGGAAGCCAAACACCAACAGGCTCCAGAGCATGATGTGCAGCAAGTGCTCGGCCATGCTGCGCGTCGCGTCCTCGGTGAGGAACGACCCCAGCAACCAGTGCGACAGCAAATACCCCAACACCACCAGCCCACCAGTCAGGCACACGTTGATCATCAACCCCGTGCGCAGGATCGGCCCGATCCGCTCGATGCGCCCGGCCCCGATCGCCTGCGCGCCGAGGATCGACGCCGTGATCGCGATCGACAGCGCCGGGAACTGCACATAGTTGACGATCTGCGTCACCGCGCCGTATGCCGCCGTCGCCTGGGAGCCGTGCTGGTTCACCAGCGCCAGGATCACCAGCTCCGACAGCGACAACACCACCATCTGCAACCCGGTGGGCAAGCCGATGCGCAACACCTTGCCGAGGATCGCCATGTCCAGCCTCATCGCCGCGAAAAACTCCCGGTCCGGCGCCAATGGATGGCCCTTGCGAATCAAACGCCACGCCAGCCACCCCATCGCCGCCAGGTTCCCCGCCAACCCGGCAAACGCCGCGCTCTGAATCCCCATCGGCGGCAACCCCAACCACCCGCGAATCAACGCCGGCGTCAGCGCCAGGCCGATACAGGTCGACACCACCAACGCCAACAACGGCGACAACGTATCACTCACCCCGCGCAGCAACTGCGTGAACAACACAAACACCAACAACGTCGGCATGAACCACAACATCACATGGGCATACGCCACCGCATCGTCCAGCACATCCCCCGGCGTCCCCAACCCCACCAAGGACGATCGCGCAAACACACTCCCCACCACCGCCGCCACCAACCCGATCAACAACCCCAACAACAACGTCGACCCGGCAATGGCCTTCACCAAATGCGTCTCCCGCGCCCCCCAGGCTTGCCCGATCAACACCCCAGCGCCAGCGCCGAGACCAATGACCAGAGCGATGAAGAAGAACACGATGGGGAACATGCCGGACACGGCCGCCAGGGCCTGGGTGCCGAGCATCTGGCCGATGTAGATACTGTTCACGGTGCCGGACATGGATTGCAGGAAATTGGACAGCACCATGGGGGCGAGGAACAGCAGGTAGGTTTTCCAGAGGGCGCGTTGCGGTTGGGCTGGGGTTTGCATTGGGCAGAGGTCCATCTCGACGGCGGGCGTGTTGAATGAGGATAGCTTCGGTGGCTGAAACCAACGGGCGATGACCATCTCAGGTCTGTGTTTGGAATGCCAGCGCAGTAATGTGAATGGCCTGGGGTTTATCGATACAGATCCTACAAGAAGTTCGGAAGTGCTCACCTACTCCGCTGATCCCGAAGCCGCCTTTAGTCAGCCCCGTCGCCCAAATGGCGATTCGACTGCACAGGGGACAGCTTTATTTTTCAAAACGAAGAAGCTGACTAAATAAATCTGTCCCCTGCGTCTCGAAATAAATCTGTCCCCTGCGTCTCCGGAACCGACTTCAATCCGACTAAGTTAAAACGCGGCAGTCTCCGTCGAAACTAGCAGTTCTGATAGTAGGCAATGGCTGAATTAGGAGCGATGATGGGGAACAGTTTTTTGGACTTCACTCGGAGCTCACCCGATGTCTTCTCAATCACGCAGAACGATACTGCTGGCAACCGATCAACAGCAGTCGGTGTTGAACGTCCTCGACGCAAATCAGCCCAACCCCATTGCCTTCACACCCTACGGCCACCGTCCACGAGAAAGCGGTTTGCTCAGCCTTCTCGGGTTTAATGGCGAACTGCCGGACCCGCTGACCGGGCATTATCATTTGGGGAAAGGGTATCGGCAATTCAATCCGGTGTTGATGCGGTACAACAGCCCGGATAGTTTGAGTCCGTTTGGAAAGGGGGGAATAAATGCCTACGTTTATTGCCTCGCAGACCCTATAAACAGTAAGGATCCAACAGGGCATGCATTGGTGAAATCACTCATGGATAACCTTGGAGCAATTGGTGCGCACACCGAAGACGCATTGAGAGCGGCAAAACAAAATCTTGGCGGTGGAAAAAACTTAAGGGAAATAGCAAAATCTGTCAAAATGGATCCCGAAGTTTTTTTGGTGAATCACGCGACTAGCAGGGCAGCGCAGGTAGTATCAAGCAACATAGATACATTCATTACAGATATACCGACTCTAAAAACGGAAGCCATGGTAGTTAGTACCCGGGAGCTCGTTAAATATTCCCTACGGGAACAGGGCAGTATCCTGTATGACCTTGCTCAGAAAAAATCCATTTTAACCCCAAGCAACAAAATTCGCATGCAAGAATCATTTAAAATGATGGATGATTTTCATCACGGCGCTATCAGTAAAATTTCCAGTGAACAAATTGCGCGAATCAAGGCTATGCCTGCTCCACAACTACAAAAAAACCAAAATGACATTCGAAAACGTTAACCTCAAAAAATGTACAACCTAAATAGAGCGAGAACAAAGGTACAACGTACAAAGGCCGGCTAGGTGATTCTCAGATTTTTTAGGGCTCGGGCAACAAAGGAGACACCCATTAGCCGGTCTCAAGTCAAGGCTAAAAGCCAACTCGCCCTGCAGGACGTGCAGTTCGGCACGGCGAATGGTGCGGTGCAGGATGTGCGCGCTGTGCCGCCGCACCAGGGTGTCGCGTTCGCCGCGAAGATCAGTCGGCGCACCCCGCTCGGGTAACGCAAGGCGAATTCTTGCGCCAACGCACCGCCCCAACTCACACCGAACACATCGGCCTGCTCGATTCCCAATTGCTTAAGCATTTCGTCAAACAGGTCGGCATGGCGCGGCAGACGCATCGGCCAGCGGGGCATTTGCGATATGCCGACCCTGGGCACGCCAGCGTAATGGTCCTGTAGTTCGGGAACCGTAGATAACAAAAAACCCGCACCAGGCGGGTTTTTTGTGTGCTCTCAGGTGTGCTTGGCATCACCTGAAAACGAAAGGTGGTGCCCAGAGACGGAATCGAACCGCCGACACGGGGATTTTCAATCCCCTGCTCTACCGACTGAGCTATCTGGGCCGCGGCGCAATTAAACGTTCTTTACTGCTGTGGCGTCAAGCACGAAATCAAAAAAACTTAACGAATACCTATACTTACGATGGCCCTCATATTCCCACACAGAGAAATAGGTTATTTTCAGGTTTGACATGCCGGCTACCTCAGCCGGGTCATGGGAGGATTCGAGAAAAAAGGACTGATCGTCAGGACTCGCTCGGCAAGCGATGCCCGAGCCTCACAAATCCAGCTCACCGGCCCTGGTCGCACGGTGCTGGCCTCCCTGGAGCAAGCCGCTCGTGAGGAAGTCGTGAAGATGCTGCAACGCTTACCGGAATCACAGCAAGAGCAATTGACCCAAGCCATGACACGGATACAGACGCTGTTGGGCGGCAGCGATCGCTCCTACCTTCTGCGCGATCCTCGAGCCGGTGACATGGGGATTGTCGTTCAGCAGCAAGCTGAACTGTATGCACGCGAATACGGTTGGAATTCAGAGTTCGAAGCGCTGGTGGCGGAAATCGTTGCCAGGTACCTTCGTGAGTTCGACTCGTCCTGCGAGCGCTGCTGGATCGCAGAAAAAGAGGGCAAGGTCATCGGTTCGGTTTTTGTCGTCAGGCATGACGAGACAACCGCCAAGCTGCGGATGCTGTACGTAGATGCGAGCGCCAGAGGCATGGGAATCGGCAATCGGTTGCTGGAAGAGAGCCTTAGATTTGCACGTCATGCTGGATACACGAGCATGATCCTCTGGACGACCAGCGTGCTTTGCGATGCTCGAAAACTGTATCAGAAGGCAGGCTTTCAACTGGTCGAAGAGGAACAGGTCCACAGCTTCGGAAAAGACCTCGTCAGCCAGACCTGGGCTCGGGATTTGTAATAGCGTTGACCGCACTGGAAGGCCCACAAAAGGTGCAGTTTTTTCAACCGCCCCCTGTGTCCCTGTTGTCTTCGAAACAGGCAAGGTTGCAGATCACAAAACCGTGGCGTCCCCCATCCCATCGCACAGAGAATCGTCATGTCGATCCGCCCTTTCACGCTTGCCATTACCCCTGAGCAGCTCGAGGACCTCGATCGACGCCTGCGCGCTTCACGCTTTCCAGACACCTTGGCGGCGGACAGTTGGGATGACGGTACTAGCGCGAATTTTCTTGCACGCCTCCTGGATTATTGGCGCAACCAATTTGATTGGCGCGTTCATGAACAGCGAATAAACCGGTTGCCACAGTTCCTGGCGGAAATTGACGGCGAGCAGATTCACTTTCTGCACCAGCGGGGGATTGGGCCCAAGGCTATGCCGCTGATCATTACCCACGGCTGGCCGGGCTCTTTCCTGGAGATGGAACGGCTCCTTGCACTTCTGACCGATCCTGCGAAATACGGGGGCGATGCTTCAGACGCCTTTGATGTAGTCGTGCCCTCTCTACCCGGCTACGGTTGCTCTCCTGCTCCGACCAAAGCGGGTATCAGCTCCAGACAAATCGCCGGACTCTGGGCATCGTTGATGGGTGAGCTGGGCTACGATCGATTTGGCGCTCAGGGAGGCGATATCGGTGCGGGTGTATCGATGTGGCTCGCTCGTAACTTCAGCCCCAAGTTGATAGGTGCCCATCTCAATTACATCCCGGGTAGTTTCAGGCCACCTCTTGGGCGAGCCCAAGACGCCATGAGCGAAGCAGAACAGGATTTTCTGAATCGAAGCGGCCAATTTGCGGCGACCGAAGGTGCTTACGCGGCTTTGCACGCGACTAAACCACAAACCCTGGCTTTCGCACTTGCAGACTCGCCAGCGGGCCTTGCTGCCTGGATTGTCGAAAAATTCCAAGCATGGGTAGATCATCCCGACGATCTTGAACAAGTGGTGCCGTTTGACGTGCTCCTCAGCGACATAGCGCTTTACTGGTTCAGCGGGAGCATTCAAGCAACCTTGCGGCTATACAAGGAAAATCGACTTGATCCACTAGTTTTCCAGGACAACGAGCGAGTGGAAACTCCGTTGGGCGTGGCGTTGTTTCCCAAAGAGCTGCCCATGCCACCACGCAGCTGGGTCGAGCGCGTGTTTGATGTCCACCGTTGGGAGCATATGCCGCGTGGTGGTCATTTCGCAGCGCTGGAGCAGCCCGAAATCCTGGCTGAAGAGGTCAGGGCATTCTTCAGGCCTTTGAGGGGTTAGATCCAACCATTCGGCCCCCCTCCCCCCTAAGACGCCAGATTTTTTTCCCTGCGCATCTGGCTAACCAGCGTAAACCTGTCCTGAGGGTGGGTGGTTTCCGACACCACCATCACAGCCCCCTCCTCGTCACGATACTGGCGAACAATGTTCAAACCCGGGGAGCCGGCCTCAGCGTTGAGGCTCTTTGAAATCTCGGGTGACAGCAGTACCGCGCGTACCTGCTGATCCACCACATCGATGTGTCGACCAAAGTGCTGCTCGATCAACGCGGCAATCAGCTCGTCGGGATGCTGCTCGGCCAGTTCGATGACCTCTGAGTAGATGTCCTGGGCATAAACGTCAGTCCAGCATAGCGGTGCCCGCAGGTTCTGCTGATCGACCCGAATGCTGGACACGCAAAAGTAATGCTCGCCGGGTTCCAGGCCCAATCGCTTGGCCAGCGCGATGTCGGCCACGAAGTGCTGCACGCTCTGGATACTGCGCACCTGGGTTTCAGCCAGATGTACAAGGTCCGATACCGACGCCAGCGACTGCGAATAGCCGCCCTTGGGGGTGGCAGATTCAACCCGGGTTCCCACCCTTTTGCGTCGTGAAACCAGCCCCTGGTTCTGCAATTGGGTGATGGCGGCACGCACGGTGTGGCGGCTCACGTCATACAGCTCGCACAGCTCGAACTCCGTGGGCAGCAAGGTCCCGACCGGAAATCTCCCGCTGGAAATCCCTTCCATCAAGTCTTTTGCAACGACCGCATAGCGCGTCTGGTTCATACCTTTCATCAGTCCCGAGCTTCACCTGAGTTGACAGTGTACCAGTGAGGGCGTAATTATTATGTACGGACATATTTAATATGTCCGATCAATAACAAACATATCAGGATTACCCCATGTCCAGCACCGTCTTCGATTCCGCCCTCTTTCGCGACATGTTCGGCACCGCCGAGATGCGCGGTGTGTTTTCCGACAAAGCCCTGATCGAACGCTACATCGAGGTGGAAGTGGCATTGGCCCGCGCCGAAGCGCGCTGTGGCGTAATCCCGAGCCAGGCCGCCGAACAGATCGCTGAACTTGCAACCTATGCCTCCCTCGACCTGTCGCTGATGCAGCACGAAACCGAAATCGTCGGTTACCCGATCCTGCCGTTGGTTGAACAACTGTCGAAAACCTGTGGCGAAGCCGGGCGCTATGTCCATTGGGGTGCTACCACCCAGGACATCATGGACACCGCCGTCGTCCTGCAAGTGCGCGCGGCACTGCAACTGGTCGAGCGTGACATCCAGGCCGTACGTGGCTTGCTGGCCGATCTTGCCAAGCGCTATCGCGACACGCCGATGGCTGGCCGTACCCACCTGCAACATGCCCTGCCCATCACCTTCGGCTACAAATGTGCGGTGTGGTTGAGCATGTTCGACCGCCACGCCGAACGCCTGGTGGAGCTGCGTCCGCGGGTGGAAATCGGTCAGTTCGCCGGCGCCGCAGGCACACTGGCGTCACTGGGTGACAAAGGCCTGGAAGTCCAGGAAGCGTTGATGGCCGAACTGGGCCTGGGCGTGCCGCAAGCCACGTGGCATGTCGCCCGTGACGGCCTGGCGGAAACCCTGAACTTCCTCGGACTGGTCACCGGCTCCCTGGGCAAAGTCGCCCTGGACGTCATGATGATGATGACCAGCGAGCTGGGCGAAGTGTACGAACCGTTCGTCAAGGGACGGGGTGCCAGCAGTACCATGCCGCAGAAACGCAACCCGATTTCCTGTGAGTTGATGTACGCCGCAGCCAAAGGTGTGCGCCAGCACGCGGGCCTGATGCTCGATGCAATGATTCAGGACTTCGAACGCTCGACCGGCCCTTGGCAAGCCGAATGGATCGCCATTCCTGAAGCGTTCGCCTTGAGCGCCGCCTCGCTCGGCCAAGCCAAATTCATGCTCGCAGGCCTGGAAGTACGCACCGAGCGCATGCGCAAGAACCTTGATATGACCCAGGGCCTGATCGTGGCTGAAGCGGTGATGATGGGCCTGGCACCGGCCCTGGGCCGTCAGGTTGCGCATGACGTGGTGTATGCCGCCTGCCGCCTGGCGAACGATGAAGGCACCAGCCTGCTCGATGCGTTGCTCGCTCAGGGTGAAGCCACGGCGCAACTGGATATCGAGGAACTCAAGCGCCTTACCGACCCGTCCAACTATCTGGGTCTTGCCCCGCAAATGGTGGATATCGCCCTGTCTCGCGAGGGCTCCGTCAAGCGCTAATCCCACGGGGCTCGGCCATGGGTCGAGCCCTTCTGCACTTTGCTCGCCAATAAAAACAACGAGATCGCAGACATGACCACTGTTAACAAAAAGCCGTTCTACAAAGACCTGACCTTTCAAGTCATCGCCGCCATGGTGCTGGGCATTGCCTTCGGCTTCCTGGCCCCGGAGTTGGCTGCCAAATTCAAGATTCTCGGCGATATCTTTCTCAAGCTGATCAAGACGGCCGTTGCACCCCTGGTGTTTTTCACCGTAGTCCATGGCATCGCCTCGGCTGGCGACATCAAGCGGGTCGGCAAGGTCGGCTTGCGTGCACTGATCTATTTCGAGATCGTCTCGACCATTGCCCTGGCCATCGGCCTGCTGTGGGGCAACCTGCTGAACATCGGCTCGGGCATGCATGACGCACACCCCAGCAGCGCCACCGCCGCAGCCGCCAGTGCAGCCGTCGCCAAGGGCCACGCGCCGGCGTCGACCATGGATTTCATCTACGGGATTTTTCCGGACAACTTCGTCGGCGCCTTCGCCGGTGGCCAGTTGCTGCAAGTGCTGGTGATCTCGGTACTGTTCGGTTTTGCCTTGCTGGCCCTCAAGCCCGAGCGCCGCAGCGTGATCGAGGACGGCTTGAGCCGGGTCTCCGAATGCTTCTTCGAGTTCATCAACCTGATCATGAAGTTCGCCCCGCTTGGCGCCTTCGGCTCGGTGGCCTACGCCGTCGGCAGCAATGGCAGCGCCGTGCTGATGTCGCTGGCCAACCTGGTGCTGATGTTCTACGTCTGCGTCGCCTTCTTCATCTTCGTGGTGCTGGGCGCGGTCTGCCGCATTTCAGGCTTCAGCCTGTGGCGCTTCCTCAAGTACATCAAGGATGAGATCTTCATCGTACTCGGCACCGCCTCCTCGGAAAGCGCCCTGCCACGCCTGCTGCAAAAACTGGAGAAATTCGGCTGCTCCAAGCAGAGCGTCGGCCTGGTCCTGCCGACCGGTTATGCCTTCAACCTGGACGGCACCTCCATCTACATGTCGCTCTGCGTGCTGTTCATCGCCAATGCCTACGGCGTACCGATGAGCTGGGAGCAACAGTTGGGCACCATCGCCATCATGCTGGTGACGTCCAAAGGCGCGGCAGCCGTCTCCGGTGGCAGTTTCGTGGTGTTCGCCGCCACGGTGACCGCCATTGGCGTATTGCCGGTGGAAGGCCTCGCCCTGCTGTTTGGCGTGTACCGTTTCATGTCCATGGCCATCGCCACCTGCAACACCATCGGCAACAGCGTGGCGACGGTGGTGGTTTCCAAATGGTCGGGGGAATTCACCGAGCAGACTGCCAAGGCTGAATACAACCGGGTGTTTGGGCGGAATCTGGAGGCTGCGCTTTAATCGATCGATGGTCTGTCGATGGGAAGTGAAATCTTCCTGGAATGGTTGAAACACGCTGACTGTAAAGGGCCCTCAAAGGGCCCTTTATTTGCTAAAAAACGAAGGTAAGACTACATAAATCTTTCCCCCCGTTCCTGTAGTCAGGCGAATTAGCTGGAGGCGTTGCAATGACAACAATCGATGTGAAATCCCGATTCGAAGCAAAGCTCCTTCGTCCGGCAAAGCCTGGCGGTGATACGCCGTGGGCGTTCGTGGTACTGCCAAGAGACGTGAGTGAACAGCTTCCGAGGCGAGGAAGGACGACCGTTGACGGCACAATCAATGGGCACCCTTTCCAGGCAACCCTTGAGCCGGATGGCAAGCTGAGCCATTGGCTGCAGGTCGGTCGCGAGTTGCTCGAAGCCGCAGGCGCGGCCGTTGGGGATGTCGTTACGCTAGAGCTGACACCTGTGAAGAAGGAACCTGAGCCTGACATCCCAGCCGATTTTCAGGAGGTACTGGCAGCCACGCCTGAGGCTCATGAAGTCTGGAAGAATACGACGACCCTCGCACGGGTAGACTGGATACACTGGATTACTTCAGCCAAGCAACTCAAGACGCGCGCAAAACGTATTGGTGATGCCTGCGATATGCTTGCGTCCGGTAAGAAGCAGGTTTGCTGTTTCGACCAGTCCGGCTACTACAGCAAGGCCTTCCGGGCGCCCGAGGCAGAAGATTTTTAAAGGGAGCATTGCGTTGAATGCGCCTGACAAGGCGGCCAAATCGTTCGTTACGTTCACCGGGTCCGGCTAAAGACGGGCTTTTAGCTTGATTGATATGTATGTCTGCAAAGGGTTGTTTTCTACCCATCGCGACAGGCAGCAATCGGCCAAAAGCGGTCACTGGAGAGCGCCGCTTTCAGTCGATAAATGAAATGTGCAGTCTCAGATGTATCGGCTGTGTCGCTCAATCAGCAATTGTCTGTCGTGAAATGCCATCCAAGGCATTAGTGAGTCGAACGCCGCATCGCGTGTTCGCGGATCAATCCAACCGTCGTCCTCGCTGATTGCCTCGAGCATGGTTCGCATTACATATTCGACCGAAGTTGGTCCGGTGATGATAGTCCCGCTCTTCATTTGCTCGACGAGGCGGGTTTTGAGTTCAGCGTGATCCCGACAAGTACCTCCTAGCCCCAGGTTTGCCGCCATGTAAGGTGCATACCCACGATCCCCCTCAAGCAAGCAGAGCAGTGTCCGATACAACCCCATACAAACGTCCAGACTAAAATGCGCCCGACTACAACGTTCTGCGTTGTTGTAGAACCCCTGCAGTCGACTTAACGTCTGAAAGAGCCCAAGGCTGCGGAAGGCCTCTCCAAGCATCAGATGCACGCTTCGGACTTCCTTCGATATCCAGGCACTGTTCCAGGTCTCTTCGATCTGTGCCATCTCGTCTCGCGTTGCTTTTGGATGCAACCAACGCTGCGAACGCGTGAAGCGGTTTATGCAAACCCATTTCCCGATGGCGGGTAAAAGTTCGTTATGAATCCAGGTGTAGCTTTCATCACAGGCCCATGCGGCCCGGCGATCCGAGCGACCATCAAGAAAGGATGGATCCCAAAGAATCGCTATTTCGTTCTCGCCACAAAGCTCGGGGATGCTTACACCCCAGAAAATGCCCCTGTAGCCCAACTCACATTGTGGCATCAGCCGATCCCGCGCCTCGTGAAAAATATGCCATTGGGTTGAGCCTTCACGTACGTCATGGTGATTTGCGAACGCGAGGATCCAGTCCCAGGCCCACCTATCCACTTTGCAGAGTGCTACCTGTGGCCCGTTCCAATTCACGACCGGAAAACCTATTGATCCCCACTCAGTCTCTTGCTGCTGCAGTGCATTGAGGTACGCATCAGAAAGCGCATCCGAAGCCGTGATGATCTGCTTCAGAGCCTCAGGAGGAATAATGAACCGGCAATGATTGAGCTCGATGATTTCGCCAGCTTTGTCCCCAACCAGGGGACCCTTGACGAATGGCCTTGCATCAGACGACACGGGGCTTCCAGAATGTCCCAGCAAGTTCTTCAGCATCCACCTCTGGTCCAGAACCACGTCCACACCCGCAGTGTCAGGGAGTTTTAGCGAAATGATGGCAGAGCCTGGGTACTGAAACTTCCTGCCCACGGGTAGCAGCGCCGAAATTTCGATCCAAGGCCTCCTCATGAACCAGCTTTGGTCATTGGCGTGGTAGGTAACCAGTTCCTCGTTCGCGCCTCGATCCTGCCCGATAAAGTCACGGGCCAGCTCGGATACGTGTGGCCGTGAATCTTCAAGCGCCTGAAGCAACGAATCGTGAAAAGCCACTCGACGCATCCAATCCGCCCCCCATCGCGCCGCCGCCATCTCACCGAAGAATCGACTGATCACGTCAGGAGCTGCTTGTAGCCTCTCCGATAGATGCTCGGCGGTCCAAAGATCCGCTTCGATCCCTCGGTTGGCCAGTTTTCTGCGAGCCTCAATCCACTCGTCACTTAAACCCTGCACACCACTTCGGGAAAGAACCAAGGTAAATGCCCGGGTGCTGCTGGCCCATCGCCCAGATAGAAAACGATCCACGGTGTCCTTTAGCACGCCAGGAGTGAATCGTTTCCAGCATTTGCATTCATAGACTCGCAGTGCGTCAGGGCGCGAACGGTGGAAGGCAAACAGATCGATTCCGTCCTGAGATTTTTTTCCCTGTTTGCCCAGCACTTGGCAGCCAACCAGGTCATGGTCCTTATTAAGCAGCCACCAACAGAGCTGCTCGAATTGCTCGCCGCTCATTTCGCTGAACGAAAATGGAGATGCCCCCAATGGAGCGTGCTGCGAATTTACGGTCGTTGGAGCCAGTTCATGCAGATGTACGCCCCATTGCTGGGGAAACATAGACGCGCCCGGTGTGTCCTGTTCCTGTGTGTCCAGCCCAGATTTTCCCCAGTCCACTTTCAAGTCCACTCCGACAAAAACGGCTTCACTGCCTGACACTTACAATGCCAGAGTCGGAGGGGATCTGCATGGGGATGATATTGGCTTGATCGCTTGGAAAGCACTCCCTTGGCTAATCTCGAATCAGGGTTAAATGTCACTGTTCTCATACAACTTCTGCTTCAGACGCCCTCCTTCACCAAATCCGGCTTCGCCCCAAAACGGCCAATTAGCACCAACAGAAACGGGCTGGAAGAAAGCTGCCAGATCTATATCTTTCAGGATCAAATTATTGGCTAGGCCCGGAATATGTCAGCGAGACACGCCCCTGAATTTCTAGGCAAATATGGGTGTCTGTTTTCGGCCGTTAGCTGCTCCTCGCGAAGGGCAGCTAAGGGTGAGATCTGCTCTTCACGACAGGCAACAATCGGCCAAAAGCAGTCTTCGGTTCACGAGCCTGCTCCCTCTGCGTTCAGGCTGGTTGCGCCTCCTGCTGTTGACCCGCTCGTCGAGGCTGATGACGAAAAGTTGATATGATAGCCATTTGCCGCTAAACATTAGGATTAGGATCCAAAATACAGGTGGTGAAATGACATCGAGATTTGTTGTCGTTCCGGCGATACCTACGGAGATGGGATCGATCCGTAGTGGTTCCCGCTTCTACTCCAGCACGGTGCCTTCTGGCTTCAACATTTACGACAACAAGGAAAAGTGTCGCCTGCCCCTTTCATTTTTAACGCGAGCGGAAGCAGAAACGGAATGTGAAGTGAAAAACTCCGAGCAGCTATTCAGTTCAATGTATTGATCGCTGCGCATTCCTCTGATTGTCCGCATTGAGTTGCTTGCAGCCCTTCGTGACAGGCAGCAATCGGCCGATTCCGTTGAAAAAGCCGGACGTGGGTTCCACGACAGAAAAGTACGCGTCTGAGATTGAAATCCTTATCTTCTGCAGAAGTTAACGGGCTTGGATTTCACGTAGCAACATGCGCACGGATCAGGCTATAGCCCAACGTGTTGGCATTGATGAGCCGCGAGAAAACTTGCTACCTGTTGACAAGCTGGCGGTCATTGGCGAGTTGCAGGGCCGCAACCACGTGGCGGGGATGGTCGGTGACGGGATAAACGCTGTACCGGCACTGGCGAAGTCGCAGATTGGTTTTGCCATGGCTGCCTCTGGTACGGGCACCGCCATTGAAACGGCTGATGTTGCGTTGATGGACGATGACCTAAGCAAGATTCCGCCCTTTGTTCGCCTGTCACGGCAGACCGCATCGATCCTCAAACAAAACATCAGATTCGCCCTAGGCATCAAAGCCGTGTTTCTGGTGATCACCTTGATGGGCTTGGCCACCATGTGGTTGGCGGTATTCGCCGACGGGGGAGTCAGCTTGTTGGTGGTGCTCAACGGACTTCGATTGCTGAAGTAGTAGAGTTGGAGGTCGCGATGAAGGAGGTTTTGCGTAACGCCATAAACGAAGCGTTCCATGAGGCTGGGCTCGCTAAGAGGAGCCATAATTTTTCAGGCTGCCTACTGCTGGATTGAGCCTGCTCACATACTCACCCAGCGTATGCCGTTGGCTCATGCAAAATCTCATTGGTTCATGTTGAATCTGGGGCGGATGACGAAAGATTGGCGGGTGACTGCGGGCCAGGATCCTCGAATCGTTGCCGCGTTGTTGTTTTCCAGGATTTTGGGGCCCGTCGGCAACACGGGAAGAGCGCGCATCAGTGCATTTTCCGTCATGCCACTGTCTGCCGATCTGGAGGAACTGTTGCGCGAAGACTAGCGCAACCCACTGACTCTTCTTTCCACCACCCTGAAACTCAGGTGCACGGATGTTCCCTTGTCTTCATGGCGGGTCAGAGTGGCTTCTCCTCCAAAACTTTCCATGATCTGCTTCACCATGATCAACCCTATACCTAGCTTGCCTTGCTTGGTGGTGTAGAAGGTCTTGAAAGCCATCATTTCCTGTTGCCGTGACATTCCATCTCCGGTGTCAGCAATTACGAGATGCAGCCATTGATGGGTGTCATCGACACTCACCTGGACAGTTAGCTTTCCGCCCCCAGGCATCGCCTCGATGGCATTGGCGATAACGCTATTCAATACTTGAGAAAGTAACAGTGGATTACTGATGATCCGGGGGGTTGGCTCATTGTTGAATTCGACTTGGATTCTTGATTGAGCCAGTTGTGCGCTGTAGCCGGCCAAAGTGGCCTGTACCATATTCATCGGCTCCACCAGTTCCGCCTCTCCACGAATCGGTCGCAAGCACAGCAACAATTCATGCACCCACTGCGACATCCGATCCACTTGGCTGACAATATCGTCGATGTTCTTCTTGACGGGTTGGCAATCCATTTCGTTCGCCAGTTCTGCGCTGGAGCGGATGCAGGCCAGGGGGTTGCGCAGGCTGTGAGCGACCGCGGTGGACATCTCGACCAAGCCCACGTACGTCTTGTTGGCGACAAGTTGCGCCTCCTGTGACGCGAGCTGAATCGATGCCCGTCGAACAATCCAATACAGTCCGAAATAAAGCAGCAGACCGCCCAGCGCTGTAGACAGCCAGATGATCCAGTGGCCCCGGTTGAGTCGTTCGATCAAATCGGCTGGCTCTTTGTAAATCTCAACCACTGCCAGGGTATTCCCCAGGTCATCGACCAAGGGGATGTAGCTCTCGATGAAGAACATTTTGGGTGCGAGTAAAAACTGCTGTTCGGGCCGGAGTTCATCAGCATTGCTGTACTTGGTCGAAACCCGGTCTTTCGAGCTGAATGCCGCTTCGAGTGCCTCGTCGTTGAAGATTTTTTGCCCAATCAACTGCGGGTTGGTTGACCACATCACCGTCCTGAGCGGGGAGTAGATGCTGATCAAAAGTGAATCGGGGAGGTGTGATAAGTGGTCGAGGAACTCCGAACGCGCCCGTTGCCGATTCAGTGCCATTTCATCCGACATCATTCCATATTGGGTGGCTGCCAAAACGTCGCCCATACGCATCCCGGACAACCCGTGGTGACGGATTTCACCCTTGGCGATGGTCTGAATAAATTGCGCTGACAACAGGGCGTCGCGCTCCAGGCTTTCGATGACCAGGAAACGCGTCGACACGAAGCCCAGCCCAATAGCTATGGCACTGATCAGAATGAAGCTGATGATCGAAAACCAGCGCAGGAGGTTGGGTGGTTTGGTCGGCGCAATTGAGTCGACCGCTTCCCGAGGCTGACGTATGAATTGATCTGATATTGTTTGCATGGGAGTGTCCTGTGCGTGCCGCTTGGCCAGTTGTAGCCGCTTGAATCACTCAGAGAATCATTGATGAGGTCCCAGCATTCTCTATGCCAACAACTCAGGATTTAGTCGCGTTGACAACCCACCTAGTGTTTGTAACGTTTTAACGCTTGAGACGGAGCAAGCTGAATTTTTTTTGGCAATGCTGTCAGCATGGGCAAATGAAATTAATGGGGAAATACAGCCAACTCTGGGGGCATGCCCCCTGTAAACGGGGTATGGGAATTGATCGTTCGGGCTGAAAGCTGTCTTAAGCCGTGTCCGCTTCTGGCCGATTGCTGCCTTCCAAAAAAGTCCCTTTCGGTCTGATTCAGCCACTGGCTGAAACATACACGCTTTCCCAGCCCCCTTTGCCCCTCAGTCCAGCCTTGCTTGTCGCCCCCTTTATCAAAGACATGCAACACCCGCCCCTAATAAAACGCTCACTCCAGCAACGAAACCAGACGCGGTTCAATCACCCCCGCTTGCACGTCAAGCAACGCCAACGTCACCGGCAACTTGAACCGTCGCGGCCCTGCACTGCCTGGATTGAGAAACAGCCGTTCACCGCGCCACTCAATGCGCGGGTTGTGGGAATGCCCGGTAATCACCAGCTTCGTGCCTGAATCCAGCACTGCCGGGACATCGGCAATGTCATGCACCAGCAGAATCTGCCATCCCTCAAGCTCGAAACTCAGGTGGTCGGCGAGATGTTCCGCCCACGCAGCCGCCAGGTCATTGTTCCCGCGCACGACATGCAGCGGCGCGATCAACGCCAGTTGATCGAGAATTTCCGGCTTGCCGATGTCGCCGGCGTGAATGATCCGCTCACAGCCCTGCAACGCCGCGAGCGCTTCTTTGCGAAGCAGGCCATGGGTATCGGAGATCACGCCAACTTTCATTCAGGGCTCCTGGCCAGTCTCAAGGATGTACGCCCCCCCTGCCCCGGCGATTGCGTGTTCCGGGATCAGGTGCTTGACTCACTTCGGCGAACCCGGGCCTTGACTGCATCCGGATTCATCCGCGATCTGTACTTTCATTGATCCAGGTCGCAAAGCCGTGCGATCGACTCTGGATAATATTTTTTTCAGGTTTTTCAATAGGCTATAGATGACCGCCCAACTCTTTGCTGTTCATGGCCTGGTGAGTTTCACCCTGGCCATCCTGCTGCTCTTCCTGGGCAAGACGCTGGTGCAGCACAGCACCTTGCTGCGTCAATACTGTATTCCAGAATCGGTGGTCGGTGGCTTTGTCTGTGCGGCGGTCACGAGCCTGTTGTACTTCGGTCTCAACATCCAGGTCGAGTTCGACCTGCAAGTTCGCGACACCATGCTGCTGTATTTCTTTGCCGGCATCGGCTTGAGGTCGGACATGCGCCAGCTGGTCAAGGGTGGGCGACCGCTGTTGATCCTGCTGGTGCTCGCCGCAGTGTTCATCTTCCTGCAGAACGCGCTGGGCATGGGCATGGCCGAGGTATTCGGGCTTGATCCCAAGGCTGGCCTGATGGTGGGCTCCATCTCCCTCACCGGCGGGGTGGGCACGACCCTGGCCTGGGCACCGCTGTTTGTCGAAAGGCTGGGCATCGAGAACGCACATGAATTGGGGATCGCCAGCAACACTGTCGGCCTGATTGCCGCTTGTGTGATTGGCGGCCCCATCGCCAATCGGTTGATCCGTCGCCATCAACTGACGCCATCCCTGGATGCGGCGCTGGAAGTCGGCATTCTCGAGCAACAGCAGAGCAAGCCACTGGACTACTACGACGTGCTCTGGGCGTGGATGTGGCTCAATCTGACCTTGATGCTCGGCTATGGACTCAACCTGCTGCTGGTCGACAGCGGGATCACCCTGCCCAAGTTCGTCAGTTGTCTGTTCGCCGGTATCGTCATTCACCACCTTGTCCGGGGAGTGCTCGGCGAGCAGCGCCTGAAATCCTGGAGCGGCGCCAGCCAGGGCCTGTCGCTGATTTCCGACGTTTGCCTGGGCATGTTCCTGACCATGGCGCTGATGGGCTTGCAGCTGTGGCAGCTCAGCGGCGCGCTGCTGTTCATTGCTTGCGCATTGACCCTGCAGATCCTGTTGACGGTCCTCTATACGTATTTTCTGGTGTTCCGCTTCATGGGCCGCAATTACGAAGCCAGCGTGATCGCTTCAGGCTTCGGCGGTATTGCGCTGGGCTCTACTGCGACAGCCATCGTCAATATGACGACCGTGACCCAGAAATACGGTGCGGCTCACCAGGCCTTTCTCATCGTGCCGCTGGTGTGCGGTTTTTTCATTGATCTGGTCAATGCCGTGATTATCGGGATGTTCAGTGGGCTGTAGCGGCCCGTTTGTTTGAATGGCTAACGCGCCGCGCTCCGGGTACCGGCAAACGCGCTCGTGCCCAGCCAGCGCCAGAGGTTTTGTGCATCCTGCGCTGAGCCGTCTACACGCAGCTCTCGCGACTCAAGCACCTCCCGGGGTGTACGGTCGCCCGCCCAAACCTCGGTCAAGGCACGCACGCTTGAATCCACAACAAGGGTCAATTCACGCCCGGGGTCGTCGCGGCACAGGTCTGCCACACCCTCCTCGACCACCAGCCACCATGCTTGCTCGCCGGACCGCGCATCGCGGAACTTGAACTGGATGACCACCGGCCGGGACGGGAACGTCTCGAGGCACACGAACCGGCGCACGTCCCACATGAGCAGGCCTGCGTCGAGTTGGTCGTCGCGCAGGCGACTGCCGATCCAGCGCGCGCCCCAATGCCCCAGCGCCATGATGATGGGGCGCAATTCCTCGCCCGCCTCGGTCAGGCTGTATTCCCAGACTTTGCCGACCGCCGTGCGATGCACCACACCGATTTCTTCCAGATGGCGCAGCCGCTGTGCCAGCAAACCGGTGGACATCCGGGGTACGCCGCGGTGCAGTTCATTGAAGCGTTTGCTGCCGCACAAGAGTTCGCGCACCACCAAGGGCGTCCAGCGCTCGCACAGCGCCTCGGCACCGCGCGCAACCGTGCAGAACTGACCATAGCTTTCGTCCATCGCCTGCACTCCCACCGCTGCAACGCTTCAGATTCTGAACTAGCCCCGCGACTCTGCCACGCGCACGCTCAAGTCTCCGACAGCCAACCGCCCCAGGAGAACGCCATGACCAAGATCGCCATCATTCAGCGCCCGCCCGTGCTGCTCGATCGCAGTGCGACGATCGCCCGGGCCGTGCAATCGGTCGCCGAGGCCGCGGCGGCGGGCGCCTCGCTGATTGTTCTGCCCGAATCGTTCATTCCAGGTTACCCGTCGTGGATCTGGCGACTGGCGGCGGGAAAGGACGGGGCGGTAATGGGCCAGTTGCATGCCCGGCTGCTGGCCAACGCCGTCGATATCGCCAACGGTGACCTGAGCCAATTGTGCGAGGCGGCCCGCGTCCACGCGGTGACGATCGTGTGCGGCATCAATGAGTGCGACCGGCGCAATGGTGGCGGCACGCTCTATAACAGCGTAGTCGTTATCGGCCCGAGTGGCGCCGTGCTCAATCGACACCGCAAGCTGATGCCCACCAATCCCGAGCGCATGGTGCATGGCTTTGGTGATGCGTCCGGGTTGCGTCCGGTCGATACTCCGGTCGGCCGCGTGGGCGCGCTCATCTGCTGGGAAAACTACATGCCGCTGGCGCGTTATTCGCTGTATGCCCAAGGGGTGGAAATCTACGTCGCGCCCACCTACGACACCGGCGAGGGCTGGATCTGTACGATGCGCCACATTGCCCTCGAGGGCCGCTGCTGGGTGCTCGGCAGTGGCTCCGCACTGCGCGGCAGCGACATCCCCGACGACTTCCCGTCCCGTGCGCAACTGTTTGCCGATCCGGACGAATGGATCAATGACGGCGACTCGGTGGTGGTCAATCCACAAGGCCGGATCGTCGCCGGCCCATTGCACCGAGAGGCAGGCATTCTGTACGCGGACATCGACGTCTCACTCGTGGCCCCGGCACGACGGGCCCTCGACGTCACCGGGCACTATGCGCGGCCGGACATTTTCAGCCTGCAGGTGCGGCGCACACCGGCAACAACGGTGCACTACGTCGACGAATGAAGGCAGGTAACGTTCGTGCGAGCAATCGCCTGACCATTGATCAAGGAGTCATGCCATGAACATTGAACAATCTTACAAAGGCCGTTGTTTTTGCGGTGCCGTCGAGTTCACCGTGAGCGGTGAGCCGGCCGCGATGGGCTATTGCCATTGCGAGTCGTGCCGGCACTGGTCCGCAGGGCCGGTCAATGCCTTCACCCTGTGGAAACCCGAGGCGCTGCAAGTGACTCGCGGGGCCGACAACATCGGCACCTACAACAAGACACCCCAGAGTTACCGCAAGTGGTGCAAGATTTGCGGCGGGCATCTCTTCACCGAGCACCCGGGGATGGGGCTCATCGATGTGTATGCCGCGGTCATCCCGGATCTTGAGTACACGCCTGGGGTTCATGTGCATTATCAGGAGTCGGTGCTGCGTATTAAGGACGGGTTGCCGAAGCTGAGGGATGTGCCGAAAGAATTGGGAGGATCGGGTGTTGGCGTCGGGGAATAGTTGTCAGGAACTTTGAATCCTTATCGCTTCGACGCATTACGAGGATCATCATGGCCATCCACGTACTCAAGCCCCAACGGCCCCGTCCCGTAGACTTGTGAGATGTACTCTCCTGATTTCGCCCAATGGAAGTGTGGCGTATTGGCCGGGAGTATCACGACGCTGCCCGGCCCATAGGCAACCAGCTTGTCCGGATCAAACACCGTTCCGAAGCCAATATGGAAAACGCCGGACATGACGGTGTAGATACGGTTTTCCGGATGGGTGTGGGGCATTAATCGGGTGCCGTTCGGCACTTTGACTCGCACCACGTAGGGGGCTGGTTTGCCCGGGTCGCCGGCGATAACCGCCAGTCTTACTTCTTTGGGGAAGGCGGGGAAGCTGCGCCATTCCACGTCTTCATTATGCAAGGCGCCGGTTTTATCGAGTGGCAAGGGTTGTGCCTGTGCGGGCGGGATGGCTGCGCTTGCGACAAGAAGTGCTGCCAGGGCAGTTGTTTTCATAATGCTTTGAACCATGAGAGGCACCTTGACTACGCCATAAACAAAATCGTCAGGCTGACTCTATGGGCGATTGGCATTAATGATAACGGCGTGATCGGGCATTACAGTTGATACGCAATGTAATCAATGCTCCGTGCCATATCATCACGCTCACCAGGGGGCTCGCGCTGGCCCTATCAATCGCATCGATGTTCAACATCACGTCAATGAAGTTCTCTTAAAAAATCCGCGGCGTAACATCAGCTCCATACCAACCAACAACACCCCGGAGCACACGATCATGAAACGCCAAACCCTCCTCAGCATCGCATTCTCGGTTTTTGCAGTTAACGCTTTTGCCGCTACCTCTGTTCAGCCTGTTGTCGCTGAAGGTGGTTCGGATCGTTTGGTCGAGAATCGTGTAGCTGAAGGCGGTTCGGATCGCCTGATCGAGAATCGCGTCGCTGCTGATGGTTCTGATCGTCTGCAAGGCAACACAGTCGCTGCCGATGGCTCGGATCGCCTGCAAGGCAACACCGTCGCCGCCGATGGCTCCGACCGCCTGCAAGGCAACACCGTCGCTGCCGATGGCTCCGACCGCCTGCAAGGCAACACCGTCGCTGCCGATGGTTCCGACCGCCTGCAAGGCAACACCGTCGCCGCTGATGGCTCCGACCGTCTGCAAGGCAACACCGTCGCTGCCGATGGTTCCGACCGCCTGCAAGGCAACACCGTCGCCGCTGATGGCTCCGACCGTCTGCAAGGCAACACCGTCGCCTGAACCCATCGCTGCACCGCACCCACAAAAAGCCCGGCCTGATCAGCCGGGCTTTTTCGTGTTCGTTATTCCGAGCGGGACAAATCGACTGCTATTGGTCCGGGAACCGAAGGTATTTCGGGCAGAATTTTTATGTTTGCTACTATCAATGGACGGCGTCGAAGTTGAGGCCAGGGGTTTGCACAATCGGCTTGCATTTACCTGGCATTGATCCACTCATTTCATATCTGCCTGACCACAGGGAGCGGTGATGCGTACCCCATTTTTCTACGTGTTGTCAGCGATGTTTTTTCTCAGCGGCGCTCCCTGCGTGGTGCAGGCCGCGGATCCAGCCCCCGCCCCGACAGCCAGCCCTGCCAATACGGCAGCGGCCACGGTGCCTGCCAAAGACCCGGTGTTTACCCAGGAACAGCTGGATCAAATGCTGGCGCCCATCGCGCTCTACCCGGACCCATTGCTGGCACAGCTACTGATGGCGTCCACTTATCCCGGGGAAGTCGCCGAGGCGGTCACTTGGTCGAAGGCTCACCCGGACGCCAAGGGCGATGACGCGGTCAAACAGGTGGCGAACCAGCCCTGGGACCCGAGTGTGCAGGCGCTGGTTGCCTTCCCGCAGGTCCTGGCAACGCTGGGGCAGGATCCGGTCTGGGTACAACGCCTGGGGGATGCCTTCCTGGCGCAGCCCGACGATCTCATGAATGCCGTGCAACGCTTGCGTCGCCAGGCCCAGGCCGCCGGCAACCTGCAGAGCAACCAGTATCAGAACGTGACGATCCAGAACGCGGCACCGGCCCCCGCACCGGCCGCCACGACCACGACCACGACGGAGGCTCCGGCCCCTGCCAGCAGCAGCTCGACCATCATCATTCAGCCGGCCGATCCGCAGGTGGTGTACGTCCCCACCTATAACCCGACAACCACCTACGGCACCTGGGCCTATCCCGCCTCACCGCCTGCCTACTACCCACCACCGCCCGCCTATTACCCTGGCCAGGCGCTGATGGCCGGGCTGGCGTTTGGTACTGGGGTGGCCATCGTCGGTGCGTTGTGGGGTGAATGTGACTGGGGCAATAACGACGTCGACATCGACGTCAATCGCTACAACAACATCAATGCCAACAACCGGATCACCAACAACCAGAACAAGTGGCAGCATAACGCCGCCCATCGCAATGGCGTGCCCTATCGAGACAACAGGAGCCGCGAACAGTTTGGCCGGCAGCTGGACGGCGCCAGTCAGCGCCAGGCCTATCGAGGGGACAATGCCCAGCGCGCCCAGGCGCGTGATAGAGCTCGTAGCTCAATGGACCGGCACGGCATAGAACGACCTGCCACCAGCAACCTGGAGGCCCGTGATCGGGCGCGCGACGCCCAGTCCCGGGCCGCGGCCGGCAATCGGCTGCAGGCCGGCGCAGACAGGCCGAAAGCGGCTGATAGACCGAGGACGGCTGACCGGAACCAGGGTACCGCCAGAAATACCCGGGAGAATCAGCAATCGAGAGTTCAGCAACCCAGGAACCAGAACCAGGCGAATCAACGCGCCCAAACGCGCCAGGCGGCGCAAAACCGCCAGGCCGCACCGGCCGTCAATAGAGGCAGTGCCCGCAACAATGCCTTCGCCGGCGCGCGTTCGCCGTCCCAGGCCAACCTGCAAGCCAACCGTGGCCGGGCCAGCCAGGCTTCCTTCCAGCGCCCCAACGCCTCGCGGGCAGCCGGGCATCAGATCAGTCGGCCGTCCGGCGCAGCGCGTTCAAGGGGGGGCCGCCGTTGAATAACCATCCTCGAGTAAAGGCACGCAAGAGCGTGTTTGTGCATGCCTTGGCGATCACGGTCGCCCTGGCCTGGTCGTGCATGGCCACGGCGCAGCAGGAATTTGCAACGCCGGAAAAGGCCGCCCAAGCGTTCGTCGAAGCATTGGGTACGAAAAACGCCGATCAGAAACGCCTGGCCGAGTTGCTGGGTGAAGACTGGCGCAGTTTCATCCCTCGCGACGGCGCGGAACGCGAAGACGTGGAGGCGTTCTTGAAGCAATACCACGAGCAGCATCAGATTGAAAAAACCGGCGACAACAAGGCGATCCTGTCGGTGGGCAAGGAGCACTGGACACTGCCGATTCCCATCGTCAAAGGCGCAAAGGGTTGGCGCTTCGACATCAAGGCCGGCAGTGCCGAACTCCGTACACGGCAAATTGGCCGCAACGAGCTGGCCGCGGTGCAATCGGCGCTGGCCTATCACGATGCCCAGATGGACTATGCCTCGGTGGATCGTGACGGTGACGGCGCCCTCGAATACGCGCAGAAAATCTTCAGTACCCCCGGCAAGCACGACGGACTCTATTGGGCGGACGACGATAGCGGGCAGATCAGCCCGTTGGGGCCCGAGTTCGGCAAAACCATTGCCGGCGAGCCCTGGCATGGTTACCGCTTCCGCATCCTGTTGGGCCAGGGGCCTTCCGCACCGGGCGGGGCCTACAGCTACCTCATCGGGGACAAGATGAGCCGCGGCTTTGCACTGATCGCCTGGCCGGCGAAATACGGTGAAACCGGGGTGATGAGCTTCATGATCAGCCATGAAGGACAGGTCTTCGAGAAAGACCTGGGACCCGGGAGTGAAAAGCTGGCGCAGGCGATGAAGCGCTTTGATCCGGATGACAGCTGGGCAGAAGTGCCGGCCGATGACGAGAAGGCGGACTGACGGGCGTTCCCTCCCGTTGCGTTGATCGTTCCCACGCTCTGCGTGGGAACGATCAGCGGCGCACGGCGGTTGCGACCTGGGAAATCCACAACGCTCGTTAGCCACGCTTTCGACGTTTTTTCTCCTCCTCATCCAGCGCCTGGCGAACCAGCGCCCGCGCCGCCCAGGCGGTAGTGGCGAGTGACTCTTCGATACTCGCGCCACCGATATCGCGCACGGCAATCAACGCCTCGGTACCCATGACGATCGACAGCGCCTGCTTCAGGCGTTTACGCGCCCTGGGTGACAGCACGTCCTTCATCGAATCGACAATCGGCTCGATGTAGCTCAGGCGTCGGCCCGGTCGCAAGGGCTCGTGAGACTCGTTTTCGAGCCACACGGTCATGAACGAACGCTCCATCACGTGCAGACCGATCTCGTCGTCGATCAGCAGTTTGTTCAACGCGTTCGCCGCCAGGCCCATGCCCTTTACCGGATCGTCACCCGGGCGCCAGATGCGTTCCAGCGGCGGCATGTCGCGATCGGCTGCCGTCTCGCTGAGTAGCGCCTCGACCGTGGGAAAGTAGCGATAGGCCGTGGCGCGTGACACCCTGGCGCGCTCGGCCGCCTGCGCCACCGTGGGCTGCTGGCCCTCGTCGCGCAAGGCGACGGCGGCCTCGATCAGCGCCTGGCGGGTGCGCAGCTTCTGGTTGATTCGGCCCTCGCCGATCGACGGGCTTGACTTGGAGTTCGACATGGAATAAATGATACCTTGTCTTGTAATGAGACACGAGTCTCATATTAGACACACGGCACGGGATCTGCCACCGCCCCTGTGCGCGGCACTTGCGGGCATCACGATTTCAGGGATTTTCCAGCAACTGAGCGCGCCTCAGGGCGCTTGAGGTAAATGCCATGAATCACACTCCCCGTTCGCGGACCTGGTTTCGGCTCGCTGCCCTCTACTTTGCCATTGGTGTGATACTGGGGGTGACGATGGGCGCGTCCGGCGACCACTCGCTCTTCGCCGTACATGCCCACATCAATCTGTTGGGATGGGTGTCGATGGCGCTGTTCGGCGTCATCGGCACAGTGCACCCGGGCATGACCGAAGGTCGCGCGGCTGCCGTGCAGTTCTGGACGTACAACCTGGGGGTTCCGGTGATGCTCGGCGCGCTGACCCTGCGCCTGAAGGGCTTTGCGTCGATCG
This sequence comes from Pseudomonas sp. WJP1, assembly GCF_028471945.1. Taxonomy (NCBI): domain Bacteria; kingdom Pseudomonadati; phylum Pseudomonadota; class Gammaproteobacteria; order Pseudomonadales; family Pseudomonadaceae; genus Pseudomonas; species Pseudomonas sp. WJP1. The sequence goes on from NZ_CP110128.1 coordinate 4,657,042, forward strand.
AGCCACTGATTGGCGTCGCATCGATCCTGATTGGCATGAGCGTGCTGCTGTTTGCCTGGCTGGTGTTCTCGCGCATCGGCGTTGCTGCCGGGTACTTGAGCCGTACGACAGGCGAATCACGCCTGTCATGACCCGGTAGCTGCTGCGGGTGCCGAATGGACAAGGCACCCGCAGCGAGATGTACGACTGCTTCCTACTGCGCCACCTGCAGGCGCAACCGGCTTCGACGTGACAAACCGGCCTGCAGGGCAAACGCCAGGACCACGGTCGAGGGCGCCGAAAAGCTGCCCAGGCCGCCACCGCTGTACATCAGGGCGAGGCCCGCTGCCGTGGCGCCAAACCAGGCCGCCAGGCCCGCCGGGTTGAAGGCCGCCACCCGTTCCAGCGCCGCCACGTCACTGCGCCCGTAAAGAATCTGCGCCAACGCCACGCCGACCCAGGCCACCACGAAAATGCCCTGGTAGGCCAACGCCTTGAGCAAATAGGCAAACACATCGGCGAGCATCAGGCCGTACACGATCACCCCAACCGCCAGGGCCCATGCCCAGTACGAACCGCGCACACCGAAACGGGCGAAGAACGCCTGCATGTTGAGCGTCGCCAGGTAGTAATTGGCGGTATTGATGCGGGTTTGCGTGGCCCAGACAAACAACAAGCCCCACAGGCCCATCAACTGCAGGATCGCCATGACCACCGACACTTCGTTCAACGCGCCTTCATGGGGAATGCTGCTGACCAGATAGATGCCCGCTGCGCCGTTGAGCAGAAAGGTCACCGCGTAGAACGGCATGCCGAAGTTCCAGCGACCGTGATACTCAGCGTCCTCAGGCTTGCCGAAACGTGCGTAATCGAAGGTGAACAGCATCAGTACCCAAACGCCCATGTAGGCGACGAAGCAATCCCACCAGCCAGACGCACTGGGGGTTGCCGGGCCGAAATCCAGCCATTGCGGCTGGTAGCCATAGTGGCTGATCGACAGCCCTACCGCCACCAGCAAGCCACCCAGGTAGACCGGCAGCAGCACGCCATTGAGCTTGTCCAGCCAGTGCTGCACGCTGCCCAGGATCATCGGCACGCTGTACATCACCACCAGCAACGCGGCCAGTGGATAGACCAGTTCCGGGTACAGGTGATTGAGCGCCACGGCGATCACGGAACCTTCGAACACCGCGTAATAGATGGCCGTGGAAAAGAAGATCAAGGTGGCCAGGCAGGCCCCGGTGCTGCCGAACAACAGCCGCGAGAACAACGCCACCGACAAGCCGCTGCGGATCGCGAAGCGGCTGAGCACACTGTTGACCAGCCCGTAGCTGATCACCGACAACAGCATGCCGATCAGCGCATTGCGCGCGCCGTAGGACAGCGCCAGGGAAGCGCCCACCACGATGTAGAACATCGCACTGCACACCGCCCACCAGGCCATGGTCAGGGACAGTCGGCCCATGCGCGCTTGCGGTGGAACGGGGTGATTGGCCGGGTCCTGCCCGGTTTGACTCGATTGCGATAAAGCAGCCATATGCGTGAACTCCAGAACCAGTCAAAGGTTGAAGCGCGGGCAGCCGCCACCGCACCGTAGTGCGGCGTTGGCTTGCCGTTTGGCTTTACCCGCGCAGTGCGACGGGCAGCGTCAGGAAGGGAACAGCTTGCTCAGGCAGCTGAGTTTTTTCTTATAGGAGCGTCGCGCTTCCAGCGCTTCTTCGAGGGTCACCGCCACGAAACGGGCTTTCTGGTTAGGTTGCATCTGGCCGATCAGGTCGAGGTCGGCGCTGATCACCGTGCCGATCATCGCGTAGCCGCCACCGGACACCGCATCGCGGTGCAGCACGATGGGTTCGAGCCCGGCGGGGACCTGGATCGAGCCGATCGGGTAGCAACTGTCGACGATGTTCGACGGATCGGAACCGGCGCCGAAGGGTTGCTCACGCGGCTGGAAAGTCAGCGGGCTGCCGCCCTTGAAGCGATAACCGATGCGATCCGCTTCCGAACCGACGGTCCAGGCCTCAGCAAAAAAGCTGTCCGCCGCCGCTGGGGTCAAGCGGTCGTAGTACAGCCCTGGCACCACGCGCAGGGTGATTTCGCCCCCCAGGGATTGGCGCAGGGCCATCGGTAAACTGGCGCCAGCGCGGCCTTTGCCACTGGCGATACCCACGGGCAGTTCATCGCCGGCGATCAGCCGACGCCCTTGGAAACCGCCGAGCGCACCCAGCGCATAGGTCGAACGGCTGCCGAGCACCACTGGCACATCGATCCCGCCGGCGACCGCCAGATAGGCACGCGCACCGGCCTTCGGAAAGTCAAAGCGCAGCACTTGCCCGGCCTTGACCGTGAAGGCGGTGTCGAGGTGCATGTCTACGCCGTCGACCTTTGGCGTCATGTGCGCCCCGCACACGGCCACCAACGCGTCTTGGGCAAATTCCAGTTCCGGGCCGAGCAACGTGCATTCAAGCGCCGCCGCCCCTGCCGGATTGCCGACCAACTGGTTGGCTGCGCTCAACGCGTATTGGTCGAGCGCACCCGATGGCGGGATGCCCAAGTGGTAGTAACCTTCGCGGCCGAGGTCCTGAACCGAGGTGGCGAGACCGGGTTTGAGTACCTTGATCATGCCAGCACCTCCTGCAGCGACTTGGGATAGCCGACGGGATCGGCCAGGAACGCGTCCAGTGAAAACTCCACCGAGCGGATCCGCAGATCGAAGCGCCCGGCTTCGACTTCGGCCACAGCAAAGTCGTATTCCTCACGGTCCATCGGCTTGAACTGCACGATGTCACCGGGGCGGAAGAACACCATGTGCTCTTTGAGATAGGCCAGGTTCTGCTGCGGGTCGTAGATCGGGGCCGGCGTGACGCCGAACATTTGATAGCCACCGGCTCCACGCACCGAGTAAATACAGCCGAAGCAACCGCCATGACCCAGGGTCAATTTCGGCGTATCGGTGCGCGGCCGCAGGTATTTGGGCACCTGCAACTGACGCTCGCGTTCGACCATCTGGAACATGAACGGCAGGCCCGCGACGAAGCCAACCATCGAGACAAACCATGGCGCGCCACTGTGGGCGGCGATGAACGCCTCGACGTCCGCCAGGCCGTTGATCCGCGCGGCGTACTCCAGGTCCGTCGCGCTCGGGTCCTGGTGACGGTCGCGAAAGCGCATCAGGGTTTCGTGGGTCCAGGGATCGTTATAGAGCACCGGAATCTCAATGATCCGGGTCTGCAAGGTGCGCTCGGCCACGGCCTCGGCTTCTGCGCCTTTTACCGCTTCGAGCAAGGTATGAGGCGCGATGCGGTCCGGGTCGAAACGGATCTGGAACGAGGCATTGGCCAGGCACACATCGAGCACGCCATCCAGCGCCAGGCGCTCCACGGCGCGGGTCACGGCCATGCCCTTGAAGAAGGCTTCAAGGGACATGCTGTCGCTGACTTCGGCGAACAAATGCTCGTCGGCGCCAAAGCTGTAGCGGATTGGACTGCTCATGCTTCACCTCCGCTGCGGCGCGCGGCCAGCCAGGTTTCCAGGGTGCCGGTGTGGAAGTCGGCGCTGTGCAGCCACGGTTGTTCCAGCAGCTCACCGTGCAGCGACAGGGTGCTGGCCATGCCCGTGAGCGTGGTCTGTTCGACCGCCACTCGGGCACGGGCCAGCGCTTCGTTGCGGTCGCGGCCATGCACGATCAGCTTGGCCAGCAACGAGTCATAGTAAGGCGGCACGCGGTAGCCTTGATAGAGATGACTGTCGACCCGCACACCCTCCCCCTGCGGCCAGACCAGCGATTCGACCAAACCTGGGCTTGGGAAGAAATCCCGTGCCGGGTCTTCGGCGTTCAAGCGCATTTGCAGCGCGGCGCCGTTGAGCTGGATATCGCTTTGCTGCAAGCCCAGCGGCTCGCCACCGGCAATGCGCAGCATGGCCTGGACCAGATCGATACCGGTGATGAGTTCGCTGACCGGGTGCTCCACCTGAATCCGCGTGTTCATCTCGATAAAGAAAAACTCACCGGTGGCGTCGTCGTACAGATACTCCAGGGTGCCGGCACCCTTGTACCCAAGGGCCTCGGTCAGGCGCACGGCGCTAGAGCAAAGCGTCTCGCGCTGTTGCGGGTTGAGGACCGGCGATGGCGCTTCTTCGAAGATTTTCTGACGCCGACGTTGCAGCGAGCACTCACGCTCGAACAGGTGCACCGCGTGCTGACCATCGCCCAACACCTGCACTTCGATGTGCCGGGCCTTGCCGATAAACCGCTCCAGGTACACCGCACCGTTGCCGAATGCGGCCTGGGCTTCGCGCTGGGAACGGGGAAATTCTTCGCTCAGTTGCTCGGCGTTTTCCGCCAGGCGAATGCCACGTCCACCACCACCGGCCGAGGCCTTGATCAGCAATGGGAAGCCGACGGATTCGGCCGCCTTGAGCGCCGACTCGACGTCGAACAGCTCACCGGGCGAACCCGGCACCACCGGCACGCCAGCCGCTTGCGCAGTGCGCCGGGCTTCGGCCTTGTCGCCCATGCGCCGGATCGTCTCGGCGCTGGGCCCGACGAAAATTGCTCCGGCGGCGACAACAGCTTCAGCAAAATCGGCGTTCTCCGAGAGAAAGCCGTAACCGGGGTGTACCGCATTGGCGCCGGTGGCTTTCAAGGCACCGAGCAATGCCTCGACGTTCAGATAACTTTTGTCAGCGCGGGCCGGGCCGAGAATGTGCACCTCCTCGGCCATGCGCGCGGCCTGGGAGTCGACGTCCGCTTCGCTGCAGGCGGCAACGGTGGGAATCCCCAGTTCTTTGGCGGCGCGGATAATCCGCACGGCGATTTCGCCACGGTTGGCGATGAGTAATTTACGAATGCCTTGAGTCATGGTGTCGCCCTCACGCGTCGTCGAGTGTGGCGATGACCTGACCCGGCTCCACCGGATCACCGTCTTCGACCAGGAAGGCGCTGAGGCGACCGGCTGTCCCGGCGGTCAGTTCGGAAAACTGCTTCATGACTTCGATCAGGCCGATCACGGTGTCGGCGCTGACCTCTGCGCCCGGCTCGACGTAGTTCGGCGAGTCCGGTGTGGCTTTACGGTAGAAGGTGCCCGGCAATGGGGTAATAACGGTTTGTTCGGCCATGTCTGTTCCTCTTGGAATAGTTGTAGAAAGGCAGGCATAAAAATTGATCGGTGTTTGAACCCTGGCGTCTCTGTGCCTGGTGTTTCGTTGTGATTTGCGGGCTTAGCGCGGCGCGCGAACCTTGATCCCGGCGTGATCCAGCGCTTGGCGTGTGGCCTGGACCAACGCCAGGGCGCCCGGTGTATCGCTGTGCAAACAGATGGAATCGAATTCGATGGCCAGGTCTTCGCCTTCGACGGTGCGCACCACGCCTTCCTGGCAGGCACGCAGCACCCGCGCCGCCACTTGGGTCGGGTCGTAGGCACGTACGTTGCGGGTAAAGACGATGGAGCCGCTGAGGTCGTACTCGCGGTCGGCGTAGAACTCGCGGATCACCGGTTGGCCGAGTTCCTTGGCGACACGCCAGATCACTGAGTTGGGCATGCAATACAGCAGCAATTCGGGCTCCAGGCGCTGAAGGTTTTCCACCAGCAAACGCGCGGCTTCTTCGTCCCGGGCCAGGTGCATGTACAGGGCGCCGTGGGGTTTGATGTGTTGCAGCGCCACGCCTTGAACCCGGGCGAGTTCACGCAGGGCGCCCAGCTGGTAAAGCATGTCGTCGACCAGTTCCTGGGCCGGGGCATTGATGTGCCGGCGACCGAAGCCGACCAGGTCGCGAAACCCCGGATGCGCGCCGATGGCCACGCCCAGCTGCTTCGCCCGCTCGACGGTGCGGCGCATGGTGCTTGGGTCGCCGGCATGGAAACCGGTGGCGATGTTGGCGGTGCTGATGAAACCCATCAGTTCGTTGTCGACGCCATCGCCGATGGTCCACGGGCCAAAGCCTTCGCCCATGTCCGAGTTGAAATCTACTGCCTGCATGACGCTTGCTCCTGACGCTTGTGACTTCATGCAGGCCACGTTAAATTCCCGCCAACCCCTTGGGAAGATCTATTATCAGAGGGGTCATCTTCTGAAAAACAGATATTCCGTCAGCCGGAGCTTTCATGTCACTGACCCTGCGCCAGGTCCGCTATTTCGTCGCCACCGCGGAGATCGGGCAAATCTCCCAGGCGGCCATTCACCTGAACATCTCCCAGTCAGCGGTGACCACTGCGATCAAGGAACTGGAAGCCATGCTCGGCACGCTGTTGTTCCAGCGCTCGGCCCAGGGCATGAGCCTGACCGATGCCGGGCGGCATTTTCTCAATCGTGCCTACGTGATTTTGCGCAGCGTCGACGATGCGTTGAACAGCCCGCTGCCGGACGTCCGGGCCAGTGGCCTGTTACGTCTGGCAGCGAGCTACACGGTGATCGGCTACTTTCTGCCGCACCATCTGCAACGGCTGGAACACTGGCACCCGGACGTGGCCATCGAGGTCCACGAGCAAGAACGCACGGCCATCGAACAAGGCCTGCTGGAAGGGAAATTCGACATGGCGGTGGTGCTGACCGCGAACCTCACGCACCCCGACATCGTCTCGGAAACCCTCTTCAACTCCGAACGCCGGCTGTGGCTGCCCAGCCACCATCCCCTGCTCGAACGCTCCGCCGTCAGCCTGGCTGACGTTGCGCAGGAGCCCTACATCCTGTTGACCGTCGACGAAGCCGAACAGAGCGCCATGCGTTACTGGGAACACGCGCACCAGCAGCCCAACGTGCGGGTGCGCACCAGTTCGGTCGAAGCTGTGCGCAGCATGGTCGCCAATGGCAGCGGCGTGGCGATCCTCTCGGACCTGGTGCACCGCCCCTGGTCGCTGGAAGGCAAACGCATCGAAACCCTGACTGTCACCGACAAGGTCACCCCCATGAGCGTCGGCCTGGCCTGGCATCGCGAGCGCGATTTCAGCCCGGCCATGCACGCGTTTCGTAATTATTTCCACGATGCCTTCCTGGCGCCGCAACAACTGTCGGCACGGCGCTAGTTCACCCGGCTGCGGTACGTTGCCGTTTTATCCGGTACATGTCGTCGTCCGCATGGCTGAGCAGCGCATCGGCATCCTCCCCGTCCGCTGGATAACAGGCGATACCGATGCTGCAGGACGGCATTGTGAGTGCGCCAGAGCCCGCATCCGGTGGCTCGGCCATGACGGCGAGAATCTGCGCGACTTTCTCGCACACGTCGCCCTGGGACTGGATATCCGTCAACAGCACAGTGAATTCATCGCCGCCCATCCGGGCCACCGTGTCCGTCTCGCGAACGCAGCGTTGCAGCCGTTGGGCGATCATGCAGAGCACCTGATCGCCAACGGCATGGCCATGGACATCGTTGATGCCCTTGAAGTCATTGAGATCCAGAAACAGCAAGGCCAGGCTGCTGTCGTGACGGTTGGCCGTGCGCAGGGCCGTATCCAGGCGATCATTGAACAGCGCGCGGTTGGCCAGCCCCGTCAGCGGATCATGATGGGCGAGGAAGCGCAGTTCCTCCTCCGCCTGCCAAAGGGCCGTGACGTTGCGCGCCACACCGATCCGCGCCCCCACCTCCTCGGACCAGAAGGCGGCCCACAGGATGTGCACGACACCGCCATCCTTGCGGATATAGCGGTTGCGGAAATCGAAGTGCGGCTGGCCACTCATGACCCGGACAATCGAGGCGCGTGTTTTCGCCAGGTCGTCAGGATGCATGTAGTCGGTGATCGGGGTGCCGGTCAGCTCTTCGGCACGGTAACCAAGCAGCGCCTGACAGGCATCACTGACAAATACGATCTGGTTATCCCTGTCGACCACGAAGACCGTGTCCAGCATCAGATGGATCAATTTGGGGTAGAGCGCTTGCAAGTCGACGGGCATAGGTCAGGAAAGTCCCGGTTCATGTGACGCTGATCATGCCTGATCGCGAAGGGAGGGGGCTAGGACCTTCTCATGCCGATTGTCTGCGCCAGGTGCCTGGAGATGCACCAAACTGGCGCTTGAAGGCGCGACTGAACGCCGCTTCGGATTCGTAGCCGACTGAAAAACCAATTTGCGCCACATTCGCGCGACCTTCACGCAACTGCTGAGCCGCCACGTGCATCCGCCACAGCGTCAGGTATTGCATCGGTGGCTGTCCGACCAATGCCGTGAAGCGCTGGGCGAATACCGAGCGCGACATGCCCACCTCAAGCGCCAGGGTTTCCGCAGTCCAGCCCTCGGTCGGACGTGCATGGAGCAGCGCCAGTGCGCGCCCGATCTGCGGATCGCGCAAACCGGCCAACCATCCGCGCCGTTCGGCCGGGAGGCTCGCGACGTACTGGCTGACGGCTTCGACGAAGAGCAATTCCGAGAGTTTGGCGATGACCGCCGTCGAGCCGACGCGACCGGCCGCAGTCTCGCTCACGGCGAAACGGAACGAGCTTTCAATCCAGGCCCCCGACGCCGTCGCGCGCATGTCCAGCTTCAATACCGACGGCAGCGACGACAGCAGCGGATTGAAGGGGGTTTCAGAGCCAAGGAAGCCACACAGCAACTGTGTGGCCTCCCCACCCCCGCCGCACTTGATGCGTGAAATGCCACCGGCTTGCGGCGGCGCAATGACGTCGCGCGCCGACAGGGGCGCAATGCCCAGGTCACTGCCAAACGTATGAACGTCGTTGCGGGCCAGCAGAATCAGTTCGCCTGCGCGCACGTCGAGGGGGGCGCCATCGCCGATGCGCAATTGCATGTGCCCCGCCGCGACAAAATGCGAGGCAATGATATGTCGAGGCGCCGCCAGGAACGGTTTGCAATCGTCGGCAGAAATTCTCCCGCTCATGCACCAGGGCGCAGTGAACTCCGCCTCGAGGAACACCCCTCCAGACAGCCGGATCACACGCAAGACATCAGAAAGCGCATCCAGCAATTGCCACCCCTCCTCTACGGAGCCTGGAGCAAGTAATCAGGCGCAGTGGTCATTCTTCACCCGGACGGCGAGGCCTAGATTAGCACCAACGCGGACTCAGCGATCAGGACTCTCCCCAGAGGCTTCATCAGGGTCATTGGCTCCGACGGCAACCGCCCTCAACCTGGAAAGCTGGAGATCGACATGAACAACTTCACGACCCTCCCCGCCCCTGATTCGCGCAACGCCGCCCGATACGCTCAACTGGTCAGATCATCGAAGAAGGCCGAATGGCAGATCGATCGCGATCTGCTGCAGGACCGGCATTTCGACTTCTCGCGCAAATTCCTGCCTGACTCACTGTCACTGGTCGACCGCCTGAGCTTTCTCACCACGCACGAGGCGCGCCAGCTCAGCCAGATCCAGGGCCGAACCTATGCGTACCTCTTCGGCCTGGTCGAGCGCTTCATCAGTGCCAAAATGCTCGATCAGGGTCGCGCCCATGTCTTTGACGATCAGCTCGCACTCGAAGCGCTGGTGCGTTTTTCCAACGACGAAATCAAGCACCAGGAGCTATTCCGGCGCATGGAGGCGATGATTGGCGCGCAACTGCCGGCGGGCTATCGGCAAGTGGCCGATCCGAACGATGTGGCGCGCGCGGTACTGGCGTCCAGCACCTGGTCGGTGCTCGCGCTGACCTGCCATATCGAGCTGTTCGTTCAAAGCCACTACGCCCAAAGCATCGCCCCGCGCGAGGAGTTGTGCCCGCTGTTCAAGGACGTCTTCAAGTTTCACTGGATGGATGAGAGCCGGCACGTCGTGCTCGATGAACTGGAGTGGAAGGCCGAGCACGCAAAACTTTCGCCCGCCGAGTGCGACCGGGCAGTGGATGATCTGATAGCGCTGGTGGCGGCCGTCGACGCCATCCTGCAGGCACAATCGGCGGCCGATGCCGAGTACTTCATGCGCCATGCTTCACGATCATTGAGTGTCGACCAGACCGCACGCATCAAAGCCTGTGTGCTGGGCGCCTACCGCTGGCAATACATTGTCTCGGGCGTGCAGCATCCACACTTTGGCCGGCTGCTGACGCGCATGACAACGCCTGCCCAGATGTCGAGGATCCAGACCGCACTGGCACCCATCATGAGCCATTGACCGAGGCTGGCCGCCATGACGATACCGATGTGGATGTTGCTTGGATTCGCGACCTGGACGTTGCTGCTGTTGATGGCAACCGTCGGGGTCTATCGCTGGGCCAGGATACTGTTCTCGAATGTGCCGATCGCCTCTTTCCGAAGCGATCGGCTCGAAGGCGAGGATTGGTATCGGCGCGCAACCAGGGCGCACGCGAACTGTGTGGAGAATCTGCCTGTCTTCGGCGCGATCGTGGTCGTGATTTCAGCCCTTGGTCTCGACGGCCCTGCCGTAAACTATTTGTCCATACTCATCCTGGTTGCCCGGGTTTGTCAGTCGCTGGTGCATGTCTGCCATGTGCAGACCAACAGCTTCGTGGCCGTTCGATTCAGCTTCTTTTTCGTTCAGCTGGCCTGTTTCCTCACGCTCATGGTGATGGCCGCCTGGTACGGCGCATGAAGCCTCTCGGCCATGGCCTGCGCACGTTGCGCAGGCCACAGTGCCGAACCGCTTGCCTGATGCGCCCCTAGCCAGCGCTGATGTTGCCGCAGAAAAGTGCGCGGCTACCGTCTGCCGGGCTGCTGCGAACCAGCAAGGCATAGCTGCCCTTGGTCAGTTCGCTCAGCGCCACCGGCGCCTGGGCCCAATGTTGGGTGCGCGGGGCCAGCGACGGGTAGTCGACGCTGTTGGCCTGACGGGTCCTGTACGTCGGTTGTGCACCCAACTGCTGGCACGAGCCTGCGTAGATGGCCGTGTCGAGACGGCTGGACACCGCCATGTCGTGGGGGACTCCACCGACGGTGAGCCAGATGCTGGTTTGATTGCCCACCGGGCTGAGGGTGGCTCGAGCGATATGCTCTGCGTTTTGCGGGGTAGCATCGAGGGGGACATCGACGATTTCGGTTCTGCTCGCGCAGCCTGAAATCGCCCCTGCCGCCACTACCAACGCCAGCCAAGATGCACTGTTCATCACAGGTCTCCTGAGTTGAGTTGCGTAGACTTCATCCCCCCTGTGAAGTCTAGTGGCCCGCTTCAGGCGCGGGATCTGGCTGATGGGTGGTCATCTGTAGGAGCGAGCGATGCGGCGACCCGACTTGCCTAACGCGGTGCAACTGACAGACCGCGGCGCCTGGTTCGCCTGTAGGAGCGAGGCTTGCCCGCGAAGAACGGTAACGCGGTGCAACAGATAAACCGCGGCGCCTGGTTCGCCGGCAAGCCTGGCTCCTACAAGCGAAGAACGATAACGCGGTGCAGCAGATACACCGCGACGCCTGGTTCGCCTGAGCAACGCACCTGCCGCCCTGTCAGTGCCGCGACATCAACCCATGCAGCACGCCCAGCCTCAATCCCGGTTCGGAGGGCGTCATGTGCAACACGCCGAAGACCTTGAACGCCGCCAGCATTGCCACCAGGCCACCCGGCAGGATGCTCAGTCGATGGGCTTGCAAGCCCGCCAGCTTGAGCTGCCTGACATGCCCGACTTCCAGCAGGCGCAATGACAGGCGCAGCAGGCCACTGTAGGTGATACCGCTTTGGCCGTCGTCGTTCAGCCCGTTGGCCTTGAGCACTTTAGCCAGCATGCGTGCGGTGCCGGAAGAGCCAATCGCCTGCTGCCAACCCAGCGCTCGATAACGCCGTGCGACCTTTTCGAACTGCAGGGTGGCGACCCGCTCGGCTTCGAGCAGCGCCTTGGCGGTAATCACACCCCCGGCAAAATACCGCGCCCCCAGCGTGCCGCTGCCGATGGCAATACTTTCGGTGACGAGGGGCTGTGCGCCCTTGCCCAGGATCAATTCGGTGGAGCCACCGCCAATGTCTACCACCAGCCGCATGCGCTCGGGATCAGGAATCGTATGGGCCACACCGGCGTACACCAGCCGGGCCTCTTCTTGCCCGGAGATGACATCGATCCGAAACCCCAGGTGCCGCTCGGCGCTGGCTAGGAACAGTTGCGCATTCTCGGCTTCGCGCACGGCACTGGTGGCCACCGCCCGCACGCGACCGGCTTCGAAACCGCGCAGTTTTTTGCCGAAGCGCGCCAGGGCCTGCCAGCCACGGTCCAGCGCCAGTTCGTCGAGCGCGCCGCCCTGCAATCCCTCCGCAAGACGGACGGGTTCACGCAAGGTTTTCACTTCCTGGATCTGGATCTGCTGGCTGCGCCTGACTTGCTGGCCAATCATCATGCGAAACGCGTTGGAGCCCAGGTCAATGGCCGCAAATAGCGAGGCGTCGCCTTTCATGGTGGGGTTCCCGGCAAATTCATCGGCCCGTGGACGAGTCTGATCGCCCATGGCGGTTGCGCGGATGTTGCCATGGGTTCAGTGACAGCCGGATGACACTGGGATTAATTGTGCTGCCTTTTGTGGGTCATGGTTTCGTCATATCGTCGCAGAGGACTCACTGGCAACAACCCTTGCCGACCCGGCAAAAACACGATGCCGAAATCTCCACATCCGCCCGGGCCATGGCCAGGTTGAGGCGAACCTGCGCAACGGCCGCTTCGGCATCGCGACCCAGGCGCTTCAAGCACTCCACGTAGCCGTGCAGGCTCCACACATTGTCCAGGTGCCATGAGGCGCGACTGAGGGTGTTGTCCAGGCCCAGGTCGGCACGGTAGGCGTGCAGGGCTTCTTCCACCCTGCCCTGTTCCAGCAACAACGCGCCCAGGGCGTGGCGCACCGGTTGCATCCAGCCCCAGGGCTCGTCGTACGGCAGGTGATCGTCCAGCGATTGTGCCTCGCGCAGGTGGGCAAACGCTTCGTCGACGTTACCTTTGCGGTACTCGATTTCGCCGCGCAGCATGCCTGCGGCCACCGCCAGGATATCGTTGCATTGGTTGTTGAAGAGGTAGCGCGTGTCCGGTACCCGGGCCCAGGCCTCGAGGAACAGGTGATGCTCGCTTTCGGCGCTGGCGACTTGCCCGCAGGCTGCAAAGGCCACGCCTTTGGCGTAGTGCAGCATGGCCGTGGTCACGCAGTACAGCGCCTGGTCCTCGGGCAGCGGTGTGGCGAGGATGTCTTGCCATTTGCCGAAGCGGATCTGCACATGGAGCTTCATCGACACGAAGCTTTCCAGCCAGTCGGCCATGGGCGGTTTTTCCACCCGCAAAAGGTCTTCCTTGATGGTATCGGCCAGTTGTACCGCGGCTTCCAGGGCTGGCTGGTACTGGCCAAGGAACATCGCCGAGTAGAGTTTGAAATGGTAATTGTGGCTGCGGTACAGGGTGTAGAAGTTGATCGGCCCTTCCTCCGCCAGATAGCGGCTGTCAGCCTGGATTGCCCGGTGATTGGTGATCATTGCCCCGCGGTAATCGCCGCAGAGCACGTCGATGTGCGATGGCATGTGGCGAAGGTGCCCGGCATCCGGCACCAGGTCGCGCAGGATATCGCCCGCGCGCAGGGCCCGTTCCGGATATGGCGACATTTCCAGAGTGTGGACATACATGTGCAGCACGCCGGGGTGCGGTGCCTCGCCGTGTTGCTCCATGCGTTGCAGGGCGCGCTCAAGCACGGCCACCGTCTCAAGGGTATCGGCGCCGGCTGCCGGCTGGCCGGTTTTCAGGTCCCACAACTGCCAGGGCGTGCGGTCGATCAGCGCTTCGGCGAACAGCGCCACCACGTCGGGATCGTCGGTAAAGCTGTGGTAGACATCGCGCATGGACGCTGCATAGGCATCGTTCCAGGTGAAGAGCTCGTCAACGCTGTTCGCCTGCTCGGCCTGGTAGCGTTGCTGCAGCGCGTGGATCAGGGCCTGCTCCACCGGCGTCGCGCCTTCGAGGTGTACCAGCGCGATTTGCGTTGCCAGTCGCGCCTGGGCCACGGCCTCCTTAAGCTCTTGCTCGATGAAGGCGTCCCAGCGCTTGTTGTAGTTGGGCCCCGAGGCGTAGGCGATGCCCCAGTAAGCCATCGCGCAGTTACGGTCGTGTTCCAGGGCCTTCTGGAAACAGCGGATGGCTTCGTCGTGGTTGTAGCCGTAGCACCACATCAGGCCACGGTCGAACCAGAGTTGGGCCTGGGGTGAACCGGTTGTCACGGGGCGGCTATAGGTGCCCAGATCGTAATAGTCGTGCATCGGTTTATCCTCTCGATCAGAGTGTGGACCCTGCAAAAAACCAGCATACCCCTACGCACCTGGCCGGGCGCCACAGCCGACGACAGGCTGCGCCCTGTCATCATGCCCACGAGGGGTAAGCCAGCGCCCCTATCAATCGCATCGATGTTCACCATCACGTCAATGAAGTTCTCTTAAAAAATCCGCGGCGTAACATCAGCTCCATACCAACCAACAACACCCCGGAGCACACGATCATGAAACGCCAAACCCTCCTCAGCATCGCTTTCTCGGTTTTCGCAGTTAACGCTTTTGCCGCTACTTCTGTTCAGCCTGTTGTCGCTGAAGGTGGCTCGGATCGTCTGATTGAAAGCCGCGTGGCCGAGGGTGGTTCGGATCGGTTGATCGAGAATCGTGTGGCTGCTGATGGTTCGGATCGCTTGCAAGGCAACACTGTCGCCGCCGATGGTTCTGACCGTCTGCAAGGCAACACCGTCGCCGCCGATGGCTCGGATCGCCTGCAAGGCAACACTGTCGCTGCCGATGGTTCTGATCGTCTGCAGGGCAACACCGTTGCCGCCGATGGCTCCGACCGCCTGCAAGGCAACACTGTCGCCGCCGATGGCTCGGATCGTCTGCAAGGCAACACCGTCGCCTGAACCCACCGCTTCACCGTATCCACAAAAAGCCCGGCCTGATCAGCCGGGCTTTTTGTCGCAGGGTTCTTCCCCTGGATCGTGATCGTCTATCCTGTGGGCCCGATTCCAGCCATGCCGCCATCCCGCCGGAGACACCTGTGCCGCCCCTCACCGCCCGAGAGATTTACCAGCAACTGCGCGACGCCGCCCTGGGCCTGCGCCCGCTCAAGCTCCTTGATTGGCAAGCGGGTCCGGTACTGGTCGACATCGAGGGTTGGCGCTTGAGCCTCGATGTCGACCACACTCACCTGCGCCACTGCCTGCATTGCCAGAGCCCGGATGGCCGCGCGTTCGATGGTGGGCCGCGTTTCGGTACTGACCCGGTGAGTTTGCTCAGCACCTGGGAGCTGGCGCAGATCGAGCGGTTGCTGGCGGGCGATTGCCAAAGTGCTCCTTGAACTATCGTTCATCTGACTCAGCTGTGATACATAAGACTTGATGCGCATCCCGTGCCCGAGAGGTTGCTTATGTTCCACTGCCCACGCTTGCCGCAAGTCCTGGCCTGCTCGCTGTTCGGCTTACTCGCCAGCGTCGCCAATGCTGCCGCGCCCTCCCCGGCACCCGAAACGCTGCAGCCACTGCTGGACACCATCAACGAGCGCCTGAACATTTCCGATCTGGTGGCGCTGACCAAGTGGGACAGTGGCAAACCGATCCAGGATACCGCCCGGGAAACCCTGCTCATCAATAACGCGAGGAAGCAGGCAACCGGTAGCAACGTGAACCCGGACGAAGCCGCCGAGTTGATCGCCGCACAGATCGAAGCCAACAAACTGGTGCAGTACGGTCTGATCGCGCAATGGCAGGCGGCGCACAAGGCACCCGACTTGCCACGGCCGGACCTCAATCAACTGCGGGCCAAGCAGGACGAACTGCAAGTTCGCCTGTTGCAGCAATACGCCGCATTCGTGCCCTATCGCGTCGATCCGGAATGCCCGCAATGGCTGGCGGAACAACGCTCGGGGCTGATCAAGGATGTTTTGCATGGCCAGGCGCTGATCCGCGCTACGGGGGAATTGTGCATCACGGATCTATGATCCTTTTCTTTCGGAGTACATATCCATTCCTGCGGTAACGGCCACCTATGGTTTCGCCCTTACGGCGAGTCACTTGGAAAAACGGAACGCCGCCCGGCCTGTAGGAGCGAGCATGCTCGCGATGGTCGTCAACGATGACGAGGGCTATCTGAATGCCCGTGTTGTTCTGGCGTTTTTCGCGAGCATGCTCGCTCCTACAGGGCCCGCCGCGATGGGGCAAGAAAATCAAAAGCCAGAGCAAGATCAAAAGCCAAAGCAAGGCGGCCTTAAAGCCGACCTGATTGCAGGTCTGTCCGCATTCCCCTGTGGGAGCCAGCCTGCTGGCGATGGACTTCCAGGCGACGCGTTCATCCAGACAGGGCGCGTTATCGTTGGCGACCATCGCCAGCAGGCTGGCTCCCACAGGGAATCAGGTGCAGCAGTAAAAGTCAGGTCGGCTGTCAGGCCGCCTCGCTTTTGTTTTTGATCTGGGTGCCCCGTTAACCACGCTGGCCGAACGCAGGTATTGCGCAGTGGGGAAACCGGCAGGACGCCGGTTTAGCTGCGCTGGGCCATGGATGGCCCATCGCGGCGACCCACGGAGCAATGCCGGAGTGAGGGCATGCCGAGCCGAAGCGAGGCACCGAGTGGTGGGGCAAAGCCTTTTGCTTACTTTTTGGCGTTTGAAAAAGTGAGTCGCCGTAAGGGCGAAACCATAAGCCGCCGTTACCGCAGCAATGGATATGTACTCAGACAACAATCTCCCACAAGCTTCGACGCGGCATGGATCAACGTTGCTAGAGGCTCCGATGGAGGTCGTCACAGGTTGACGGATAGGCTCAGGGTTGAGGGGCAAGCCGGATCGCCGCAAGGTCGTAATCAACAACCATGGGCGAGCATCCGGAAGCCCCCCGATGTAAAACACCCTTTACATTCACCGAAACCCCGGCGAATATGTAAAGGTACTTTTACATCAGGACGATGCAATGAAACGCTACTACATGGAAATGGGCGCCGCGCTGGCGCTGTACATGCTGTTCTTGATCCTGTCGCTGACCCTGCTCAAGAATCCGCAAGACCTGGGTACCGGTTTGCGTATCGTCATCACCTTGTTGCCGGTGATTCCGGCGGCGCTGATGTGCTGGGCGATCGTGCGGATGATGCGTACGCTGGATGAAATGCACCTGCGCATTCAATTCGAGGCACTCGGGTTTGCCTTTGCCGCTTCCGCGTTGCTGACCTTCAGCTACGGTTTTCTGGAGAATGTCGGCTTCCCCCACATCTCCTGGACCTGCGTATGGCCGGTGATGGGCTTGATGTGGATCATCGGGCTCGCCCTCGCCCGACGTCGCTACCAATGAAAAACCGACTCAAGGCACTGCGCGCCGAACGCAAGTGGTCGCAGGTGGATCTGGCGGCGATGCTCAATGTCTCGCGACAGACCATCAACGCCATCGAAAATGGCCGCTATGATCCAAGCCTGCCACTGGCGTTCCAGATCGCCCGGACCTTTGCATTGCCCATCGAAAGCATTTTCGACGATGAGTTCACCGGCTGATCCATGGCGCCCGTAAGGCAAAGTTTGAACAACAACAAAAAACAGGAGTTGACCATGTCTGAACTGCAACTGCACCCCAAGGCCGCAGAGTCCTTGAGCCTGTGGCACGCAATGATCCGCACCGGTGATTTGAAGGAGTTGCCTGCGCTGCTGGACCCGCAAGCGGTGTTTCGTTCGCCGATGGCGCACACGCCGTATCCGGGTGCGCCGGTGGTTTCGATGATTCTCAATACCGTGTGCAAGGTGTTCGAAGACTTCACCTATCACCGCGAACTGGCGAGCGCCGATGGCTTGAATGTGATCCTCGAATTCAGCGCCAAGGTTGGCGAGAAACAGCTCAAGGGCATCGACATGATCCGCTTCAACGAACAGGGAAAAATCGTCGACTTCGAGGTCATGGTCCGGCCATTGAGTGGCTTGCAAGCCCTGGGGGAGGAAATGGGCCGGCGCCTGGGCGCCTACCTGGCCGCCAGCAAAGCCTGATAAAAATAGAGCAGCGACTGCTGGCATGCAGTCGCTGCTCAATCCGCGGGATCAATCGTTAATCAATTACAGCTTTGCTGGTGCGGGCGAATAGGCCGTCTTGTGGGAGTGACGACGGGTATTCAACAGTCCCAATGCCACGATCACGACAGTCAAGGCTCCGGTAGAAAGCACCTCGCTACGGTGCGCAGGCATCATGACCATGGTGCCCAGGGCGAAGACGATAAAAGCGATGACCAGCCAGGTCAGCCAAGGGAACAACCACATCTTGAATTCAATCCTGGCATTGGTCTTGTCCAGCTTCGCTCGCATGCGCAATTGCGAGAACGCAATCACCAGATACACCAGCAAGGCAATGGCACCGGAACTGGCGAGCAAAAACGCGAACACCTGCGCCGGGGCAAAGAAGTTCAAGGCTGTTGTGGCGATACCGATCACCGTACTGGCGATCACAGCCCCCCGAGGTACGCCAGCGGATGAGGTGCGCTGCAGAAAACCAGGGGCTTCGTTGCGTTTGCTCAGCGAGTAGACCATTCGCGAGGAAATGTAGATCGCGGAGTTCAAGCAGCTGGCAACGGCAAACAGCACCACGATATCGACGATGGTTTTCGCATAGGGTACGTTCATGATTTCCAGCGCTCGCTGATACGACCCTTGTACCGGCAGCAGCGGGTCATTCCACGACACCACGGAAATGATCACGAAAATGGAAAGCAGGTAAAAAATACAGATTCGCCAGATCACCGACTTGGTCGCCCTGGCGATATTTTTAGCCGGATCCTTCGATTCTGCCGCTGCGATAGTGACAGCTTCCGTGCCGACAAAACTGAACATGGTGGTCAGCAGCGCGCCGATGATCGCTTCCCAACCGTTAGGCATGAAGCCACCGAACTCAGTCACCAGGCGACTGACGCCGCTGACTTCCCGACCCGGCAGAACGCCTGCAATGGCACAGGCCCCCAAGGCAATGAACGAGACGATTGCCACCACTTTGACCATGGCGAACCAGAATTCAAATTCACCGTATTTGGCGACGCTGAACAGGTTGGTGAGGGTCAGCAGAGCCGTGACGCCCACCGCGAACATCCATGTCTCGACCTGAGGGAACCAGCTGTTCAGCACTACGCCGGCGGCAATGGCCTCGAGCGGAATCACCAATACCCAGAACCACCAGTACAACCAACCAATGGTAAAGCCGGCCCAAGGCCCGATGGCGCGATCGGCGTAGGTGGAAAAGGAGCCGGTATCAGGACTTGCAACCGCCATCTCGCCAAGCATGCGCATGACCAGTACCACCAGCAATCCCGCCAGGGCGTAGGCCACGATAGCTGATGGTCCGGCCGCTGCAATGGCGTGGCCAGAACCGATGAAAAGACCGGCGCCGATGATGCCGGCAATTGAAAGCATCGTGACATGCCGCTGCTTGAATCCCGCAGCCAGATTGTCATCCGTCGAGAGTGTGCTGTTATTTGACATTAGTGAGCCCTTGTTATTTTTTTGAAGGCGAGCGGCCACAGTTCAGCGATTCGCAAACAAGTTGCGAAGAACAAATCCGAACATTAATGACCACGTATTTCTAATGCGGCAGAGCGTCAGGAAGAGATAGAAAACCGAGCGTTTGAGGGGTGTGAGATTTTATTGTCTTGCATATTGCAGCTCCTGTTATTTCAAGTACATGAACCATCTAACTCCTTATGGCAAACAGGATGCTACGGCCTGACCTGTGCCGCCGAGATGACCCGGTACGTCGCTCGCTTATCCGTTTGCGACACGACCAGCCATCCGCCAAGCGTTTAAAAATAAACCCAACAAGGCGATTTCGGCAGCGAACAGGTTGAACGGGAGATTACTGAGTGACTGTCTTGTTTTGCCCTGAGTGCCCCTGGGGAGAAAAAACAATCGCCAGGACAATAATGGTCGCACCCGCGAGCATGCGATAAGACGGCGCCTCATTAAACAACCACCATGCACAGGCAATCGCATAGATGGGTTCCAGCGAAATGATCATTCCTGCACTTCGAGCATTCAAACCCTCAAGGCTTTTCACGAAAAGATATTGTGAAAGCCCAGTGCAAAATATCCCTAACAACGCAAGATTGAGCCAGTCGAATGCACCAAGCTCGACAAGACTGAATGCAGAAAAAGGAACCATCACCAACGCCACTGTGGCATTTTGCCAAAATGCCACTTGTACGGCGTCCACGCCTTTGGCGGCTCTGCGGTTAGCGATTGCCAGTAAAGCAAAGGACAACCCAGACCCCAGGCCCCAGAGAAGTCCAACGGTTCCCTGGTTCCCCAAGCCGAATGAAGGCGTGACAAGGATCAGGCCCAGGCTAATAAGAATCAACAGAATCGACTCTGATAGATGGATTCGATCACGAAAGATTACAACATCCAACACTGCAATGAATGCTGGAAAACTGGCAAAGCCTAATGTCGCTACTGCAACGCCGCCAATTTTTATCGCTATGAAAAATGTAATCCAATGCGCAGCCAGAAGCAGGCCGGAAAGGATGAAAAAACCGAGTTTGAATGCACTTAACTCGCGAAATATTGGCCGTCGTTGCACCAGGGCAAACACAAACAGAGCGATCATTGCAAACGCAGCCCTGCCAAATGTTATGACACTGGCATTGGCATGGATCAAGGCGCCAAAAATTCCGGTTAAGCCGAACAATATTGCGGTGACATGGGCAGATGTTAAGGCAGTACGATGAGTCGTCATTTATTTGGTGTCGAGAATATAGGTTATATCCGCAGCTATTCTCTTGGTTGGGAGCTTGTTATTTTACAGCCTTGTTTCAAAGTGCTGCTCTCCTCTCGCCGTCAGGGATTAGCCGTATTTTCAGAATTCGCATCAAAGCTCTTTTCGCACGGAGTAATAGCATGCACCTGATCCCGTCAAGCTGTTGTATTTATGATTGCAACAGACAGAGTTGGTTTTTTATTCTTGCCATTTTTATGCGGCTTACGCTGCATATACTCTAAGTGCAGCACTCATCCCGACATTCGTGGTATTCGGGATGAGTGTGCGTATCGCGGTCATCCGGTTGGATGATTACTCAGACGCGTCAATCCAGATCGTCTTGATCTCGGTGTACTGATCGTGCGCCCAGATGGACTTGTCGCGCCCGCCAAACCCGGACTCCTTGTAGCCGCCAAACGGTGTCGAGGCATCGCCTTCACCGAAGCAGTTGACCGTCACGATGCCGGCGCGGATTTCACGCGACAGCTTGATGGCGTGGCGCAGGTTGTCGGTGTAGACCGAGGCCGCCAGGCCATACACCGAGTCATTGGCCAGGGCGATGGCTTCGTCGAGGGTGGTGAAGGTCGTGACGGCGAGTACCGGGCCGAAGATCTCCTCCTGGAACAGCTTGCTGTCGGTGCCCACGCCATCGACCACGGTAGGTTCGACGAAGATATTGCCCTGGGTGTTGCCGCCGAACACCACCCGCAGTTTCTCGAGGCCAGCCTGCTCGAGGTAAGAGCGGACTTTTTCGTAATGCGCCCGGCTGACCATGGCGCCCAGGCGGTTTTCCGGGTCCAGGGGGCTGCCCATTTTCCATTCCAGCATCTGCACGCCGATGCGCTTGAGCAGTTCGTCCTTGATGTCGGCATGCACGATCAGGCGCGAGGAGGCGGAGCAGTTTTCGCCCATGTTCCAGAACGCGCCGTTGACCACGTGGCTGGCGACCGAGTCGAGGTCTGCCACGTCCTTCATGACCACGGCCGGGTTCTTGCCGCCGCACTCCAGCACGATGCGCTTGAGGTTGGAATCCGCCGCATAGTTGAGGAAGCGCCGCCCGGTCGCCGTGGAACCGGTGAAGCTGACCA
Source organism: Pseudomonas sp. WJP1 (assembly GCF_028471945.1). Taxonomy (NCBI): domain Bacteria; kingdom Pseudomonadati; phylum Pseudomonadota; class Gammaproteobacteria; order Pseudomonadales; family Pseudomonadaceae; genus Pseudomonas; species Pseudomonas sp. WJP1. Next base: position 4,678,690 of record NZ_CP110128.1, read on the forward strand.
TCGACACGTCCATGTGCCGGCCCAGCGGCTCCCCGACTTCACCGCCACCGCCGGACAGCACGTTGAACACACCGGCCGGTACACCGGCTTCGAACGCCAGTTCGGCGACCCGCAGCGCGGTCAGGGTGGTTTCCTTGGCCGGCTTGACGATGATCGAGCAGCCGGCGGCCAGGGACGGGCCGATCTTCCAGGCCAGCATCAGCAGCGGGAAGTTCCACGGCAGCACCAGGCCGACCACACCGATGGCTTCACGCACCACCAAGGTCAAGGCGCCGTTACCGACCGGTGCCGTGTTGTCGTAGATCTTGTCGATCAGCTCGGCATGCCAGCGCAGGGTGTGAATGGTTTCCGGCACATCCGTGAGTTGGCATTCGCGCACCGGCTTGCCGCTGTCCAGGCTTTCCAGCACCGCCAGCTCGTGGGCGTTCTGCTCCACCAGCTCGGCAAAGCGCAGCAGCACTTTCTTGCGCTCGCCGGGGCTCAGCTTGTGCCAGCGACCGTCTTCGAAGGCCGCCTTGGCCTTGGCCACGGCGAAGTCAACGTCCTGGGCATTGCAGGCGGTGATCTCGGCCAGCACTTCATCGGTCGCCGGATTGGTCGTGGTGAAGGTGTTGCCCGACAACGAGGTGTAGGCTTCGCCATTGACGAAGGAGCGGGTCGGGAACTTCAATTCCCGGGCAATGGCGGCGTATTCAGCCGCGCTGAGAAGGCCAGTCATTTTGCGCTCCCGGTCACCTGGGCGACCTCACGTTTCAGCGTGGTGATGATCTCCTGCAAGGCCTGTTTCTCGTGCTCGTACATCGGCTGCAGCGGCGAACGCACACTGCCGGTGCGCAGGCCGTTCAGCTCGCAACCCACCTTGATCGACTGGACAAACTTGCCGCTTTCCAGGAAGTCCATCAGGGGCATGAAGGCGCTCATGATCTTGCGGCCTTTATCGAAGTCCTTTTCCACCACGCAGGCTTCATACAAGGCCACGTGTTCGCGCGGGATGAAGTTCGAGCCGGCGCACACCCAGCTGCGCGCGCCCCAGGCGAAGAACTCCAGGGCCTGGTCATCCCAGCCGCAGGACAGGCTGATGTTCGGGTAGTCCCGCGCCAGGCGATGCACCTGGGCCATGTCGCCCGAGCTTTCCTTGATGGCGACGATGTTCTTGCTCTCGGCCACCGCGGCGAAATACTCCGGGCCCATGCTCACGCCCATGCGCGCCGGGTAGTTGTAGAGCATGATCGGCAGGTCGGCGGCACGGTCGACGGTCAACGCGTGGATGGCGTTTTCCTTCTCGGTCGGCAGCGCGTACGGCGGCGAACCCACCAGGATGGCATCGGCCTTGATGGCGCGGGCGGCCTTGGCATATTCGACCGAGTCTTCGGTGCGGATGGCGCCGGTGCCGATCACCAAGGGCAAGCGTGTGCCGATCACGTCCTTGGCCTGGGTCGCCAGTTCGATGCGTTCCTGTGAGGTATGGGCGTAGTACTCACCGGTGGAACCACCGATGATGATGCCGTGCACCTTGGACTCGATCAGGTACTCGAGCACTTCGGCGAATGCCGCTTTGTCGATGTCACCGCTGGCGGTCAGGGGCGTGATTGCCGGGGTGTAGATGCCTTCGAATTTCATGATTACTTCTCCATCACTAAGGGAATAATTTCAATCGTGTGTCCACCACTCTGAGGTGGGGACAACTCACCACTTCGATTCAACTGCTCAATGCCGCCGCGTCGCGCAAACTCAGCGAGCGTGTTTCAGGTGCCATGGCCCATGCCGCCGCAAGCCCGATAAAGGTGACAACTGCTGCCACATACATGGTGTTGCCAATGCCCAGTGTCTGCAGCGAAACCGGCACCAGATAAGTGCCGACTGCTGCACCAATACGTGAAAGCGACGTACCAATCCCCACCGCAAAAGCGCGAATCTCTGTTGGGAATAGTTCGTTCGGATACACCAACTGTAGTACCTGTGCGCCACCAATAAACAAGGCATAGGCACCAAACAGGAACAAAACAAGAAGTGCGTTACCACCCGAGAAAGTCGCCAGTAACAACAACGACAATCCCGACCAGAGAAAACTGTGGATCAACATGCTGCGTCGACCGATGACGTTGATCAGCCACGTTGCAAGAATGCAACCGACGACGAACAACAAAGTAATGACCATGGAGCCATAGGACGCCCACTCGCCTTTCAGATTAAGTGCCAGCAGAACTTTCGGCGCGAAGGCATAAACAGCGAACACCGGAATAATCGAACACGACCAGAACACCGAGACAAAGAACAAACGCTTGCCATAACCGGAATGCAGCAAATCGCGAAATGACATTTTCTTTGCGTGGGGTTCTTCAGGCAGGTCCCGTAGCGAATAGTGCTGGCCATAAACCCGCTTGATCACGCCCTCGGCCTCACCGTCGCGGCCTTTGCTCAACAGCCAGCGCGCGGATTCCGGCGTACCGATGCGCAGCACCAACAAGATCAACCCGACCACAGCGGCGCTGGCCAACGCATAGCGCCAGGCATCGTCACCGCCCGAATTGAGAATCGCGTTGCCCACGACATACGCGAATGCCGCGCCGGCAAACCACAGGATCGTCAGGGCGGCGAGCCTTGGGCCGCGTTGTTTCTTCGGCAAGAACTCCACCAGCAGCGACGTCGCCACCGGGTATTCGATGCCCACCGCCAGACCGATGATGAATCGCAAGGCGAACAATGCAGGCGCCGACTCCACCCAGAATTGCGCCAACGAGCACATGATGAACAGCGATGGCCCGATAAAATAAACTTTCTTGCGACCCAGCCTGTCAGTCAGCCAACCGCCGAGAAAACCACCAAAAAACACGCCCATCAACGCCGACGCAGCGATCATGCCCTGCCAGAACTCCGAGAGATTCAAGGCAGCGGTAATTTGCATCATCGCGATGCCGATAATACTCAATACATACCCATCGACAAATGACCCACCCCCCGAACGGGCTGTCAGTAAACGATGAAAGTTATTGAGCGGAACATCTTCAACAGATGCATTAGGACTTGTCATTATTGTCTCCTATTTCGCCTCGTTAATTCGATGGACTGAAGCGTAAGCCCAAAATCCGAACAAACAGAAACCGTTGCGGCAGAATGTGTCAGCCCAATGGGATCACCCACTGAACTAACGCCTGCTACCAACAGATTTAACTCTAACGCTTTAAACAACTACTCTGGATTTAGCTTTCTTTACCCGCGCGACATTGGCCCCACAGCAAGTTCATATTGACGCCCGCTGAAAGTATCGGCTCAGGCGGGTTTTTATTGGGCCCGGGAGAGGCCAATAGAAAATCGATCAGATGACTCTTCTTGCCCGCCAGCCAGTCGGCCAGCAACGTACCCGTGACGGTGCCTCGAGTGACACCCAACCCATTGCAGCACAGGGCGCCATAAACGTTATTGGCCAGCTGGCCAAAATGCGCCATGTGGTTTCTGGACAGCGCCAGCGACCCACCCCAGGTGTACTCGAAGTTGACCTCGGGGAGCATTGGGAACCGGCGCTCGAACGACTCTTTGTGCCGCTCCTTGAACCGCTGCAGGTATTTCTGCTGACTGCGTCCGTCGGCGTTGAAGCTGAAGCTGTTACGCACCAGCAGGCGATTGTCGGTCGTACGGCGCAACGTGGTGCCGAAAGGGTCGGCGGGAATCACGCCCCAATAAGGCTTGCCGCCCAAGCGCGCTTGCTCATCTGGCGTGAGCGGGCGAGTGAGGCTCCCGTAGGTAAAGATCGGCAGCATCCGACCCGTCAAGAAGCCGAAGCTCATGGCGAACGCGTTATTGGTCAGCAGTAATTTGTCAGCAACGATCCGTCCCGTCTTATGGATAAGGACGGTCTTTTCCCCATATTCCACTTCAGTGATGGGCGTATTTTCATAAAGCGTGACGTTGGCCGGCAGTGTATCGGCCAGACCTTTAACCAGCGCGGCCGGCTGTATCAGTGCAGTGCCTGGGGTAAACAAGGCTTTGCGATAGAAGTGCGTGCCGATATGACTCGGCAAGTCCTTCTCTTCGATCATCTGGTATTCCTGACCGAGCTTGTCCAGGCCGCGACGGTAAGCATCCAATACCCCGATGCCGCGATCTTCAATGGCAGCCTGGTACTTTCCACACAGGCGGAATTGACACTCGATGCGGTGTTTTTCAACGAGATCTTTCAGGATGGATTGACCCGTCAGGTTCAACTCCATGCTGATCTTCGCCGTCTTGATATCACCGATATAGTCGTCAGCGCCGATATCGTGTGGCAGGTCAATGGCGAAGCCGGCGTTTCTTCCGGATGCGCCATAGCCCACTTCCTGGGCCTCGATCAGCACAATCTCGTCATCAGGAAAATTCAGCGCCAGCTGACGCGCTGCCGCAAGTCCCGTGAATCCCGCCCCCACTACAACCCAACGGGCGGTACGGGAACCCTGGAGCGCTGGACGAGCGACCCTGGGTTGGCTGAGGTGAAACCAGCCACATGTAGCGTCATCTGCCGGTGTGTTTTTGACTTTAGTCATTTTCGCGACCTGGTTCTCTTATATTTGTACTTGCCAAAAGCATCCCTTGCGCTCGATGTCATCAAGCCTCATGGCGTGCTCATGCGATTGACATCGGTGTTGCCTGTTAAAACGTCAGCGCCACATCCAGGCCTTCCGGCGCGGCGTATTCGGACATCCGGCGACGGGACAGTTCCAGATGTGCGCGCGCAGTCTCCCCGGCCACAACCGGATCATGGTTTTCAATGGCACTGATCATGTCGTCATGCTGCTGGGCTGCCAGCTCCAGGTCTTCCTGCATGTCCACCGTCGTGGGGTGGCGATAGAAGATCTTGCCCAGCCGCGCATGGTCGATCAGCAGGCGTTGCAAGCTCGGCATCAGATAGGCGTTGTGCGCCATCCTGCCGATCTGCAAATGGAATTTGTCATTGAACAGCACCCGTTTCTCGACATCCTTTTCCTCAATGGCTGTACGGAAAAACGCCTGGATACGTTTCAACTTTGCGATCTCGGAAGAGCTTGCGTGGACAGCCGCCAACTGGGTGGTAGCGATGTAAATCAGAGGGGCCGCCAGGAAAAAGCTGCGCAACGATTCATGACTCATGGACGACACGCGGGCGGCCCGGTTGGCTTCGAGATCGATGTAACCCTCTGCCGCCAGCTGGCGCATGAGTTCCCGCACCGGAGGGCGAGACAGACCGAACTCGTCACACAAGGCCTGCTCATCCACCACCGCGCCTGGCGTCAGCTCCATATTGAGGATCCGCCGGCGCAGCGCTTCTCCCAGCACGGCTTTACGATCAATTGGCAACACGACGGGGGCCTGCTGATCGCGTTCAATTGTGGCCATTTAGAATCCTTCATACGGGTGCGTGAGGGTGGTCTGCTGCCTGTGCCCAGACTATATGACAGCATTATTCTTTGTGTCTACAATTAAAATACAAAGAAAATAACGACGCCCCGCGCAATCGACGAATGGCGGTGTGGGGATTTTTTGGGGGAGTGGTGTGACGCTGGAGCCCTAAAGAAAAAGCGTCCCTTCTACTGCGAACCAAAGCCTTGAATGACCATGGGAATCTGCAGCGGGACGCCAGGGCTGAAGCCGTCGTCTGTCAATTGAGCTGCTTTGACGCGATCGCCGTCCTGATGGCTTTTGCCGCGTCCTCGATGTCGGCTCGAATGGCGTCGGCCGCCACCTCAGGGTCGTTGTTGAGAATTCCATTGATGACCGCGGCATGAAGGTTGTGCCCGGTATTGGATAACACCTGGCTGCGCACAATGTTCATCAGCGGGCCATAGCGCATCCACAGCAACTCGATCATGTCGATCAACTCATCGTTTCGGCACTGTCGATAGATGGCGAAGTGGAACTGCTGGTTCAGGCGCAGATAACCTTTGCGGTCGTCCGATTCCACCTTGGCATCCATCTCCAGATTGATGGCCTGCAATTCGTCAGCCAGGGATTTGGCGCAGGCCGACACCGCCAACCGGGTGGCCTCGCCTTCCAGCATCAAGCGCAGTGGCAGCAGCGCATCCAGCTTGGCCGTGGTCGCTTCCGGCACACGCATCGATCGACGTGGCAAAGCTTCCATCGCCCTGGCGACCACCAGCCGGTTCATTGCTTCGCGGATAGGCATCTGGCTTGTGCCAAACGCCTCAGCCAGCAATGGCAGCGTCACACGTTGCCCAGGTTCGAACTCACCGATCATGAACGACTGCTTCAACGCGCCGTACACGTATTCCAGATCCGATATCGGCCGCCGGGCTTCAAACAGCGGTAGCTCATTTTTACGTTCTGCCATATGCCGTGTTCCTTGATGAAATTTCGCCCCGCGCTCGTCAATCGGACGTAAGCATGGATTGCCCTGCCAAGCGAAGCATAAGCGCAAGCATATCAGGTGATCGCCACCCGAAAAAACTTCTTGATCAGATATCACCACGAGAGTAGGTTGAATAAAAATATCTGATCAGATGTCAGAAAAGGAGCGTCCAATGCCGCTGCACACTCAAGGATTCAAAGACGAGGTAAACACGATCGCCGTTGTTGGCGCGGGACTTATCGGGTGCAGCTGGGCAGCGCTTTTCGCTGCAGCCGGCAATCAGGTGAACCTGTATGACAGCCGTCCGGAGGCGGCGCGGTTGATGTCTGATTTCTGGACATCCGTCAAACCGACGCTGATCAAGCTCGGCATGGCGACGGCCGAGACCGTGCCAAAACTTGAAGTCTTCACAACGCTCGCGGACGCGATACGGGATGCCGACTTCATTCAGGAGTGCATCCCGGAGCGGCTCGACGCCAAGCAAGCGCTTTACGCCGAAATGGAGCCCGTACTCAAGCCCCAGGCCATCGTGGCGACCAGCTCTTCTGGCCTGAAACTCTCGGATCTGCAAGCGCAATGGCAAGACCCGGGGCGCATCATCATCGCCCACCCCTTCAACCCCCCGCACCTGATTCCGCTGGTAGAGCTCTACGGCAACGAACGTACCGCCGAGGGCGTGCTGCAGCGCTCAACGGCCCTGTACGAGCGTTGCGGCAAAGTCGTGATCACGCTCAAACGCGAAGTGCTGGCCCATGTTGCGAACCGCCTGCAAGCCGCCCTCTGGCGCGAAGCCATCCACCTGGTGATCGAAGACGTGGCCAGCCTCAAGGACGTTGACACCGCCGTCAGTGCGGGGCCGGGCTTGCGCTGGGCGGTCATGGGGCCTCACCTGTTGCTCAACCTGGGCGGTGGTGAAGGCGGCTTGCGCGCCTACTGCGAGCAGTTCAAGGACAGCTACCACCAATGGTGGGATGACCTGGGCACTCCGCAATTGACAGCACAGAACATCGACAAGCTGGTGCAAGCGCTGGGCGAGGAAATCGCCGGCCGCGATTACAACCAGCTGCGCAGTGAACGCGACAACAAGCTGGTCGCCATTCTCGGCGCCATGAAGGACGTCGAAGCCAAACACCTGAAGGCTGACGACGTCGCGTAACACGCTGCAACCACTCAATGACAAAACCAACGTGATCAACAGTGAGGATGTCCATGAAACGTAAAGTCGTGCTGACCTGTGCCGTGACCGGAGATGGGCCGCTCAATCCGAAATACCCCGACTACCCGATCACCCCCGAGCAAATCGCGCGCTCCTGCCTGCAAGCCGCCGAGGCTGGCGCCGCGATCGTGCATATCCATGGCCGCAATGCCGAAACAGGCGAAGGCGACCGCTCTGCAGCCGTCTTTCGCGAGATCGTCGAGCGTGTGCGCGCCGAAAACCAGGATGTGGTGATCAATCTCACCACGGGCATGGGCGGTACCTTTGTGCCTGAGCCGAACAACGAAGCACTGGCGCACCCGACCACCGACGTGGCCAATGCCGCGGAACGGGTGCGGCATGTCTTCGACAACCGCCCTGAAATCTGCACGCTCGACGCGACCACCATGAACCTCGAAGGTGGCATCGCCGGCGCGCCAGACTGCGTGTTCATGAATACGCCCGGCAAGCTGCGTGACATGGCCATGCTGATCCGCGAAGCGGGCACGCGAGTGGAAATCGAGGCGTTCAATCCGGGTGACATTCTGCTGGCCCGCAAACTTATAGAAGACGGCTACATCGATTCCCCTCCCCTGTTCCAACTGTGCCTGGGGGTGAAATGGTCAGCGCCGGCCGACGTCAAATCACTCGTCTACATGAAAGACCTGCTGCCGGACAACGCCATCTGGAGCGCCTTTGGCGTGTCGCGCTTCCAGATGCAGATGGTCGCCCTCTCGACCATGATGGGGGGCCATTGCCGGGTGGGTCTTGAAGACAACATTTATCTGGAGCGCGGCGTGTTTGCCACCAACGCTCAACTGGTCGAGCGCGCCAGCCGAATCATCCGCGACCTGGGTTGCGAGGTGGCGAGCCCGGATGAAGCCCGCGAAATTTTCGGTTTGAGCGGCGCAAGAACATGAACATGTCGCCCCTGAACATCTCCCTCAGTTCGGCAGTCGTTCATCATTGGCATTGCGACCATTACGGACACATGAACACTCGCCACTACGCGGCGTTGTTTGACGATGCCATCTTTCTTTTCTGGGGTCGCCTGGGCAGGGATTCACACTCCACCGACAAGGCCCGGATCGTGCCGGTGACCGCTGAAATGAAAACCGGCTTCATCGCCGAAGCTCAAGCCGGAACCATCGTCGCGCTGAATGCACAGGTGATCAGAGTCGGATCAAAATCCGTGAGTCTGCGCTTTGAAATGACAGAGTCAGGTGCCAACAGGCTGTTGGCCACCTGCGATGTCGTGGAAGTGTTCTTTGACACGCATACGCGAAGCAGCCAACCGATCCCGGACCCTATTCGACAACAGCTTCAGGAGGTATTCACTCCCCTTCCCTCTTGAGCAGCTTTAAAAAAGGGCCTTACCACGCCAGGTCAAACGTAAGCCAAAAAATACTGATAAGCGCATTTGACCGATCACATTTTTTGTCCATTGGACCACTGCACCCCGACTAAATGGGCGCTTAGCCCGCCAACAAAACAAACGAGGGCGTAATCATGGTGTTCAACAAACGCGTTGTCGCGGCACTGACCGCAGGCATTCTGGCAATCGGGTTCGATAACGTGGCGATGGCTCAAACCATCAGCTTCGTCGGTTGGGGCGGCGGCACCCAGGAGGCGCAAAACGACGTCTGGGCCAAACCCTTCAGTGAGCAGACAGGGGTCAAGGCCGTCATGGATGGCCCCACCGATTATGGCAAGCTCAAGGCCATGGTCGACAGTGGAAATGTGGAATGGGACGTGGTCGACGTGGAGGGCGATTTTGCATTGCGCGCCGCCGCCGAGGGCTTGCTCGAGCCCATCGACTACAGCGTGGTGAATCGCGACAAGATCGCTCCGCGTTTTGTTTCCGAGCATGGTGTGGGTGCTTTCTACTATTCCTTCGTGCTCGGTTACAACCAAGGCAAACTGTCAGGCGCCAAAACCCCGCAAGACTGGACAGCCCTGTTCGACACCAGCAAATACCCCGGGAAACGTGCCCTCTACCGATGGCCAAGCCCGGGCACCCTGGAATTGGCGCTGCTGGCCGATGGCGTCCCCGCCGACAAACTCTACCCACTGGATCTGGACCGCGCCTTCAAGAAGCTTGACACCATCAAGCGCGATATCGTCTGGTGGAGCGGTGGTGCCCAGTCACAGCAACTGCTGGCGTCGGGCGAGGCAAGTCTTGGTCAATTCTGGAACGGGCGGATCAGCGCACTGCAGAAAGACGGGGCCCCGGTGGGCGTGAACTGGAAGCAGAACCTGGTGATGTCGGACATGCTGGTCATCCCCAAAGGCTCCAAAAACAAGGAGGCGGCGATGAAGTTCCTGGCGGTGGCCACCAGCGCCAGGGCTCAGGCCGACTTCTCTGACCGCACCGCCTATGGGCCGGTGAACCTCGACAGCACTGCGCTGCTGGACAAGGTTCAGGCACCCAACATGCCGACCTCCTACGCGGACGAGCAGATCACCCTTGACCTGAGCTATTGGGCCAAGAACGGACCATCGATCGCGACCCGGTGGAACGAATGGCTAGTGAAGTGAAACTCAGCGTGCCGGCGGGGGCCGGCACCACCCGACAGAGCGCGGTGACGAGCACGACCACCGCGCACAGTCTCCGACGCTGGACAGGGTTCGGCAACCTCGGACCGGCAGCGCTGTTTCTCGGCGTGTTTTTCCTTGCCCCGTTGATCGGTCTGTTGCTGCGAGGTGTGCTCGAACCCGTCCCGGGCATTGGCAATTACTCACAACTGTTCGACAACTCAGCCTATACCCGTGTGCTGCTCAATACCTTTTCGGTGGCGGGCCTGGTAACCCTGTTCAGTCTGGTCCTGGGCTTCCCGCTGGCCTGGGTGATCACCCTGGTGCCCCGAGGCTGGGGCCGATGGCTGATGAACATCGTCCTGTTGTCGATGTGGACCAGCCTGCTGGCACGTACCTATTCATGGTTGGTGCTATTGCAGTCTTCGGGGGTGGTGAACAAGGTGCTGATGGCCCTGGGCTTGATCGATCAACCGCTGGAAATGGTGCACAACCTGACCGGTGTAGTGATCGGTATGACTTACATCATGATCCCGTTCATCGTTCTGCCCCTGCAGGCCACCCTGCAGGCTATCGACCCGATGGTACTGCAGGCCGGTTCGATCTGCGGGGCCAGCCCGTGGACCAACTTTTACCGGGTGATGCTGCCGTTGTGCAGGCCCGGGTTGTTCTCCGGCGCGCTGATGGTGTTCGTCATGTCGCTGGGGTATTACGTGACCCCGGCGCTGCTGGGTGGGGCGCAGAACATGATGCTGCCGGAGTTCATCGTCCAGCAGGTGCAGACCTTCCTCAACTGGGGCCTGGCCAGTGCCGCCGCGGCGCTGCTGATCCTGATCACGCTGGTGCTGTTCTACTTCTATCTCAAGCTGCAACCGGAATCCCCGGTCGGCTCGATCAACGAGAGATAAACCATGCTGCTGACTCCCAATGCCATGAGCCCGAGGCTGCGGTGGGGCCTCTACCTGGGCACCGGCCTGATCTCCTCGGTCCTGCTGGTGCCCATCGTCTTCATCGTACTGTTGTCGTTTGGTTCGTCCCAATGGCTGGTATTCCCTCCACCCGCCTGGAGCACCAAATGGTACGTGCAGTTTTTTTCCAACGCGCAGTGGATGGACGCTGCCTGGTCCAGCCTGAAGGTTGCCATGTTGACCACGCTGTTCGCGGTGGCACTGGGGTTGCCGACAGCGTTCGCGCTGGTGCGTGGGCGGTTTCCCGGGCGCGAACTGCTCTACGGGTTGTTTACCCTGCCGATGATCGTGCCGCTGGTGATCATCGCCGTGGCGGTGTATGCGCTGTTTCTCAAGCTGGGGCTGACCGGCACGCTGTTCTCGTTCGTGGTCAGCCATGTGATCGTCGCGCTGCCGTTCACCATGATTTCGATCATCAACTCACTGAAACTGTTCGACCGTTCGATCGAGGATGCTGCCGTGATCTGCGGCGCCTCTCGCTGGCAGGCCATCTACAAGGTGACCTTCCCGGCCATTCGGCCAGGGCTGGTAGCCGGCGCACTGTTCGCCTTCCTGGTGTCGTGGGATGAAGTGGTCATGAGCGTGATGATGGCCAGCCCAACGTTGCAAACCTTGCCGGTGAAAATGTGGACGACCCTGCGCCAGGATCTCACCCCCGTCATTGCCGTCGCTTCCTCGCTGTTGATCGGTCTGTCGCTGCTGATCATGTTGATCGCCAGTCGCTTGCGCCAACGTCATTAACCCTGTCGGGAACCCACCATGAGTGCAGTCTTGAATGAATCGACGCAGCGGCCTCTGGTCAGCCTGCGCCAGCTGAACAAACACTATGGCAACTTCACCGCCGTGGATAACCTGTCACTGGAAATACCCGAAGGGGAATTCCTGACGTTCCTGGGCTCCAGCGGTTCGGGCAAAAGCACCACGTTGTCCATGCTCGCCGGATTTGAAACGCCCAGTTCCGGAGAGATCCTCCTGGGTGGGCGTTCACTGGTCAACGTGCCGCCACACAAGCGTGACATCGGCATGGTCTTCCAGCGCTACTCCCTGTTTCCGCATTTGTCGGTCAGGGACAACATTGGTTTCCCCCTGGCCATTCGCAACCTGCCGCAAGCCGAGCGCAATCGCCGTATCGATGCCATGCTCAAACTGGTGCAACTGGAACCTTTTGCCCATCGCCGCCCTTCGCAACTTTCCGGTGGCCAGCAACAACGCGTCGCGATCGCCCGGGCGCTGGTGTATGAACCCAGCATGTTGCTGATGGACGAACCGCTCGGTGCACTGGATAAAAAGTTACGTGAAGAACTGCAGGACGAACTGCGCCATCTGCATAGACGGCTGGGCTTGAACATCATCTACGTCACCCACGACCAGGAAGAAGCGATGCGCCTGTCCCAGCGTATCGCCATCTTCAGTCACGGCAAAATCGTTGGCCTGGGCACAGGTTATGAGCTTTATCAGAACCCGCCGAATGCCTTCGTGGCTTCGTTCCTGGGCAACTCGAATTTCCTTGCCCTGACCGCGCAAGGCAATGGCGTCGCCAGTTTCGAAGGGCAGGCGCTGGGCATTCGCTCGCCAGCTGACGTACGCGCAGACCAGGCACTGATGTTGATGATCCGCCCGGAGAAAGCATTGGCCCTGAGCCCGGCGCAAGCTGCCTGCACCCCGCTTCCACCCGGCTGGAACGAAATCAGCGCCAAGGTCACGGAAGTGCTGTTCCTGGGCGAGAGCCAAACCTGCAGCGTCATTACCCCAGGCGGAACAACGATGAACGTCAAGGCGTTATCGGCCATCGGACTTGCCTTCGTTCCCGGTGGTGAAGTGCGCGTACGCTGGGCGATTGCAGATGCCTGCGTATTCACACATTGGCAAGCGGAAGACCTGAAGAAAGGCTGATCCATCACAGCGGCCTGGTGCAAGCCAGGCCGCTGTCATGAGTACCTCACCGCCACTAAAGTCCCAGGTACGCCCGACGAACCCCCTCATCGGCTTTCAATGCGCAAGCCTTCCCCGCCAGCAAGGTGCGACCCAGTTCAAGCACATACGCATCCTCGGCGATGTCCAGCGCCAGGTTGGCATTCTGCTCGACCAGTAACACGCCGCACTTCTCATCACGGGCCAACGTCGCAATGGTCCCCAACACCTCGCGTGTTATCAACGGCGCCAAGCCGATCGAGGGCTCGTCGAACAGGTAAAACTGCGGCCGTGACATGATGCCCCGGCCAATGGCGATCATCTGTTGCTGCCCTCCGCTGAAATTGCGCGCAAGGCGATGGCGATGCTCCTTGAGCACCGGGAAGTAATGAAAAACCTTGTCCAGGTCATCGCTGATCGCAGCCTTGTCCTTGCGCAGGTAAGCGCCCACCAGCAGGTTGTCGAGCACAGACATGTAAGGGAACAACCCCCGGCCTTCCGGAACATGGCAAATGCCACGGCGCACCACCGCCTGCGGTGACAGCGCAAGCAGCGAGCCGCCGCCAAAGCTGATCCCGCCGCTGCGCGGCGACAGCAGCCCCGAGATGGCCTTGAGCAACGTTGACTTGCCCGCACCATTGGCCCCGACCAGGGCAGTGACCACCCCCTCCCGAGCGGTCAGCGACACATTGTCCAACGCCATGACACCGGCATAGTCGACACTCAGTTGATTGATTTCCAGCATCAGGCCACCTCCTCTCCCAGGTACGCACGAATGGTTTCCGGATGCCGGCTCACATGGGCCGGATCGCCTTCAGTCAACAAGTGGCCGTAGCACAGGACGGTGATGCGATCACACGCTTGCATGATCGCCTTCATATCGTGCTCGATCAGCAGCAGCGTGATGCCATCGTCGCGGACACCGCGCAACACTTGCATAAGCTGGGCTTTTTCACCGGGGTTCAGACCGGCCAGGGGCTCATCGAGCATCAGCAGCCGTGGCCCGGTACACAGTGCAATGGCCACGCCGAGGATTTTTTGCGTTCCGCCCGGCAAGTCGACCGCCGGCACGTCGGCAAGCGCGCGCAAGCCGAACCGTTCCAGAAGTGCATCGGCCAACAGCAGATGCTGACGTTCTTCATTGCGTGCGGCACCCAGGTGCAGCAGGCGCGATACCGCGCTGCTGCGAACCTGATTCCTGCAGGCCATCACCAGGTTTTCCCGCGCGGTGAGATTGCCAAAATTGCTGGTGTTCTGAAATGTTCGGGCCACCCCCATACGGCTGACTTCATGAGGTTGGCAACCGATAATGTCGTGTCCCTCCCAGAACACCTGGCCGGCACTGGGCCGCAAAAAGCCCGTGACCAGGTTGAAGAACGTGGTCTTGCCCGAACCATTGGGCCCGATCAAGCCATGCAGGCACCCCTTCTCGATTTCGAAACTGACGTTATCCAGGGCCGCCAGACGGCCGAAACGCTTGGTGAGTTCATGGACGCGTAGCATTCAAACCTCCCTTCGCCAGCACGGTCTGTGGCCGGCGAGTGCCCCTACGATTAATCAGCCGCTGCACAAGCCCTTCGAGGCCTTGCGGTATGAAAAGCACAGTCAGGATCAGCGTCATGCCCCAGATCAACGGGACCCATTGCGCCATTCCGCGCAGGGCTTCTTCCATGATGGTCAGCACCAGCAGGCCAATAACCGGCCCCCAGAAGGTGCGATGCCCGCCGATAATCACCGCAGCGATGATCTTGAACATGAACTGGCTGGTGAAGTCCGTCGGCGCAACGATGCCGTTGTAGGCGGCATAGAGTGTCCCGGCCACACCGGCAAAGAACGAGCCGATGCAGAACGCCAGGGTCTTGAGCGCCCAGGCGTTGACCCCGATGGCGGCCGACAGGTTTTCGTTCTCGGCCATGGCCTGGATGGTCCGCCCGGTTCGGCTGAGATTGAAACGGTAGAGCAGCCCGCCGCAGCCCAGCAATATCAGCAGGACCAGCAGGTAGTAGTGGGTCGTGTCATAAAAACTGATCCCGAACAGCTTGCCCGGGGGTGACAGGAAGGCGATCCCGGAGATACCGCCAAAGGGCTGCTCGAACTGGATGAAGCATTGGCGAATGGCCTCGCCGGCGGCAAAGGTACTGAGGAAGAAGTAGAACTGCCGGGTGCGCATCACCGGGAAGGCGATCAGCAACGCGGCCAGCGCTGCAACCAGGCCCGAGAGCGGCAAAACAGCCCAGAACGACCACTCGAAGTGGCTTTGCAATAGCGCGGTGGTGTAGGCACCGATCGCCAGCATGGTGATGTGCGCGAACGACCAGCCCCCCATGGTGGTGACAGTGCGATAGCTGATGACCAACAGCACGTTGATCAGAAACAGCACGCCCACCCCTACGTAGTACTTGCTGCTCAGGAACGGATACAACACCAGCGCCCCCGCGCAGAGCAACGCCAGTGCCGTGCGCGCACCACTTGATAACCTGCCGGTGGCATGGATGGCGTGTTTTACCGTGCCCTGCTCCAAAGCTGGTGCTTCGCGCCCGAGCAATCCGCGAGGGAAAAACGACAACACCGCGAGCATGATCAATGTGTCGACGATGATCAGGTACTGCCCCAGGCCCAGCGTGTTCACCACGCTGTCGATCAACCCGAACAGCAAGGCCGCGACAATCGCGCCTGGCACGCTGCCCAGCCCGCCGACAATGACCACGATGAAGGCTTTCCAGATGGCTTCCAGCCCCATGTACGGGCCGACGTTGATCACACTGGCCATCAGCACGCCCGCCACCGCGGCCATGCCTGCGCCGATGCCCATGGTGACCCAGCGCACACGACGCAGGTTGATGCCCTGCAGCTGCGCGGCATTGCGATCTTGCGAGGCGGCTCGCAGCGAGCGGCCCGCGCGCGTGCGATTGAGGAAATACCAGAGGCCGGCGAGCATCAACACCGCGCCGCCGATGATCAGCAGGCGCTGATACGTGAGCACCCCGGCACCGATGTGCAGCGCGCCGGGAATCAACACTGGCAGGCTCTTGGCGACCACCCCGAACGTCAGGGCTGCCAAGGCCTGCAGTACGTAGGAAAGCCCGAGCGAGGCAATGAAACCGGCAAATGCATCGTGGGCAGTCGGGCCGAAGATCAACCGTTCCAGCAGCGCGCCGAACAAGCTGACCAGTATCGGCCCCACGACCAGGGCCAGCACGAATATCGCCCAAGGTGGCAGCCCGGCAAAGGTCGCCAGCATCAACCACAGGGCATAACCACCGAGCATGAAGAACTCTCCGTGAGCGAAGTTCACGGTTTTCATCACGCCGAAGACCAGCGCCAGGCCTACCGCAAACAAGCCGTAGAAGGCGCTCAAGGAAAAGAAGTTGATCAGCAATTGAGATACGTTGATGTCGAGCATGAGCACCTCGAAGTCCGGACAACAGGGCTACCTCGCGCCAGGCTCGTCCCGGCGCGAGGCATCGCAGGCAGTTAAGGGGCTACAGCCACTTCCCTGGCCCTGGCCTTGGGTTTGCTCTGCTTGCCACTGGTGTCGACGTTCATCACGAAGTAGCCATTTTCGCGGGTCTCCAGCGAGGCAAACGGCGGCACCAGAATCGTAGTGTCGGGCAACACCACCAGAGCCGGCCCCGGCACGCTCATGCCGAACTGCAGCCTGTCACCGGAATACACCGGGGTTTCGACGCTACCGTAGTCACCAAAATAGGCCTGGCCGGTGCTCAGCAGCGCGGCGTCCAGGGAACAGTCGGTAGCGCGCGGCTGTACGGTGAGCTGGATTTCAGGACGATTGAAGGTGGCCATGTTGCGCCACATGACGAACTCGATGGCCGAAGCGGGATCGTTGGTTTTATAGCGAGCCAGGTAAGCCTCGTGGAACTGTTGGGTAATCTGCTCGATGGTGGCCGCGCTGATCTTGCCCTCGTCGAGCGTGAAGGGAATTTCTAGCTCGGTGGTCTGCAGCGGATAGCGTGCCGAAACGAACAGCTCGAAGCACTGGTCCTGCTCTGCGACACCCATGCGGGTAAGGAAGGCAGTGCCCTTGCGGGTGATGCCGGCAATGGCCTGGTTGACCCCCTCGTAATCGAAATTGCCGGTGTCGCTGTACTTGGTCACCACGTCGCTCATGGCAATCGGCGCATTGTTGGCACCGAAGGCGCACAGCACGGACGTCTCGCGCGGGATCACGATTTTCTTGATGTCCATTTCCCGCGCCAGGAACGAGACCGGAATGGAGGTGGCACCGCCGCCGGTGACCAGGGCGAATTCGCGCGGGTCGACGCCGCGGCGGATCGTCATGTCGAGGATCCCGCCGATCATGTTCTCGTTGACCACCTGGGTGATGCCGAACGCGGCTTCTTCGACACTGATGCCCAGCGGGTCGGCGATATAGTCCTTCACGGCCTTGTAGGCCAGGTCGCGGTCAATTTCCATGCGCCCGTTGAGGAAGTATTTCGGGCTGATGTAGCCCAGTACCACATAGGCGTCGGTCACCGTCGGCTCCACACCGCCGCGCATGTAGCACGCAGGGCCCGGGATCGCTTCGGCGCTGCGCGGGCCAACGCTGATCAAGCCGCTGGCAATGCTGGCGATCGAACCGCCGCCGGCACCCAGGGTGGCAATCTCGATAGAAGCCACGCCCGTGGGGTAGTTGAGGATGCGGCCGTCCTTGGTCGTGGTGATCTGTCCTTCGAGCACGGTGGACACATCGAAGCTGGTACCGCCCATATCAACAGTAATGCAGTTGTCGACACCTTCGATCCTGCTGAAGTAATACCCGGCCGCCGGCGCCATGGACGGGCCGGAGAACAGCATGAACACGGGCTTTTTGGCCACTTCCGAAATCGGCACCACGCCCCCGTTGGACACCACGATCAGTGTTTCACCGGTAAAGCCACGTGCTTCGAGCTCACCTTGCAGGTTGTTGAGGTAGCGGCTGACCTTCGGTTGCAGCATCGCATTGAGTACCACGCAGCTGGTGCGATGGTATTCGCGAATGATCGGCTGGATGTCGCAGCTCAGGCAGTAATCCACACCGGGCCACTCTTCTTCGATGATCTGGCCGATGCGCCGTTCGTGAACCTCATTGACGATCGACCAGAGGGTGCACACGGCGATGGCTTCGACACCCCAGGCCTTGAGCTGGCGAATTTCCGCGCGCACTTCGTCTTCGTCCAAGGCCAGCAGGACCTCACCTTCGGCGTTGATCCGCTCGGTCACTTCGCGGCACAGGTAAGGGCGCAGCAACGGGGTATTGGCGTCCATCTTGTAGTCGAACATCGTCTGGCGACGGCCTTCGCCGCGCCACAGATTGTATTTGGTGCCGCGCGTACAGATCAGCCCGGTCTTGGCGCCGCTCATTTCCAGGATGGTGTTGGTCGCCGTGGTCGAGCCATGGCAGAACACCGAGGTCTTTGCGAGCAACTGCTCCAGGGTCAGACCAAGCTCGTCGGCCGCCAGGGTCATGGCATTGAGGATGCCGATGGAACGGTCCTGCGGTGTGGTCGGCGACTTGTGCCGGCCCAATTGGCTGAAAGTCTCGGACTCGGCGATGGTCAAGTCGGTAAAGGTGCCGCCTACGTCAACACTGATGCGAAATGTCATGTTTGCTAACCTCGTGGTCTCAGGATGGGCGACTCATCTGTGCGCGCAGGGCCGCGGTGGCCTGCGTGTCGACGGCGAAAAGCTCCGGCACGGTGTCGAGCACGACGCCGTACAGCTCACGCGCGGCATCGAGCGTAATGAACCCATCGCGGGCGTCGTCACGGACCTTTTGCGGATCCCGCTCAAGCGGGTTGCCGAAGCCACCTCCACCCCCGGTCTTGGCGTACCAGTGCTGGTCATGCCGGCAGATGGCCTCTCCCATGTTTTCCAGATGTTCTTCGATCGCCTGGCTCTGGGCGTTGACCAACCAGTGATCGGCCACGGTGCCGCCCTCGCCGCCGAACAGGCCGAACGCCGGATGGGTGTGGCCCGTCCCGCAATAGATCAATTGCATGTCATGACCGATCGGCTGCTGGCGGTGCGACATGGATATCCCGCCACGCCACTTGCCGGCGCCACCGGAATTGGGCTCGGCCTTCACTTCCCAGACAATGTGCGGCAAGGATTGCTCGTGGATCTCGATCGATTCGTAACCCATGTTGCCCATGATGCAGTGGCCGAACATGTGAGGCAGGCCGTCAAACCCTTCCGTCGCTCCCGCGGCACTGGCCGCCAGGTAATGCAGGTGACCATAGGGTTCGTTGTTTTTACGCGGGTCCACGCCGGTGCCGGTATGGTTGGCTGCCGGGTGCTCCCCCATCCCCGCCAGGGCACGGTGCGGCAACACCTTGGCCCAGGTCTTGAACACCAGGTTGGTCACTTCGTCGCTCAGGCCGACCGTGGCCACTTCAGTACCGACCGGCCATTGCGGAATACCGGCAATCGAACCCACGCGTTGCTTGACGCGAATGCGCTCCAGCGCGCCACTGTTATAAGGAAGGTCGGGCGACAGCACCGGCAGCGTGCCCTGAATGGCAGTGCACAGGCAGGTGGCGTAACTGAGGTTGTAGCTGAAGTCGATCTGGTCGGGCATTTCGGTGTAGTCGAAATCGATCGTGCCCTCCTCCGGATCGATGCTCAGCGTCATCTTCAGTTCCAGCGGCTCGTCGATATAACCCTTGAAGCATTCGGACATGAGCGTTTCGGTGACGGTGATCTTCGGCAGCTTGGCGATTTCCTCGCGCATGGCCCGTTCGCCATGGCGCAGGCATTCACTCAGGCAGCCCTTGAATGTCTCGTAGCCGAAGCGCTTGCACAGCTCGATCATGCGCGCCTCAGCCACCCACAGGGAACTCAGTTGCGCCAGGAAGTCGCCGTGCCATTGCTGGGAGTAACGGAAGTTGTAGGCAATGAAGCGCACCAGGTCATCGATGGGCTTGTGATCACGGCAAAGACGCACGCCGGGAAAGTGGAAGCCCTCTTCGTAAATGTCCTTGGCGAAGGGGTCCATGCTGGTGGGGATATGCGCGCCAATGTCGAGCAAGTGACATTTGGAACAAGCCCACGCCACCAGTTTTCCCTCATAGAAGATCGGCGCGAACATGGTGAAATCACCCACGTGCGAGTTGCCGGCATAGGGGGCGTTATTGACGAAGACGTCACCTTCCTTGATGTCATTGCCGAATGCCCGGATAACGAAACGCAGCGGCGGGCTCATGGTGCCGACGTGTACCGGGATACAATCGACCATCGACAGGATGGACGCGCCATGGGTGTCGAGCAGACAGCAGGTAAAGTCTTTGGCCCCATGCAGGATCGGGTTGCGGGCCGTGGCCAGGATAGTCTCGGTCATCTCGGTCATGATGCCCTCGACGCGGGCATGGACCACCGAGAAGGTGACCGGGTCGACCTGTTCCGCGCCTGTGTCGAGTGCACCGGGCAGTCCGGCGATTTCCTCGTCACGAATCGGCGAAGCGTATAGCTCGGGCTTGAAGGGCGGAATCAGGATATCGTCTCTCGTCATCGTTTTTCTCCACGTTTTTCAAAAGGGCCAGGCGCGCCGATTAACACGCACTGACTTTTGCGGGCATGCGAAAAGAACAACTATCAGGCTTGGGTCATCGAATACTTTTTCAGTACCGGCAGGGCGATGTCGCGGTGCTGCGCCCACCAGTCGTGGTCGTTGACCACGCCAGAGAGCGCGAAACTTCCCTGCTTGAGCACGTACTTGGGGGTAGGCGTCAGCAAGTGATGGTCGGCACCGAAGATGTCCTTGCCCGACCAGGCCGATGTGCCGTAGATGGGATGGTCCATGGCGCGAATGCCATAAAGCGTGTTCATCACCGCTTGCGGTTCTATCGAGGGGCTTTCCCGGAATGCCTGGTCAAGGGTGGCCATTGCCGAGTAGGTGAGCCCGGCAAAACCGATCCATTCGTCCTTGCCGTGGCGTTGCACGTATGTCTGGTACATGGCGTGGGCCTTGGGCGAAAAGGTCGGCTCCGAGGCATCCACGCCAAAGCCGCAATACAGGCGCCCTTCCAGGTCGTTCAGGTTCACCCTCTGACCGATCTGCGGAAGGTCCCAGGAGTGGGACATCCACACTCCGTCGAACTTCAGCGCCTGCGCGGTTTCCAGAAGAATGGCCTGTTTGCCGGGTGGTAGATCCGAGAAGAAGATCGCGTCGGGCCGGTTTTTCAATACGGCGCCGAGCAACGGAAAATAGTCAGTGGTACTGGGATCGAATACTTCGTTATAGACAATCTCCAGACCACCCTGCCCCATGAACGGCGCGCATCCGGCCTCACTGTAGGCGCGCCCGGAATGGCCGAAGGAGTTGTCCGTGAACAGCAGCGCGACACGCTTGATTGTCGGATGCTGGCTCATGACATGTGAAACCAGCCCGAGAAATGCCGTGGGCGATCCTGTCAGCCCTCCCATCAGGTACGGGTAATCACTGCTCATGAAGCCGCCGCCATATGAATTGGTCAGCACCTGGCTTTCGCTGGCAATACGCGCAATCGCCTTGCGCGAGGCTGGCGTGTAGGTCTGGAACATGTATTTGCAGTCATCCTGCTGGATGGCACTGCGAAACGCGCGCAACTCTTCCTTGGGGTAAAAGCACACGTTGGTGTAGGCCTTGTAATCGATCAGGTGCCGTGCCCCGTCGCCACACAGAATTCCGCCTTGGCTGTTGTGCTCATCAGCCCAGATCTGCCCCGCACGCATGATCGGAACACCCCACTGCGCACATTCGCCTTCCAGGGGGGTGACCATTCCGAGCGTGATTTTGCTCGCCTCGGCGGCCATGCCGCGCGACGAAATGAACGCGGGG
Organism: Pseudomonas sp. WJP1; assembly: GCF_028471945.1. Classification (NCBI taxonomy): domain Bacteria; kingdom Pseudomonadati; phylum Pseudomonadota; class Gammaproteobacteria; order Pseudomonadales; family Pseudomonadaceae; genus Pseudomonas; species Pseudomonas sp. WJP1. The sequence goes on from NZ_CP110128.1 coordinate 4,700,433, forward strand.
GCCACGGCACCCACCGCTGCAACGGCACCGGCCTTGAGAATTTGCCGCCGGCTCAGCCTCACATCAGAAAATTCACTCATTTGGTGCTCCCTGGTAGCCGCACTTGCCTGCTGCCGATTCCTCGCCATCACCTGAAAAGGCGCGAGCCGGAATCGATCAGTCACGGGGAGTGCAGCCGGTGGCGTACCGGCCACCTGTATTGTTGTTATTAAGAGTCACTTTTTGACATCTGATCAGAGATCTGAAATCAACCTTAGGTCATAGCTGATATTTGATCAAACATTTTTTACCAAAAGAGGAGCCTCATGACCGCCAAATCACTCGTAGGAAGCAAATTGACGATGCGCAGAAACAATTATACATTGTGTATACATAAATTATTTCAAATGAAGACGCTAAGTTTTAGTGCATCACCGAAGAGGTCGAGCGGGGATGTCCAGCTTGTGTCTTATTCAAACACCCGTTGAAAAGAGTTGAGTTTGCATGGCAGTTTCAAGAAGAAACGTACTCATTGGTGCAGGTGCAGGTGCTGGAATCATTGCTGCCGGAGGCGCGACAGCATTGCTGCGCGACGGCGTGCCGAAAGAACCTGATTCATTACTGCGAATCGGCTCGCTTCCTTTGGATGATGCAACGCCTGGCTGGTTCCACACGAGCCGCCTTCGTCAACCACAACCGCCCCTGGTCGGTGATGCCAAGGCCCCCTGGGTGGTGGTCGGTGCCGGGTTCACCGGGTTGGCGGCAGCCCGTCAGCTGGCGCTGAACTTCCCTGACGACACAGTCATTCTCGTGGAGGCGCAACAGGTCGGTTTCGGTACCTCCGGTCGTAATGCCGGCTTCCTTATCGACGTGCCCCATGACATCGGCGCACCGGACTACATCGGGGATCCGACAAATGCCAGGAATGTCCTGGCGCTCAATCAACGGGGGCAAGGCATACTTCGTGACCTGGTTGAACAACACCACATCGTCGACGCCCAGCTTCGTCACTCGGGCAAGTACCAGGCGGCAGTCGAGGACAAAGGCATTGCCGTGCTCAATGCCTACCGTGGCGGCCTGGAAAAGCTGGGGCAACCTTGTGAGTTGATCGAGGGTTCGGAGCTGCGAGATCACATTGGCACCTCCTTCTATCGCAAGGCGCTATACACCCCCAACACCATACTGGTGCAGCCGTCGGCGCTGGTGAAAGGCCTGGCCGATTCCCTGCCCGAGAATGTGAAACTGTACGAAGATACGCCGATCACAGCGGTCGACTATGGCGAAAAAACCGTCCTGCATCATCCTACCGGCCGAATCACGGCTGACAGGCTCGTGTTGGCGAACAACGCCTTCGGCGCCTACTTCGGCTTCCTGCAAGGGAAGATGTTGCCGATCTTCACCTATGGCAGCCTGACCCGACCCTTGACGCAAGCCGAGCAGGCCAGCATCGGCGGCAAGGAGTTCTGGGGCGTGATCCCGGCCGACCCGTTTGGCACGACACTGCGCCGTACCCATGACAACCGGATCCTCGTGCGCAACAGCTTCAGCTTCAACCCCGATGGGCGCGCCAAGACCAACTACACCAACAAAGTTCGCCCGGCCCACCGGCTTTCGTTCGAGCGACGCTTCCCGACACTGGTAAACGTCGAGTTCGAGCATACGTGGGGCGGTGGATTGGCAATGACGCGCAACGGTGCGGGCTTCTTCGGTGAGCTAAGGCCCAACGTCTACGGCGCACTGGGCTGCAATGGACTGGGGACAGTGCGCGGCACCGCCACCGGAACGCTGCTGGCCAACCTGTTGGCAGGCAAACGCGAAAGCCTGACCGAGTACCTCCTGGCCGCACCGAAGCCAAACTGGAATCCGCCCCAGCCGATGCTGTCGATCGGCGTGAACTTCACTCTGCGAAAAGGTCAGTACGCTGCCGGCCTCGAAGCCTGAAGCGCCGACAACCGGAACCAGTTCCACCTGTTTGCGACAAACGCCAAGGCTGACGCCTTGGCCGTTTTCTCGTGTTTTTTGTCCTAACGGAATGAGATCGCGTGCTTCTAGGATACCGCACCGATTCTCCGTTCCCAGCCCGACCAAAAAACCGAGGCGCGCATGCCCGATCCCCGGACAAACAATCCTGCCCACGCCCGTAGCCCGCATCCCCTTCTAACATTCACCGGCAGCAAGATCGTAGTCGCGCTGTTCTGCCTGCTGGTGCTGACGTCGATGTGCCTGCACCAGGGTGGCTTTTACCGCGGGGAATCGACCGCGGACTTGCTGCACAGCCTGACTGTGCTGGCGGCGATCATCTTTGTGGTACTGCGCAGCAAACAGGCCGAAGAAGCACTGTGCCGCGCCCAGGCCCAACTGGCCCATGTCACCCGCGTGACCACCCTGGGTGAACTGGCGGCGTCCATCGCCCATGAAGTCAATCAACCGCTGGCGGCGATCGTCAGCAATGGCGAAGCCTGTCGCAACTGGCTCAGCCGCCCGCAGCCCGATCTGGTCGAAGCACACCAGGCACTGCAGCGCATCATCGCTAGCGCCCATCGAGCCAGCGAGATCACCCGCCATGTCTGGGCCTTGTCGCGCAAATGCGACCCGCTGCGCCAGGACGAATCGCTCAACGATATCGTCAGCGAGACCTTGAGCCTGCTCCGCTGCGAACTTGCCCATCACAGGATCAATCCGAAAATCGAGCTCGGCGCATTCGGCGGTCAGGTCAGTGCCGATCGCGTGCAACTGCAGCAAGTCATCATCAACCTGATCATCAACGCCTGCCAGGCCATGGACGCCGTCGACCCTGCACAACGGTTTCTGCTGATCCGCACCTGGGTGAAGGACAACGAGGCCGTGCTGGAAGTGGCCGACCAGGGCCCAGGCATTGCCGCCGAGGTCTTGCCGCAGTTGTTCACGCCGTTCTTCACCACCAAGGAAAACGGCCTGGGCATGGGGCTTTGCATTTGCCGTTCGATCATCGATTTCCACGATGGCCGGATCTGGGCCACCAGCACAGCGGGCCAGGGCAGTTCGTTTGTGTTTGCCCTACCGATCCGGGTCGCCATCCAGCCCCCTGGGAACCCACCATGAACGAACGACACCCGCTCAACCAGATCAATCACACCGAGTGCATGGTGTTCATCGTCGACGACGATGCGCCGCTACGCGAATCCCTCGGCAGCCTGCTGCGCTCCATCGGCCTGCGGGTCGAGCTGTTCGGCTCGGTCGCCGACTTCATGAAGCACACGCGCCCGGACACGGCCAGTTGCCTGGTGCTGGATGTGCGATTGCAAGGCAGCAGCGGCCTGGACTTTCAAAACGAACTGGCCGCCGCCGGCATCAAGGTGCCCATCGTGTTCATCACCGGCTACGGCGACATCGCCATGACGGTGCGGGCGATGAAAGCCGGCGCGGTGGATTTCCTGACCAAGCCGTTTCGTGAGCAGGACCTGATCGATGCGGTGTGTGCCGCCCATGGCCGGGACAAACAGCGTCGCGAGTCCGAGCGCCAGGCCGAACAATTGCAGGCGCGACACCAGACGTTGACCCCGCGGGAACAAACGGTGATGGCGCTGGCGACCTCGGGCTTGATGAACAAGCAGATCGCTGGGGAAATCGGCCTGAGCGAAATCACCGTGAAGATCCACCGCGGCCAGGCCATGCGCAAGATGGGCGCGCGTTCCTTTGCCGATCTGGTGCGCATGGCCGAGGCAATCTCGGCCCGGCCCGCCAGCCGATAACCATACCCACGTATACTGTGCAGCCTTCGAGGACGGCGTATCTTGCAATAATGGCGCAGTGCCTCTAAGTGCTCTGCGTGACGACGCAGGACATCACCATGCACAACGAGGCAATGATTGCCGTAGTCGATAACGATGAGTCGGTTCGATTGGCCCTGGACAGTTTATTGCGATCCAGTGGATACACAGTGCGAACTTATTCGGGGACGCATGAATATCTCAATTCCGATGGCCCGCTTATTACCTCGTGTCTGATCTGCGATATACAAATGCCGGAAATGGACGGAATCACGATGTATGAAGAACTGGCGGCCAGGGGCATGCATATCCCGGTCATCTTCATCACCGGCAACCCCTCTGCGCAGCGCATGCCGGGCCATCAAGCCATGAAGCCGATTGCCTTTTTCCCCAAGCCCTACTCCATCGAAAAGTTGCTCGCCTGTATCGAAACGGTGCTCAGCTAACACCTTGGTATAGCCCGTTAATACCTGGTCATACCCGAACTGACCCTATGTAGCAGTGCCAGCGTTTAACCCCTCGAATAACATCAGTGCCTGATCAAGCCGCCCTCGATTGTTCTTCAGGAGCTAAACAATGAAACAGCAAATCTTGATTATTGGTGCAGGGTTCGGTGGGGTCTGGAGCGCATTGAGCGCGGCCCGCCTGCTGGACAAGCACGATCGAAACGACGTCGAGATCACCGTGTTGGCGCCTCAGGCCGAGCTGCGGATTCGTCCGCGCTTCTACGAGCCTGACGTGCACACCATGAAGGCACCGCTGAACGATCTGTTCGACGCCGTGGGGGTGAAATTCGTCAAGGGTTCGGCCGAGGTCATCGACGAAAACAGCAAACAGGTCCGCTACACCAACGCCGCGGGCATCCGGGGCACGCTGAGCTACGACCGCCTGGTGCTGGCCGCCGGCAGCAAGCTGATGCGTCCGCCGGTGGATGGCATGCTGGAGCACGCTTTCGATGTCGACGAGATCGAATCCGCCACGCGCCTGGAAGCTCACATCAAATCCCTGAAAGACAAGCCGGTGAGTGCCGCCCGCAACACCGTGGTGGTGGCCGGCGGTGGTTTCACCGGGATCGAAACCGCGACCGAAATGCCGGCGCGCCTGCGTGCCGTGCTCGGAGAAAACGCCGACATCCGGGTCATCGTGGTTGACCGTGCCCCGCAAGTGGCCGCCGCCCTGGGCGATGGCATTCGCCCCTCGATCGTCGAAGCTTCGCAGCACCTGGGCATCGAGTGGGTGCTCAACGCCACCGTTGCCGCGGTGGATGCCAACGGCGTCACCCTCGCCGATGGCCAGCGCATCGAGTCCAACACGGTGATCTGGACTGTCGGTTTCCGTGCCCACTCACTGACCGAGCAAGTGCAAGGCACCCGCGATCATCAGGGCCGCCTGCATGTCGATCAGCACCTCAAGGTGCGCGGTCACGCCGATGTGTACGCCAGCGGCGACGTGGCCTATGCCGCCACCGATGACCTGGGCAACTTCGCGGCAATGTCCTGCCAGCACGCCATCGCCCTGGGGCGCTATGCGGGCAACAACGTCGCCGCCGAGCTGCTGGGTGTGGAGCCGATGCCCTACAGCCAACCCAAATACGTGACCTGCCTGGACCTGGGCGCTTGGGGCGCGGTGTTCACCGAGGGCTGGGATCGCCAGGTCAAGCTGATCCGGCACGAAGCCAAGGAACTCAAGACCCAGATCAACACCCTGTGGATCTATCCGCCGGCGGCTGATCGTGCCGTGGCACTGGCGGCGGCCGACCCGTTGATCCCGGTGGCCTGAAGACGATCGACGGCCGTGGCGCGCACGGCCCTCACCATTCATCCTCATCCCGGCCAGCCCCCTCCTTGCTGACCGGGGCCTTTCCCAAGCGCCCGCCACTGGTTTTCTGGCGGGCGTTTTTTCTCCAGCCCTGTAGGAGCCGAGCTTGCCGGCGAATCAGGCGCCACGGTCTATCTGCTACCCCTCGTCATCTCAGGTTCACGGCGCAGAACTTAACAGTGGCGTGTGCGCAAACCGGACGTCGATGGCATCATCACCCGCTTCGAAGGTTTCGATGTCGACGGTGAACGGATCATCCCGCTGTTCGACGTGCCCTGGCCGAAACCACCACCGTCCTGATCGACTAAGGAAGCGTCCTGATGCGTATCAAATCATTGCTGGCCTGCGCTGGCGTGCTCCTGAGCCAAATGGCCGTGGCCGACTCCCTGCCCCAGCGCTGGGTCAGCGCCGGTGGCGCGTTCAGCGAATGGGTGGTCGCCCTCGGTGGCGAAAGCAAGCTGGTGGGTGTCGACAGCACCAGCCAGCACCCGCGCTCATTGCACAGCCTGCCAAGCATCGGCTACCAGCGGGCGCTGGCCGCCGAAGGCATCCTGGCGTTGAAGCCGGACATCCTGGTGGGCAGCGATGAAATGGGCCCGCCGCCGGTTCTGGCGCAACTCAAGGCTGCCGGGGTGCGCATCGAGCTGCTGTCGGCCAGGGCCGACTTGCCCTCGTTGCAACATAACCTGACCGAGCTCGGGCAACTGCTCGGCAAACCGGCGCAAGCACAGGCGCTGATGGCCGGTTATCAGCAGCGCCTGGAACAACAGGCGGCGTGGGTCCGGCAGGTGCAACAGCACACCCCCGCTCCTCGGGTGTTGATGCTGCTCAACCATGCCGGCGCCAACCTCCAGGCCGCCGGCAAGGACACCCTGGCCGCCTGGATGATCGATCAGGCCGGCGGGAAAAACCTTACCGAACACAATGGCTACAAGCCGGTGTCCAACGAGGCGATGTTGGCCCTGGACCCACAGGTGATCGTTTTCGCCAGTAGCAAGCTGGAAGGCGATGCCGCGCGGGCAGCGCTGCTCGAGCAGAATCCGATCCTGGCGCAAACCGCGGCCGGTCGCGAAGGCCGGGTGCTGGTGATCGACCCGACGCTGCTGGTCGGCGGCCTGGGTCCGCGACTGCCGGATGCCCTGGGCACGCTGTCGAAGGCGTTCTATCCGTCGGCACCGCTGCAGACTGCCGAGCTTCAGGCAACAGAGAGCACCCGATGACGGCCATCGTTCGGCCACGGCCGATGCTGATTACCCTGGGCCTGTTATTGCTGCTGGTGTTCTGGCTGTCCCTGGCCCTGGGGCCGGTCAGCCTGCCGCTGGGCGATACGCTGCTGGCCGGGCTGCGGCTGCTTGGATTGCCGGTGGATGGTGGCGACAACCAACAGGCGCAGCTGATCCTCGGTCAGATCCGCCTGCCGCGCAGTTTGCTGGGGATCGCGGTCGGCTCGGTGCTCGCGTTGTCCGGGGTGGCCATGCAAGGGTTGTTTCGCAATCCGCTGGCGGACCCGGGGCTGGTCGGCGTGTCCGGCGGCGCGGCACTGGGCGCGGCGGTGGCCATTGTCGGTGGCAGCCTGCTGGGTGGTTTGCCGCCTGCCATCGAACCGTACCTGTTGTCGGTGTGCGCCTTCGCCGGTGGACTGATCGTCACGGCGGTGGTCTATCGCTTCGGCCGCAGCGACGGCCAGACCAACGTCGCCACCATGCTCCTGGCAGGCGTCGCGATGACGGCCATGGCCGGGGCCGGGGTTGGCCTGTTCACTTACCTGGCCGATGACGCCACCCTGCGCACCCTGACCTTCTGGAACCTGGGCAGCCTCAACGGCGCCAGCTACCCGCGCCTGTGGCCGTTGCTGATCGTGGCGGTGGGCGTGGCGCTGTGGTTGCCGCGGCGCGCGGCGGCGCTCAATGCGATGCTGCTGGGGGAGTCCGAAGCCCGTCACCTGGGCTTCAATGTCGAGCGGATCAAGCTTGAACTGGTGCTGTGCACCGCGCTGGGTGTCGGGGCCGCAGTGGCGGCGGCCGGCCTGATCGGTTTCATCGGCCTGGTGGTGCCGCACCTGATGCGGCTGCTGGTCGGCCCGGATCATCGGGTGTTGCTGCCGGCTTCATTGCTGGCCGGTGCCAGCCTGTTGTTGCTGGCCGATCTGGTCGCCCGTTTGCTGCTGGCACCGGCCGAGTTACCGATCGGCATCGTCACCGCGCTCATCGGCGCACCCTTCTTCCTTTATCTGCTGGTACGGGGGCGCTCCTGATGCTGCGGGCCAATAATTTGCTGGTGCGGCGCGGCAGTCGCACCGTGCTGGCGGACATCGATATCCAGTTGCATCCGGGCCAGGTCCTCGGCGTGCTGGGGCCCAACGGCGCGGGTAAAAGCACCCTGCTCGCCGCCTTGTGCGATGAGTTGCCGGCCAACCAAGGCACGGTCAGCCTCGACGAACGCCCCCTGGCCGACTGGCCGGGCCAGGAGCGGGCGCGGCGCCTGGCGGTGTTGCCGCAGAGCTCGAGCCTGAATTTTGCCTTCTCGGTCAATGATGTGGTGGGCATGGGCCGCCTGCCCCATGCCAGTGGTCGCGTGCGCGATACCGAAATCGTCGCCGAGGCGCTGAGTGCCGCCGACGCCCTGCACCTGGCGGGGCGCAGTTATCTGGCCTTGTCCGGTGGCGAACGTCAGCGCGTGCACCTGGCGCGGGTGCTCGCGCAATTGTGGCCGGGGGCCGAGGGGCAGACCCTGTTGCTCGACGAGCCGACCTCGATGCTCGATCCGCTGCACCAGCACACCATCCTGCAAGCGGTGCGCGATTTCGCCGGGCGCGGTGCGGCGGTGCTGGTGATCCTGCACGACCTGAACCTGGCCGCCCGTTACTGCGATCAGTTGTTGCTGTTGCAAGAGGGTCGCCCGCACGCCTACGGTCCGCCGGATGAAGTCCTGACTGCCCAGGCCGTGGAAGCGGTGTACGGACTGCAAGTGTTGATTCACCGGCACCCGGAGCGCGGTCATCCGTTGATCATCGCGCGTTGATACCCGCCGTCTAAGAGGAAAACCGATGCGCATTGTGCTGTTATGCCTGATCAGCCTGCTGGCTGCGTGCCAATCCCACTCCGTATCGCCGCCCCCGGCAGTGATTTCTCCGCAAGGCCGCGATCATGCCGACCTGGGCGTGATCCGCGAGCTCGCCAGCGGGCGCACCCTGACCCCGAAAGAGCTGGTAGAGCGCCTGGCCGTTGCGCCGCGGGTGCTGGTCGGCGAGCAACACGACAATCCCGATCACCATGCCTTGCAACTGTGGCTGCTGCGCCAGCTGGCGGCGCAACGTCCGCAAGGCAGCCTGCTGATGGAAATGCTCAACCCCGACCAACAGGCAAGCGTCGATGCAGCCCAGGCCGCCAGCCGGGCCGGCCAACCGCCGGCCGACCCGTATCAGGCACTGTCCTGGCAAGCCAATTGGGATTGGGGTGTCTACGGCGCACTGATGACCTACGCCCTGCGCCAACCCTACCCGCTGCTGTCGGCCAACCTGGACCGGGCGCAGATCATGCAAATCTACAAACAGCGGCCGACGCTGAGCGGCGAAGCGTCCACCACCCAACAGGTGCAGGCGACATTGCTGGACGACATCCGCGAGTCCCATTGCGGCTTGCTGCCTGAAGCGCAAATGCCGGCGATGCTCGCAGTGCAGCAACAGCGTGACCGGCGCATGGCCGAGCGCCTGCTGGCGGCGCCGACGCCTGCGCTGTTGCTGGCCGGGGCGTTCCATGTGCGCAAGGATCTGGGGGTGCCGCTGCACCTGCAAGACCTGGGTGCAGGTGAAGGCAATGCGGTGCTGGTGTTGGCTGAAGTGGGCAAGACCGTGAGCGCCGAAAGCGTGGATTACGTGTGGTATACCGCAAAGCAGCCGGAGCAGGATCATTGCGCGACATTTGGTCGTTAAACAGCAAAAGATCGCAGCCTGCGGCAGCTCCTACAGATTTACCCGATTACCTGTAGGAGCTGCCGCAGGCTGCGATCTCTTGAACTTCAAGGTGTCGGAAAAGTCTCTATGTAAGCCAACAAATCATCGATCTTCTCCTGATCGCTGATCCCCCAGAAAATCATCCGCGTGCCCGACACCACCGCTTTCGGGTCTTCGATGTAAGCCGCCAGTTTTTCCCGGGTCCAGACAATGCCCGATGACTTCATCGCGTCGGAGTACTGATAGTCCGTGGTGCTCCCGGCAACCCGTCCGACGACACCGTTGAGTTGCGGACCAAAAAACGCCCGCGCCGACTCGCCGATCTGATGGCAGCCGCCGCACACCCGCTTGAACAGTTTGCCGCCCGCCTCGGCATCACCCTGCGCGCTCGCCTGCGTGGCGAAGCCGAGGGTCAGTACGAGGGTCATCACGGCCGCTTTGTTCATTTCCAGCTTCCAGCCTGCAGCGAAAAAAATGGCCGCCATTTGAGCATGACCAGGGCCCCAAACCGAAGCTTTTCAGACGCACGAGGCCCGAGCCTGCCGTCCATCCCGCCAACCGACGCCCCGCTTTCGCCCGCCTAGACTAGCTACTCACATCGTGCGTGGCACGCCCACACCAACAGACGGAGGCTCAATCATGAAAATTGTCGTCATCGGCGGTACCGGCTTGATCGGAACACAATTGTGCAAACTCCTGCGCGAAGGTGGCCATGATGTGGTGCCCGCCACGCCGAGTACCGGGGTCAACGCCGTCACCGGGGAAGGATTGCAGGCCGCCCTGCAAGGCGCCGAGGTGGTGGTCGACGTCGCCAACTCACCCTCGTTCGAAGATGCCGCCGTGCTCGAATTCTTCGAAAAATCCGGGCGCAACCTGGCCGCCGCCGAGAAGGCCGCCGGGGTCAAGCATCACGTTGCGCTTTCGGTAGTGGGCACGGAGCGGATGCTCGAAAGCGGCTACTTTCGCGCCAAGATGGCCCAGGAGGAATTGATCAAGAACGCCGGTGTGCCCTACTCGATCCTGCGCGCCACGCAGTTTTTCGAATTCATTGGTGCCATTGTCCAATACAGCATGCAAGGCGACAGCGCTCGCCTGACCTCGGCCGCCCTGCAGCCGATTGCCTCGGCCGATGTCGCCGCGGCACTGGCCAAAATTGCCGTGGCGCCGCCCACTGGCAAGACCGAGGAAGTCGCCGGTCCCGACAAGCAACCGCTAGTGTCATTTGCCAAAACCTATCTGCAACACAGCGGCGATTTGCGCGAAGTGATCACCGACGATAGCGCCGGATACTACGGCGCGATTATCAATGACCAGTCGCTGACACCCGGTGCCAATCCGCTCCTCGGCAAGATTCACTTCGATCAGTGGCTCAAGAGCACCAGCGCCTAGCAGTCAGCACTAACCCGCCAACTTCATCAGGAGCGTCCCATGCGAACCCACGTTCTCCTCGCCCTGCTTGCACTGTCCACCCTGCCGGCCCGGGTCCTGGCCGCCGACGCGCCGCCCCCGGACGTCAAGGAAGTGTCGGTCACCGCCCTTCCCGATTACCCCGGCAAGGAAGTGTTGATGCTCACCGTCGAGTACCCACCGGGCGGTGCCGACCCGGTCCATCGGCATGACGCCCACGGCTTCGTCTATGTGCTCGAAGGCTCCGTCGTCATGGGGGTCAAGGGTGGCAAGGAAGTCACGCTGACGCCGGGGCAAAGCTTCCACGAAGGTCCCAATGACATCCACACGGTGGGCCGCAATGCCAGCAAGGACAAGCCGGCCAAATTTGTCGTATTCCTGTTGAAGGAGCAGGGCAAGCCGCCGGTCATTCCGGTCGATTGATTTCATGCAAAAAAATCCGGAGCCCTGTGAAGGGGTCCGGATTTTTATGCTCTGCAATCAGTCGTTGAAATCGGTAGACAGTGCCAGCTCGTTCCACTGCGCCAATTCCTGGGCGACAAAGCGGTTCTTCGCTTCGATGCGCGCGATGGTATCGCTGCCCAGTGCCAGTCGTTGTGGCGGCTTCGGCGCATTGACCAGGGCCAGCATGGCCTCGGCGAACTTCACCGGATCGCCCGGCTGGGCATGGTTGGCGGCTTCGGCGTGCTTGCGCATGGCGCCCACGGTTTCATCGTAGTCCGGCAGTTCCAGCGCGGTCTTCACCAGCGACTGCTCGTCGAGGAAGTCCGTGCGGAAGAAGCCCGGCTCGACCACCGTGGCGTGTATCCCCAGCGGCGCCAGTTCCTGGTGCAGCGCTTCGGTAATGCCTTCTACCGCAAACTTGGTGGAACCGTAGACCCCCCAGCCCATGTAGGCCTGGTAGCCGCCGATGGAAGAAATGTTGATCACATGCCCGCTGCGTTGACGACGCATGTGCGGCAGCACCGCCCGGGTCACGTTGAGTACGCCGAAGACGTTGGTGGCGAACAGACGCTCGGTCTCGCTGGCGCTGGTTTCCTCTACCGCCCCCAACACGCCGAACCCGGCATTGTTGATGAGTACATCGATGCGGCCGAAACGCTTGATGCCTTCTGCCACGGCCTGATGCGCTTGCTCCTCGCGGGTCACGTCCAGGCGCACGGCCAGCAGGTTGGGATGGTCGCCGAGCCTGGCGATTATTTCTTCGGGTTTACGGGCCGTGGCAATCACCGCGTCGCCGGCACGCAGAGCACGTTCTGCGATGAGAGTACCAAAACCACGGGAAGCCCCAGTAATGAACCAAGTACGCATTTCAACTCCTCCTGTCAGCGACCCGAGCGTTATTGCCGGGCCTTCTCGATGAGTTGACGCCACTTTAAAACTGCCTTACTGATGTGATAACCCCAGTAATTTTGCATGACTTTGTGAAAGGTATTCACATATGAAAGTGCCTTCGGCAGCTGACCTTTCGACCTTCCTGTGCGTGGCCACTCACCTGAATTTCAGCCGGGCAGCGGTGGAACTGGGGTTGACGCCTTCTGCGCTGAGCCATGCGGTGCGCACCCTGGAGAACCGACTCGGGGTCAGGCTGTTCAATCGCACCACCCGCAGCGTCGGCCTGACCGAAGCCGGCGAGCGCCTCTTTGCCCGGCTCAAACCGGCCTTTCGCGATATCGACGATGCCCTGGAAGACCTGAACCATTATCGCGACAAACCCTCGGGCAACCTGAGAATCACCGCGGGTCGCCAGGCCGCCGAACTGGTGCTGCTGCCAATGGCCAGCAGGTTCCTCGAAGCCTACCCGGACGTGAAACTTGAGATCGTGACGGACGACGCGCTGGTCGATGTGGTGGCGCAGGGTTTTGACGCCGGCGTGCGCTTCGGCGTTCGGTTGGAGGCGGACATGGTCTCCCTGCCGATTGGCAGTTTCATGCGCTCCGTGGTCGTGGGTTCAACGGCGTTTTTCCGCAAACATCCCGTTCCGCAAAAACCCGAGGACTTGCATGGCCTGCCGTGCATCCGCCATCGTTTCCCCAGTGGCGCGTTGTATCGCTGGGAGTTCGAACGGGGTGGGATCGCCCAGGAAATCGAGATAGACGGCCCACTGACCCTGGGCGACGTCAGCCTGATGGTCGGCCCGGCGTTGCAAGGGGTGGGCCTTGCCTACATCTTCGAAGACATGGTCAAGGCGCAGATTGCCGACGGCAGCCTGATCCAGGTGCTGGGCGACTGGTGTCCCTACTACCCCGGCCTGCATCTGTACTACCCAAGCCGAAGGCATGTGCCGGCAACGCTCAAGGCGTTCATCGAATTTGCCCGAGCGGCTCGGGAGGTCGGTTCACGATAGCGTTTTTGGACCTGTAGGAGCCAGGCTTGCCGGCGAAGGCGTCCGAAAGACCAGTGCAAAGTCCAAGGCCGCCTTCGCGGGCAAGCCTCGCTCCTACAAGGAGATCGGGTACAACCGCCCCCAACCAATAAGGCGATCAGGCCTTGAGATAGTCCAGCGTCTGCGCCGTGGTCCACAGCGCATTGGCGATGTAGCGGTAATTGATCAGCGCAGCCAGGTAACCATCGCCTTCAGGCGTGCTCGGCCCGGCGGTGGCGTCGCGGACCACGGCCACTTCAAAGCCCTGCTCCAGCAACTCACGCAGGTGCGACTCGACACACAGGTTCGCCGCCATGCCCGCCAGGATGACCTGCGAAACGCCGTGCTTGCGCAGTTGCAGCGCCAGGTCATTGGTTTCAGGACCATACACCTTGTGCGGCGAAGCGATGATGGTCTTGCCGTCGAGGATGTACGGCTTGAACTCGGGCATGAAGTCGGCACCGGAGTTTTCGAAACCGTCGAGGGTCAGCGGTCCCTTGCGATCGAACATGCAGATGCTGTGCATGACCTTTTCCAGCGGCCCGCCGAAATCCCATTGGTGGTCGCACGGGTAGTAGTAATGTGGGGAAACGGCGACGGTGATGCCCGCGCCCTTGGCAGCGGCAAACAACTGCCCGAGGTGGTTGACCACGTCGTGCTCGACGACACTCTTGCCGAACACGCTCCAGCTCACGCCCTCGGGGCTGAGGAAGTCGATCTGCGGGTCGATGACCACCAGCGCAGCGCGGGACAGGTCGAGCTTCATGCCCGGGTCCGGCAGCGCTGGCTCTGCCGGGTCAGCGTACGGCGGGACGGTGCGGCTCGAATCGTTACTCATGGCAAAAGACTCCGGTGGTGGACGAGAAAATCGCGCTGCGCCATGGCGCCAACAAGGGCTGTTGTCTACCATCGGCGGCGAGAACTACATCCTACGGCCGCGCCCTGCTGCACTTTTGCCAGGACGTACAGCGTCTTTACCCGGGCGTCTCTAACATGGATATCCTTTCCGAATTTTTCGAGCGCACCCACCTGCAGGGCCGGCTGTTTTTTGCCGGCATAGTGGATGGCACCCTGGTACTCGACAAGCCGCCGGGCATGGCGTTCATCCATGTGATCAGTCGCGGCGGCATCGACATGGTGCAGCCGGGGCTGCCGAAAATCGCGATCAGCGAACCCAGCGTGCTGTTTTGCCCCAGCAGTTGTCGCTACCAGTTGCGCTCAAGTTCGGTCGAGGGCGCCGAACTGATCTGCGCTTCGTTCCGGTTCGGACGCAATGCCCTGCAGCCCTTCCCGCTCGGGCTCAAGGAGACGCTGGTATTTCCGTTCCTGGCGCTGGAAAACCTTGCTCCGCTGATCGGCAACCTGGTCGGCGAATTCCACGGCCAGGCCCCCGGCCGGACCAAGGCGCTGAACCTGCTGCTCGAATACCTTTTCGTCCTGCTGGTGCGGCGTTCGGTCATGGAGGGAAAGATATCCAGCGGCTTGCTGTATGCCCTTCAGGACGGCCGCCTCGGGGCGGTGTTCAACCGGATTCACCAGGAGCCCGAAACGCTCTGGACCGTCGAGAAGCTGGCCCACCTCGCGAACATGTCCCGGTCCAGGTTCTCGGCATGTTTTACCCGGATCATGGACATTTCGCCGATGGGCTACGTCACCGCCTGGCGCATGAAACTGGCCCAGGACCTGTTGCGCGACGGGGTGCAGATCAAGGTGATTGCCGCGACGGTCGGCTACAGCTCGCAAGCCTCGTTTTCCCGAACCTTCCTCAATGTGGTGGGTTTGCCGCCGGCCGAATGGCTCAAGCGCGATGGCTGTGAAACAGGCAAAGACGTGCCGCCGCTGACGGCGCGGGTCATACAATCTGCTGAAAATTTTTAACCCGGAGAGAGAACCGATGATCACGTGCTACCTGAAATACGTTATCGACCCCTACCAGCTCGAGGCCTTCGAGCATTACGGCAAACTGTGGATTCCCCTGGTGGAAAAATTCGGCGGCCAGCATCACGGCTATTTCCTGCCGTCCGAAGGCGCCAACAACATCGCCATGGCGATGTTCACCTTTCCAAGCCTGGCGGCCTACGAAAGTTACCGCCAACAATCGATGAGCGACCCAGAGTGCATTGCCGCCTTCAAACTCGCCGAAGATAAAAAGTTCATCCTCAGCTATGAGCGGAGCTTTTTGCGGCCGGTGTTTGGCGACCGGGATCGCTGATTCAGTCTTGGCGCAGATCCAGGCAATAGGTGTAGTAGCCCGGATCGCGCACATAGCCCAGCGACTCATACAGGCGCTGGGCACTGAAGTTGTCGGTGGCGGTTTCCAGGGTCATGCCCTTGGCGCCCATCAACCGCGCAAAGTCACGTGCGGTGTTCATCAGCAGTGTGCCAACGCCTTTGCCTCGGGCGGCGGGCGTGGTGAACAGGTCGCCGAGCAGCCAGGTGCGGTGCGCGTCGATGGAGGAAAAGGTCGGGAACATCTGCACGAAACCCAGCGCCTGACCGTTGGCGTCCTCGGCGAAGAAGATCACCGACTCGTCGCGAGCGATGCGTTCGGCGATGAAGTGGCGGGACTGGGGCAGGTTCGACGGCTGGCCGTAGAAACCACGATAGGCGTCGAATAATGGGGCGATGATGTCGATGTGGGAGGCGTCGGCGCGCAGGGCCAGGATAGCCATGAGGGTGCTCCATTGCGGTCTCAAGGATTTACAGCCTAGCAACAGCAACGAAAAAAATCCTCACATCACCGTCCCCCCTGTGGGAGCGAGCCTGCTCGCGTTAGCGGACTTTCAGTCAACATCACTGTTGAATCTGAAGGCCTCATCGCCAGCAGGCTGGCTCCCACATTGGATCGCGATCAGACCCGTACGTTACGCCCCGGCAAGGTCGTGCGCTGGCTGTTCTCCCAGTTCTCCACCAGCCCCACCGGCACATCCGACGCCGGCAACATCTTCACCCCGCGAACCAGGTCCGAAGCCCGCTCGGCGAGCATGATGGTCGGCGCATTGAGGTTGCCGTTCGGTTCGGTCGGGAACACCGAAGAGTCGATCACCCGCAACCCCTGGATGCCATGCACCCGCAGCTCGGAATCCACCACCGCCATGTCGTCCTCGCCCATGCGGCACGAGCCACAGGGGTGGTAAGTGCTTTCGAGGTTGTCACGGACAAAGGCATCGAGGTCTTCATCGCTGGTCACCAGCGCGCCAGGGGCGATTTCGCCGTCGCGGAAACGGTCCATCGCCTTCTGCCCGATGATCTCCCGGGTCAGGCGGATGCAACGGCGGAAGCCTTCGCGGTCCTCCTCGCGCTCCAGGTAGTTGAAGCGGATTTCCGGGTGCTCGTACGGATCGGCCGAACGCACCCGCACATAACCACGGCTTTTCGGTTTGTTCGGGCCCGTGAGCACCATGAAACCGTGGCCCTTGATCGGCTTGTTGCCGTCGTAGCGCATCGCGGCCGGCAGGAAGTGGAACTGAATGTCCGGCCAGCGCAGGCCCTTCTCGGAGCGGATGAAACCACCGGCCTCGAAGTGGTTGGTGGCGCCCAGGCCGTCCTTGAACAGCAGCCAGCGCAAGCCGATCATCAGTTTGCTCAGCGGGTCCATCTTGCTGTTGAGCGTCACCGGCTCCTTGCAGCCGAACTGAATGTACACCTCGGCGTGATCCTGCAGGTTCTCCCCTACCCCCGGCAGGTCGTGGCGCACGTTGATCCCGGCCTTGCGCAGGACTTCGGCCGGGCCGATACCGGAGCGTTGCAGCAGGTGCGGCGAACCAATCGGCCCGGACGAGATGAGTACTTCGCGGTTGCAGTACACCTGGTGGGTCTGGCCGCCGTGGTCATACATGACCCCGACCGTACGCTTGCCTTCGAGGATGACCTGCCGCGTCATCGCATGGGTGATCACCGTCAAGTTCGGACGGCCCATGGCTGGACGCAGGTACGCATTGGCGGTGGAACAGCGCACGCCATTCTTCACAGTCATGTGCATCGCGCCGAAACCTTCCTGCATGTAGCCGTTGCAGTCTTCGGTCTTGATGTAGCCCGCCTCCGCGCCGGCTTCGACCCAGGCCCCGTACAACGGGTTTTTCATGTGGTTGCCGTTGGTGGTGTGCAGCGGTCCGGTCTGCCCGCGATAGCTGTCGCCACCGGACTCGTAGCTTTCGGCACGCTTGAAGTACGGCAGGCAGTTCTTGTAACCCCAGCCCTGGGCACCTAGGGATTCCCATTCGTCGAAATCCAGGGCATGGCCGCGGATATACACCAGGCCATTGATCGACGACGAACCACCCAGCACCTTGCCCCGTGGGCAATGAATGCGCCGGCCGTTGAGGTAGGTTTCCGGCTCGGTTTCGTAGCGCCAGTTGTACTTCTTGGTGTTCATCGGGATCGAGAACGCGCTGGGCATCTGGATGATCACGCTCTTGTCGCTGCCGCCGAATTCCAGGACCAGCACCGAGGTGGCCGGGTCCTCGCTCAGGCGGTTGGCCAACACACAACCTGCCGAGCCTGCGCCAATGATGATGTAGTCGTATTTTTGCGTGGTCATGGCTATCTCCCGACCGTCGATTCAGTGAATACCGGCCGTGGTTGCTGTTTGTGGGTCAACGTGTCGCCGGTGGTGTATTGCGGGGAGGTCTTTTCGATCTGCTGGATCACCGCTTCTTCGCGTTTGAGGTCAATCGAGCGGCTCAGCCAGTAGTACGCCAGCCCCGAAACGATCAGCCCCACCAGCCAGGCGATGTCGATGCTGCCCAGGGCCTTGGCCAGCGGGCCGACATACACTTCGCGTTGTTCGACGCCGTCGTAGATGTAGAAGAACGGAATCATCGAGATGAAGCCGATGGCGTAGGCGACGATGCCGCGCAAGCCCCAGCTGCCGTAGATGTTGCCGTGGGGCATGAAGAAGTGCGGGATGGCGTAGCGGCCCTTGCGCACGAAGAAGTAGTCCGTGAGGTTGACCGAGGTCCAGGGCACCAGGAAGTACAGCATCACCACCAGGTAGATGCCGAGCACCGACAGGCCTTTGCCGGAACTCTGGATGCTCAGGGCCACGCCCAGTTGCAGCAGGATCACGAAAGCGATGGCGAGGATCCGCGCCTTGCGGGTCGGCTCGATGTGCTTGATCGAATCGACACAGGTCAGGGTCGTCAGCTTGGCGCTGTAGATGTTCATCGCGATCACCGGCAGGAAAGCCAGGATGGTCACCACCACGACCGCGGTGCCCATCAGCGGCGACACGGTGTTGCCGACTTGACCCAAGGCCACCAGCACATCGGTCGAATGCAGGTGATCGGCCAGCCAGCCACCGACGGAGATCATCCACGCACCGGACAACGACGCCCCGAGAAACACCACGGCGATCAGCTTGCCGCTGGAGGTGTTCTTCGGCAGGTAACGCGAGTAGTCCGACACGTACGGGGCATAGGCGATGTTGTAACTCGCCGCCGCCGCGAACTGCGCGATGAAACCGGTCCAGTTGAAGCCCAGCGGCGCCGGGGCCGCTTCGCCCTCGGCGAGCGCCGGCAACACGGCATCCGGCACCCAGCCCATCAACACCGCCAGGGTCACCAGGCCGTACAGCGGCAACGACAGGTACAACGCCCATTTGAAGCTGCGGTGCATCCAGTCATGGCCGAGGATCGCCAACACCGCCGCCGGGATGGTCACCGCCACCGCGATCACCGCGGGGTTGAAACCGAACAGCGTGTGCAGGCCCTGCATCATCAGCACCAGATTGACGATGTTGAACCCGGCGAACACGAACAGCGTTGCCAAAAGCACCAGGATCACGCCGCGGTAACCGAACTGCGCACGGGACTGGATCATCTGCGGCAGGCCGAGGTGCGGGCCCTGCGAACCGTGAAACGCCATGAACAGCGTGCCGAACATGATGCCCAGGGTGCCGGCGAGTGTGGTCCAGAGCGCGGTCAGGCCGACGCTGGGGCCGACGAAGCCGATGGTCATGGTGAAGAAGGTGAAATTGCCGAGGAACCAGAACGGGCCCTGGCTCGACAGTTTGTCGGTGCGCTCGTTCTCGGGGATGAAGTCAATCGAATGCCCCTCGACGACGGACTTGTCGTCGAGGGAAGAGACACTCGTGGCGGACTTGGCGTTAGTGTTCATGATGGACTCTTATTGTTGGAAGATCATGACGAGATAACCGCGTTCTTTTCGCGTCCGTGCCGATTAACCTGTAGGAGCGAGCCTGCTCGCGATGGTCGTCAACGATAACGCTGGCAACCTGACACCCTGTGGTGCTCTTGAGTTCATCGCGAGCAGGCTCGCTCCTACAAAGGGCTGGCGTCAGCCTGGCAGCGTGATCCACACCGCCTTCGTTTCGAGCAGGTAATCGAGCTGCTCGGCGCCCAGGTCCTTGCCGAACCCGGACTGCTTGTAGCCACCGAACGGCATCGACGGGTCGAGGGTGCCGTGGGCGTTGACGTAGACCGAGCCGGCCTTGAGGCGGGGTATCAGGCTGTGCACCTTGCCCAGGTCGTTGGAATACAGGGCTGCCGCCAGGCCAAAGGGCGAGTCATTGGCCAGGGCCAGCGCCTCTTCCTCATCGTCGAAGGGAGCGGTGACCAGCACCGGGCCGAAGATCTCTTCCTGGACGATG
This sequence comes from Pseudomonas sp. WJP1, assembly GCF_028471945.1. Classification (NCBI taxonomy): domain Bacteria; kingdom Pseudomonadati; phylum Pseudomonadota; class Gammaproteobacteria; order Pseudomonadales; family Pseudomonadaceae; genus Pseudomonas; species Pseudomonas sp. WJP1. The sequence continues at coordinate 4,720,313 of NZ_CP110128.1, forward strand.
CGCATGTCGTTGCGGCAGTTGGCGAAGATGGTCGGCTCGACGAAGAAGCCAGGGCCATCGACCGGTTGGCCGCCGTAGACCAGCTCGGCGCCTTCGGCCTTGCCGGTCTCGATGTACTCGGTCACGCGCTGCTTTTGCAGGGCCGAGACCAGTGGGCCGATGAAGCAGTCCGGGTCCAGGCCCGGGGCCATTTTCAGGGTGCGTGTGTAGGCGATCAGTTCACGCAGGAATTCGTCATGGACGCTGCTATGAATATAAGCCCGCGTGCCGGCATCGCATACCTGCCCGGAGTTGAAAAACACGCCATTGGCGACCGCTTGTGCCGCGGCCGGAATGTCGGCATCGGCAAACACGATGACCGGCGACTTTCCGCCGAGCTCAAGGGTCAGCCGCTTCATGTCGTCCAGCGCCGCGCGGCCAACGGTAAGGCCTACCGGGGTCGAACCGGTGAAAGTCAATTTGTCGATGCCGGGGTGGGTGGTCATGGCTGCGCCGACCACGCTGCCGCGCCCGGTGACGATGTTGATCACGCCGTCGGGAATGCCCGCTTCCTGCACCAGCTCAGCGAAACGCAGGGCCGACAGCGAGGTCAGCTCGGCGGGCTTGACGACCACTGTGCAACCGGTGGCCAGCGCCGCGCCGAGTTTCCAGGCCATGGTTTGCAGCGGGAAGTTCCACGGCACGATGGCGCCGACCACGCCCACCGCTTCCTTGCGGGTATAGGCCAGGTAATTGCCCGGCAGCGACGGCTCGACGGTGCGCCCGTGGAGCTTGGTGGCCCACCCGGCGAAGTAACGCAGGGTATCGACGGTACCCTGGATATCGACGTCCCTGGCGAAGGCGACTGACTTGCCCATGTCGATCGATTCGATTTGCGCAAGTTCCGCGGCGTTCTGTTCGATCAAGTCCGCCAGGCGCTGGATCAGGCGTTCGCGTTGCGCCGGTTTGGCCTGGCTCCATTCGCCACCGTCGAACTGCGCACGGGCGGCTTGCACGGCGCGGTCCAGGTCTTCAGTGGTGCCCATGGGAATGCGGGTGATCAGGCCTTCGGTCGAGGGCTCGATGACTGCGGACGTCTGGCCGTCGCTGGCGTCGACCCAGGCGCCGCCAATGAACATCTTTTGCGCTTTGCCGAGGAAGGTCTGGGTGGCTTCGCTGATGCCGAACTTCTGCAGGTAATTCTTGACGATCGTGTCCATTTTTATTCTCTCTGCCCGGCAGTCAGGCACTGCCGGGGCTTTGTGGTTTCGATGTTCAGGCTGGAGAGGTTTCGCTTTCAGCGGCCGCTCGTACCTTTCCTCGCTCATGGAAGATGAAACCGATGCTGTTGAGCAGCAGCTGCGCGGCAAGAATCGAGGTCATGCCGGTCGGGTCATACACCGGTGCAACCTCCACCAGGTCCATGCCGACAATGTTGCCTTTGCTGCGCTTGGCCAGGGCCTGGATGATTTCCAGCACTTCGTAGTAGAGGAAGCCGCCGTGGCTCGGGGTGCCGGTGCCGGGGGCGATGGACGGGTCGAAACCGTCGATGTCGATGGTGATGTAGTAGTTGATGTTCTGCGGGATCAGCGCCAGTACGCCTTCGACGCCGAGGCGACGCACATCGCGCACCGAGAGGATCTTCGAACCGGCTTCGTGGGCCGCTTCGTAGTCGTCGCGGTTGGACGACGAGACGTTGCGGATACCCATCTGGGTCATGCCGACAATGTGGTTCATTTCCGAGGCGCGGCGCAGCGGGTTGCCGTGGCCGTAACGCACGCCATGGCGCTCGTCGACGAAATCCAGGTGTGCATCGAAGTGGATGATATGGATCGGGCCGCGGCCTTCGAAGGCCTTGATCACCGGCGCGTGCACCGAGTGATCGCCGCCCAGCACCACCGGCATCACACCGGCATCGAGAATCTTGCGCACGGCGTATTCGGTGTTCTTGTTACTGGTTTCCATGTCGGTGTGGACGATGTCGGCATCACCGACGTCGACCATGCGCACGTCTGACGCCGTCAGGTACATCACGTCATCTTCGTGGTCATAGGCGCCGGCGTGGCCGAAGGAAAACAGCGTCGATGCTTCACGAATCCCGCGTGGTCCGAAGCGTGCCCCGGAGCGCCACTGGGTGCCCATGTCATTGGGTACGCCAAGCACCGCGACGTCGGCATCCAGCGCGTCCCAATCGGTGCACACCGGGGATTTGCCAAAGGTGCAATGACCTACGAATGGCAGGTTCAGGCGACCGGATTCATAACCGTTGTTCGACATTTCTAGCCTCTCCACTTCTTGTTATCGGCTTGACGGACTGCAAGGCGACCGCCGTTGGAAAGACTATGAGCGCAGGTTTTCGTGGAAAAAATGCTAAACATCAGATACTCATATCGGTATTCCCGATGCATCCCCATGCCGGAGGTTCCCGATGATCCAGCTGCACGATGTCGACCTGAAACTGCTCAGGGTATTTGCCACGATTGTCCGCTGCGGCGGTTTCTCGGCCGCCCAGGCGGCGTTGAACGCCGGGCAGTCGACCATCAGCGAACAGATGACCCACCTGGAAACCCGCCTCGGCGTCAAACTCTGCCAGCGCGGGCGCAGCGGCTTCCGCCTGACCGAGCAAGGGGTGGCGATTCACGAAGCCACCCAGCGCCTGCTATCGGCGGTGGAAAATTTCTGCATGGACGCCGACGTGCTCAAGCAGCACATCAGCGGCAAGCTCAACCTGGGGATCATCGACACCACCATCACCGACCCCGATTCGCCGATCCCGCGCACCACCCAGCGCTTCGTCTCGCGCGGGCATGACGTGCACCTGAACGTGTACGTCGGCACTCCAGCAGAACTCGAAGAACGGGTGCTCGACGGCCGCCTGCACCTGGCCATCGGGCACTTCCCGATCCATGTCCCGGGCCTGCTGCAAGCGCCGCTGTATCAGGAGGCGCTGGGCTTGTACTGCGGGCGCCGACATCCGCTGTACGGAAGCAATGCCGAAGGTGCCGAGCTGCTTGAAGAAATCGGCGCGGGCCGCATCGTCGTGCGCGGCTACATGCAGCAATACGACCTGGAACACCTGGGCGTGAACAAGGCGGCGGCCACCGTGGACAACATCGAGGCCTCGGCGATCCTGATCATCTCCGGCGCCTACATGGGCTTTTTGCCGGAGCACTTCGCCGCCCAGTGGCTCAAGTCAGGGGAGATGCATCAACTGGGTCCGGCGAGCCTGCGCCTGAAGTCGCCGTTCGACGTGATCACCCGGCGCGGCGTGGCGCCGCCGCCGATCCTCCAGGCGTTCCTCGAGGACCTGGCCGCCAGCGCGCGCAAAACCGCCAGCGGATGACGTGACACTCGCCAAATTCGAATTCACCCCGGCATACTGATTTTCGTTCGCCCATCTTGCAGGCCTGTCATGCGCATCCACGTCACCTTCATCGACCGCGTCGGTATCACCCAGGAAGTACTCGCCCTGCTCGGCGGGCGCAGCTTCAATCTGGACGCCGTGGAGATGGTGCCGCCGAACGTCTACATCGACGCCCCGACCCTGGGCACCGAGGTGCTGGAAGAGTTGCGCGAGGCCCTGTTCGGCGTGCGCGGCGTGCAGGCGGTGACCATGGTCGACATCCTTCCCGGGCAACGTCGGCGCCTGCAACTGGATGCCTTGCTCGCCGCCAGTTCCGACCCGGTGCTGGCGGTCGATGATCGTGGGCACGTGCTGCTGGCCAACCCGGCATTGATCGCCCTGTGCGGTCGCGAACCGGCCGGTGAATCGTTGGGCACGCTGTTCGACGACGCCGACTTGCAACGCACCTTGATCGCCCACCATTTTCGCCTGCCCATGCACGAGGTCAGCCTCGGCGGCCACACCTTGCTGCTCGATGCCATGCCGATCACCGACGCCGGCGCCCTGCTCACCCTCTATCAACCGAACCGCATCGGCGAACGCCTCTCGGCACTGCACCATGACCACGCCGAAGGTTTCGATGCGCTGCTCGGCGAGTCGCCGCCGATCCGCTCGCTCAAGGCCCGCGCGCAACGGGTGGCGGCCCTCGACGCACCGCTGTTGATCCAGGGCGAAACCGGCACCGGCAAGGAGCTGGTGGCCCGCGCCTGTCACGCAATCAGCGGTCGCCGTGAAAAACCGTTCCTGGCCCTGAACTGTGCGGCGTTGCCGGAGAGCCTGGCCGAAAGCGAGCTGTTCGGCTACGCCCCCGGCGCGTTCACCGGGGCGCAACGGGGCGGCAAGCTCGGGCTGCTGGAACTGGCGGACCAGGGCACGGTGTTCCTCGACGAAGTCGGCGAGATGTCGCCGTACCTGCAAGCCAAGCTGCTGCGCTTTTTGAGCGATGGCTGCTTCCGTCGGGTCGGTGGCGATCGTGAGGTCAAGGTCAATGTGCGGATCCTCAGCGCGACCCACCGTGACCTGGAAAAAATGGTCGGCGAAGGACACTTTCGCGAAGACCTGTTCTACCGCCTCAATGTCCTCAACCTGCAAGTACCGCCGCTGCGCGAACGTGGCCACGACATCCTGTTGATGGCCCAGCACTTCATGCAGCAGGCTTGCGCGCAGATCCAGCGCCCGGTCTGTCGCCTGGCGCCCAGCACCTTTCCCGCCCTGCTCGGCAACCGCTGGCCGGGTAACGTGCGGCAACTGCAAAACGTGATCTTTCGCGCTGCGGCGATCTGCGAAAACCCGCTGGTGGACATCGACGACCTCGACATCGCCAGGACCGCTGTGGAGCGCCGAAACGATGGCGAGGTGGGCAGCCTTGAGGAGGCTGTCGAAGGGTTTGAAAAGAATCTGCTGGAGCAGCTTTATCGCAGTTATCCATCCAGCCGATTGCTGGCTGCACGTTTGCAAACATCCCATAGTGCGATAGCCATTCGGCTGCGCAAATACGGGATTCCCAACAAGTCCTGACTCCGCCAACTCCTGAATCACCCCGCCCCCCTGTAGGAGTGAGCCTGCTCGCGATAGCGTACTGTCAGTCAACATCATTGTTTTCTGTTGCACCGCAATCGCGAGCAGGCTCACTCCTACAGGGAATGGGGTGCGCCTGTTGTGTTGTGTGCAAATCGATACAGCGTATCGAAACCAAGACAAAACCTCCTCGACCTGTCTATATCGGACTTCGGCCCCTTCCCTTCCCGTGCCTGTCTTGATTTCAATACGGCAACCGCGCATCAATTTGCCTAATAAATCACTAAACCATTGATTTAAAACAAGTAATCAACCTTGGCACCGCCCTTGCTATCTCTCCTCCAGACAAGCTCGTTACCCACACCCGAGCCTGCCCATCGCCTCCGCCACCTGCAGCGGATGAGTCTGAACAATGAGGAGTTGATATGAGCGAATTGCGTTTTACCGTCGAACACGAATGGCTGCGTACCGAAGCTGACGGCACGGTTACCGTTGGCATCACGGCGTTTGCCCAACAGGCATTGGGGGATGTGGTGTTCGTTCAGGTGCCTGAATTGGGCAGCTTCGACGCCGGTACCGAAGTGTCGGTCGTGGAGTCGGTGAAAGCCGCCAGCAGCATCGGCATGCCGCTGGACGGTGAGGTGCTGCACGTGAATTCGGAACTGGACAGCAACCCGGAGCTGGTCAACGAAGACCCGCTGGGCGAAGGCTGGTTCTTCCGTTTCCAGCCAAGCGACGCATCGGCTGTCGCCAAACTGCTGGACCAGGCCGCCTACGACCGCCTGATCCAAGAACAGACCGACGCCTGAGGACTGCCCATGACCACCCTCCTCGACACCCGTAACGAATTCATCGCCCGCCACATCGGCCCCCGCGCCGGTGACGAGCAGGCCATGCTCAACACTCTCGGTTTCGACTCCCTCGAAGCCCTGGGCGCCAGCGTCATTCCCGACAGCATCAAGGGCACCAGCGTGCTCGGCCTCGAAGACGGCCTGAGCGAAGCGGACGCCCTGGCGCTGATCAAAGGCATCGCCGGTAAGAACCAGCTGTTCAAGACCTTCATCGGCCAGGGCTACTACGGCACCCACACGCCGTCGCCGATCCTGCGCAACCTCCTGGAAAACCCGGCCTGGTACACCGCCTACACCCCGTACCAGCCGGAAATTTCCCAGGGCCGCCTTGAAGCGCTGCTGAACTTCCAGACCCTGATCAGCGACCTCACCGGCCTGCCGATCGCCAACGCCTCGCTGCTCGACGAAGCCACCGCCGCCGCCGAAGCCATGACCTTCTGCAAGCGCCTGAGCAAGAACAAGGGCAGCCACCAGTTCTTCGCCTCCGTGCATTGCCACCCGCAGACCCTCGACGTGCTGCGCACCCGTGCCGAGCCATTGGGCATCGAGGTGGTGGTCGGTGACGAGCGCGAGCTGAGCGACGTGACGCCGTTCTTCGGCGCCCTGCTGCAATACCCGGCGAGCAACGGTGACGTCTTCGACTACCGCGAGCTGACCGAGCGTTTCCACGCCGCCAACGCGTTGGTGGCCGTGGCCGCCGACCTGCTGGCCCTGACCCTGCTGACCGCGCCGGGCGAATTCGGCGCCGACGTGGCCATCGGCAGCGCGCAACGTTTCGGCGTGCCGCTGGGCTTCGGTGGCCCGCACGCCGCGTACTTCTCCACCAAGGATGCGTTCAAGCGCGACATGCCGGGCCGTCTGGTCGGTGTTTCGGTGGACCGTTTCGGCAAGCCGGCCCTGCGCCTGGCGATGCAGACCCGCGAGCAACACATCCGCCGCGAGAAGGCCACCTCGAACATCTGCACCGCACAGGTGCTGCTGGCCAACATCGCCAGCATGTACGCCGTGTATCACGGTCCGAAGGGCCTGACGCAAATCGCCCAGCGTGTACATCACCTGACCGCGATCCTGGCCAAGGGCTTGAGCGCGCTGGGTCTGAACGTCGAGCAAGCGAGCTTCTTCGACACCCTGACCCTGAACACCTGCGCGCAAACCGCCGCCCTGCATGACCAGGCACACGCCCAGCAGATCAACCTGCGCGTAGTGGATGCCGAGCGTCTGGGCCTGTCCCTCGACGAAACCAGCACCCAGGCCGACGTGGAAACCCTGTGGGCCCTGTTCGCCGCTGGCCAGAGCCTGCCGGACTTCGCCGCCCTCGCCGCTGCTGCGCAAAGCACCATTCCGGCTTCGCTGGTTCGCCAGTCGCCAATCCTCAGCCACCCGGTGTTCAACCGCTACCACTCGGAAACCGAGCTGATGCGCTACCTGCGCAAGCTGGCGGACAAGGACCTGGCGCTGGACCGCACCATGATCCCGCTGGGCTCGTGCACCATGAAACTCAACGCCGCCAGCGAAATGATCCCGGTGACCTGGGCCGAATTCGGCGCCCTGCACCCGTTCGCCCCGACCGAGCAAAGCGCTGGCTACCAGCAACTGACCGACGAACTGGAAGCGATGCTCTGCGCCGCCACCGGCTACGACTCGATCTCGCTGCAACCGAACGCCGGTTCCCAGGGTGAGTACGCCGGTCTGCTGGCGATCCGCGCCTACCACCAGAGCCGTGGCGAAGACCGTCGCGACATCTGCCTGATCCCGTCCTCGGCCCACGGCACCAACCCGGCCACCGCCCAGATGGCCGGCATGCGCGTAGTGGTCACCGCCTGCGACGCCCGCGGCAACGTCGACATCGAAGACCTGCGCGCCAAGGCCATCGAGCACCGCGAACACCTCGCCGCGCTGATGATCACCTACCCGTCGACCCACGGCGTGTTCGAGGAAGGCATCCGCGAAATCTGCGGCATCATCCACGACCACGGCGGCCAGGTGTACATCGACGGCGCCAACATGAACGCCATGGTCGGCCTCTGCGCCCCGGGCAAGTTCGGCGGCGACGTGTCGCACCTGAACCTGCACAAGACCTTCTGCATCCCCCACGGCGGTGGCGGCCCGGGCGTTGGCCCGATCGGCGTCAAGTCGCACCTGACTCCGTTCCTTCCAGGCCATGGCCACATGGAACGCAAGGAAGGCGCGGTCTGCGCCGCGCCATTCGGCAGCGCGAGCATCCTGCCGATCACCTGGATGTACATCCGCATGATGGGCGGCGCCGGCCTCAAGCGCGCTTCGCAGCTGGCGATCCTCAACGCCAACTACATTTCCCGTCGCCTGGAAGAGCACTACCCGGTGCTGTACACCGGCAGCAACGGCCTGGTGGCGCATGAATGCATCCTCGACCTGCGCCCACTGAAAGACAGCAGCGGCATCAGCGTCGATGACGTGGCCAAGCGCCTGATCGACTTCGGTTTCCACGCCCCGACCATGTCCTTCCCGGTGGCCGGCACGCTGATGATCGAGCCGACCGAAAGCGAATCCAAGGAAGAACTGGACCGCTTCTGCGACGCCATGATCCGCATCCGCGAAGAAATCCGCGCGGTGGAAAACGGCACCCTGGACAAGGACGACAACCCACTGAAAAACGCCCCGCATACCGCGGCGGAGCTGGTCGGCGAGTGGTCGCACCCGTACAGCCGTGAGCAGGCGGTTTATCCGCTGGACAGCTTGATCGACGGCAAGTACTGGCCGCCCGTGGGCCGGGTCGACAACGTGTTTGGCGACCGCAACTTGATTTGCGCCTGCCCTTCAATCGCCGACTACGAAAACGCATAACCCCTGTAGGAGCGAGCCTGCTCGCGATGGTCGTCAACGATGACGCGGGAAACCTGGCACCCCGCAGCGCTCTGGAGTCCATCGCGAGCAGGCTCGCTCCTACAGAAGAGCAGTGCCCCCCTATTCAAGAACACCAGAGGAAATCACCATGTTCAGCACCCTTTTTAGCAAGCAGGACCAGATCAAAGGCTACGACGACGCACTGCTGGCAGCGATGAACGCCGAGGACGCACGGCAGGAACACCACATCGAGCTGATCGCTTCGGAGAACTACACCAGCCAACGGGTCATGGAGGCGCAAGGCAGCGGCCTGACCAACAAGTACGCCGAAGGTTATCCGGGCAAGCGCTACTACGGCGGTTGCGAACACGTCGACGTGGTCGAGCAACTGGCCATCGACCGCGCCCGGCAACTGTTCGGCGCCGACTACGCCAACGTCCAGCCGCACTCCGGCAGCCAGGCCAACGCGGCGGTGTACCTGGCGTTGCTGCAGGCTGGCGACACCGTGCTGGGCATGAGCCTGGCCCATGGCGGTCACTTGACCCACGGGGCCAAGGTGAGTTTTTCCGGCAAGCTCTACAATGCCGTGCAATACGGTATCGACACCGCGACCGGGTTGATCGACTACGACGAAGTCGAACGCCTGGCCGTCGAGCACCAGCCGAAAATGATCATCGCCGGCTTCTCCGCCTACTCCAAGACCCTGGACTTCCCGCGTTTCCGTGAAATCGCCGACAAGGTCGGTGCCTGGCTGTTCGTCGACATGGCCCACGTCGCCGGGCTGGTGGCCACAGGTCTGTACCCGAACCCGCTGCCCTACGCCGACGTGGTCACCACCACGACCCACAAGACCCTGCGCGGTCCGCGCGGTGGCCTGATCCTGGCCAGGGCCAATCCGGAGCTGGAGAAAAAGCTCAACGCCGCCGTATTCCCCGGCGGCCAGGGCGGCCCGCTGATGCATGTGATCGCCGCCAAGGCCGTGTGCTTCAAGGAAGCACTGGAGCCGGCGTTCAAGACTTACCAGGCGCAAGTGATCCGCAACGCCCAGGCGATGGCGCAGGTCTTTATCGAACGCGGCTATGACGTGGTGTCCGGTGGCACCGACAACCACCTGTTCCTGGTCAGCCTGATCCGCCAGGGCCTGACCGGCAAAGACGCCGACGCCGCCCTGGGCCGTGCCGGTATCACCGTGAACAAAAACGCCGTGCCCAACGACCCGCAGTCGCCGTTCGTGACCTCAGGCCTGCGCATCGGTACGCCGGCGATCACCAGTCGCGGGTTCAAGGAAGCCCAGAGCATCGAGCTGGCAGGCTGGATCTGCGACATCCTCGATCATCTCGGCGATGCCGATGTGGAGGCTGAGGTCGCCCGCCAGGCTGCCGCTCTGTGTGCGGATTTCCCGGTCTATCGCGACTGATCGCACCCACCCCCCCTGTAGGAGCGAGCCTGCTCGCGATGGTCGTTAACGATAACGCGGGCTTCCTGATGAACACGCGTCAGCTTCACGTCCATCGCGAGCAGGCTCGCTCCTACAGGTCCGGTTCTTGTCTGACAGACTTTGGGAACACCTATGAATACAGTGCAAGTCGGCACCAAACTGCGCGGCGCGGAAAAGGTTGCGCGGATTCCAGTGAAAATCATTCCCACCGAGGAATTCCCGCGCAAACCCGACTGGATCCGGGTACGCATGCCGACCTCCCCCGAGGTCGACCGGATCAAGCAATTGCTGCGCAAACACAAGCTGCACAGCGTCTGCGAGGAAGCCTCGTGCCCGAACCTGGGCGAGTGTTTTTCCGGGGGTACCGCCACCTTCATGATCATGGGTGACATCTGCACCCGTCGCTGCCCGTTCTGCGATGTCGGCCACGGACGGCCGAAACCGCTGGACGTGGATGAACCGCGCAACCTCGCCGTGGCCATCGCCGAACTGCGCCTCAAATACGTGGTGATCACCTCGGTGGACCGCGACGACTTGCGCGACGGTGGCGCCCAACACTTCGTCGACTGCCTGCGCGAGATCCGCAAGCTGTCGCCTGGCATTCAACTGGAAACCCTGGTGCCGGACTACCGTGGCCGGATGGACGTCGCCCTGGCGATCACCGCCCTTGAGCCGCCCGATGTGTTCAACCACAACCTGGAAACCGTCCCGCGCCTGTACAAGGCCGCGCGGCCAGGCTCGGATTTCGAGTGGTCGCTGGATCTGCTGCAGAAGTTCAAGCAACGGGTGCCGCAGGTGCCAACCAAGTCCGGGCTGATGCTGGGCCTCGGCGAAACTGACGAGGAAGTCATCGAAGTCATGCAGCGCATGCGCGAGCACGATATCGACATGCTCACCTTGGGCCAATACCTGCAACCGTCGCGCAGTCACCTGCCGGTCCAGCGTTTCGTGCACCCGGACGTGTTTGCCTGGTTCGCCGAGGAAGGCGCGCGCATGGGCTTCAAGAACGTGGCGTCGGGACCACTGGTGCGCTCGTCCTATCACGCCGATCAACAACTTCATGGAGGTGCCGCCGGTTTCAAGCCATGATGAAGTGACTTGTCATGCCATTGTGGAGGCCCGGCCCGATGCCATTTGTCGTTCGAACATTGCTCCCGATCCTGAGTCTCGCCTTGTCGGGCGTCGTCGCTGCCGAGCCCAGGCCCGGGCACATGGTGTATCTACGCACGATCGACCCGGGTATCGAGCAGGACATTCGCTATGCCAGCGCCCACAACTTCACCGGGCATCCCCTCGAGGGCTACGAAGCGCCCGAGTGCCTGTTGTCGCAGGAGGCCGCCAAAGCCCTGTCCCGGGTACAAACGGCACTGCAGGCGCAAGGCTACGGCTTGAAGGTATTTGATTGCTATCGCCCCAGCCGCGCGGTCGCGGACATGGGGCGCTTCGCCACGGAGCCGGGCGACCCACGCAAGGCAGAATTCTATCCCCGGGTGGACAAGCAGGACTTCTGGCGCCTGGGCTATGTGGCGCGGGTATCCAATCACTCCAAAGGCGGCACCGTCGACCTGAGCATGACAGGCCCGGGCGCCCTGCCCGCCGATACCTGGACGCCCTCAGCCACGCCCGTCGACTGCACGGCGCCTTATGGTCAGCGTTGGCACGACGGCGCCGTCGACATGGGCACCGGTTTTGATTGCTTCGACGAGCGCGCCCATTCCGATTCGACGTCGATCACGGCGACGGCCATGGACAATCGCCAACGACTGACCCGCGCCATGGAGCAGGAGGGATTCACCGGTTACTCCGCCGAGTGGTGGCACTTCACTTACACCCGGGATGCGACGTTGAACAGCGTCATGAACTTCCCCATCACCCCGCTGGCGCCATGAACAGGCTTGGCAGAATCTGCACGCTGCTGATCCTGCTGCTGCCCTGTGCCGCGATGGCCCAAGGGCTCGAAGCAAGTGGCCAGTTGATCGTGGTCACCAGCAAGCACTGGGATGACATCCAGGGCAGCGCCCAACGTTATGAACGGCACGGAGATAGCTTCCAGAAAGTCGAAGCGCCCTTTGCCGTCGTGCTGGGAAAAAACGGCATGGGCTGGGGCAAGGGACTGCTCGACACTCGGCCACTTGAGGGGCCGGTGAAACAGGAAGGTGATGGAAAGGCGCCAGCCGGGATGTTCAAGCTGGGCAGCGCATTTGGCTACGACGCCTCAGCTGAAACGCGCCTGCCCTATCTCGCGTTGACCCCGACCATCGAATGCGTGGATGACAGCCAGTCCACGCGCTACAACGAACTGGTCGACGGCGCCACGATTGCCAGGGACTGGAACAGCTCCGAACGCATGCGCCGCCCTGATGACTTGTATCGCCAGGGCATTGTCATCGAGCACAACACCCCGGCATCCCCCGCCGCCGGCTCCTGCATTTTCTTCCACATCTGGCGTGGCCCCACGACACCAACACGGGGCTGCACGGCGATGAGCCCTACGGATATCGCTCGCCTGTTCAGTTGGCTGGACCCGCGCCAGTCCCCGCTGCTGGTGCAATTACCCGAGGCGCAATACGAACAGTTGCGCGAACGCTGGAAGCTTCCTGAACGTTGATCAAGGGTTCTTCTCCCATCGACAGGTCAGGGCGTTGAATCGGGCGCCTGGCCTGACGCAGCTTGTGGGCCGTTTCTACGAAGGGCGTGACGATCAGGCTGTGGAGCGTCAGGTAACGTTCCTGGTCGCCGGTGCCGAATTGGATAACCTCGGGTTTCGCCTGTGTGACGTAGAGCGTGCCGAACATCCAGTCCCAGAGTGACAGGTTGACCCCGAAGTTCTTGTTGAAGTGCTGCGGCGCATCGCTGTGGTGAATCTGGTGCTGGGCCGGGCTGTTCAACACATGCTCGACCACCGGCCCGAAGGACAGCCAGACATGGCTGTGGCGCAGGTTGGCCGCCAGGGCGTTGAGGATGAACACGATGTAGGTCACGCCGAACAGCGTGTAGCGGCTGATCTCCCCGCCGCAGGCGTACCAGAAGAGGCCGGCAAAGGCGCTGATGAACACGAGGTCGATCAGCCGCTCGACCACTTTCTCGAGAAAATGCACCCGGCTCGCCGTCACCGGGACCAGCACCGTCGCCGAATGATGGACTTTGTGGAACGCCCACAGGTAACGCGAATGGTAAGCGCGGTGGGCCCAGTAATGGATGAAGTCCTGCAGCAGAAACACGCCCAGGCCATAGAGCAAGGACAGGGCCAGGTGCTCCTCGACCTGCACCCGTGCGCCCCACAGGTGAGTGAAAAAACGCACGTAGTCCCCGGAGCGCAACACATACGGGTCCACCAGCCCAACGATGGGCACCACCAGCACGACTTTCAGAATGCCGCGCACGAAGTAATAGCGGTAATCGAGCAGCGCCGAGGGATGAAAATGCACGCGGTTGCCGCCGATGAACTGCCAGAAGCTATGCGCGTCCGTCAGCCCACGGGATTGGCGCCAGCGGAACAAGCCGTAAGCCACGACGTAGGAGGTGAACAGAAAGGCCACGCAGAGACGGCCATTCAGGTCGAAGAGCCCCAGGAACTGATCGCTGACAGGCGCAATCACCCACCTGTACAGGTACTGGTCGATCGGTTCGAGAACATCCACGAAAGGCTGCCCCCTGCTGAAAGTAGAGCGTTGTGAGTCGGTTGGAAAAACGCTTGTCGCAGGAGCACGGCTTGCGGCTCCTGCAGGATATTATTGCGGATGTATCTTATTCAGGTCTTGAGATTTCAGCAACCGGCATAACCCCTGCCGATGTCCTGGCCAGCAGCAAATACAGGATTCCCGGCACCACCAGCCCGACGATCCAGGAAATGTCCACGCCGCCCAGTTGCGCGACCATCGGTCCGGAATAGAAATGGGTGTCGACGAAAGGCAGCTGGATCAACACGCCGATCACGTACACGCTGATCCCCTGCAGGTTCCAGCGGCCATAGCGCCCTGCCGGGTCGGACAACGCCGGGATGTCATAACGCTCCTTGTTGATGAAGTAGTAGTCCACCAGGTTGATCGCGCTCCAGGGGGTGAAGAACGTCAGCAGGAACAGGATGAAGTACTTGAACGAGTTGAGGAACGAGTGCTGGCCCAGCAATGCAAGGGTGGTGGACGCCGCGACAATCACCAGCACGAACAGCATGCGCTGGCCGGCGGTGATTTGCAGGCGACCGCGAAAGCCGCTGATGATAGTGGCCACGCACATGAAGCTGCCATAGGCATTGAGGGTCGACACTGTGACCTTGCCGAACACCACGCTCAGGTACAGCAAGGACGCCACCACCCCGGTACTGCCCAGCCCGACGATGGTCGCCACTTCATGCCCGCGAAAGTTCGCCCCCGCCAACGCTGCGGCAAACACGCCCAGCACCATCGACGCCTGGGCGCCCAGCACTGTGCCGAGGCCGACGGCGGTGAAGGTTTTCCAGGAGGAGGTCGTGCTCGGCAAGTAGCGCGAATAGTCCGCCACGTACGGGCCAAAGGCGATCTGCCAGGAAGCCGCAAGCGACACCGCCAGCAGGAAGGTGCTCCAGCTGAAGTGGCGGTTTTCCAGTAACAGGCCGATGTCGTTGAGGCTCATCAAGCGCGCGAACAGATAGACGAACGCGATCACGCCCAGCACGCTGGCCACCCGCCCGACCAGGTGGATCACCCGGTAACCGAACATCGTCAGCAGCGCGATGCACGCGGCGAAAATCAGGATGCCCGTGCTGTCGCTGACACTGATCAACTGGGCAATCGCCTGCCCCGACAACACCGCACCGGTGGCGCTGAAGCCCAGGTACATCAGGCACACCAGCACAATCGGGATCGCCGCGCCGTAGACCCCGAACTGCACGCGGCTGGAGATCATCTGCGGCAAGCCGAGCTTCGGCCCTTGGGCAGCATGCAGCGCCACCACGGCCCCGCCCAGTACCTGGCCGATCAGCAGGCCGATGAGTGACCAGAACACGTCACCGCCCAACACCACGGCCAACGCCCCGGTGACGATCGCAGTGATCTGCAGGTTGGCGCCGAGCCACAGGGTGAACTGGCTGTACAGGCTGCCATGGCGCTCGGCCTCGGGGATGTAATCGATCGAACGGGTTTCGATCAGGGGACTTCGTTGCTGACTATCGGTCATTATTGTTGTTCTCTTCGAAAGTAAAAGGCATCACACAAATCCTGTAGGAGTGAGCCTGCTCGCGATAGCGGTGTGTCAGCTTGCATCAGTATTGAATGTGCCACCGCCATCGCGAGCAGGCTCGCTCCTACAGGGGGATACGTTTAGCTGGCAGGTTCGGCAGCAGCCACCTGCCCCACAAACGGCGCCTTGGCCCACACCACCTTGCCGCCCACCAGTGTCAGCAACACCTGATTGCGCCCCAATTCGTCCTCAGGTACCTGCATGAAGTTCTTGTCCAGCACGATCAGGTCGGCAAACTTGCCCACCTCGACCGATCCAGTCACCTTTTCCAGCCTCAGCTGCTCGGCAGCATTCAGCGTGATGGTGCGCAGCACCTCGGCACGGGACAACGCCGGGTCGCCATTGAGCCTGCCCGCGTATTTGGGGCCGTAGCTGTGCGGGTTCTGTGGATCGCCCGCGCGGGTGACACCGATCTTCAACGCGAGAAACTCGTCGAGCGGGTCGACCGGCCAGTCGCTGCCATACGCCACCCGGCCGCCGGCACGGGTGATGCTGCCCGACGGTTCCATGCGGGAGAACCGTTCGGCACCCAGATGATCGCTGGTCCCATCCACCGTGGACGGTGCCTGCTGCGCCCACTGGAACGACATGTTGGCGGTCACGTCCAACGCCTTGAAGCGCCCGTAATCGGCGGGGTCCACCGATTCGGCGTGGGTGATGGCCGGGCGGAATGGATGGCCGGGCAATTGCTGGCGC
This sequence comes from Pseudomonas sp. WJP1, assembly GCF_028471945.1. NCBI lineage: Bacteria > Pseudomonadati > Pseudomonadota > Gammaproteobacteria > Pseudomonadales > Pseudomonadaceae > Pseudomonas > Pseudomonas sp. WJP1. The sequence continues at coordinate 4,736,238 of NZ_CP110128.1, forward strand.
ACGTATTCGATGCCATTGAGCGAGTCGCGTACCGCGCGGTCGCCGGTGGCGTGCAGGTGCGGGTCGAGACCGGCCTGAACGGCTTTGAGCAGCAGCGGATTGAGTACCTGCGGCGAGAAATACAGTTCGCCACGGTTTTTGCCTGGGGTCCATTTCGGCGCATGCTCGGTGCCGGCGTTATGCAGATACGGCGTCAACATCGCCCCGGTGTCGGCCGGCGCATTGATGATGCCGTCCATGAACAACTTGACGTGACGCATGCTCACACCCGGCGCGACCTTGGTTTCGCCCTGGTCGTAGGTGCTGGCCAGGGCCTTGGCCTCGGCGATGGTTTTATCCGGGTCTGCAGTGGCGGCGGCCGGGTCAAGCTTGATTGCCAGCAAGGCCCGGGCGGTCAGTTCGCCGGACTGCGCGAGGGTGGTGAACGCCTTGGCGTTCTCCGGTCCCGACATTGCATCGAAGAAACTGGTGATGCCTTGCTGGCGCATTGCGTCGAGCGCGGTGCGGCTCTGGATCAGCTTCTCGGCATCGGTAGCGGGCGGCACCACGGCGGCCATGGCATCCGCCGCGCCGTCCTCGCAGATACCGGTCGGGTTGCCGGCACTGTCGCGCACGTATTTGCCATCGCCGGGGTTGGCCGTGCGCTTGTCGATGCCCGCCACCGCGAGGCCGCGGGAGTTGAGCAGCACAGTGTGGAAGTCGGTGGAGCGTACCTGGATCGGGCGCTGGGTCTTGAGCGCATCGAGGGTCGATTTGTCGGCATCGCCGTCCAGGCCGGTCATGCCCATGCGATCCCAACTGCCGACTTCGAGCCAGACGTCGGGGCCCTTGTCCTTGTCCGCGTCCAGACAGGCCTGGATGGATTCCTGGAACACCTTGCGGGTCATCGTCTGGTACTTCAGGTCGCACAACGTCATGGCGCGACCGCCGTCCCCCGGATGCATGTGCGCATCGATGAAGCCCGGCATCAGCATGCGCCCTGCCAGATCGATCAGTTGCGTCTGGGTGCCAATGTAAGAAGCCGCGCCGTCATCGCTGCCGACGTACACTATCTTCCCGTCCTTGACGGCGACCGCTTGTTGCACCGAATCCTGGCCGTCGACGGTGTATACGTAACCGTTGCGCATGACCATGTCGGCGCCGGTTGAACCTTGTGTCTGGCACCCCACCAGCGCCACGCAGGACACGGCCGTTGCGCCGGCCACGGCGATAAATAGCCTGGACAATTTCAATTGCCTCACCCCTTTTTATAGTTTTTGCAAGGACTCAGCCGGGCGGCCGCGCATGTCCTTGATATGCAGGGCATACCCTATAGAGCACGGCGCTCGAATGGACCTCTGCAAATGAGGAGGGGTAAGGTAAATGTCCTTATGCGGGGGAACCTGGAGAGCGCAGCACCGAACCCAGCTCCACCTTGCTCTTCACCCCGAGTTGCAGGTAGCAGTTGCGCAGGTAAGTGCGCACGGTCGCCGGGCTGAGGGCGAGGATTTTGGCAATTTCCTTGTAGGAATGGCCCGCAGCGAACAGCATCGCCACCGTCCGCTCCCGGGGCGCCAGCACTACGCCTTGCGGCTGCGTTTCCAGCGACAAGATGACGTGCTCGGCGTTCGGGCTGAGGGTCAGTGCCGAACGCCCCAGGCGCATCACACAAGGTGCTCTGGATAACTGCGCGATGACCTCGGCGGGCAGCGTCGAGCCGTTCCAGCCGGGCAACTCCCGTTGAATGAGCGCGCACAATCCGGCGCCGATGTAGAGCAGGTCACCGTCGCGCCGCGCGACCCCGAAGTCGCTGGCGCCGTTACCGGTGTCGACGCGGATCATGTCCTGCACCTGAAACCGCCACAGCTGTAGCAGGTGATCGCAGAACGCCGAAAACAGACCGGCCTCAGCGTCGCTGAAGGCCGTTGCCTCAGCCCCACGGTACAGGCAAACGAAAAACATCAAGCCGCTTTCCGGCAGCTCGAAGGTGATGCACATCGGGTGGTAGAGATCATGGCGTCGAGCAAAGGCTTCGACTTCGATGTGGGGGTCGCCGAAGCCGCTAACGCGGATGACTTCGCCGGGACGGCTCAAGGTGTCATGGGAAAACCTGTCGCTGCCGGCGCTCTGTTGCCATTCGCCGGCAAACGAATCAGGCAGGTCAATGCGCCCGTGCATCCAGCTTTGCGGCGGTGCGCTGGCGACCGAGGTGGACATCTCGCCCCACCACGCCGAAGCGAATGGCACCAGTTGACGGAACGCCTGCAAGCCGTCGGCAATGAATTCGGCGGCACCGCGTTCTCGCGCCAGACGCCCCAGCGCCAGCAGACAACGGTTGAACGCCTGCAGCGTGGTCATCGAGGTGTCGACACCGACCTGATTAACCTCCTCCATCGTGCCGATCCTGTTCGCAGCTTGGTTTGTCGCCGGGACCATGCCACAGGCGCCGCGATGGCGTCTACGAAGTGGGTGATTTCTGGATGAGTTCCAAGGAGCCTTCGATTTCCTCGGCGACCAGGCTTTCAAGGCAGATCATATTGCGGTCACGGATTCCTTGCTCCTTGAGCATGGTCACTGTGCGAAACAGGTATTGCGCCGCCGATCCCCAATGCCCTGCTGCGCGAGCCAAAACTTGCGCAACCTTGTCCATCGGCAACTTGCCAGCATAGGCCTTGCCGTCCCGGGCGGCGACAAATGCCAACGCTCGCAGGGGCCCGGTCGCGGTTTTCACGGTGATCCAGCGCGCGACGTTGGTCGGCGGATTGGCGTCGATTTCCCGCGCCAGTAACAGCCCGAGCTGCTTGAAATGGTTCTTTGCGGGCAGGCGGAAAGCCACGCCCTGACAGCTGCCACCGCGATCAAGGGCGAGCATCAACGCCGGCAGCTCGCGGGTGCCACGCCAGCGGGTCAGGGTCAGGCAGAACGAGCGATGCCAACCGAAAGCGGTGGCACTGCAGCGCTCTTCGAATTCGAATTCCGGGTTCCAGATCAACGAGCCGTAGGCGAACACCCAAAGCGTTTGCGGCCTGTACTCCTGCAATAGCGCCAGCGCCATCGCATCGAACTCTGCCTGGGTGTGTTCGGCCGTACCAGGTTCGGGCCCGGGATCCGGCTCGAACCGTTCGACAAGGGCGACCAGTTCCGCCGTGAGGTTTCGCCGGGGGGATGGTCGGGCTTTGCCTGCGTCCATATTCGCCTCTCGATATGGATCGAACGGGAACCTGAAAGACTAGCAGCGCGCACCGAATTGTCCTGTGGGGCCAAGCGTCATTGCACCACGCTGCTCAAGTTATACAACGATGGCCGCCGGTCCCGGTGCAGGTCGTTGCGCTCGCTGATGCGCTTGTTCCGCGCCTCGGCCAGGTTCAGGGTGGCCAGCAGAATCTGCTCGCCACCCTGCTCCGCCGGACCGGCCAACGGATAACCGTCGGCATCGACGATCACCGAACCTTGCACCCAACTCACCCCGCGCTCATGGCCATGGCGGTCACAGGCGGCGATGAACATTCGGTTGACCGAGGCATTGGCCTGCACCCGCAAGACTTCCGCCGGGCGCTCGGTCTGCGGCCTTGGGCCGTCGGGCCAGTTGACCGGCGCACAGAGCAGGTCGGCACCGGCCAGCGCCGGCAGGCGCACCCACTCGGGGAATTCCAGGTCGTAGCAGATCAGCATGCCGATACGCCCGTGGACGGTTTCGATCACCGGTGGCGCGGCATCGCCGGGGGTGAAGATTTCCTTCTCGGCATCCCACAGATGCGCCTTGCGGTACACCGCGCGCAAACCCTGGGCATCGATCAGCGCGGCGCTGTTGGCCAGTTCATCCCCGGCCAGACGCTCGCAGAATCCGCCGACGATGACGATGTTCAATTCACTGGCCAATGCCTGCCACAGGCGCAAGGTCGGCCCCTCGGCGGTTTCCGCCAGGGTCAGTGCTTCTGCGCGGTCGGCAAACAGGTAGCCGCTCTGCACCAGTTCCGGCAACACCACGACCTGGGCCCCCTGCAGGGCCGCCGAGCGGATCGCGCGCTCGGTGAGCGTGCGGTTGTAGGCGAGGTCGCCGATTTTCGGCGCCAATTGGCAGCAGGCGACCAGCGTATTCCTTGGAGTGTTCAACGCACCGACTCCGCGGATGAATGGGTCATGGCAACGATGTCGTGCTCAGTGATCGAATCGATGACCCGGCGCTCGGCAGCCAGGTCCAGGGAGCGGCTGAGCAGGAAATACGTCAGGCCCGACACCAGCAAGCCCACCAGCCAGGCAATGTCGACGCCTTCCAGCACCCGCGCCAGCGGACCGACGAAGACTTCTTTACCGGCGGCAGCGTCAAAGATGTAGAAGAACGGCACCATCGCAGCAAAGCCGATCAGGTACGCCACGATGCCGCGAAATTGCCAGGCGCCGTAGATGCCCTTCGGTGTGAAGAAATGCGGGATCGCGTAGCGGCCCTTGCGCACGAAGAAATAGTCCACCAGGTTGACCGCGGTCCAGGGCACGAGGAAGTACAACAGCAACACGAGGAAGGTGTTCAGCAGCGCGATACCGTCACCCTTGATCGACAGCACGCAGGTCAACAGGATGAGGCTGATCACGCTGATCGACAGCACCCGGGCGCGGGGTGTCGGGGTGATCTTGCTGATCGAATCGACACCGGTCAGCAACGTCAGCATGGCGCTGTAGGTGTTCAGCGCAATGATCGGCAGAAAGCCTGCCACCGAGACCACCACCAGCAGATTGCCCAGCCCGGGAATCATCGAGGAACCTACCTGGTTCAACGCCACCAGTGCATCCACCGCTTTGAGTTCCTGGGCGAGCCAGGCACCGAGGCCGATCATCCAGCTGCCCGACAACGACGCGCCGATAAATATCGCCGCGATCAGTTTCGGCCGGCTGGTATTTTTCGGCAGGTAGCGCGAATAGTCGGAAACGTAGGGCGCATAGGAAATGTTGTAGCTGGCGCCGATGGCGAACAGGGTGGCGAAGGCGATCCAGCTGAAGCCCAGGTCGGTGGCCGGCGTGACGCCCTCGGAACCCGCGCCGAACATCAGGGCGATGGTGACAAGGGCATACAGCGGCAGCGTCGCCAGCAACGCCCACTTGAAGGCCTTGTGCATCAGGTCGTGGCCGTAGATCGACAGCAGAGCGCCGATCAGCACCACGGTCACGGCGACGATGGTCGGGTCGATGCCGAACACATGCTCCAGCCCGTTCATGATCAGCGAGACGTTCACCACGTTGAAGCCGACGAACACGAACATCGTCGCCATCAACGCCAGGATCACCCCCCGATAGCCGAACTGGGCACGGGACTGGATCATCTGCAGCAGACCCATTTCCGGCCCTTGCGAACCGTGGAAGGCCATGAAGATCGTGCCGAACATGATGCCCAGCGCGCCGGCCAGCAGGGTCCACAACGCCGACAAGCCGAGGCTGGGGCCGACGAAACCGATGGAGATGGTGAAAAAGTGGAAGTTGCCCAGAAACCAGAACGGCCCCTGGCTGCTGAGTTTGGCGTGACGTTCGTTTTCCGGGATGTAATCGATCGAGTGGCCTTCGATGGCCAACCCGCTGCTTGCCTCGGCGGCATGCGCGGAAAGTGGGGACCCTGACATACGATGATTCCTATGCAGTTGATTGTTTTTGTTTTGAGCGCAGCGGTCGATTCTCCAGAAAAAGCTGACGATGACCCTGCTTTCCCTGCAATGTATGGCGTTGGCCTCAGCCGTAAAATATCCACGACGCACTGTTCACATAGATCGGCGTCAATGTAATCGAGTCACGGGAGCCCCCATGCTGGGAACTGTAACGGAGCTGGATCTGCGCCTGATCCGGGTATTTCTCACGGTGGTCGAAGCCGGCGGGATTTCGGCGGCGCAAACCGCCCTCAACACCACGCAACCGACCATCAGCGCACAGTTGGCGACGCTGGAGGCCCGGGTGGGTTTCCGCCTGTGCGAACGCGGTCGCGGCGGATTTTCCGTGACACCCAAGGGCGGTCAGTTCGTCGAGGCTGCGCGCCGGTTACTGGCCGCCGCCGAGGGTTTCAGGGTTGAGGTGCAGCACATCAACCGCAAGGTCTCGGGCAACATCAACGTCGGCCTGCTGGGGCAGATCGACCCGGTGGCGAACACCAAGATCGGTTTGGCCATTGCCCGTCTGAGGGCGCGGCACGAGGGCTTGTACTTTCACTTCACCGAACTGTCGTCGTCGCTTCTGGAAGAAAAAATCATCAACGGCCATATCGATCTGGCGATCGGTTATTTCTGGCATCGCTTGCCCAACATCGACTACTTCCCGTTGTTCCAGGAAACCCAGATCGCCTACTGCGCGCCGTCACACCCGCTGTTCGGGCAGGTGGGTGCGCTGACCCGCGAGGATGTCAGCCACCATGACTGGGTCTGGCCGAGCCACCCCTTGCCGGAAATGCCGGCGCCGACCTCGATCGAACGCCTGACCGTGCTCACCGACAGCATGGACGGGGCCGCCCTGCTGATCCTGTCCGGCCAACACCTGGGCTTCCTGCCGCAGCATTATGCAGCTCGGCATGAACAGCTGGGGCAGTTGCATCCGCTCAATCCGCAGTTGCTGCGCTACGAGGTGGGATTTCATGCGGCGGTTAGGCATTCGGCGCGGCAGCGGGACCTGGTCAGTGCGTTTCTCAATGAGCTGATCGATATCTTCAGCGCCCCCTGACAAATGCCCCTTGTGGGAGCGAGCCTGCTCGCGATGGACGTTAACGATAACGCAGGGAACCAGATGCCCAGCGGTGCTTTGAAGTCCATCGCGAGCAGGCTCGCTCCTACAAGGGGGGGCTGTGGTGTTCTCAGAAGCGGATTTCAGCTGCCGGGATAACGTCGATCCGCGCCACCGAACCGCTCAGGTCGGCCCAATCCCTGTTGTGTTCGGCAATGATGTCTTCGGCCCTGGTATTGCCATTGTCGACGGTGGAATGCGCGTCGGCGGCCAGCACCACGTCGTAGCCCAGTTGGTGCGCCTGGCGCAGGGTTGCATTCACGCAGTAATCGGTTTGCAGGCCACAGATGACCAGGCGTTCGATGTCCTGCACCGGCACCAGCTTCTGCAGGTTGGTCTGGTAGAACGAATCGCCGGTGGTTTTACGTACGCGATGATCGGCGGGTGCAGTGTGCAGCCCTTCAGCCAGTTGCCAGCCTGGAGCGCCGTGCTTCAACAGGTCGCCCTCTTCCTCGTGCTGGATCAGCACCACCGCAACGCCGGCTTTTCTCGCCCGGGCACTGAGGCCATTGATCGTTTCGATGACGCGCTGGATCTCGAAGCACTCGTACTCGCCGGAGCACAGGGCCTGCTGAACGTCGATGATTAACAGTGCGGTGGTCATGATCCCTTCCTTGATGAGTTGAAAAATCGGGGCGCGTGGGGCCCCCATTCAAACACAATCGTCAGTAACCCAGCGACAACCCGGTATTACGCCGTGGATCGTTGGCCCCATAGAATCGATTCTAGCCCACCGGTTTGCCCTCCAGCGACGGTGCGCCCACCAGGATCGCCGCCAGGTGGTTGGCATCCTAGGGACCTGCAAACTTGTGACCCCAGCTTTCGAGGATCTTCACCGTATCGGGACTTGTGGTGAAGGTCTCCAGGTTGGTTTCCTCCGGCAGGCATTGCTGGTGGAAACGTGGTGCATCGACCGCTTCCTGGATGTTCATGCCGTAGTCGATCACGTTAAGCAGGGGCAGCAGGGTCGGGATTGCGTATTGCGCCTCCCCGGCGAGGCAGTATGCTTAACACCTGTTCAGCAATTCGGCGATGCGTGCGGCATGACCTACACCTACATCACCCTGGCGTCCCCGGTCGGCGAGCTGAAGCTGGTGGCCAACGATTCACGTCTGGCGGCCATCCTCTGGGAAAACGACAAGCCGGGCCGGGTGCGCCTCGGCCCGATGCACGAAGCGCCGGACAACCCGGTCCTGCTGCGCACCGCGCAACAGCTGCGCGAATACTTCGCCGGCACACGCCAGACTTTCGAGCTCGACCTGGATTTTTCCGGGACCGACTTCCAGAAAAAGGTCTGGATGGCCTTGCTCACCATTCCCTTCGGCCAGACCCGCAGCTACAGCCAGATCGCCGAGCAGATCGGCAACCCGAGCGCGGTGCGGGCGGTGGGCGCGGCGAATGGCAGGAATCCGATTTCGATCATCGCGCCCTGTCATCGGGTGATCGGGGCGTCGGGGCAATTGACCGGGTTTGCCGGGGGGCTGGAGGCGAAGGAATTGCTGCTGACCCTGGAAGGCGGGCGTTGGCCCGGCACAGCGCGTTTGCCTGGCTTCTAACCCCTGTAGGAGCGAGCCTGCTCGCGATGGACGTCAACGATAACGCGCCCTGTCTGAATGACCGTTGCCCAGAAGCTTTTCGCGAGCAGGCTCGCTCCCACAGGGGAAACAGCGAGCCATTTCCTCAAGCAAGCTGGGCCTTGTATTCCTTTTCATACTGAGTCGCCAGCGACTCTTTCTGCTTGTCGTCAAGCAACTTGCCGGCCATCTGGAAGAACTTCTGCTCTTCTTCCTCGAGATGGTGATGAACCTTCTCCGACAGCTTCTTCGCGGTCGCAAGCCAGCCCGGGCTGGACATCTCGGAGCCGTCCAGTTCTTCCATCATTTCATCCATCTCGTGATGCTCGGCGATCGCGTGGCGGCTGAGGTCGACGCCATTGTCGAATTCCATCAGCGGGATGTAGAAATGCCGTTCTTCAGCGGTTTCGTGAGCCTGCAGTTCCGACTTGAGCTGCTTGTACGCGTCGACGCGCTCAGGGGTATCGCCGCTGGTGCGGATCAGGGCTTTGGCGTAGGTACGCTGGCGCTCGTGGCTTTCGCGCAAGGCTTCGAAAATATTCACGGAATGTCCTCATCGGTCGCACTCGGGAATGGCGCGTCACAACAAGTGACCTCTGCGCGTTGGCGACGGTTCCGCGTGCTGAGGGTAATGGATCAATCGCGGCAACCGCGATAGGCTGCCGATTCACTGCCATAAGGACGTAGCCATGAACCTGCGAATAGAGTTTTCGCCCACCCCCACGGAAGAAGAGCGCCTGGCCATCCTGCTGCCGCTGCGCGCCTACAACGCCTCGAAGGCCGACGGCGCGGTACCCGAGCATATTGCCCTGCTGGTACGCGACGAAAACGATGTGATCCTCGGCGGCCTCTACGCCAGGTTGTTTTACCAGTGGATGTTCATCGACCTGCTGTCGGTGCCGGAGCAGGCCCGGGGACAGGGCATGGGCACGAAGCTGATGCAGATGGCCGAAGACCTGGCACGGGAGAGGAAGTGCGTCGGACTGTGGCTCGATACCTTTGAATTCCAGGCACCGGAGTTCTACCGCAAATGCGGTTACAGCGAGATCGGCCACATCACCGACTACCCGCCGGGGTACAAGCACTTCTTCTTCCAGAAGCGCCTGAATTACTGATCACAGCCCCATCCCCGTAGGAGCCAGGCTTGCCGGCGAAGGCGATTTTGAGGACGCCTTCGCCGGCAAGCCTGGCTCCTACGGGGGCTATGCATCAGGCCATACGATCAGAGGCAGGTGGCCAGTGCCGCCAGGCGACGTTTGGCGACAAAGTCGTCCTGCTGCGCGTAGTAACTCAACACGGTGCCCGAGGCATCGGTGGTCACGTCGACAAAGGATTCCGCCGAGCGGGTGTAGACGGTGGTGCCACCCTTTTCTCCCGGTTCCAGGTACGCGGCAGCGTCAACGCCGAACACCCCTTCGTCCTGCCAGGAAAATTGCACGCACTGGGCGACGTCCTTGGCCGGCTTGTCGGAGTTCAAGGTCTTGTACGGGGCCTTGGTACGAGCATCGTTCATCGCCGAGCCCGCGCATCCCGCCAGCAAGGTGACGGCCAGCGCCACCATCAGAATTCGCATTGCATTCACTCATCAGGAAAAAGCGGACTGTATCACCGTGGCAGCGCGTATCGTTCTGCTTTACTTCATTTAACCCGCGACATCGCGTGACGATTCGCGCACCCTGTCGCGCCAATCGTGCTGTATCGCTATTTTCACTGGAAGCCCCATGACACCCAACGCCGAGTTTTACAAACCGACCACTGAATATGCCGACAAGCTGATCAGCCAGATCGGTCAGACACCTTCCTGGATCGCCAAGCGAATCGGCGTCACCGACAAGCGGATTCGCTACATCCTTGAGGGCGAAAGAACCGTCAAGGGCCAAACCACACCGATCCAGATGACCTATACCGAGCAGTTTGCCCTCGAGTGCCTGGCGGCAGCGGCCAAGGCCGGCAAGAAGCAATCTGCGTCATCCGTTCCCAAGGAGTGACCATGGCGGCACCCGAGCAGAAACACGAACAGGCACTGGCAAAGTTTCTCGACGAACGTCCCGAACTGCGCGACGAGCTCGACCACCTCAACCCGCTGCTGGCCCAGGCCAAGGGCGAAACCCTCGCGCAGTTTCGCGATGAGCGTTTGCACGAGGCCTTTGAAGCGGAGGCCGAGCGCCTGGGTTTGTTTGCCTGGGAGCTGACGCTGCAACTGACCGCCGCCACACCTGAGGACTATCAGGCCCAGCGCCTGGAAGTGCACCGGGAAGTCGCGGAAATGGCCGGCTTGGGCTGGCTGGAATATTGCGACCTGTACGGGATAGAACCGTAACCCTGCGCAAGGATCACTGAATCGATGCTGCCCAGCCCCTCGAAGACCCACGCCAGCCCCGGACACCTGCACACGCAGAAATGGCGCGGGCGCATCGGCCTGAGCCTGGTGGCGATGCTCTCGGTGCTGGCCGGCATGACCGACGCGATCGGCTTCATGGCCAGCGGCGATTTCGTCTCGTTCATGAGCGGCAACACCACGCGTATGGCCGTCGCCATCAGTGCCGGCGACCTGGGGTTGACCCTGCGCCTGGTGATCCTCATCGCCACCTTCATCGTTGGCAATGCGCTGGGTATTGTCGCCAGCCGCCTGGGCGGGCGCCGGTCACTGCCTTTGCTTTTGTGCATTGCCGCCCTGCTGTGCGCCGCCGCGGCCTGGCCCTATGACTCGCAACTGCCCGCCCTGCTGGCGGCCATCATCGCCATGGGCATGCTCAATGCCGCCGTGGAAGAGGTCAACGGCCTGCCGGTCGGCCTGACTTATGTCACCGGCGCCCTGTCGCGCTTCGGCCGCGGACTGGGTCGCTGGATGCTCGGCGAGCGGCGCAGTGGGTGGCGCGTGCAACTGATCCCCTGGACCGGCATGTTCGCCGGCGCGGTACTGGGCGCCGTACTGGAACATCATTTCGGGCTCAAGGCGCTGTTTGCCAGCGGGTTGCTGGCGGCTGCGCTGGGGGTGTTGTCGTTGAAGATTCCGCGGCGTTGGCAGTTGGGCTATATGCCGCGCTGATTTTTGTGCTGCCTGTCAGGCCGCCATCGCGAGCAGGCTCACTCCTACAGTTGTTTTGTGGTGGATTTCAATTTTGTATTCGACACAGATCCCCTGTAGGAGTGAGCCTGCTCGCGATGAGGCCCGCACAGGCGACATCGATTTAGCCCCAACGCCGATAAAGCTTTATCATGGCCGCAGTTTCGCTGATCGAGTCCGCCATGAAGTTCGCCATCGCCGTATTTTCCGCCGCCCATGCGCCCTCCTCGCGCCGCGCTTTGCTGTTCGCCCAGGCGCTGCTCGCCGGTGGGCATGAGATCGTCCGGCTGTTTTTCTACCAGGATGGCGTCTACAACGCGTCCAGCAGCGTGGTCACGCCCCAGGACGAGCTGGATGTGCCCAAACAATGGCGCACCTTCGTCGGCGAAAACCAGCTCGATGGCGTGGTGTGCATCGCCGCCGCCTTGCGCCGTGGGGTGTTGAACGAGGAAGAAGCCAAGCGCTACCAACGCGAGGCTGTCGCCGTCGGTGCGCCGTGGGAATTGTCCGGGCTCGGCCAGTTGCATGATGCGGTGCAAGACGCGGACCGCCTGATCTGCTTCGGAGGTGCGTGACATGGCCAAATCCTTGCTGATCATCAGCCGCCAGTCGCCGTGGTCCGGGCCGGGCGCGCGGGAAGCGCTGGACATCGTCCTGGCGGGCGGCGCCTTCGATCTGCCGATCGGCCTGCTGTTTCTCGACGACGGCGTGCTGCAACTCGCCTCGAACCAGCACGCCAAGGCCCTGCAACAAAAAGACCTGAGCGCCAACCTGCAGGCACTGCCGATGTTCGGCGTCGAAGAACTGTTTGTCTGTGCCGACAGCGCTGCCGAACGTGGCCTGGACCCTGGCGCCTTGTCGCTGGAGGAAGCCCGCGTATTGGCCGCCCACGAAATCACTGCGCTCATTGACCGTTACGACCAGGTGATCACCCTCTGATGTCGACTTTGCATGTGTTGTCTCATTCCCCGTTCGGCGACGACCGCCTGAACAGTTGCCTGCGAGTGATCGGTAACAACGACGCGCTGCTGCTGTGTGGCGACGCGGCCTATGCCCTGCAGCCAGGCACCGCACCTTTCACGGCGCTGAATGCCCGCGGTCTGCCGCTATACGTTCTGGCCGAAGATGCCCAGGCCCGGGCTATCGAGGTTCCGGACTGGGCAACGGCTGTCGATTATCCGGCCTTCGTCGAACTGTCGATCCACCACGACAAGGTCAACAGCTGGCTATGAATGTATTGACGGTCGGCGCGCGCGCCATCGAGCTGGACAAGGACGGTTTCCTGCTGGAGCTCAGTGACTGGTCGGCGGACGTCGCCAGTGCCCTGGCCGCCGCCGAAGACATCGAGTTGAGCCCCGAGCACTGGGAAATCCTCGAACTGCTGCGCAGCTTCTACGCTGAATTCCAGTTGTCGCCGGCCACCCGGCCGCTGATCAAGTACACCGCATTGAAACTCGGCCCGGACAAAGGCAACAGCCTGCACCTGAACCGACTGTTCAAAGGCACCCCTGCCAAACTCGCCGCGAAACTGGCGGGCCTGCCCAAACCGACGAATTGCTTATGACCGACTACCCAGCGTTGACCCTCGAAACGCCTGCCGAGCACCCGTTCGCCCAATTCGTGCGCATCCTCGGCAAAGGCAAGCGTGGCGCCCGCGACCTGACGCGTGAAGAAGCCCGCACCGCCATGGGCATGGTGCTCGACGACAAGGTCGAGGACACCCAGCTCGGCGCGTTCCTGATGCTGTTGCGCCACAAGGAAGAAAGCGCGCAGGAAATGGCAGGTTTTACCGAGGCCCTGCGCGAACGCTTAAAAGCGCCGGCACTGGCGGTCGACCTCGACTGGCCGACCTATGCCGGCAAGAAGCGCCATCTGCCTTGGTACCTGCTGGCGGCCAAGTGCCTGGCGCAGAACGGTGTGCGGGTGTTCATGCACGGCGGCGGCGCGCACACCGCCGGCCGGCTCTACAGCGAACAAATGCTCGATGAGCTGAACATCCCGTTGTGCCGCGACTGGCAGCAGGTGGGCGTGGCGCTGGACAATGGCGGCCTGGCCTTCATGCCGCTGGTGGACTGGGCGCCGCAACTGCAACGCATGATCGACCTGCGCAACACCCTTGGCCTGCGCTCGCCGATCCACTCGCTGGCGCGCATTCTCAACCCGCTGGGCGCCCGTTGCGGCCTGCAAAGCATTTTCCACCCCGGCTACCAGGCGGTGCATCGCGATGCCAGCGGACTGCTCGGCGACACCGCGATCGTGGTCAAGGGCGATGGCGGCGAGATCGAGATCAACCCCGACGCCGACAGCCACTTGTACGGCACCAGCGGCGGCGAGAGCTGGGATGAGGAGTGGCCGCAACTGTCGAGTCAGCGCCACGTCAAACCCGCCAGCCTAGAACCGGCGCATCTCAAGGCCGTATGGCGTGGCGAGGTGGTGGACAGCTACCCGCAAATGGCCCTGATCTCGACCATGGCCCTGGCGCTGCGCGGCCTCGGCCAGAACCGCGAGCAGGCGTTCGAGACCGCCCAGAAATTCTGGGATGCGCGGGACAAATCGATTTAGTCGATCATAACCCGGCAAACTTTGCGCTATTTTATCGAACCTATCAGCATAGACTCCTCTCCAACGCTTATCGGTTGAGGAGTCTCGGACATGGGTTTGTTAGTTGAAGGTCGCTGGCAGGACAAATGGTACGAAAGCAAGGACGGCACGTTCCAGCGCGAACAGGCGCAACGCCGCAACTGGGTCACCGCTGACGGCCAACCCGGCCCCAGTGGCATCGGTGGTTTTGCCGCCGAGCCTGGGCGCTATCACCTCTACGTGTCCCTCGCCTGTCCCTGGGCCCATCGCACGCTGATCCTGCGCAAACTCAAGGGCCTGGAAAGCCTGATCGATGTGTCGGTGGTCAGCTACCTGATGCTCGAGAACGGCTGGACATTCGACAAGTCCCACGGCTCCACCGGCGACAAACTCGACCACTTTGACTTCATGCACCAGCGCTACACCGCCGATACCGCCGACTACACCGGCCGCGTCACGGTGCCGGTGCTCTGGGACAAACAGCAAAAGCGCATCGTCAACAATGAGTCGGCGGAAATCATCCGCATGTTCAATGGTGCCTTCGATGAGCTGACCGGCAATGGCCTGGATTTCTATCCGCCACCGTTGCGCGGCGAAATCGATGCGCTGAACGAGCGGATCTATCCGGCAGTGAACAACGGCGTGTACCGCGCCGGGTTTGCCACCTCGCAATCCGCTTATGAAGAAGCCTTCGATGAACTGTTCGCGGAACTGGATCGGCTGGAGCAGCTGTTAAGCGCCAATCGCTACCTGACCGGCGAGTACCTGACTGAAGCGGACATTCGCCTGTTCACCACGCTGATTCGTTTCGACGCGGTGTATTTCGGTCACTTCAAGTGCAACCTGCGGCGCATTGCCGATTATCCGAACCTGTCGAACTGGCTGCGCGAAATTTACCAGTGGCCGGGGATTGCCGAGACGGTGGATTTCGAACACATCAAAAACCACTACTACGGCAGCCACAAGACCATCAACCCGACGGGGATTGTGCCCAAGGGGCCGCAGCAGGATTTCACCGCGGCCCATGATCGGGAGCGGTTGAGTGGGAAAGGGGTTTGGCGCAAGGCCTGAGATATTTGCAGGTTTTGAGGGCCCCATCGCCAGCAGGCTGGCTCCCACATTTGATCTGTGTCGTTTCACAAATCCCCTGTGGGAGCCAGCCTGCTGGCGATGGCTGCAACGCGGTGCTCAGACTTGTGATTGAGCCCCTTCAAACCACGCCAGTTTCTCGCGTAGTTGCACCACTTCACCCACGATCACCAGCGTCGGCGCATGCACTTCATGCTCCGCCACCAGCCGTGGCAGGTCCGCCAACGTGCCGGTGAACACCCGCTGATTGACCGTCGTGCCCTGCTGGATCAACGCCGCCGGGGTATCGGCGCCGCGACCATGCTTGATCAACTGCTCGCAGATGCTCGGCAAGCCCACCAACCCCATGTAGAACACCAGGGTCTGCGCCGGCGCGACCAGGTCGGCCCACGGCAGATCGGTGGAACCGTCCTTCAGGTGACCGGTAATGAACCGTACAGACTGCGCATAATCACGATGGGTCAGCGGTATCCCGGCATAGGCCGCGCAACCGCTGGCTGCAGTGATGCCCGGTACGACCTGGAACGGGATGCCATGGGCCGCCAGCTCTTCGATCTCTTCACCGCCACGGCCGAAGATGAACGGATCGCCGCCCTTCAACCGCACCACACGCTTGCCTTGCTTCGCCAGGTCGACCAACTGCTGGTTGATCTGGTCCTGCGGCACGGCGTGATCGGCGCGGCGCTTGCCGACGTAGACACGCTCGGCATCGCGCCGGCACAACTCGAGAATCGCCGGCGCCACCAGGCGGTCGTACAGCACCACATCGGCTTGCTGCATCAGGCGCAAGGCACGGAAGGTCAGCAGGTCGGGATCACCGGGACCGGCGCCCACCAGATACACCTCACCGGTGGCCACCGGCGCTTCTCCAGCGATTTTCGCCTGCAGTAAACGCTCGGCTTCACCGCCCTGCCCGGCCAGTTGCCGGTCGGCAATCGGGCCCTGGAACACGTCTTCCCAAAACGCGCGACGTTGCTGCACGTCCGGGAACAGCTTTTTCACCTGGTGACGGAAACCCGCCGCCAGGCCAGCCAGCTGACCGTAGGTCGAAGGAATCCAGGTTTCGATCTTGGCGCGGATCAAACGCGCCAGCACCGGCGCATCGCCACCGCTGGACACGGCAATGATCAGCGGCGAACGGTCGACGATGGCCGGGAAGATCACGCTGCACAAGGCCGGCGCGTCCACCACATTGACCGGCACACAACGCCGATGGGCATCAGCAGACACTTGGGCATTGAGCGCTTCGTCGTCGGTGGCGGCAATGATCAGCGCGCAACCGTCCAGATCCGCCTCGAGGTAACCGCGCGTCAGGCACTCGCCAGCGCTGGCGCTGACCAGTTCGCGCAGCTGCGTTTCGATTTCAGGTGCGACCACCCGCAGCAGCGCACCGGCATCGGCCAGCAGGCGGGATTTGCGCAAGGCAATTTCCCCCCCACCGACGACCAACACACGACTGCCGCGAAGGTTATGGAACAGCGGCAGATAGTTCATTTAGCCGATGACCTCAAGGCCACCCATGTACGGCTTGAGCACCTCAGGCACACGGATCGAACCGTCGGCCTGCTGGTAGTTCTCCAGCACCGCCACCAGGGTACGACCGACTGCCAGGCCGGAACCGTTCAGGGTGTGTACCAGTTCCGGCTTGCCGGTTTCCGGGTTGCGGAAACGCGCCTGCATGCGGCGGGCCTGGAAGTCGCCGCAGTTGGAGCACGACGAGATTTCGCGGTATTTGTCCTGGCTTGGAATCCACACTTCCAGGTCGTAGGTCTTGACCGCGCTGAAGCCCATGTCGCCGGTGCACAGGGCGATGGTGCGGAAAGGCAGTTCCAGCAGTTGCAGGACTTTCTCGGCGTTGGCGACCAGGCCTTCCAGCGAGTCCATCGAGGTCGACGGCTCGACGATCTGCACCATCTCGACCTTGTCGAACTGGTGCTGGCGGATCATGCCGCGGGTGTCGCGACCGGACGCACCGGCTTCACTGCGGAAGCACGGCGTGTGGGCAACGAACTTGATCGGCAGCAGTTTCGAATCGACGATTTCGCCGGCGACGATGTTGGTCAGCGACACTTCGGCGGTCGGGATCAGGTACAGGTCGGCTTCGCCTTCGCGCGCGATCTTGAACAGGTCTTCTTCGAATTTCGGCAACTGGCCGGTGCCTTGCAGCGCCGGGGCCTGGACCAGATAAGGCGTGTAGGCCTCTTCATAGCCGTGCTCGGTGACGTGCAGGTTGATCATGAACTGCGCCAGGGCGCGGTGCAGGCGGGCGATCGGCCCACGCAGCAACGCAAAGCGCGCGCCGGACAGCTTGGCGGCGGTTTCGAAATCCAGCCAGCCGAACTTTTCGCCCAGGGCGACGTGGTCCTGAACCGGGAATTCGAACGCGGTCGGCGTGCCCCAGCGGCGCACTTCGACGTTGCCGTCTTCGTCGTCGCCGATCGGCACCGATTCGTGCGGCAGGTTGGGAATGCCGAGCACGATCGAGTCCAGTTCGGTCTGGATCGCGTCCAGTTCGGTTTTACCGGCACTCAACTCGCCACCCATGCGCTCGACGTCCGCCATCAACGGCGCGATGTCTTCGCCGCGCTGCTTGGCCTGACCAATGGATTTGGAGCGCGCGTTACGTTCAGCCTGCAGGGCTTCGGTGCGGGTCTGGACGGTCTTGCGCTGTTCTTCCAGCGCTTCGATGCGCGCGACATCCAGGGTAAAGCCTCGGGATGCCAGGCGGTCCGCTACGTCCTGAAGGTTGCTACGTAACAGTTTGGAATCGAGCATGTCGGTCTCTCGTTATCAAAGTTTGGTCAAGGACAGGCCAGCCCAGGTGGCGAGCAGCCCGCCGAATACGCTGATGGCAGCATAGCCCAGGGCCAGCGGCACCTGCCCGCTTTCCAGCAGGCGCACCGTATCCAGTGAAAAAGATGAAAAAGTCGTCAGCCCTCCGAGGAAGCCGACGATCAACCCGGCGCGCACCTCGATCGGCACCTCCGGGCGTAGCAAAAACAGACCGTATAAAACGCCGATCAGCAAACAGCCGACGATATTAACGGCCAGCGTCGCGGTATAGAAGTGCCGCGGCCAATTAGCGTTGATCCAGTTGCCGGTGGCAAAGCGTAGCAAGGTACCGGCCACACCGCCGGCGGAAACAGCAAGGATCAAGGGAAGCACTATTTTCTCCGCTGCCGGGGGCTCAAACGGTCAAGTTTCGCCAGGTGATTGAGCTTTTCGCCAATCTTCAGCTCCAGGCCACGGGGCACCGGCTGATAGAACGGGATAGGGTCGAGTTCTTCCGGGAAATAGTCTTCCCCGGCGGCGTAGGCATCGGGTTCGTCGTGGGCATAACGGTATTCGTCACCGTAGCCGAGCTGTTTCATCAGCTTGGTCGGCGCGTTGCGCAGGTGCAGTGGCACTTCCAGCGAACCGTGTTCGGCGGCGGCACGCAGTGCGGTCTTGAAGCCCATGTACACCGCGTTGCTTTTCGGCGCGCAAGCCAGATACGTGATGGCCTGCGCCACCGCCAGCTCGCCTTCGGGGCTGCCGAGCCGCTCCTGCACTTCCCACGCCGCCAGGCACAGGCTCAGCGCACGCGGGTCGGCATTGCCGATGTCTTCGCTGGCCATGCGCACCACGCGCCGGGCCAGGTACAGCGGATCGCAACCGCCATCGATCATGCGCGCGAACCAGTACAACGCGCCGTCGGGGTTGGAGCCGCGCACGGACTTGTGCAGCGCGGAGATCTGGTCGTAGAAAGCTTCGCCACCTTTGTCGAAACGCCGACGGGTATCACCGAGCAGGCTTTGCAGCAGCTCGGTGCCGATCTCGCTGTTGTCTTCGGCCAGGTCCGAAGCGTTTTCCAGCAGATTGAGCAAGCGCCGGCCATCGCCATCGGCGGCCGACAGCAGCATCTGGAAGCCTTCGTCGCTGAGGGTCAGATTGCGCTTGCCCAGGCCACGCTCTTCGGTCAGCGCGCGGTGCACCAGTTTGCGCAACGCGCTTTCGTCGAGGCTTTTGAGCACATAGACCCGTGCACGGGACAGCAAGGCGTTGTTGAGTTCGAAGGAAGGGTTTTCCGTGGTCGCGCCGATGAAAATCAGCGTGCCGTCTTCGACATACGGCAGGAACGCATCCTGCTGGGATTTGTTGAAGCGATGCACTTCGTCGACGAACAGAATCGTCCGTCGGCCGTACTGGGCGGCCTGCTGCTTGGCGATTTCCACCGCCTGACGGATTTCCTTCACGCCGGCGAGCACCGCCGACACCGTTTCGAAATGCGCTTCCGAGACTTCCGCGAGCAACCGCGCCAGGGTGGTCTTGCCCACCCCCGGCGGTCCCCAGAAAATCATCGAATGCAGGGCACCCTGCTCCAGCGCTTCGCGCAAGGGCTTGCCGCGAGCGAGCACGTGTTCCTGACCGACATACTCGTCCAGGTTGGTCGCGCGCAAGCGGGCGGCCAGGGGCTGGGCGATCGGGGCACTGCGAAACAGGTCCATCACAACTTATGAAACCTCACTTAGCCAAACACCATACCCTGTGGGAGCGAGCCTGCTCGCGATGGCGGCATTACATTCAACATCAATGTTGACTGACCCAACGCTATCGCGAGCAGGCTCACTCCTACAGGGTTCTGTGTTTTATTCCTGGATCACGTCCGCACCCTTGGGAATGTCGAACTTGAACTTGGAGGCCGGGATCGGCTCGTTGGCCTTCACCCCGGTGAACAGGATATTGGTGCGCTGGCCGACACTGTCGATCAGCTGCATGTCATTGACCAGGCCATTGCGGAACGACAGGCGCAGGCTGTCGAACAGGGTGTCCTTGGTTTTCGGCTTCAAGGTGAAGTCGATCACGCCGCCGGCTTCCTTGGCGCTGATGTCGAAGCTCTGGCTGATCTTCGACACGTCACCGGACAGCAGCAGCGCTGGCGTCTGGGTCAGGCGCTGATCGAGGTTCTTGATGGTGGCCTGCTCCAGGTCCGGGTCCCACAGGGTGACCTTTTTACCGTCGGAGACCATGGTCTGCTCGGCAGGCGCATTGGTGTGCCAATAGAACAGGCCCGGGCGCTGCAGCGACATCTCGCCGGCGGTTTCCTGCAACTGGGTACCGGTGCCATCCAGGGTCAGCTGGGAGAAACGCGCGGTCAGGGTCTGGGATTTTTCCAGCAATTGGGTCAGGCGTGCCACGTCCTTGTCATCGGCGTGGGCCGAGAGCGTGCTCAAAGCCAGTACCGGCAGCAACAGCATGCGGATCAGACGCATGGGAGTCCTCATAACATTCGTGGGAGTGCGGGCGGCGCCTTGAGGCGCCGCCCCTTTTCAGTATCGGGTCAGTCGCGTACCGGGCCAGGGGCCAGGACTTCACGCGAACCGTTGGTGTTCATGGACGTCACGACCCCGGCCATTTCCATGGCTTCGATCATGCGTGCGGCGCGGTTGTAGCCGATCTTCAGTTTGCGCTGAACCGCGGAGATGGACGCGCGACGGCTTTCCAGGACGAACTGTACCGCTTCGTCATACAGCGCGTCGGCCTCGGGATCATCGCCATCGCCGCCACCGCTGCTGCCTTCAAAGCCGCTGCCGGCCTCCTCGACACCGTTGAGGATGTCGTCGTTGTATTCCGGCGCACCGCGCAGTTTCCAGGCCTCGACCACGCGGTGAACCTCGTCGTCGGACACGAACGCACCGTGAACCCGGATCGGCAGGCTGGTACCCGGCGGCATGTACAACATGTCACCGTGACCCAGCAATTGCTCGGCGCCACCCTGGTCGATGATGGTCCGCGAGTCGATCTTGCTCGACACCTGGAACGCCATACGGGTCGGGATGTTGGCCTTGATCAGGCCGGTGATCACGTCCACCGACGGACGCTGGGTCGCGAGGATCAGGTGGATGCCCGCCGCCCGCGCCTTCTGGGCGATACGGGCGATCAGTTCTTCAACCTTCTTGCCGACGATCATCATCATGTCGGCGAATTCGTCGACGACCACCACGATGGTCGGCAGCTTCTGCAGCAATGGCGCTTCGTCGTGGATGCTTTCGCGCTTGTACAGCGGGTCGCTCAATGGTTCGCCGGCGTCCTGGGCTTCCTTGACCTTGGCGTTGAAGCCGGACAGGTTACGCACGCCCATCTTCGCCATCAGCTTGTACCGTCGCTCCATCTCGGCAACGCTCCAGCGCAGGGCGTTGGCGGCGTCCTTCATGTCGGTCACAACCGGGCACAGCAGGTGCGGAATGCCTTCGTAGATCGACAGTTCAAGCATTTTCGGGTCGATCATGATCAGCTTGGCGTCATCCGGGCCAGACTTGAACAGGATCGACAGGATCATCGCGTTCACCCCCACCGACTTACCGGAACCGGTGGTACCGGCCACCAGCAGGTGCGGCATCTTCGCCAGGTCAGTGATTACCGGCTTGCCGCCGATGTCATGGCCCAGGGCCAGGGTTACCGGGGACTTGAAGTTGTCGTACTCGGGGGTCGACAGCACTTCGGAGAAACGCACGATCTGCCGGTCTTCGTTGGGAATCTCGATACCGACCGTGGTCTTGCCCGGAATCACTTCCACCACACGTACGCTGGTCACGGCCAGGGAACGCGCCAGGTCTTTCGCCAGGTTGGAGATACGGCTGACCTTGACCCCGGCCGCTGGCTGGATCTCGTAACGGGTAATCACCGGACCCGGGTGAATCGAATCCACGGTGACTTCGACGCCGAATTCCTTGAGCTTGATTTCCAGCAGGTGGCCGACGGCCGCCAGGGATTCGGGCGAGTAATTGAGTTGTTTCTTTTCCGCCGGGTCGAGGATCGAGATCGGCGGCAAGGTGCCTTCCACGGCGCTGTCGACGAACAACGGCGCCTGTTTTTCTTTTTCCACGCGCTTGCTCGGCGCTGGCGGCTTGGGTGGCGCCGGGGCAATCACCGGCGGTACCTGCTTCTCGCGCTCGGACATGTGCTTGCTCAGGGCCTGCTCGCGCTCGATCAGGCGCTCCTTGACCTTGGCCTGCTCACGCTTGTCGGTGACGGTCGGCGCGACCACATCGTGCACGCGCTCATCGACTTCACGCAGCTGCGCCACCAGTTGCTTGCGCTCGGTACGGGCCGCCCACCAGCGATTGGCGGCGCCCTGGAACAGTTCGAACAGGTCGAGGGTGATCTTGCCGGTAACGTCCATCACCTTGAACCATGACAGGTCGGTGAACACCGTGAGACCGAACAGGAACAGGGCGATGAACAGCAGCGTGCTGCCCTGGATGTTCAGCGCGTTTTTCGCCAGGTCGCCAAGGCTCTCGCCCAGCGCCCCGCCGGCGCCGGCCGGCAGACCGGTCGCGGCATGGAAATGGATGTGCGCCAGCGCGGCACCGGACAGTACCAGGAACACCAGGCCGATCAGGCGCCAGGAAAACAGCCAGCCGCTCCACTCCCACGGCTCGTGGCGTTGGCGGAAGATCTGATAGGCCTTGATCGCCAGCAACAGCGGAAAGATATAGGCAAAGTAACCCAGCACCATGAACAGGATATCGGCGCTGTAGGAGCCTGCCGGGCCGCCGAAGTTCTGAACGTCGTCGATCTTGCTGTTATGGCTCCAGCCCGGATCATCTTTGCCATAGGTCAGCAAGGCCATCATCAGGAACAGGCACAGCGCACCGATGGCGATCAATGCACCTTCCTTGAGGCGGTAGTGCAAGTGCTGACGCCAGAGTGGAACAACTGTCTTGGGTGCTGCGGTGGATTTCTTCAAAACCTGTTTTTCCTGCGCCACGGGCGCGTCCATCTGTTGAATGACTATAAAACTGCCCAATCCAGGCAGGTAAAAAAGTTAACAGGCGTAACCGGGACTACTTTTAACACTGCGCATCGGTTTTCATAAACACGAAACGCGATGCCAATTTTGTTACAAACACTGTTACAGCCAGGCATTGTACGGGTTTGTACGTCCGATGCCATGCTGGCAACTCTTGGGTGTAGCATAGTCAACAGCACATTACGTGCGACTCAATTTGAGCACGCATTCTCTTTTGTGACAAAGGCTTATGAGGTGTTTTTATGAGTGTAGCGAAGCATTCCCGCCTGATCATCCTCGGTTCCGGCCCCGCGGGTTACAGCGCAGCCGTGTATGCCGCTCGCGCCAACCTCAAGCCCGTTGTCATTACCGGCATACAGGCCGGTGGCCAGCTCACCACCACCGTGGAAGTCGATAACTGGCCAGGCGATGTCGAAGGCCTGACCGGCCCGGTCCTGATGGAGCGCATGCAAAAACACGCCGAGCGCTTTGCCACAGAGATTGTTTACGACCATATCCATACCGCCAAGTTGCAACAGCGCCCCTTCGAACTCATCGGTGACAGCGGCACTTATACCTGCGACGCGTTGATTATCGCCACTGGCGCCTCGGCACAGTATCTGGGGCTGCCCTCGGAAGAGACCTTTGCCGGCAAAGGGGTTTCTGCCTGCGCGACCTGCGACGGCTTCTTCTATCGCAACCAGGTGGTCGCGGTGGTGGGCGGCGGCAATACCGCCGTTGAAGAGGCGCTCTACCTGTCGAACATTGCCAGCGAAGTCCATCTGATCCACCGTCGCGACAAGTTGCGCTCGGAAAAGATTCTCCAGGACAAACTCTTCGAAAAAGCCGCCAAGGGCAATATTCGCCTGCACTGGAACCAGAACCTGGACGAGGTGCTGGGCGATGCCAGTGGCGTGACCGGCGCACGCCTGCGCGACAGTCATAGCGGCGCCATCACCGAGCTTGCGCTGACTGGCGTGTTCATCGCCATCGGTCACAAGCCCAATACCGACCTGTTCGCCGGCCAACTGGAGATGCGTGACGGCTATCTGCTGGTAAACGGT
Organism: Pseudomonas sp. WJP1; assembly: GCF_028471945.1. NCBI lineage: Bacteria > Pseudomonadati > Pseudomonadota > Gammaproteobacteria > Pseudomonadales > Pseudomonadaceae > Pseudomonas > Pseudomonas sp. WJP1. Next base: position 4,760,112 of record NZ_CP110128.1, read on the forward strand.
GGCAGCGAAGGCAATGCGACGGCCACCGCCATCGAAGGCGTGTTTGCCGCGGGTGACGTCGCCGACCACGTCTATCGCCAGGCCGTCACCTCCGCCGGCGCCGGCTGCATGGCCGCCCTGGACGCGGAAAAATACCTCGACGACATTCCCGCCGTTTGACGGCACACTTCACGGCGGGCCCGACGCCCGCCATCGCCCTCCCCTTCTGTAAGCCCTGACGCCATGCTGACCTGGTTACAACGCAACACCCTGACGTTCCCGGCCCTGGAAAAGGCCATGCGCGATCCCAATGGGTTGCTGGCAGCCGGTGGCGACCTGTCCGCCGATCGACTGATCCAGGCCTACCGCCATGGCTGCTTCCCCTGGTTTTCCGAAGGCCAGCCGATTCTCTGGTGGTCGCCGGACCCTCGCACCGTGCTGTTTCCCGATGAACTGCACGTGTCCCGCAGCCTGAACAAACTGCTGCGCCAACAACGCTACCAGGTGACCTTCGACCAGGATTTTGCCGCGGTCATCCGCGCCTGCGCCGCCCCCCGGGAATATGCGGACGGCACCTGGATCACCGAAGCCATGCAGGACGCCTACATCGAACTGCACAAACGCGGCCATGCGCATTCGGTGGAGGTCTGGGACCAGGATGAACTGGTGGGCGGGCTGTATGGACTGGCGATGGGCCAGCTATTTTTCGGCGAATCCATGTTCAGCCTGGCCGACAATGCCTCGAAATTTGGCTTTGCCACACTGGTGCGACATCTGAAAGACTCGGGTTTCGTGCTCATCGATTGCCAGATGCCCACCGATCATTTGCACAGCCTGGGTGCACGAGCGATTCCGCGCCGGGTGTTCGCCGATTACCTGGCGCAGCATCTGGATAAGCCCAATCGTGCAACCTGGGTTTGCTGAGCGACTTTTGCCCGTGTGGCTTACACTTATTCAAAAGCTTATCCCGAGGGTTGATCATGACCGAGTTGGCGCGCTTGAAGTTTTATGCCACTCAACCCCACTCCTGCAGCTATCTGCCCGAGGAGCAGGCCACGACCCTGTTTCTCGACCCTAGCCAGCCCATGGATGTGCACGTGTACGCAGATCTGTCTGAAATGGGTTTTCGGCGCAGCGGCGACCATCTGTATCGCCCGCACTGCCAGAATTGCAATGCGTGCGTACCGGCGCGCATCCCTGTAGGGCAATTCACACCCAATCGTCAGCAAAAACGTATTTTCAAACGCAACGCCGATTTGCAGGTGCGCCCCGCCAAGCCGGGTTTCAGCGAAGAATATTTCGATCTTTACCAGCGCTACATCGAAGAACGCCATGCCGATGGCGACATGTACCCGCCCAGCCGCGATCAGTTTTCCACCTTCCTGGTTCGCGACCTGCCGTTTTCGCGGTTCTACGAATTTCGCCTTGAGGGTCGACTGCTGGCCATCGCCGTCACCGATCTTCTGCCGAACGGTCTGTCGGCGGTCTACACCTTCTATGAGCCTGCCGAAGAGCGCCGCAGCTTGGGGCGCTACGCCATCCTCTGGCAAATCGCCGAAGCCCGGCGCCTGGGGCTGGACGCGGTTTACCTGGGCTACTGGATCAAGAACTGCAAAAAAATGAGCTACAAGACCCAGTATCGACCCATCGAACTGCTGATAAACCAGCGCTGGGTCGTCCTGAACTAGAGCAGGCCCTAAACCCCTTGGCTTAAACACCACTTTTCGGGCACAATGCACGCCGCTTTTGCCTGGCGCAGTTGCACCGGGCCATTCATTGGACACCGAGGGCTTTACTGCATGTCGAAAGAAGACAGCTTCGAAATGGAAGGCACTGTCGTCGACACCCTGCCCAACACCATGTTTCGTGTGGAGTTGGAAAATGGGCACGTCGTAACCGCGCATATTTCCGGCAAGATGCGCAAGAACTACATTCGTATTCTTACCGGTGACAAAGTGCGCGTCGAGCTGACGCCCTATGACTTGAGCAAAGGGCGCATCACTTACCGCGCTCGCTAATCAAGTCAATACAAGACGCCCGGCTTATGCCGGGCGTTTTTGTTTGCCTGGGATTTCATTGCCCCCCTGTAGGAGTGAGCCTGCTCGCGATAGCGTCATTTCAGCCAACATTGATGTCACTGACATACCGCCATCGCGAGCAGGCTCACTCCTACAGGGGATCGCGGTGATTTGACAGGCAACAAAAAGGCGCCAATTGGCGCCTTTTTATTTTGCTTCTGAACGTCAGGCCATTTCAGCCGTGGTTTCGAACTCGAAGGTCAGCTCGCCGTCCTTCAGATCGATATGAACCACGCCACCATGGTCGGCCAGTTCGCCAAACAGGATCTCTTCCGCCAGCGGACGCTTGATCTTGTCCTGGATCAAACGTGCCATTGGGCGAGCGCCCATAGCCGTGTCGTAGCCAGTTGCCGCCAGCCAGCCTCGTGCAGCGTCGGTCACTTCCAGCTGCACGCGCTTGTCTTCCAGCTGCGCCTGAAGTTCGGTAAGGAACTTGTCCACCACGCTCTTGATGACCTCATGGCTGAGGCGACCAAACTGGATGATGGTGTCCAGACGGTTGCGGAACTCTGGGGTGAAGCTCTTCTTGATCACTTCCATCGCATCGGACGAGTGGTCCTGATGGGTGAAACCGATCGAAGCGCGGGCTGCGGTTTCGGCACCGGCGTTGGTCGTCATGATGACGATCACGTTACGGAAGTCGGCCTTGCGCCCGTTGTTATCGGTCAGCGTCCCGTGGTCCATGACCTGCAGCAGCAGGTTGAAGACTTCCGGATGCGCCTTCTCGATCTCATCGAGCAACAGCACGCAGTGTGGCTGCTTGGTGATGGCTTCGGTCAGCAGACCGCCCTGATCGAACCCGACATAGCCTGGAGGCGCACCGATCAGACGCGATACGGTGTGGCGCTCCATGTACTCGGACATGTCGAAGCGAATCAATTCGACACCCAGCGCCTTGGCCAGCTGACGCGCCGCTTCGGTTTTACCGACACCGGTAGGACCTGCGAACAGGAACGAACCGACTGGCTTGTCAGGCGACTTGAGGCCGGCACGGGACAGCTTGATCGCGGTCGCCAGCGAATCGATCGCCGCGTCCTGACCAAACACCGTCAGCTTCAGGTCACGCTCAAGGTTACGCAGCAGCTCTTTGTCGGAACTGGTGACGTGTTTTGGCGGAATCCGTGCGATTTTCGCGACGATATCCTCGACTTGAGGCACTTCGATGCGTTTGACCCGCTTTTCCACCGGCTGCAAGCGCTGGAAGGCACCCGCTTCGTCGATGACGTCGATGGCTTTGTCCGGCATGTGCCGGTCATTGATGTAGCGCGAAGCCAGCTCGGCAGCGGCGCGCAGGGCCTCATCACTGTATTCGATATTGTGATGGGTCTCGAAACGCCCTTTCAGGCCGCGCAGGATACCGATGGTGTCTTCCACCGAAGGCTCCGACACATCAACCTTCTGGAAGCGCCGGGCCAGGGCTCGGTCCTTCTCGAAGATCCCGCGGAATTCCTGGAAGGTGGTCGAACCGATGCAGCGGATATCACCGGACGACAGCAGCGGCTTGAGCAGATTCGAGGCATCCATGACGCCACCGGACGCGGCACCCGCACCGATGATGGTGTGGATTTCGTCGATGAACAGGATCGCCTGCGGACGTTTTTTCAGCTCATTGAGCAACGCCTTGAAGCGCTTCTCGAAATCGCCGCGGTATTTGGTCCCGGCCAGCAAGGCACCCAGGTCAAGGGAGTAAACCACGCTGTTGGCCAGCAGGTCCGGTACCTGGTTGTCGACAATGCGCTTGGCCAGGCCTTCGGCAATCGCGGTTTTACCCACGCCCGCCTCGCCCACCAGCAACGGATTGTTCTTGCGACGACGCGCCAGGATCTGGGCGACGCGCTCGACTTCCAGCTCACGGCCTACCAATGGATCGATTCGACCCTGGCGCGCGAGTTCATTAAGGTTGCTGGCATAAGCATCCAGTGGATTGCCTGAAGATGAAGACTCACCGCCCTCGTCGTCCTGCATATCTTGCTCACCCTCAGAGTGATCGCCGTGCCCTGGCACCTTGGAAATGCCGTGGGCGATGTAGTTGACGACATCGATACGGGCAACGCTCTGCTGTTTCAGCAGGAACACTGCCTGACTCTCTTGCTCACTGAAGATCGCGACCAGCACGTTGGCGCCAGTCACTTCGCGTTTGCCCGAGCTCTGTACGTGAAACACAGCACGTTGCAGTACACGCTGGAAGCCCAGGGTTGGCTGGGTTTCGCGATCCTCGTCATGCACGGGGATCAATGGCGTGGTGGAGTCGATGAACTCCTGCAGGTCATGCTTGAGTTTGTCGAGGTTCGCGCCGCACGCACGCAAAACGGTGGCGGCAGCCTCATTGTCCAATAGGGCCAGCAGAAGATGTTCGACGGTCATGAATTCATGACGCTTCGAACGAGCCTCCTTGAAGGCAAGATTGAGGGTGACTTCGAGCTCGCGGTTTAACATAGCTTCACCTCATACCCAAGTGGTCGGCGATTAACCGTCCTTCTCGATTTCACAGAGTAGCGGATGCTGGCTTTCCCTGGCGTACTGGTTGACCTGCATGGCCTTTGTCTCGGCGATGTCGCGGGTAAACACTCCACATACTGCCCGTCCTTCTGTATGGACGGCCAGCATGACCTTGGTCGCCAGCTCGCGATTCAGGTTAAAAAACACCTCGAGCACTTCGACGACGAAATCCATCGGTGTGTAGTCATCATTGAACAAAACCACCTTGTACATCGGCGGTGCCTGTAAAGCAGGCTTGGCCTCCTGAACAGCAATGCCTGCGGAATCGTCGTCGTGTTCCTCCGGGCGGTCTTTCTGGAGAAACGGGCGATCCTGATTGAATGTTAGTCGAATCTGGCTGATTGCATGCATGGAAAGAAAGGTTCGTCAGTTGTGCAAATACAGTGGTGGGGGCGGTCTTGGGCGATTTCAACTCCGACTGCCTGGTCACCTTGACTATCGGCAAAACGGTGTTACAACCAATAGAGCCCACAGTGGGTAAAAAAGGTCCGCGGAGTCAACTTTTTTCCTAAGAAGTGACTGCGGATGTACTGGATGATACTCCAGTGATGGAGTCTGTTGCAGAGGGAGTTGGGTATGGCTGTTGGTAAAGTGAAATGGTTCAACAATGCCAAGGGTTACGGTTTCATCAATGAGGAGGGCAAGACAGAAGACCTGTTTGCCCACTACTCGGCCATCAAAATGGATGGTTATAAAACCCTGAAAGCCGGTCAGGCTGTCGTGTTCGATATCATTCAGGGACCGAAAGGCCTGCATGCCGTGAATATCGGCAACCCAGTGGATGCTTCGAAAGCTGCAACGCCTGCCACGCAACAGACCGTGACGGTTTAACACCGCACCGTCATCCAGTCATAAAAAAACCGCCCGACTCAATCAAGTGAATCGGGCGGTTTTTGTGCGCCTGTCGTTTGCTTACATGTGCTTGATCAGCGCTTCACCGAACCCGGAAGACGACACCAGCGTTGCGCCTTCCATCAGGCGCTCGAAGTCATAGGTCACGGTCTTGGCCTTGATCGCGCCATTGGTGCCCTTGATGATCAGGTCCGCCGCCTCGGTCCAGCCCAGGTGACGCAGCATCATTTCTGCCGAAAGGATCACCGACCCCGGGTTGACCTGGTCCTTGCCGGCATACTTCGGTGCAGTACCGTGGGTGGCTTCGAACATGGCCACGGTGTCGGACAGGTTGGCACCTGGCGCGATACCGATACCGCCCACTTCCGCCGCCAGGGCGTCGGAGAGGTAGTCACCGTTGAGGTTCAGCGTGGCGATCACGTCGTATTCGGCTGGACGCAGCAGGATCTGCTGGAGCATGGCGTCGGCGATGGCGTCCTTGACCACGACTTCGCGGCCGGTTTTCGGGTTCTTGAATTTCATCCACGGGCCGCCATCGAGCAGCTCGGCGCCGAATTCTTCCTTCGCCACCTCATAGCCCCAGTCCTTGAAGGCGCCTTCGGTGAATTTCATGATGTTGCCCTTGTGCACGATGGTCAGCGACTTGCGGTCGTTATCCACCACGTATTGCAGGGCCTTGCGCACCAGACGCTTGGTGCCTTCTTTCGAAACCGGCTTGATGCCGATGCCGCAGTCCTGGTCGAAACGGATCTTGGTTACGCCCATTTCTTCTTTCAGGAACTTGATGACTTTGGTGGCTTCCGGCGAGCCGGCCTTCCACTCGATACCGGCATAGATGTCTTCGGAGTTCTCGCGGAAGATCACCATGTCCACGTCGCCAGGTTTTTTCACCGGGCTAGGCACACCTTCGAACCACACCACCGGCCGCAGGCACACATACAGGTCCAGCTGCTGGCGCAGGGCAACGTTGAGCGAGCGGATACCGCCACCGACCGGCGTGGTCAGCGGGCCCTTGATGGAAACGACGTAATCTTTAACGGCATCCAGGGTTTCCTGGGGCAGCCAGGTGTCCTGGTCGTAGACTTGTGTAGCTTTTTCGCCAGCATAGACTTCCATCCAGGAAATCTTGCGCTTGCCCCCGTAGGCCTTTTCCACGGCAGCATCGACAACCTTGATCATGACGGGGCTGACGTCGACGCCAATGCCGTCGCCTTCAATGAACGGGATGATCGGATTATCAGGAACATTGAGAGAATGGTCTGCATTGACGGTGATTTTGTCGCCGACGGCTGGAACCTGAATCTTCTTGTAACCCATGCTGAACTCCATTGATTGGATTGAACATCTGGCTTGGTTCGAGCGTAACCCAGTTAAATCGGCGCGCAAACCCTATGTTCTATTCATATGCCGCAAAGCCATGTAACCCGCGAGCTACAAGCCTGAAAGCAAAGGGAAAAACGCCAAACTCAAGCACGATGAATGACATTACGCGCAGCTCGCCCCTGCGACCTTTAGACCAATGGACGACAATCGATGCGTATGAAGCATCGGCAGATTGCCAGCTACCTATGTATAATGCTGCCGCTGACTAAAGGGTCACGTCAGGCTGAACAGCTCTACGACGAGTGTTTCCGCCCGATGAGAGGGTCTGCTACCGCAGCCCTTCTGCTTGACGCCCTACTGATGCACCCAACATCACAGCAACGAAATCTCGATATTCGGCTCATGGATGACTTTGAACGAACGCGCTTACCCGGCGCCCCTCGAGTTTCTGCGCACGCTTTAGCAAAGAAGAGAGAGTTAATCCGAATATGCCCACCCGCTCGAAGATCATCTATACCTTCACCGACGAAGCTCCCGCCCTCGCCACCTATTCACTGTTGCCTATCGTAGAGGCCTTCACCGCCTCGGCTGATATCGCCGTTGAAACCCGCGATATCTCTCTTGCAGGGCGCATCCTGGCCAGCTTCCCCGAGCAATTGGGCGACAAAGCCGTAGCCGACCACCTCGCCGAACTGGGCGCCCTGGCCGTTACGCCTGAAGCCAACATCATCAAGCTGCCGAACATCAGCGCCTCGGTTCCGCAGCTGCAAGCCGCGATCAAGGAACTGCAAGCCCAGGGCTACGCACTGCCGGACTACCCGGAAACCGTGACCTGCGACGCCGACAAAGAAGCCAAGGCGCGCTACGACAAGGTCAAGGGCAGCGCCGTGAACCCGGTACTGCGCGAAGGCAACTCCGACCGTCGCGCCCCGCTGTCGGTCAAGAACTATGCGCGCAAGCACCCGCACAAAATGGGCGCCTGGGCTGCAGACTCCAAGTCCCACGTCGCTCATATGAGCAGCGGTGACTTCTACGGCAGCGAAAAAGCCGCCCTGATCGACGCCCCAGGCGCGGTCAAGATCGAACTGATCGCTCAAGACGGCACCACCACCGTCCTGAAAGAAAAAACCAGCGTTCAGGCTGGCGAGATCCTCGACTGCGCCGTGATGAGCAAAAACGCCCTGCGCGCTTTCATCGCCGCTGAAATCGAAAGCGCCAAGGCACAAGGCGTGCTGCTGTCGGTTCACCTGAAGGCCACCATGATGAAGGTCTCCGACCCGATCATGTTCGGCCAGATCGTTGCCGAGTTCTACAAGGACGCCCTGGCCAAGCACGCTGACGTGCTGGCGCAGATCGGCTTCAACCTGAACAACGGCATCGGCGACCTGTACTCGCGCATCAAGGCATTGCCTGCCGAGCAGCAAGCCGCCATCGAAGCGGACATCCAGGCGGTCTACGCCGTTCGTCCGTCGTTGGCCATGGTCAACTCCGACAAAGGCATCACCAACCTGCACGTGCCGAGCGACGTCATCGTCGACGCCTCGATGCCGGCAATGATCCGCGACTCCGGCAAAATGTGGGGCACCGACGGCCAGCTGCACGACACCAAGGCCGTGATCCCGGATCGCTGCTACGCCACCATCTACCAGGCAGTGATTGAAGACTGCAAGGCCAATGGCGCGTTCGATCCAACCACCATGGGCAGCGTGCCGAACGTTGGCCTGATGGCGAAAAAAGCCGAAGAGTACGGTTCCCACGACAAGACTTTCCAGATCAAGACCAACGGTGTTGTCCGCGTGACCGACACCAACGGCACCCTGCTGCTGGAACAGTCGGTTGAAGCCGGCGACATCTTCCGCATGTGCCAGACCAAAGACGCGCCGATCCAGGACTGGGTCAAGCTGGCCGTCAACCGTGCTCGCGCCAGCAGCACTCCGGCGATCTTCTGGCTGGACCCGATGCGCGCCCACGACGGCGTAGTGATCGAGAAAGTCCAGGCTTACCTGAAGGATCACGACACTGCCGGCCTGGACATCCAGATCATGGCACCTGTCGACGCAATGAAATTCACCCTGCGCCGCACTCGCGAAGGCAAGGACACCATCTCGGTAACCGGCAACGTATTGCGCGACTACCTGACCGACCTGTTCCCGATCATGGAACTGGGCACCAGCGCCAAGATGCTGTCGATCGTTCCGCTGATGAATGGCGGCGGTCTGTTCGAAACCGGCGCTGGCGGTTCGGCTCCGAAGCACGTGCAACAACTGCTGGAAGAAAACTTCCTGCGTTGGGATTCCCTGGGCGAGTTCCTGGCCCTGGCCGCTTCCCTTGAGCATTTGGGTGTGAACTACAACAACCCGAAAGCCCTGGTACTGTCGAAAACCCTGGACCAGGCCACCGGCCAGTTCCTGGACAACAACAAGTCGCCATCGCGCAAAGTCGGCAACATCGACAACCGCGGCAGCCACTTCTACCTGGCGCTGTACTGGGCTCAGGCCCTGGCTGCCCAGACTGAAGACACTGCACTGCAAGCGCAGTTCGCGACCCTGGCCAAGACCCTGACCGAGAACGAAGCAACCATCGTTGCCGAGCTCAACGCCGTTCAAGGCAAGCCAGTGGACATCGGCGGTTACTACCACGCCAATGCCGAGCTGATCAGCAAGGCCATGCGCCCAAGCGCAACCTTCAACGCGGCGGTAGCTGCGCTGGTTTAAGGTTGTAAGGGAACATCACAAACCCCGGCCATGTGCCGGGGTTTGTGTTTTCAGGCTCCACACAAATTTATCTGTCGAAACCGCCCCCTGTGGGAGCGAGCCTGCTCGCGATAGCGGTATATCATTCAACATTGACTTACCTGACCCACCGCTATCGCGAGCAGGCTCACTCCTACAGTGGATCGTGTTTCAACAATGGAAATCGAGGATGTTTATGGACTGGAAACCCCACATCACCGTCGCCACAATCGTCGAAGACAACGGCCGCTTCCTGATGGTCGAGGAACTCAAGCACGGACGCGTGGTACTCAACCAGCCCGCCGGCCACCTGGACCCCAACGAAACCCTGACCGAGGCCGCGGTGCGCGAAACCCTCGAGGAAACCGGTTGGGACGTCGAAGCCACCGGCGTACTGGGCATTTATCTCTATACCGCCCCGAGCAACGGCGTAACCTATCAACGGGTCTGTTTCATCGCCAAACCGTTGAAACATCACCCCGAGTATCAACTGGACGACGGCATCGTCGGCGCCAAGTGGTTGACCCGCGAAGAATTAATCGGCCAGCGCGACAACTGGCGCAGCGAACTGATCATCCGTTGCATTGACGATTATCTGGACGGAAAACACTTCGGCCTCGAATTGATCCGCCCTTCTCTTTAGCCTTGCAGGCCCGAGCCTGTTAGAATCGCGTCCTTTTTCAAGACACTCATTGAATCCCTATGCGTGATCCAGCCCCTTCTGACACACAAAAGAAGCGCGTCATTGTCGGCATGTCCGGCGGCGTGGACTCTTCCGTTTCCGCCCTCCTGCTGATCGAGCAGGGCTATGAGGTGGAAGGCCTGTTCATGAAGAACTGGGAAGAAGACGACGGAACCGAATACTGCACCGCCATGGACGACCTGGCGGACGCCCAGGCCGTGTGCGACAAGATTGGCATCAAGCTGCACACCGCCAACTTTGCCGCCGAATACTGGGATAACGTGTTCGAGCACTTCCTGGCCGAATACAAGGCCGGACGCACGCCGAACCCGGACATCCTGTGCAACCGCGAGATCAAGTTCAAGGCGTTCCTCGACTACGCCATGATGCTCGGCGCCGACCTGATCGCCACCGGCCACTACGTGCGCCGCCGCGACATCGACGGCCGCACCGAACTGCTCAAGGGCCTGGACCCGAACAAGGACCAGAGCTACTTCCTGCACGCCGTTGGCGGCGAACAGATCGCCAAGACCCTGTTCCCGGTCGGTGAACTGGAAAAACCCCAGGTTCGCGCCATTGCCGAAAAATACGAGCTGGCGACCGCGAAAAAGAAGGATTCCACCGGCATTTGCTTTATCGGCGAACGCCGCTTCAGCGACTTCCTCAAGCAATACCTGCCGGCGCAACCAGGCGAGATCAAGACCACCGAAGGTGAAATCATCGGCCGCCACCATGGCCTGATGTACCACACCATCGGCCAACGCCAAGGCCTGGGCATCGGCGGCCTGAAAGACGCCAGCGACGAGCCGTGGTACGTGTTGATAAAGGACCTGGAACACAACGAACTGATCGTTGGCCAGGGTAACGATCACCCGTGGCTGTTCTCCCGCGCCCTGCTGGCCTCGGATATCTATTGGGTCAACCCGATCGACCTGAGGCAGCCACGCAAGCTGACCGCCAAGGTTCGTTATCGCCAGGGCGACCAGCCCTGCACCCTGGAGAAAACCGCTACCGGCTATCGCGCGACCTTCGATGACCCGCAACGCGCGGTCACTCCCGGTCAATCCGTGGTGTTCTACGACGGCGAGATCTGCCTCGGCGGCGGCGTGATCGAAGTGGCGGAACCCTGGACCAGCAAGGGCCAGGCCCAATGAGCCCGACCCAGGAGCAACTGACGGCGCTGGGCGGCGTATTCCTCGCCGCCGTACTGGTCGACAAGATCGCCAAGACCGGCCAGACCAACGAGGCCGGCCTGACCTGCATGCTCGGCAGCCTGCTGATTCGCGACCCCAAGGACACCCTGGAAGTCTATGGTGGCGACGATATCAACCTGCGCGAAGGCTATCGCGCCTTGATCGGTGCCCTCGAACGCGACCCTAGCGCCCTGCAGCGCGAACCGCTGCGCTATGCCCTGGCCATGCTGGGCCTGGAGCGCCAGTTGGCCAAGCGCGAGGACATGCTGGAGATCATTGGCAAGCGCCTGCCGCAGATCCAGTCCCAGGTCGAGCACTTCGGCCCGGCCCACGAAAACGTGATCGCCGCTTGCGGCGCGCTGTATCAGGACACCTTGAGCACCCTGCGCCAACGTATCCAGGTGCACGGTGACATGCGCAACCTGCAGCAACCGAGCAACGCCTCGAAAATTCGCGCCCTGCTGCTGGCCGGCATTCGTTCGGCACGCCTGTGGCGGCAATTGGGCGGTCATCGCTGGCAGCTGGTGATCAGTCGTCGCAAATTGCTCAAAGAGCTTTACCCATTGATGCGTAACGAATAACCCGCATCGACAGCACAGAACTTAGCAATACGCGTAATACGCCGGTCAGTTGGCGACGGACCGGCGGATTTTTTCATGTATGATACGCGCCCCATTTCGTTGCCCGACTGTCCGAGAACACCCCATGCAGCTCTCTTCGCTCACTGCGGTTTCCCCTGTTGACGGCCGCTACGCCGGCAAAACCCAGGCCCTGCGCCCAATTTTCAGCGAGTACGGCCTGATCCGTGCCCGCGTCCTGGTTGAAGTGCGCTGGCTCCAGCGCCTGGCCGCTCACCCTGCCATCAGCGAAGTGCCGGCGTTCTCCGCCGAAGCCAACGCGGTGTTGAACACCCTGGCGGAAAACTTCTCCCTGGAGCACGCCGAGCGTGTCAAAGAGATCGAGCGCACCACCAACCACGACGTAAAAGCCATCGAATACCTGCTCAAGGAGCAGGCGGCCAAGCTGCCGGAACTGGCCAAGGTCAGCGAATTCATCCACTTCGCCTGCACCAGCGAGGACATCAACAACCTGGCCCACGCCCTGATGCTGCGCGAAGGCCGTGATGACGTGATGCTGCCGCTGATGCGCCAGACCGCCAACGCCATCCGCGAACTGGCCATCCGTTTCGCCGACGTGCCGATGCTGTCGCGCACCCACGGTCAACCGGCTTCGCCGACCACCCTGGGCAAGGAACTGGCGAACGTGGTTTACCGCCTGGAGCGCCAGATCGCCCAGGTCGCTGCCGTTCCACTGCTGGGCAAGATCAACGGCGCTGTCGGCAACTACAACGCTCACCTGTCGGCCTACCCTGAGATCGACTGGGAAGCCAATGCCCGCGCCTTCATCGAAGACGAGCTGGGCCTGGGCTTCAACCCGTACACCACGCAGATCGAACCGCACGACTACATCGCCGAGCTGTTCGACGCGATCGCGCGCTTCAACACCATCCTGATCGACTTCGACCGTGATATCTGGGGCTACATCTCCCTGGGTTATTTCAAGCAGCGCACCATCGCTGGCGAAATCGGCTCCTCGACCATGCCGCACAAGGTCAACCCGATCGACTTCGAAAACTCCGAAGGCAACCTGGGCATCGCCAACGCGCTGTTCCAGCACCTGGCGAGCAAGCTGCCGATCTCCCGCTGGCAGCGCGACCTGACCGACTCCACCGTACTGCGCAACCTCGGTGTCGGCTTCGCCCACAGCGTGATCGCGTACGAAGCCAGCCTCAAGGGCATCAGCAAGCTGGAGCTCAACGAGCAGAAGATTGCCGCTGACCTGGACGCCTGCTGGGAAGTGTTGGCCGAGCCAATCCAGACGGTCATGCGTCGCTACAACATCGAAAACCCGTACGAAAAGCTGAAAGAATTGACCCGCGGCAAAGGCATCAGCCCTGAAGCGCTGCAAACTTTCATCGACGGCCTGGACATGCCAGCCGCCGCCAAGGCTGAGCTGAAACTGCTCACACCGGCGAACTACATCGGCAACGCTGTAGCGCAAGCCAAACGCATCTGATCGACCGCTTGACCCTTTTAAGACGCCCGGCCGCGCCGGGCGTTTTTATTCCCGTATGAAAAGTGCTTTTTTTCAATAGGTTACACATGAATCCTGACATTCCTCTTCAACTTCTGGGCGGCATCACGGCACGCGAGTTCCTGCGCGACTACTGGCAGAAAAAACCGCTGTTGATCCGTCAGGCGATTCCCGATTTCGAAAGCCCGATCGATGCCGACGAACTGGCCGGCCTGGCGCTGGAAGAAGAAGTCGAATCGCGCCTGATCATCGAGAACGGCGAGCGCCCATGGGAATTGCGTCGCGGCCCGTTTGCCGAAGACGAGTTCAGCAAATTGCCGGAGCGCGAGTGGACCCTGCTGGTGCAGGCCGTCGACCAGTTCGTGCCGGAAGTCAGCGAGTTGCTGGAACACTTCCGCTTCCTGCCGAGCTGGCGCATCGACGACGTGATGATCAGCTTCGCCGCCCCCGGTGGCAGCGTCGGTCCGCACTTCGACAACTACGACGTATTCCTGTTGCAAGGCCACGGCAAGCGCAACTGGAAAATCGGCCAGATGTGCGACTCCGAAAGCCCGCTGCTGCAACACGCGGACCTGCGCATCCTCGCCGACTTCGAAGCCACCGATGAATGGGTGCTGGAACCGGGCGACATGCTCTACCTGCCGCCGCGCCTGGCCCACTGCGGCGTGGCCGTCGACGACTGCCTGACCTACTCCGTCGGTTTCCGCGCGCCGAGCGCCGCCGAAGTGCTGACCCACTTCACCGACTTCCTCAGCCAGTTCCTGCCGGACGAAGAGCGTTACACCGACGCCGACGCCGTGCCTGCGGTCGATCCGCACCAGATTCAGCACGACGCCCTCGACCGCTTGAAAAGCCTGCTGGCCGAGCACATGAGCGACGAGCGCCTGCTGCTGACCTGGTTCGGCCAGTTCATGACCGAGCCACGCTATCCGGAACTGGTGGTCGGCCCTGAAGACCTCGAGGAAGGCGACGTGCTCGGCGCACTGGAGCAAGGTGCAGTACTGATCCGCAACCCGAGCGCACGCCTGGCCTGGTCGGAAGTCGATGACGACCTGTTGCTGTTCGCCAGCGGCCAAAGCCGTTACCTGCCGGGCAAACTGCGCGAGCTGCTGAAGATGATCTGCGCCGCCGACGCGCTGCACGTCGACAACCTGGGTGACTGGTTGACAGACGAAGACGGCCGCGGCCTGCTGTGCGAACTGGTCAAGCAAGGAAGCCTGGGGTTTGCCGATGAATAAGATTCACGTACGTGTCGCAGACTGGCAGAAGGACAACGCCGAGATCCGGCGCATTCGTGAAGCGGTGTTCGTCGCCGAGCAATCCGTGCCACCCGAGCTGGAATGGGATGCCGATGATGTGACGGCCGTGCACTTCCTGGCCCTCGAAGGCGACTTTCCGGTGGGCACCGCCCGCCTGCTGCCAGACGGTCACGTCGGCCGGGTGTCGGTGCTCAAGGACTGGCGCGGCCTGAAAGTCGGCGATGCGCTGATGCACGCGGTGATCGGTGAAGCCGAAGAGCGCGGGCTGAAGCAGCAGATGCTCAGCGCCCAGGTGCAAGCCACGGCGTTCTATGAGCGCCTGGGCTTCCACATGGTCAGTGAGGAGTTCCTGGAAGCAGGGATTCCGCATGTGGACATGGTCCGCCATTCGGCTTGATACCGAGTCGCGCCCATCGCGAGCAGGCTCGCTCCCACAGGTTAAGTGTGCCCCCTGTAGGAGCGAGGCTTGCCCGCGAAGAGGCCCGAAAGAACACCACAAAACGCCCCGCCATTTTCGGATGCCGGGGCGTTTTGCTGTCTAGGATTCAACTTGCCCCCTCCCGGGCCGACAAACTGGCAATATCAACAATTTGAAGCTGGCGGAGATAACGGATATGTCCCTACGCACCCTGCTCACCACACTGCTGGTGACCTGCAGTTTTTCGCTCATGGCAGCCACTGAAATCGTGCCGCTGAACTACCACAGCAGCGCCGACATGCTACCGGTGGCGCAGGATTTCATCGGCAAGGAAGGCCAGGTCAGCGCCTACGGCAATCAACTCATCGTCAACGCCGATCAGCGCAAGATCGACGAACTTAAAGCCTTGTTGAGCCAACTCGATACCGCGCCCAAACGCCTGCTGATCACCGTCGACACCAACGAAAACAACGTCCAGGGCGATCAGGGTTACTCGGTGAACGGCGCCAGGCCGAGCCAGACCCGCATCATCAGCCACAGCACCGCCAGCCGCGAAGGTGGCATCCAGCAAGTCCAGGCTACCGACGGCATGCCGGCACTGATCCAGGTCGGCCAGAGCGTTCCGCTGACCAGCACCCAGGTCGACTCCTACGGCGACCTGCGCAGCCAGACCGAATACCGCAACGTCACCCAGGGCTTCTATGTCACCGCCAACGTCACCGGCGAGATCGTTCGCCTGTCGATCAGTACCAACCGTGACCGCATGAGCCAGGAACGTCCCGATGTAGTGAACGTGCAAAGCACCGACACAACCGTCACCGGCCGCCTGGGCGAATGGATCCTGCTGGCCGGGGTGAATCGCCAGACCCAGGCTGACAAACAGGGCGTGGCCCGCAGCTACGGGACCCAGGGGCGCGATGACATGACACTGCGGGTGAAAGTCGATACTTTGGACTGAGACATCAAAAACTGACTGACAAGTCGTATTAGACCAAAGATGTAGTGCTTGAAAAAAAGCACTACAAAACGTTTGACGAGCCAAAAAAGCAAAGGCATGATGGCCTCGCTCCCGCTAACCAGGGGCCCTGGCAAGGGCCTTCGAGGCGATGTTCGCACCTACCCCGCGAACCGCTTCGTGTCTGTACCGCCCACAAGGTGTGTTTGACGAGGTTGCCGACTGGAACGAAGTTGTCCCGAGGGACGGAAGCGTAATTAGGTAACCCGGCACTACACTGATGTTCGTACCAAGGCCCACGACGCCCGAATGCGCCCGCAGTTCGCCTTTACCTGCTCACTTCCCCTCGAGCCCATCGTTCATCCCGTCGCCATCCCCGCCGAATCCGACTTGACCGCCTAAGCTTCTGGTCAGCGAGCGCAGGAATTTTCCACCGCAGAACAACTTTTCATAAGACGCGACGAGGTTTATCTCCCATGGCACTGACACGCGAACAGCAAATTGCAGCCCTCGAAAAAGACTGGGCTGAAAACCCGCGCTGGAAAGGCGTGACACGCACTTACTCCGCTGCTGACGTCGTCCGCCTGCGTGGCTCGGTTCAACCTGAGCACACTTTTGCAAAAATGGGCGCCGAGAAGCTGTGGAACCTGGTTACCCAGGGTGCCAAGCCAGCCTTCCGTCCTGAGAAAGATTTCGTCAACTGCATGGGCGCCCTGACCGGCGGCCAGGCTGTACAACAAGTCAAAGCCGGTATCCAGGCGATCTACCTGTCGGGCTGGCAAGTGGCTGCGGACAACAACTCCGCCGAATCGATGTACCCGGACCAGTCGCTGTACCCGGTGGACTCGGTTCCAACCGTGGTCAAGCGCATCAACAACTCGTTCCGTCGTGCCGACCAGATCCAGTGGAAAGCCGGCAAGAACCCGGGCGACGCTGGCTACATCGACTACTTCGCGCCAATCGTGGCTGACGCCGAAGCCGGTTTCGGTGGCGTACTGAACGCCTACGAGCTGATGAAGAGCATGATCGAAGCAGGCGCCGCCGGCGTTCACTTCGAAGACCAGCTGGCTTCCGTGAAAAAATGCGGCCACATGGGCGGCAAGGTACTGGTTCCTACCCAGGAAGCCGTACAAAAGCTGACCGCTGCCCGCCTGGCGGCTGACGTTGCCGGTACCCCGACCATCATCCTGGCCCGTACCGACGCCAACGCCGCCGACCTGCTGACTTCGGACTGCGACCCGTACGACCAGCCATTCGTGACTGGCGAACGTACCCAGGAAGGTTTCTACAAAGTGCGCGCCGGCCTGGACCAGGCGATCGCTCGCGGCCTGGCCTACGCGCCGTACGCCGACCTGATCTGGTGCGAAACCGCCAAGCCGGACCTGGACGAGGCTCGTCGCTTCGCTGAAGCGATCAAGAAGGAATACCCGGACCAACTGCTGTCGTACAACTGCTCGCCTTCCTTCAACTGGAAGAAAAACCTGGACGACGCGACCATCGCCAAGTTCCAGCGCGAACTGTCCGCCATGGGCTACAAGCACCAGTTCATCACCTTGGCCGGCATTCACAACATGTGGCACAGCATGTTCAACCTGGCGCACGACTACGCCCGCAACGACATGACTGCCTACGTGAAGCTGCAGGAGCAGGAATTCGCTGACGCTGCCAAAGGCTACACCTTCGTGGCTCACCAGCAGGAAGTGGGCACCGGCTACTTCGACGACATGACCACCGTGATCCAGGGCGGCTCGTCGTCGGTAACCGCACTGACCGGTTCGACCGAAGAAGAACAGTTCCACTGATCTGCTTCGCTTGAGACATCAGCCGCCGCGGGCCCTATAGAAAGCTAACCGCAGCGCTGCACACCTGACGCCCCGACTGGTTCGGGGCGTTTTTTTTGCGCATTCAAAAACAGGCAAAACAGCCCCGCGTGCAACTTGCTATAACCGTCATATAAGACAACTTCCCAACGCCCTGAAGGATAAACAGTTTAAAAACCCACCCAAACAATATTGATTATCATTTATCAAAAAAATGTTCGTTACATTCCCAACAAAACATATTTCCCGAAAAGCCGGCTAATGCCCGCAACGCAAGGGCTACGGCGCTTTTACCGCTCGCCATGTCCTTATTCCTATAAATAATTTCGCTATAGGAATTTTACTTGCTGGGTGTTTAGCCATAAAATCAGCGGGATTGATTGCTGCGACATATCGTCACTGCGTTGTTACCTTTTCAAGCTCAGAGACCTTTGCTCTCTGTTAAGGATTTCCAGCATGCCCGAAGCGACAGGACTCATGGCCCACAACTGGGGCTTTGCCATTTTCCTTCTAGGCGTCGTCGGCCTCTGTGCCTTCATGCTGGGCGTCTCCAGCCTCCTTGGGTCAAAAGCCTGGGGCCGCAGCAAAAACGAACCGTTCGAGTCCGGCATGCTACCTACAGGTGGCGCCCGCTTGCGGCTCTCAGCCAAATTCTATCTGGTCGCGATGCTCTTCGTGATCTTCGATATCGAAGCCCTCTTTCTCTTTGCATGGTCTGTGTCCGTCCGCGAAAGCGGCTGGACCGGATTCGTCGAAGCTCTCGTTTTCATAGCAATTCTGTTGGCAGGCCTTGTCTACCTATTCCGAGTGGGCGCCCTTGACTGGGCTCCGGAAGCTCGGCGCAAGCGGCAAGCGAAGCTGAAACAATGAGGCTTTGGCAATGCAATACAATCTCACCAGGATCGACCCCGATGCTCCTAACGAGCAGTATCCGATTGGCCAACGGGAAACCGTTTCCGATCCGTTAGAAGATCAAGTCCACAAAAACATTTTCATGGGCAAGCTCGAAGACGTGCTTAACGGCACGATCAACTGGGGGCGCAAGAACTCCCTGTGGCCGTATAACTTCGGTCTTTCGTGCTGCTACGTGGAAATGACCACCGCCTT
Organism: Pseudomonas sp. WJP1; assembly: GCF_028471945.1. NCBI lineage: Bacteria > Pseudomonadati > Pseudomonadota > Gammaproteobacteria > Pseudomonadales > Pseudomonadaceae > Pseudomonas > Pseudomonas sp. WJP1. The sequence goes on from NZ_CP110128.1 coordinate 4,779,103, forward strand.
CACGGCGCCCCACGACATCGCGCGCTTTGGCGCCGAGGTTATCCGGGCATCGCCGCGCCAGGCGGATTTCATGGTTATCGCCGGTACCTGCTTCATCAAGATGGCGCCGATCATCCAGCGTCTCTACGAGCAAATGCTCGAGCCTAAATGGGTCATCTCCATGGGTTCGTGCGCCAACTCCGGTGGCATGTACGACATCTACTCCGTCGTTCAAGGGGTGGACAAGTTCCTGCCCGTGGACGTCTACGTGCCTGGCTGCCCGCCCCGCCCTGAAGCTTTCCTGCAAGGCTTGATGCTGTTGCAGGAGTCGATTGGACAGGAGCGTCGTCCGCTTTCCTGGGTCGTTGGCGATCAAGGCGTGTATCGCGCCGAGATGCCTTCCGAAAAGGACAAGCGCCGCGAACAGCGAATCGCAGTCACCAACCTGCGCAGCCCCGACGAAGTCTGATCCAGCTCTGCTTCTTTAATAGAACGAGACACTGGCTTCATTCTTTACGTTGACCGAAAGCGATTAAATAACCATGACTACAGGCAGTGCTCTGTACATCCCGCCTTACAAGGCAGACGACCAGGATGTGGTCGTCGAACTGAACAACCGTTTTGGCCCGGAGGCGTTCACCGCCCAGGCTACCCGCACCGGCATGCCGGTGCTTTGGGTTGCCCGCGCCAAACTCGTCGAAGTCCTGACCTTCCTGCGCAACCTGCCCAAGCCGTACGTCATGCTCTATGACCTGCATGGCGTGGACGAGCGTCTGCGCACCAAGCGTCAAGGGCTGCCGAACGGCGTCGACTTCTCCGTGTTCTACCACCTGATGTCGATCGAACGTAATAGTGACGTAATGATCAAGGTCGCCTTGTCCGAGAGCGACCTCAGCCTGCCGACCGTTACCAGCATCTGGCCGAACGCCAACTGGTACGAGCGTGAAGTCTGGGACATGTACGGCATCGACTTCAAAGGCCACCCGCACCTGTCGCGCATCATGATGCCGCCGACCTGGGAAGGTCACCCGCTGCGCAAGGACTTCCCGGCCCGTGCCACCGAGTTCGATCCGTACAGCCTGACCCTGGCCAAGCAACAGCTCGAGGAAGAAGCCGCGCGCTTCAAGCCTGAAGACTGGGGCATGAAGCGTTCCGGCCCGAACGAGGACTACATGTTCCTCAACCTGGGTCCCAACCACCCTTCGGCGCACGGTGCGTTCCGTATCATCCTGCAGCTGGACGGTGAAGAGATCGTCGATTGCGTACCGGACGTCGGCTACCACCACCGTGGTGCCGAGAAGATGGCCGAGCGTCAGTCCTGGCACAGCTTCATCCCTTACACCGACCGTATCGACTACCTCGGCGGCGTGATGAACAACCTGCCGTACGTGCTCTCGGTCGAGAAGCTGGCCGGCATCAAGGTGCCGGAGAAGGTCGACGTCATCCGCATCATGATGGCCGAGTTCTTCCGGATCACCAGCCACCTGCTGTTCCTGGGTACCTACATCCAGGACGTCGGCGCCATGACCCCGGTGTTCTTCACCTTTACCGACCGTCAGCGTGCCTACACGGTGATCGAAGCCATCACCGGTTTCCGCCTGCACCCGGCCTGGTATCGCATCGGTGGTGTCGCCCACGACCTGCCGCGCGGCTGGGAAAAACTGGTCAAGGACTTCGTCGAGTGGATGCCAAAGCGCCTGGACGAATACCAGAAAGCCGCCCTGGACAACAGCATCCTGCGTGGCCGCACCATCGGCGTCGCCGACTACAACACCAAGCAAGCCCTGGAATGGGGTGTCACCGGTGCCGGCCTGCGTTCCACCGGTTGCGACTTCGACCTGCGTAAAGCACGTCCATACTCCGGCTACGAGAACTTCGAATTCGAAGTACCGCTGGCGGCCAATGGCGATGCCTACGACCGTTGCATCGTGCGCGTGGAAGAAATGCGCCAGAGCATCAAGATCATCGACCAGTGCCTGCGCAACATGCCGGAAGGCCCGTACAAGGCGGATCACCCGCTGACTACCCCGCCACCGAAAGAGCGCACGCTGCAGCACATCGAAACCTTGATCACGCACTTCCTGCAAGTTTCGTGGGGCCCGGTCATGCCGGCCAACGAATCCTTCCAGATGATCGAAGCGACCAAGGGCATCAACAGTTATTACCTGACGAGCGATGGCGGCACCATGAGCTACCGCACCCGGATTCGTACCCCAAGCTTCCCGCACCTGCAGCAGATCCCTTCGGTGATCAAAGGCAGCATGGTCGCGGACTTGATCGCGTACCTGGGTAGTATCGATTTCGTTATGGCCGACGTGGACCGCTAAGCATGAACAGCACGCTTATCCAGACAGACCGTTTCACCTTGAGTGAAACCGAGCGCTCGGCCATCGAGCACGAGCTGCATCACTACGAAGACCCGCGCGCGGCGTCGATCGAAGCCCTGAAGATCGTCCAGAAGGAACGTGGCTGGGTGCCGGACGGCGCCCTGTACGCCATCGGCGAGATCCTCGGCATCCCGGCCAGCGACGTTGAAGGCGTGGCGACGTTCTACAGCCAGATCTTCCGTCAGCCAGTAGGCCGTCACATCATTCGCGTCTGCGACAGCATGGTCTGCTACATCGGCGGCCACGAGTCGGTGGTCAGCGAAATCCAGAGCAAACTCGGCATCGGCCTGGGTCAGACCACCACCGACGGTCGTTTCACCCTGCTGCCGGTCTGCTGCCTCGGCAACTGCGACAAGGCGCCGGCGTTGATGATCGACGACGACACTTTCGGTGATGTGCAGCCAGCAGGCGTTGCCAAATTGCTCGAGGGCTACGTATGACCCTGACTTCCTTCGGCCCGGCCAACCGCATCAAGCGTTCGGCCGAGACTCACCCGCTTACCTGGCGCCTGCGTGACGACGGCGAAGCCGTATGGCTCGACGAGTACCAGGCCAAGAACGGTTACGCTGCTGCGCGCAAGGCCTTCGCCGACATGGCCCAGGACGATATCGTCCAGACCGTGAAAGACTCCGGCCTCAAGGGTCGCGGCGGTGCAGGCTTCCCCACTGGCGTGAAGTGGGGCCTGATGCCCAAAGACGAATCCATCAACATCCGCTACCTGCTGTGCAACGCGGATGAAATGGAGCCGAACACCTGGAAAGACCGCATGCTGATGGAGCAACTGCCCCATCTGCTGATCGAAGGCATGCTGATCAGTGCCCGCGCACTGAAAACCTACCGTGGCTACATCTTCCTGCGTGGCGAGTACACCACCGCCGCCAAGCACCTCAACCGTGCCGTGGAAGAAGCCAAGGCAGCGGGCCTGCTGGGTAAAAACATCCTGGGCAGCGGCTTCGATTTCGAGCTGTTCGTGCACACCGGCGCCGGGCGTTACATCTGCGGTGAAGAAACCGCGTTGATCAACTCCCTCGAAGGCCGCCGCGCCAACCCGCGCTCCAAGCCGCCCTTCCCGGCCGCCGTTGGCGTGTGGGGCAAGCCGACCTGCGTGAACAACGTCGAGACCCTGTGCAACGTGCCGGCAATCATTGCCGACGGCGTGGACTGGTACAAATCGTTGGCTCGCGAAGGCAGCGAAGACATGGGCACCAAGCTCATGGGCTTCTCCGGCAAGGTCAAGAACCCTGGCCTCTGGGAACTGCCATTCGGCGTCACCGCTCGCGAGCTGTTCGAAGACTACGCCGGCGGCATGCGCGACGGTTACAAGCTCAAGGCCTGGCAGCCTGGCGGCGCCGGTACCGGCTTCCTGTTGCCGGAACACCTGGACGCACAAATGTACGCCGGCGGCATCGCCAAGGTGGGCACCCGTATGGGTACCGGCCTGGCCATGGCGGTGGACGACAGCGTCAACATGGTGTCCCTGCTGCGCAACATGGAGCAGTTCTTCGCCCGCGAATCCTGCGGCTTCTGCACCCCGTGCCGCGATGGCCTGCCATGGAGCGTCAAGCTGCTGATGGCCATCGAGAACGGTGAAGGGCAAGCCGGCGACATCGAGACCCTGCTGGGTCTGGTCGGCTTCCTCGGCCCTGGCAAGACCTTCTGTGCTCACGCACCGGGTGCCGTGGAGCCGTTGGGCAGTGCCATCAAATACTTCCGCCACGAGTTCGAAGCCGGCATCGCGCCTACCCGCGCCGCCGTCCCGCCTCTGGCCAGGCCGATCGTAGTCGGCGCGTAAACGCTTAAACAAGGCGAAGGGTCCGTGCCCTTCGCTTTTCGTGCGATGACGCCTTTACCGGCTGTGTTGATTCGCGCGGATAACAAGATTCCATTAGCCACGCCCGCTGACACCGGGCCAACGAAGAACTTTGAACCATGGCCACTATCCACGTAGACGGCAAAGCGCTCGAAGTCGACGGGGCAGACAACCTGTTACAGGCATGTCTGTCGCTAGGCCTCGATATTCCTTACTTCTGCTGGCACCCCGCCCTTGGCAGCGTTGGCGCTTGCCGCCAGTGCGCGGTCAAGCAGTACACCGACGAGAACGACACCCGTGGTCGTATCGTCATGTCCTGCATGACCCCTGCCACCGATGGCACCTGGATCTCCATCGACGATGAAGAGTCCAAGGCGTTTCGCGCCAGCGTTGTTGAATGGCTGATGACCAACCACCCTCACGACTGCCCGGTCTGTGAGGAAGGCGGTCACTGCCACCTGCAAGACATGACGGTAATGACCGGCCACAACGAGCGCCGTTACCGCTTCACCAAGCGTACCCACCAGAACCAGCAACTGGGCCCGTTCATTTCCCACGAAATGAACCGCTGCATCGCTTGCTACCGCTGCGTGCGCTTCTATAAAGACTACGCTGGCGGCACCGACCTCGGCGTATTCGGCGCCCACGACAACGTGTACTTCGGTCGCGTTGAAGACGGCGTGCTGGAAAGCGAGTTCTCCGGCAACCTCACCGAGGTATGCCCGACCGGTGTGTTCACCGACAAGACTCACTCCGAGCGCTACAACCGTAAGTGGGACATGCAGTTCTCGCCGAGCATCTGCCATGGCTGCTCCAGCGGTTGCAACATCTCCCCGGGCGAGCGCTACGGCGAACTGCGTCGTATCGAAAACCGCTACAACGGTTCGGTCAACCAGTACTTCCTGTGCGACCGTGGCCGTTTCGGCTATGGCTATGTCAACCGCACCGACCGTCCACGTCAGCCACTGCTGGCCAACGGCGCCAAGCTGAGCCTCGACGAAGCCCTGGATAAAGCCGCTGACCTGCTGCGCGGTCGCAACATCGTCGGCATCGGATCGCCACGCGCCAGCCTCGAAAGCAACTACGCGTTGCGCGAACTGGTCGGCGCCGAGCACTTCTACTCCGGTATCGAAGCCGCCGAGTTGGAACGTATCCGTCTGGTACTGCAGGTGCTCAAAGACAGCCCGCTGCCTGTGCCGAACATGCGCGACATCGAAGACCACGACGCCATCTTCGTCCTCGGTGAAGACCTGACCCAGACCGCCGCCCGTGTGGCGCTGTCCCTGCGTCAATCGGTCAAGGGCAAGGCCGAAGACATGGCCGACGCCATGCGCGTCCAGCCTTGGCTCGACGCCGCGGTGAAGAACATCGGCCAGCACGCGCTGAACCCGCTGTTCATCGCAAGCCTGGCTGAAACCAAGCTCGACGACATCGCTGAAGAGTGCGTGCACGCAGCGCCCGACGACCTGGCCCGCATCGGTTTCGCCGTGGCTCACGCCCTCGACGCCAGCGCTCCAGCCGTAGAAGGCCTGGACGCCGAAGCCCTCGAGCTGGCCAAGCGCATCGCCGACGCCCTGCTCGCGGCCAAGCGCCCGCTGATCATCGCCGGTACCTCCCTGGGTTCCAAAGCGCTGATCGAGGCTGCCGCCAACATCGCCAAGGCCCTGAAGCTGCGCGAGAAGAACGGTTCCATCAGCCTGATCGTGCCAGAGGCCAACAGCCTCGGCCTGGCCATGCTCGGTGGCGAATCGGTCGACGCCGCGCTGCAAGCGGTGATCGACGGTAAAGCCGACGCCATCGTCGTGCTGGAAAACGACCTGTACACCCGTACCGACAAAGCGAAGGTCGATGCTGCCCTGACCGCCGCCAAAGTGCTGATCGCGGCTGATCACCAGAAGACCGCCACCAGCGATCGCGCGCACCTGGTCCTGCCAGCCGCCAGCTTCGCTGAAGGCGACGGTACCCTGGTCAGCCAGGAAGGCCGCGCCCAGCGTTTCTTCCAGGTGTTCGATCCGAAGTACATGGATGCCAGCATCCTGGTTCACGAAGGCTGGCGCTGGCTGCATGCCCTGCGCGCGACCCTGCTGAACAAGCCGATCGACTGGACCCAACTGGACCACGTCACCGCCGCCGTGGCTTCGAGCACGCCGCAACTGAACCGCATCGTCGATGCTGCACCGTCCGCCGCGTTCCGCATCAAGGGCATGAAACTGGCCCGTGAACCGCTGCGTTACTCCGGTCGTACCGCCATGCGTGCCGACATCAGCGTGCACGAGCCGCGTACCCCGCAGGACAAGGACACCGCGTTCGCCTTCTCCATGGAAGGTTACTCGGGTTCGGCCGAACCACGTCAGCAAGTGCCATTCGCCTGGTCTCCGGGCTGGAACTCGCCGCAAGCCTGGAACAAGTTCCAGGACGAAGTCGGTGGTCACATCCGCGCTGGCGACCCGGGCACCCGCCTGATCGAAAGCAGCGGTGATTCGCTGAACTGGTTCGCCGCTGTTCCGCGCGCGTTCAACCCGGCCCCGGGTACCTGGCAGGTCGTGCCGTTCTTCCACCTGTTCGGCAGCGAAGAGAACTCTTCGAAAGCCGCGCCGGTCCAGGAACGCATCCCGGCCGCCTACGTCGCCCTGGCCAAGTCCGAAGCCGACCGCCTGGGTGTCAACGACGGCGCCATGCTGAGCTTGAACGTGGCTGGCCAGACCCTGCGTCTGCCGCTGCGCATCAACGAAGAACTGGGCGCTGGCCTGGTGGCCTTGCCTGCGGGCATCGCCGGCATTCCGCCAGCAATCTTTGGCAAATCCGTTGACGGTCTGCAGGAGGCAGCGCAATGACCTTGTTCACTCCTGAAGTGATCGACATCATCATCGCGGTCCTCAAGGCCGTGGTGATCCTGCTTGCCGTGGTGGTCTGCGGCGCCCTGCTCAGCTGGGTCGAGCGTCGCCTGCTCGCCCTCTGGCAGGACCGTTACGGTCCGAACCGCGTCGGTCCGTTCGGCGCGTTCCAGATCGCCGCCGACATGATCAAGATGTTCTTCAAGGAAGACTGGACGCCTCCATTCGCCGACAAGATGATCTTCACCCTGGCACCGGTAGTCGCCATGAGCGCCCTGCTGATTGCCTTCGCGATCATCCCGATCACCCCGACCTGGGGCGTGGCGGACATCAACATCGGCATCCTGTTCTTCTTCGCCATGGCCGGCCTGTCGGTCTACGCGGTGCTGTTCGCCGGCTGGTCGAGCAACAACAAGTTCGCCCTGCTGGGCAGCTTGCGGGCCTCGGCACAGACCGTGTCGTACGAAGTGTTCATGGGCCTGTCGTTGATGGGCATCGTGATCCAGGTGGGCTCGTTCAACATGCGCGACATCGTTGAATACCAAGCGCAGAACATGTGGTTCATCATTCCGCAGATCTTCGGTTTCCTGACCTTCTTCATCGCTGGCGTGGCCGTGACTCACCGTCACCCGTTCGACCAGCCGGAAGCGGAACAGGAACTGGCCGACGGTTACCACATTGAATACGCCGGTATGAAATGGGGCATGTTCTTCGTTGGCGAGTACATCGGCATCGTGTTGATTTCGGCACTGCTGGTGACCTTGTTCTTCGGTGGCTGGCACGGTCCGTTCAACATCCTGCCGCAGATCCCGTTCATCTGGTTCGCACTGAAAACCGCTTTCTTCATCATGATGTTCATCCTGTTGCGCGCCTCGATTCCGCGCCCACGGTATGACCAGGTGATGGATTTCAGCTGGAAGTTCTGCTTGCCGCTGACCCTCGTCAACATGCTGGTGACCGCTGCGATCGTGTTGCTCAACACGCCCGCCGTCGCGGCTCAGTGAGGATAGAGAATCATGAAGTACATATTTGACATCGTGCATGGCTTCTACACCCAGCTTCGCAGCCTGGTGATGATTTTCGGCCACGCCTTCCGCAAGCGCGACACGTTGCAGTACCCGGAAGAACCGGTCTACCTGCCGCCGCGCTACCGTGGCCGTATCGTCCTGACCCGCGACCCCGACGGCGAAGAGCGTTGCGTAGCCTGCAACCTGTGCGCCGTCGCGTGCCCGGTCGGTTGCATCTCGCTGCAGAAAGCTGAAACCGAAGACGGTCGCTGGTACCCGGATTTCTTCCGCATCAACTTCTCGCGCTGCATTTTCTGCGGCCTCTGCGAGGAAGCCTGCCCGACCACCGCGATCCAGCTGACACCGGATTTCGAAATGGCCGAGTTCAAACGTCAGGACCTGGTTTACGAGAAAGAAGATCTGCTGATCTCCGGCCCCGGCAAAAACCCTGATTACAACTTCTATCGTGTTGCAGGTATGGCGATTGCCGGTAAGCCGAAAGGCTCCGCGCAGAATGAAGCCGAACCGATCAACGTGAAGAGCTTGCTGCCTTAAGGAAGAAAGATGGAATTCGCTTTCTATTTCGCATCGGGTATCGCTGTGGTGTCCACGCTTCGCGTGATCACCAACACCAACCCTGTGCACGCCCTGCTCTACCTGATCATTTCGCTGATCGCCGTGGCGATGACGTTCTTCGCCCTCGGCGCGCCGTTCGCCGGTGTCCTGGAAGTGATCGCCTACGCTGGCGCCATCATGGTGCTGTTCGTATTCGTGGTGATGATGCTGAACCTGGGGCCCGCCTCGGTTCAGCAGGAGCGCGTCTGGCTCAAGCCCGGTATCTGGGGCGGCCCGGTCGCCCTGGCCGCACTGCTGCTGGTGGAACTGCTGTACGTGCTGTTCTCCCACCAGACCGGTGAAGCCGTCGGCCACACCACCGTAGACGCCAAGGCCGTGGGCATCAGCCTGTTCGGTCCGTACCTGCTGGTGGTCGAACTCGCCTCGATGCTGCTGCTCGCCGCAGCCGTCACGGCGTTCCACTTGGGCCGCAACGAAGCCAAGGAGCAATGACGATGCCTGCTATCCCCATGGAGCATGGTCTGGCGGTCGCCGGCATCCTGTTCTGCCTCGGCCTGGTCGGCCTGATGGTCCGCCGCAACATTCTTTTCGTGCTGATGAGCCTGGAGGTCATGATGAATGCCTCCGCGCTGGCGTTCATCGTTGCCGGTAGCCGCTGGGCGCAGCCGGATGGACAGATCATGTTCATCCTGGTGATCAGCCTGGCAGCCGCCGAGGCCAGTATTGGCCTGGCGATCCTGCTGCAACTGTATCGCCGCTTCCACACGCTCGATATCGACGCTGCCAGTGAGATGCGCGGATGAATTTTCTCTATCTGACTTTCGTATTCCCTCTCATTGGTTTCCTGCTGCTGTCGTTCTCCCGTGGACGCCTCTCGGAAAACCTCTCGGCGCTGATCGGCGTCGGTTCCGTCGGCCTGTCTGCCATCGTCACCGCTTACGTGATCTGGCAGTTCAACGTCGCACCACCTGAAGGCGGCCACTACACCCAGGTGTTGTGGCAGTGGATGGCGGTGGAAGGCTTCACGCCGAACTTTGCCCTGTACCTGGATGGTCTGTCCCTGACCATGCTCGGTGTGGTGGTCGGCGTCGGCTTCCTGATCCACCTGTTCGCATCCTGGTACATGCGCGGTGAAGCCGGTTACTCGCGTTTCTTCGCCTACACCAACCTGTTTATCGCCAGCATGCTGTTCCTGGTGCTGGGCGATAACCTGTTGTTCCTGTACTTCGGCTGGGAAGGCGTGGGCCTGTGCTCGTACCTGTTGATCGGTTTCTACTACAGCAACCGCAACAACGGTAACGCCGCGCTCAAGGCCTTCATCGTGACCCGTATCGGCGACGTGTTCATGGCCATCGGCCTGTTCATCCTGTTCGCCCAACTGGGCACGCTGAACGTCCAGGAACTGCTGGTGCTGGCACCGCAGAAATTCCAGGCCGGCGACTTCTGGATGGTCATGGCCACCCTGATGCTGCTGGGCGGCGCTGTCGGTAAATCCGCGCAACTGCCGCTGCAAACCTGGCTGGCGGATGCGATGGCCGGTCCTACCCCGGTTTCGGCACTGATCCACGCCGCAACCATGGTGACCGCGGGCGTCTACCTGATCGCCCGTACCCACGGCCTGTTCACCCTGGCGCCGGAAATCCTGCACCTGGTAGGCATCGTTGGTGGCGTGACCCTGGTCCTGGCCGGTTTCGCCGCACTGGTGCAAACCGACATCAAGCGTATCCTCGCCTACTCGACCATGAGCCAGATCGGCTACATGTTCCTGGCCCTGGGCGTTGGTGCCTGGGATGGTGCGATCTTCCACCTGATGACCCACGCCTTCTTCAAGGCCCTGCTGTTCCTTGCTTCCGGTGCGGTGATCGTTGCCTGCCACCACGAGCAGGACATCTTCAAGATGGGCGGCCTGTGGAAAAAACTGCCCCTGGCCTACGCCAGCTTCATCGTCGGCGGCGCGGCCCTGGCGGCCCTGCCACTGGTGACCGCGGGCTTCTACTCCAAGGACGAAATCCTCTGGGAAGCGTTTGCCAGCGGCCACGAAGGCCTGCTGTATGCAGGTCTGGTCGGTGCGTTCATGACGTCGCTGTACACCTTCCGCCTGATCTTCATCGCGTTCCACGGTGAAGCGAAGACCGAAGCCCACGCCGGTCACGGTATCGCTCACTGGCTGCCACTGTCGGTGCTGATCGTGCTGTCGACCTTCGTCGGCGCAATGATCGTTCCACCGCTGCATGGCGTGCTGCCGCAAAGCGTCGGCCATGCCGGCGGCGAAGCCAAGCACAGCCTGGAAATCGCTTCGGGCGCCATCGCCCTGGCCGGTATCCTGCTGTCCGCGCTGCTGTTCCTCGGCAAGCGTCGCTTCGTCACCGCCATCGCCAACAGCGGCATCGGCCGCTTCCTGTCGGCCTGGTGGTTCGCTGCCTGGGGCTTCGACTGGATCTACGACAAACTGTTCGTCAAGCCTTACCTGGCGATCAGCCACATCCTGCGCAAAGACCCGCTCGACCAGACCATCGGTCTGATCCCGCGCATGGCCAAAGGCGGTCACACCGCCCTGAGCCGTACCGAGACCGGTCAACTGCGTTGGTATGCCGCCTCGATGGCTGCTGGTGCCGTGCTGGTAATCGGCGCCGTCGTGCTGGTAGCGGTCTGATATGAACCTTGCGAACTTGCGAAAGGAATTGAGCCCGTCATGATTCTGCCTTGGCTAATCCTGATACCCTTCATCGGCGGCCTGCTGTGCTGGCTGGGTGAGCGCTTCGGCGCCACCCTCCCCCGCTGGATTGCGCTGATCACCATGTCCCTGTTGCTCGCCCTCGGCCTCTGGCTGTGGGCCCACGGCGACTATTCGTTTGCCCCGGCGCCTGGCGCCGACCCGGCCTGGGTGCTTGAGTTCAAGCACATCTGGATCCAGCGTTTCGGCATCAGCGTGCACCTGGCCCTCGACGGCCTGTCGCTGCTGATGATCATGCTGACCGGCCTGCTGGGTGTCCTTTCGGTCCTCTGCTCGTGGAAAGAGATCCAGCGTCACGTTGGCTTCTTCCACCTGAACCTGATGTGGATCCTGGGCGGTGTCGTCGGCGTGTTCCTGGCCCTCGACCTGTTCATGTTCTTCTTCTTCTGGGAAATGATGCTGGTGCCGATGTACTTCCTCATCGCGCTCTGGGGTCACAGTTCTTCGGACGGCAAGAAAACCCGGATCTACGCGGCGACCAAGTTCTTCATCTTCACTCAGGCTTCCGGCCTGATCATGCTGGTGGCGATCCTGGGCCTGGTACTGGTCAACTTCAACGACACCGGCGTGATTACCTTCAACTACGCCGACCTGTTGAAAACCAAGATGTCGACGACCACCGAGTACATCCTGATGCTCGGCTTCTTCATCGCCTTCGCGGTGAAGTTGCCAGTCGTGCCGTTCCACTCCTGGTTGCCTGACGCTCACGCCCAGGCACCGACCGCAGGTTCCGTGGACCTGGCCGGTATCTTGCTCAAAACTGCTGCGTACGGCCTGCTGCGTTTCGCCCTGCCGCTGTTCCCGAATGCGTCGGCCGAGTTCGCGCCGTTCGCCATGACCCTGGGTCTGATCGGGATCTTCTACGGTGCGTTCCTGGCGTTCGCGCAAACCGACATCAAGCGTCTGATCGCCTTCTCGTCCGTTTCCCACATGGGCTTCGTTCTGATCGGCATCTACTCCGGCAGCCAACTGGCGCTGCAGGGCGCAGTGATGCAGATGCTGGCGCACGGTCTGTCGGCCGCGGCACTCTTTATCCTGAGTGGCCAGCTGTACGAACGCACCCACACCCGCGACATGCGTGAAATGGGTGGCCTGTGGTCGAAGATCGCCTACCTGCCGGCCCTCAGCCTGTTCTTCGCAGCCGCGTCCCTGGGCCTGCCGGGTACCGGTAACTTTGTTGGTGAGTTCCTGATCCTGATCGGCACCTTCCCGATCGCTCCATGGGTCACCATCATCGCGACGTCCGGCCTGGTGTTCGGTTCGGTCTACTCGCTGATCATGATCCACCGTGCGTACTTCGGCCCGGCCAAGTCGGACGCGGTACTGCATGGCATGGACGGTCGCGAAATGATCATGGTGGTCGGTCTGGCAGCGCTGCTGATCTACATCGGCGTCTACCCGCAACCGTTCCTCGATACCTCTGCCGCTACGATGCATGGCGTGCAGCAATGGCTCGGCACCGCCTTCACTCAACTCGCTTCGGCCCGGTAAGAGCGCTATGGAATTTACACTTCAACACTTTATTGCGCTGGGGCCGCTGTTGATCACCAGTGCCACGATCATCGTGGTAATGCTGGCGATCGCCTGGCGGCGTAACCACTCCCAGACCTTCCTGCTGTCGGTGGCGGGTCTGAACCTGGCGTTGCTGTCGATCCTGCCGGCCCTGAAAGTCGCGCCACTGGCGGTGACTCCACTGCTGCAGATCGACACCTTCGCCTGCCTGTACATGGCGCTGATCCTGGTCGCCACCCTGGCCTGTGTGACCCTCGCCCACGCCTACCTCGGCGATGGCGGTTCGGGTTACCCGGGCAACCGTGAAGAACTGTACCTGCTGATCCTGATGGCCGCCGCCGGTGGCCTGGTACTGGTCAGCGCGCAGCACCTGGCCGGCTTGTTCATCGGCCTGGAGCTGCTGTCGGTACCGGTCTACGGTCTGGTGGCCTACGCCTTCTTCAACAAGCGTTCGCTGGAAGCCGGCATCAAGTACATGGTGCTGTCGGCTGCCGGTTCCGCGTTCCTGTTGTTTGGCATGGCGCTGCTGTATGCCGACTCCGGCTCCCTGAGCTTCGTCGGCATCGGCCAGGCCCTGGCGGCCACTGGCCTGCCAAGCTCGCTGGCGCAACTGGGCCTGGGCATGATGCTGATCGGCCTGGCGTTCAAGCTGTCGCTGGTACCTTTCCACCTCTGGACACCAGACGTTTACGAAGGTGCTCCGGCACCGGTGGCAGCGTTCCTGGCGACCGCTTCCAAAGTTGCCGTGTTCGCGGTGATGGTGCGTCTGTTCCAGATCTCGCCAGCGGCGAGCAGCGGCGTACTGAGCGACGTGCTGACCATCATCGCCATCGCGTCGATCCTGTTCGGTAACCTGCTGGCGCTGACCCAGAGCAACCTCAAGCGTCTGCTGGGTTACTCCTCCATCGCCCACTTCGGTTACCTGCTGATCGCCCTGGTGGCGAGCAAGGGCCTGGCCGTGGAAGCCATCGGCGTGTACCTGGTCACCTACGTGATCACCAGCCTCGGCGCGTTCGGCGTGATCACCCTGATGTCCTCGCCGTACAACGGCCGTGACGCCGATGCCCTGTACGAATACCGCGGCCTGTTCTGGCGCCGTCCGTACCTGACCGCCGTACTGACCGTGATGATGCTGTCCCTGGCCGGTATCCCGCTGACCGCGGGCTTCATCGGCAAGTTCTACATCATCGCCACCGGTGTCCAGTCGCAACAATGGTGGCTGGTCGGCTCCCTGGTACTGGGCAGCGCCATCGGCGTGTTCTACTACCTGCGCGTCATGGTCACCCTGTACCTGATCGAACCGAACCTGCGTCGCCACGATGCCCAGCTACATTGGGAGCAACGTGCAGGCGGCGTGATGCTGCTCGCCATCGCGGTACTGGCCTTCTTCCTCGGCCTGTATCCACAGCCGTTGTTGAACCTGGTACAGCAATCGGGTCTGGCGGGTTGATCGCTTAAGCTTCACTCGGTAGTAAACAGAAACGGCACCTTCGGGTGCCGTTTTTGCGTTTGTGGGATTTATTACCGGTGTGCACTCCTCCTCCAATAAATCCAGAAAGCTCACGCGGTAGTAGCCGTCTTGTCCTACATCCAGCACTGAGCATTTGGCTCTATCTTGAATAGCTTCCAGATTGAGAAACCAATGCGAGAACCGACAATGAAACGTGACATTTTTTCCGAACTGATAGAAGGCTTGGACTCCCTGGCTGCCGAGCGCCAAGGGAATGTCACGTTGCTAAGCCATAGAGTGAAGAGTTCCAAATATTCCCCGGCTATCACCGAGAAACCAAGCTTCTTTGTCGTGCGCGAAAATTCTGGCTATATTTGTCCAGAATATGGGGGAGAAATGATGATCATCGTTCCGTTGGCCGAAGCCAAAAATAATCTGTCCAAACTCGTCGATGATGCAGCAGCCGGACAGATCATCACGATCGCCAAACATGGTCGGGCCCTTGCGCGCCTGGTTCCAATTGGAAAACCCAGCGGACAGCGAATCGGAACAATGAAAGGCAAACTGGTGCTTCCGGAAGACTTTGACGCGCCCCTGCCAGACGACATGCTCGATGTATTTGAAGGCACTGGCGAATGAGGCTGCTGCTCGACACGCACATTTTGCTCTGGACACTCAGTGATGATCCGAGACTCTCGGGCAAAGCCAGAAAGCTCATTGAGAACGCTGCCGACATTTATGTCAGCGCAGCGTCATTCTGGGAGATGGCGATCAAAGTCGGACTGGGTAAGCTGAATGTCGATCTGGAAGAAATCCGGCAGTACTGCCTCGAAAGCGGGTTCATCGAATTGCCGGTCACTTCCGAGCATGCCATTGCTGTGAAAGACCTCGAGCATCACCATCGCGACCCGTTCGACCGCCTCATTGTTGCAACCGCCATGACTGAACCCATGAAGCTTCTCACCGCCGACCCGTTGGTTGCCAAGTACACCGATTTAGCTGTTTTAGTCTGATCGGTCCACTCTAATAAATGGATTGCCTGTAATACCCTCATCGCGAGCAGGCTCGCTCCCACAGGGGATCGTCTGTGGACACACAAATCGCGAACACCGCCGATCAAATGTAGGAGTGAGCCTGCTCGCGATAGCGGTGGAACAGACACAAATGAAAACGGCACCTCCCGGTGCCGTTCGCCTTTCACACTCCAACGCTTTACTTGCGCGCCGCCTCCCACGATTTCAGCAGTTCGGCATAACTCACGGTTTCACCCTGCGGCTTCTCGTTCGCCAGTTTCGGTTTCGGTGCGCCCGGCTGATCGAACCAGTATTGAGCATCGCGCTCAGGGTTCATTTTAGGCGCGCAGGTGGCTTGGGCTTTCGAGCGCTCCAGACGGGACATGATGGCGTCCTGATCCTTGGCCAGGCCGTCGAGTGCCTGTTGCGGGGTTTTCTCGCCGCTGGCGGCTTCGGCGATGTGGCTCCACCACAGTTGCGCCAGGCGCGGATAATCCGGCACGTTGGTCCCGGTCGGGGTCCATTGCACGCGGGCCGGGCTGCGGTAGAACTCCACCAGGCCACCCAGTTTCGGTGCCAGGTCGGTCATGGCCTGCGAGTTGATGTCCGATTCGCGGATCGGGGTCAGGCCGACGATGGTTTTCTTCAGCGAGACGGTTTTCGAGGTCACGAACTGTGCGTATAGCCAGGCCGCGAGTTTTTGTTTCTCAGGCGTGGACTTCATGAACGTCCAGGAACCCACGTCCTGATACCCCAGCTTCATGCCCTCCTCCCAGTACGGCCCGCGTGGCGACGGTGCCATGCGCCATTTTGGCGTGCCATCAGCGTTCATCACGGCCAGGCCCGGCTTGGTCATGTCGGCGGTGAAGGCGGTGTACCAGAAGATCTGTTGGGCAATGTTGCCCTGGGACGGTACCGGCCCGGATTCGGAGAAGGTCATGCCCGCCGCTTCAGGTGGTGCGTATTTCTTCATCCAGTCCACGTATTTGGTGGTGGCGAATACCGCCGCCGGGCCGTTGGTGTCGCCACCACGGGTCACGCTGGAGCCGACCGGGTGGCAGTCCTCAACGCGGATGCCCCACTCGTCCACCGGCAAGCCATTGGGAATGCCCTTGTCGCCGCCACCGGCCATGGAGAACCAGGCATCGGTAAAGCGCCAGCCCAGGGACGGGTCTTTCTTGCCGTAGTCCATGTGCCCGTAGACACGCTTGCCGTCGATTTCCTTGACGTCTTCGCTGAAGAACTTGGCAATGTCTTCATAGGCCGACCAGTTCACCGGCACACCCAGCTCGTAGCCGTACTTTTCCTTGAATTTGGCTTTGAGGTCCGCGCGTTCGAACCAGTCGGCGCGGAACCAGTACAGGTTGGCGAATTGTTGGTCGGGCAGCTGATAGATCTTGCCGTCCGGCGCGGTGGTGAAGGAGATGCCGATGAAGTCCTTGATGTCCAGGGTCGGCGAGGTGAAGTTCTTGCCTTCGTTGGCCATCAGGTCGGTGATCGATTCGGTCTTGCCGTAACGGAAGTGCGTACCGATCAGGTCCGAGTCGTTGACCCAGCCGTCATAGATGTTCTTGTCCGACTGCATCTGGGTCTGCAGCTTTTCCACCACGTCGCCTTCCTGCAGCAGGTCGTGGGTCAGCTTGATCCCGGTGATTTCAGTGAAGGCCTTGGCCAGCACCTTGGATTCGTACTCGTGGGTGGCGATGGTTTCCGACACCACCTTGATGCTCATTCCGCGAAACGGCTCCGCCGCCTTGATGAACCACTTCAGCTCTTCGAGTTGCTGATCGGCCGTCAGGGTCGACGGCTTGAACTCGCTGCCGATCCATTTCTTCGCGGCGTCTTCATAGGCATCGGCCCAGGCCGAAGCGCTCAAACCGCTGAGTGCCAGCATGGCTGCCAATGAAATGCTATGTCGCAGCTTATTGTTTTTGTCGAACATAGAGACCTCCTTATTGAGTTTCGGAGCAACATTGCCGAGCGATTCGACTAGCCCCAACGCATCACAGCCAACAGCCACACCAGGGACATCGCGAAGGCGACCCAGATGCTCCAGTCGGTCACGCCGATTACCAGCAGATGCAGGTAGGCGCTGCCGAGAAGACCGATGAACAACCGATCGCCACGGGTGGTGGCAATCGGTAAAAAGCCCCGTCGCAGAATGCTTGGCGAACGCAACTCCCAGGTGGTCATGCCCACCAGGATCAAGGCGATGACACTGAAGAACGCCGCCGTGGGGACGGTCCAACTCATCCATTCCATCATCGACTCCTCATACCCGGCCCAGGGCAAAGCCCTTGGCCACGTGGTTGCGAACAAACCAGATCACCAGCATGCCCGGGAGGATGGTCAACACCCCCGCCGCCGCCAGCACGCCCCAGTCGATACCCGACGCCGAGACCGTGCGGGTCATCACCGCCGCGATGGGCTTGGCGTTCACCGAGGTCAGGGTCCGCGCCAGCAGCAGCTCGACCCAGGAAAACATGAAGCAAAAAAACGCCGTGACACCGATGCCGGAGCCGATCAGCGGAATGAAGATCTTCACGAAGAACTTGGGAAAACTGTAGCCGTCGATGTAGGCGGTTTCGTCGATTTCCTTGGGAACACCCGACATGAAGCCTTCGAGAATCCACACTGCCAGCGGCACGTTGAACAGGCAGTGCGCCAGGGCCACCGCGATGTGGGTGTCGAACAGGCCGATCGATGAATACAGCTGGAAGAACGGCAACAGGAACACCGCTGGCGGCGCCATGCGGTTGGTCAGCAGCCAGAAGAACAGGTGCTTGTCGCCGAGGAAGCGGTAGCGCGAGAACGCATAGGCCGCCGGCAATGCCACGGTGAGGGAGATGATGGTGTTCAGGCTCACGTAGTACGCCGAGTTGATGTAGCCGGTGTACCAGCTCGGATCGGTGAAGATCACCTTGTAGTTGGCCAGGGTGAAATCCTGTGGGAAAAGCGTCAGGCCGCCGAGGATTTCGCTGTTGCTCTTGAAGGACATGTTCAGCAGCCAGTAGATCGGCACCAGCAGGAACAGGATGTAGATCAGCAGTGGGATCACTTTTTTCATAGGGATAGCCTCATGCTCATGATGGCCTCAGCGGTTGGCGTCAGAGTGAGTCATGGCGGTATAAAACAGCCAGGACACCAACAGGATGATCAGGAAGTACACCAGCGAGAATGCGGCGGCCGGCCCCAGGTCGAACTGCCCGATCGCCATCTGCGTCAGGGTCTGGCTGAGGAAGGTCGTGGCATTGCCCGGCCCGCCCCCGGTCAATACGAACGGCTCGGTGTAGATCATGAAGCTGTCCATGAAGCGCAGCATCACGGCGATCAAGAGCACACTCTTGAGCTTGGGCAACTGGATATGCCGGAACACGGCCCAGGCCGAGGCACGGTCGATCCGCGCCGCCTGGTAGTACACGTCCGGAATCGCCCGCAATCCGGAGAAACACAAGAGCGCCACCAGTGAGGTCCAGTGCCAGACGTCCATCACCAGCACGGTGACCCAGGCGTCCATGGTGTTCGCCGCATAGTTGTAGTTGATGCCCATGGCCTTGAGGCTCGCCCCCAGCAGGCCAATGTCGGCCCGGCCGAAGATTTGCCAGATGGTGCCGACCACGTTCCACGGGATCAGCAACGGAATCGCCAGGATGATCAGCACCACCGACGACCAGCGCCCCTTGGTCGGCATGGTCAGGGCAATCGCGATGCCCAGGGGGATTTCGATCAGCAGCACGCACGCCGAGTAGATGAACTGGCGCAGCAACGAATCGTGCAAACGCGGGTCGAGCAGCACCTGCTTGTACCAGTCGGCACCGACGAAGTAGCGGCTGGACTGGTCGAAGATGTCCTGCACCGAGTAGTTGACCACGGTCATCATCGGGATCACCGCACTGAACGCCACCAGCAGGAATACCGGCAGCACCAGCCACCAGGCCTTGTTGTTCTGCACCTTGTTCATGACTGCACCTCACCCACCGATTGCGGTTCCAGCAGGAAATCATCGGCATAGACCATCAGCCACTGCGCTGGAAAACTGATATACGCGGTGCCTTCGGGCACCGGCTTGTCTTCGGCCAGGCGTACTTTCAGCGGCACGCCGTCGAGGTTGAGGGTCATGATCTTGTAGGTGCCGAGGTCTTCGACGTGTACGACTTGTGCCCGCAGCGCGTCATCAAAGGGTTCGTCCCAGACATGGATGAACTCCGGGCGAATGCCGACCTTCAGGGTGTGCCATTCGGACTCGGCGATGCGTTTCTGCATGGCCTCGGACAAGGGTAGATGGGTCGAGGCGAAACCGACGCCCCCTGGTTGCACCTCGACCTCGATCAGGTTCATCCCCGGACTGCCAATGAAATAACCGACAAAGGTGTGGCTCGGCCGCTCGAACAATTCCCGCGGCGTGCCGAACTGCACGATCTGTCCGCCGTACATCACCGCAATTTTATCGGCGAAGGTCGAGGCCTCCAGTTGATCGTGGGTGACATAGACCATGGTGATGTTGAACTGCTCGTGGATCTGCTTGAGCTTGCGCCGCAGCTTCCACTTCAGGTGCGGGTCGATCACCGTCAGCGGCTCATCGAAGAGGATGGCCGAGACGTCATCACGCACCAACCCACGGCCCATGGAGACTTTCTGTTTTTCGTCGGCGGTGAGGTTGCTGGCTTTCTTGCTCAGCAGGCTCTGCAGGTCGAGAACTTCGGCAATTTCCCGCACCTTGGTGTGAATTTTCGCCTCGGCCATGCCCTGGTTACGCAACGGAAAGGCCAGGTTGTCGAACACCGTCATGGTGTCGTAGACCACCGGGAACTGGAACACCTGGGCGATGTTGCGCTTTTCCGGGGTCAGGTTGTTGACCGCCTTGCCATCGAACAGCACATGGCCCTGGGACGGGCTGAGCAAGCCGGAAATGATGTTGAGCAAGGTCGACTTGCCGCAACCCGACGGGCCGAGCAACGCGTAGGCGCCGCCCTGTTCCCAGATGTGGTCCATCTGGCGGATCGCGTAGTCCTCTGGGCCGCTCGGGGTGCTGGTATAGCTATGGGCGAGGTTCTGCAAACGGATTTCGGCCATCAGGCAACCCTCGCGACGCGCCGGCCGGGCGCCTGGACCAGCCGCCCCTGCGCATCGAACACAAACAGTTTATGGGTCGGGATGTAGATGCGGATCGGCGCATCGACGTCGTATTCGTGAACACCGGGCAAGTGCAGCACCAGCAGGAAATGCTCGTTGCGCACGTGCAGGAAGGTTTCCGAGCCGCTGATTTCCGCGACTTCGACGGTCACCGCCAGTTCCAGGTCATCGTCGTTGCTCGGTACCAGCGAGATATGGCTGGGGCGCACACCAAAGCGGAACTCGCCCTCGCCCACCGGGCGCAAGTCGACGTTCAACGGGAAGTGCACGAAGTTGGCGAAGCTCACTTCGTTGCCGGCAATGCGACCCGGCATCAGGTTGATCGGCGGCTCGGAGAACAACTCCGCCGCCAGTACGGTCTGCGGCTGGTGGTAGACCTCGGCCGACGGGCCGCTCTGGATCACCCGGCCTTCATGGAGAATGGTGGTGGTGCCGCCCAGGGCCAGGGCCTCGTTGGGCTCGGTGGTGGCATAGATGGCGATGGTATGGCGCGCCTTGAACAACTCGCGCATTTCCTGGCGCAGCTCTTCGCGCAATTTGTAGTCGAGGTTGACCAGTGGCTCATCGAACAGTATCAGCTCGGCATCCTTGACCAGCGCCCTCGCCATGGCGGTGCGCTGCTGCTGGCCACCGGAGAGTTCCAGCGGAAAACGCTTGAGGAACTTCTCGATGCGCAGCATCTTCGCGGTTTCCAGCACCTTGCTCTGGATCAGCTCATTGGACACACCGGCCTGGCGCAACGGCGAGGCGATGTTCTCGAAGACGGTCATGGTCGGGTAATTGATGAACTGCTGATACACCATTGACACGTTGCGCAGGCGCACCGGGCGCTGGGTGACATCGACGCCATTCATCAGGATGCGACCGCTGTCAGGCTTGTCCAGCCCGGCCATCAGGCGCATGAGACTGGTCTTGCCGGACAGCGTGCGCCCGAGCAAGACGTTGAAGGATCCGGGTTCGAAACGCAGGCACGCATCGTCAATCCAGGTCTGGCCCTCGACGGTGCGGCTGACATGCTCCAGGGTTAATGACATGGCTCGGCCTTTTTTATTTTTTGAGACAAGCGACCCGAGCGGTATAGCGACATTTGTGCCAGAAAACGCAAGCCGTTGATTTGGCTTTGAATCCTTGAAAGTGACTGCTGGGTCACGTTCATTGATGAACACAAATGAACAATCGCGACTGAACAACTGAACAGTTCAGCGATTGACAATGAACATTAGTGAACAACACTCTATGGGTTGTTCACGGTCCTTGTAGGAGCCAGGCTTGTGGCGTTTGAACGTCATGCAAAATCCATAACAACAATAAAAGCGTTAATCAGAGGCTGACTTGAATGGCCGCACCTGCCCCCGCGTTATCCCACGACGCCATCGTCCAGGACTCCTGGAACCGTTGCCGCGCCTTCGGTCTCAACCATCAGAGCACCCCGGCCTTCGATCAGCTACCAGCGGAAGGCATCAAGCAATTGCTGGAAAGCCAGCATTCCCTGGTGCAGACCACCCATCAGGAAGTCCTGCCGTACTACGAGAACATCCTCAGCAACTCCAACTGCCTGATCATGCTCGCCGACAATCAGGGCCAAGTGCTGACGTCCTGGGGCACCCAACGGTTTATCGAACCAAACCTCACCCGTGGCTTCAGCGCCGGCGCCAGCTGGATGGAGCGCTGCAGCGGCACCAATGCGATCGGTACCGCGCTGGCTTGCGAGCAAGCGGTGCACATCGAGCACGATGAGCACTTTCTCAAGGCCAACCGCTTCATGACCGGCTCCGCCGCGCCGATTTTCGATGCCGAGCGCAAGGTCATCGCCGTGCTGGATGTGTCCAGCGACAGCTACCTGCCGCCGTCCCATACCCTGGGCATGGTCAAGATGATGAGCCAGACCGTGGAAAACCGGCTGATTCTCAACCTGTTCCACGGCCAGCACTTTCAACTGACGTTCAACACCGGCCTCAACAACCTCGACAGCCAGTGGGCCGGATTGCTGATTTTCGATGAGAGTGGCCAGGTGCTGTCCGCCAATCGTCGCGCCGACAACCTGCTGGGCGTGCGCCTGTCGCGGGTCAGTGTCGAGAGCGTGTTCAAGGTTTCGTTGCTGGAGCTGCTGAATCAACCCGAAGGCCTGCCCTTCTCGCTTCAGACGTCGGGGCGCAATCGCTTCCAGTGCCTGCTGAAGCGGCCAAATGTGGCCCCTGTTCAGGCGCGAGTGTTCACTGAACCCAGCGTCATAGCGCCCGCCGCCATCAGCCTCAACACCCTGCATTTTGGCGACAGCCGCGTGGAAAAAGCCGTGCGCCAGGCCGAGCGCCTGTTGGAAAAAGACATTCCGTTGTTGATTCACGGCGAAACCGGGGTCGGCAAGGAGGTGTTCGTCAAAGCCCTGCATCAGGCCAGCTCGCGCAACAAACAGGCGTTCATCGCCGTTAACTGTGCAGCTATTCCCGCCGAACTGGTGGAGTCTGAGCTGTTCGGCTATGAAAAAGGCGCGTTCACCGGCGCCAACCAGAAAGGCAGCATCGGCCTGATCCGCAAGGCTGACAAAGGCACGCTGTTCCTCGATGAGATCGGCGACATGCCGCTGCCGACCCAGGCCCGCTTGCTGCGGGTGTTGCAGGAGCGTTGCGTGCAACCGGTGGGCAGCAGCGAGTTGTTCCCGGTGGACATCCGCATCATTTCCGCGACCAACCGCTCGTTGCGCGAACAGGTGCAACTGGGGCGGTTTCGAGAAGACTTGTACTACCGCATCGGCGGCCTGACCCTGGAACTGCCGCCGTTAAGGGAGCGAAGTGATAAGGAGGCGCTGTTCAAACGCTTGTGGGAACAGCACCGCGAACCGTGTCAGTGGGCCGGGTTGAGCCGCGAAGTGCTGGAATTGTTCAGCCGTCATCCGTGGCCGGGGAATTTAAGGCAGGTCAGCAGCGTGATGCAGGTGGCGCTGGCGATGGCCGAGGAGCAACCGGTGCGACCGGAGCATTTGCCGGATGATTTTTTTGTCGATCTGGAGATGGAGCCAGTGGAGACGCCGGAGCCGCTGGCGGTGGATCTGGATGATGCCGAGGATTTGAATCGGCAGTTGCAGGCGGTCGGGGGGAATATTTCGCATCTGGCGCGGCGGCTGGGGGTTAGCCGCAATACCCTTTACAAGCGGTTGCGCCAATCAGACAGCTGACTGCTGCGCAGTCAATCGCGGGCAAGCCCGCTCCCACAGGGTTTTGCGCCGTTCACAAAATCGAAATTCACTTCGATCACTGTGGGAGCGGGCTTGCCCGCGATGAGGCCAGCCGGGACACCGCTGCACTTACGCCTTGAAAAACGAAAACCCGCACAAGGCGGGTTTTGTTTTGCAGCGGATAAAGCTGTCAGTCAGCCAAACGCCAGGTCGTCCCACCCTTGCCATCTTCCAGCACCACGCCCATGGCGGTGAGCTGGTCGCGGATGCGGTCGGATTCGGCCCAGTCCTTGCCGGCGCGTGCCGCCAGGCGCGCAGCAATCAGCGCCTCGACTTCCGCTGCATCCACGCGCCCTTCGGCACCGGCTTGCAGGAAGTCATCGGCTTCCAGTTGCAACACACCCAGCACGCTGGCCAGTTCTTTCAAACGGGCAGCCAGGCCGGCCGCTGCGTTCAAATCGCTTTCGCGCAGGCGGTTGATCTCGCGCACCATTTCGAACAGCACTGCGCAGGCTTCCGGCGTGCCGAAATCGTCGTTCATCACCTGGGTGAAACGCTCGACAAAGGCTTCGCCGCCGGCCGGCGCCACGCTCGGCAGGCCTTTCAACGCGTGGTAGAAACGCTCCAGGGCACCCTTGGCGTCCTTGAGGTTGTCTTCCGAATAGTTGATGGCGCTGCGGTAGTGGCTCGACACCAGCAGGTAACGCACGACTTCCGGGTGGTACTTGTCGAGCACGTCGCGGATGGTGAAGAAGTTGTTCAAGGACTTGGACATCTTCTCGCCATTGATACGGATCATGCCGCAATGCATCCACGCGTTGGCGTAGGTCTTGCCGGTGGCCGCTTCGCTCTGGGCGATTTCGTTTTCGTGGTGCGGGAACTCCAGGTCACTGCCGCCGCCATGAATATCGAAGGTTTCGCCCAGGCAGCAGGTGGACATCACCGAGCACTCGATGTGCCAGCCCGGACGCCCGGCGCCCCACGGCGATTCCCAGCTCGGCTCACCCGGCTTGGCGGCTTTCCAAAGCACGAAGTCCAGCGGGTCCTGCTTGGACTCGTCGACTTCGATGCGCGCGCCGATGCGCAGGTCTTCGATTTTCTTGCGCGACAGCTTGCCGTAGCCCATGAACTTGCCGACGCGGTAGTACACGTCGCCATTGCCCGGGGCGTAGGCATAACCCTTGTCGATCAGGGTCTGGATCATCGCGTGCATGCCCGGGATGTGATCCGTGGCACGCGGCTCCATGTCTGGCTTCTTGATGTTCAGGCGCGCTTCGTCTTCGTGCATCGCCGCGATCATGCGCTCGGTCAAGGCTTCGAACGACTCGCCGTTCTCATTGGCCCGATTGATGATCTTGTCGTCAATGTCGGTGATGTTGCGCACATAAGTCAGGTCGTAGCCGCTAAAACGCAGCCAACGGGTCACCAGGTCGAAGGCGACCATGCTGCGCCCGTGGCCCAGGTGGCAGTAGTCGTACACGGTCATGCCGCACACGTACATGCGCACCTTGTTGCCATCGAGCGGCTTGAAGACTTCTTTGCTCTTGGTGAGCGTGTTGTAGATCGAAAGCACTTTAGAGGATCCTTGAATCACTGGCCCCACGAATCACGCAGGGTCACGGTACGGTTGAACACCGGCTGACCGGGTTTCGAGTCCTTGATATCCGCGACGAAGTAACCTTCGCGCTCGAACTGGAAACGGTCTTCCGGCTGTGCGTTGCCCAGCGAAGGCTCGGCACGACAACCGGTGAGTACCTGCAGCGAGTCAGGGTTGATGTTGTCCAGGAAACTGGCGCTGTCTTCGGCCTTCTCCGGGTTCGGCGAACGGAACAGGCGATCGTACAGGCGCACTTCGCACTCGACGCTGGCAGCGGCCGGCACCCAGTGCACCACGCCCTTGACCTTGCGGCCTTCCGGGTTCTTGCCCAGGGTGTCCGGATCGTAGGAGCAGCGCAGTTCGACGATGTTTCCATCGGCGTCCTTGATCGCTTCGTCGGCGCGGATCACGTAGCTGCCACGCAGGCGCACTTCGCCGTTCGGCTCCAGGCGCTTGTAGCCTTTCGGCGGCTCTTCCATGAAGTCTTCACGGTCGATGTAGAGCTCACGGGCGAACGGCAGGACGCGCACACCCATGTCTTCTTTCGGATGGCACGCCAGCTCGAGGTTCTCGACCTGACCTTCCGGGTAGTTGGTGATCACGACTTTCAGCGGACGCAGCACGCACATGGCACGCGGGGCGCTGTGGTCGAGGTCGTCGCGGATGCTGAATTCGAGCATGCCGAAGTCGACCACGCCGTCGGAACGGTTGGTGCCGATCATTTCGCAGAAGTTGCGGATCGATTTCGGCGTGTAGCCACGGCGGCGGAAGCCCGACAGCGTGGACATGCGCGGATCGTCCCAACCGTTGACGTGCTTTTCATCGACCAGCTGCTTGAGCTTGCGCTTGCTGGTGATGGTGTAGTTCAGGTTCAGGCGGCTGAACTCGTACTGACGCGGGTTGGCCGGTACTGGCAGGTTCTCCAGGAACCACTCGTACAGCGGACGGTGGCTTTCGAACTCCAGGGTGCAGATCGAGTGGGTGATGCCTTCGATGGCGTCCGACTGACCGTGGGTGAAGTCGTAGTTCGGGTAGATGCACCACTTGTCGCCGGTCTGGTGGTGATGGGCGTGGCGGATGCGATACATGATCGGGTCGCGCAGGTTCATGTTCGGCGAAGCCATGTCGATCTTGGCCCGCAGCACGCGTGCGCCGTCCTTGAACTCGCCGGCTTTCATGCGGGCGAACAGGTCCAGGTTCTCTTCGACGCTGCGGTCGCGGAACGGGCTGTTCTTGCCTGGCTCGGTCAGGGTGCCACGGTATTCCTTGGCCTGTTCCGGGGTCAGGTCGTCGACATAGGCCTTGCCGGACTTGATCAGTTCGACGGCCCAGTCGTGCAACTGGTCGAAATACTGCGAAGCGTAGCGCACTTCACCGGACCATTCGAAGCCCAGCCATTTGACGTCGCTTTCGATCGCGTCGATGTATTCCTGGTCTTCCTTGGCCGGGTTGGTATCGTCGAAACGCAGGTGCGTGACGCCGCCGAACTCCTGGGCCAGGCCGAAGTTCACACAGATCGACTTGGCGTGACCGATGTGCAGGTAGCCGTTGGGTTCAGGTGGGAAACGGGTAACGATCTGCGTGTGCTTGCCCGAGTCCAGGTCTGCCTGGATGATCGGCCGCAGGAAGTTGACCGGCACGGCAGGGCCGGTCTTGGCATTCGAGGTAGGGTCGACAGTGGGCTTGCTCATAGGATCCTTGAACGTACAAGTGCGTGGCCGTAATGAAGGCCGGACAAAACAAAGCCGCTATCATAGCCGATGCCGTCAAGTACCTGACAGAGCGCACTCTGTAAACCGTCGCATTTAATAGGCCGTAATTGAAAAAACAGCCTCGAAATTCGTGCCTGTCACGCTAAACTGCGCACCTTGGCCGAGACAGGCTGAACCGGTTGCGGGATGGAATGTCCCAAGACCACGAATTCATAAGGTGAGTAACGATCATGACCCAAGTCAAACTGACTACCAACTTCGGCGACATCGTCCTCGAACTGAACGCCGACAAAGCCCCGATCACCGTGGCCAACTTCGTCGAATACGTTAAAGCCGGTCACTACGAAAACACTGTTTTCCACCGTGTCATCGGTAACTTCATGATCCAGGGCGGCGGTTTCGAGCCAGGCATGAAAGAAAAGAAAGACAAGCGCCCAAGCATCCAGAACGAAGCTGACAACGGTCTTTCCAACGACAAGTACACCGTCGCCATGGCCCGCACCATGGAGCCGCATTCGGCTTCCGCCCAGTTCTTCATCAACGTGGCGGACAACAGCTTCCTGAACCACAGCGGCAAGAACGTTCAAGGCTGGGGCTACGCGGTATTCGGTAAAGTGACCGCCGGAACCGACGTTGTCGACAAGATCAAAGGCGTGGCCACCACTTCCAAGGCCGGCCACCAGGACGTACCTGCAGACGACGTGATCATCGAGAAAGCCGAGATCATTGAGTGATACTGCTGATTTCAGACTTGCATCTGGAAGAGGAGCGCCCGGACATTACCCGGGCGTTTCTGGATTTACTCGCCGGGCGCGCCCGTGCGGCGAGTGCACTGTATATTTTGGGCGACTTTTTCGAGGCGTGGATTGGCGACGATGCCATGACGCCGTTCCAGCGCTCCATCTGCCAGGCCCTGCGCGACTTGAGCGACAGCGGCACGGCGATTTTCCTGATGCACGGCAATCGCGACTTCATGCTGGGCAAGGCGTTCTGCAAACAGGCCGGCTGCACCCTGCTCAAAGACCCGAGTGTCGTGCAGTTCAATGGCGAACCCGTGCTGTTGATGCATGGCGACAGCCTCTGCACCCGCGACGAAAGCTACATGAAGCTGCGTCGCTACCTGCGCAACCCGATCACCCTGTTCATCCTGCGTCACTTGCCGCTGCGTACCCGCCACAAGCTGGCACGCAAGCTGCGCAGTGAAAGCCGGGCGCAGACGCGGATGAAGGCCAATGACATTGTCGATGTCACGCCCGAGGAAATTCCGCGGATCATGCAGCAATATGGCGTGAAAACGTTGATCCACGGGCATACCCATCGTCCGGCCATTCACAAGCTGCAGATTGGCGACCTGGCGGCCAAGCGCATCGTGCTGGGGGATTGGGATAAACAGGGCTGGGCGTTGCAGGTCGACGACAGCGGGTTTGCCCTGGCACCGTTCGATTTCACGCCGCCACCGCAACTCGCAGCCCCCACGAACTAACTACCTAGCACACCCCCCTTGTGGGAGCGGGCTTGCTCGCGAAGGCGTCCTGTCAGCCAGCATTTGTATCAACTGACACACCGCTTTCGCGAGCAAGCCCGCTCCCACATTGACCACGCTCTGCATCAATGGCCGCTGGCTTCAGGCCCCGCCTTCGCCGCAAACGGCGGTTTCGCCAGCCATACGATCACGATCAACCCCATGAACGCCCACCCCAGCAAGGTGAAGTAGTCCACAGTGGAGAGCATGTACGCCTGGCTGGTCAACACATGGTCGAGCTGCGCATACGCCGGGTTGCTCGCACCACCCAGCGCATGCAGGGCCTCGCGGGTTGCAGGTTCATAGGTGCTGATGCTTTCGCTCATGTACGCATGGTGCTGGTCCGCCCGGCGAATCCAGATCCACGTGGTCAACGAGGCGGCGAAGCTGCCGCCCAGGGTCCGCAGGAACGTCGCCAGGCCCGCGCCATCGGCGATCTGGCTCGGCGGCAGGTCCGACATCAGTATGCTCAGGGTCGGCATGAAAAACAGCGCCACGCCAATGCCCATGAACAACTGCACCAGGGCGATGTGCTGGAAGTCCACTTCGCTGGTAAAGCCGGCACGCATGAAACAGCTCAAGCCAATGGCCAGGAACGCCAGGCCCGCCAACAAGCGCAGGTCGAACTTGTGCGCGTATTTGCCGACAAACGGCGACATCAGCACCGGCAGGAGCCCGATCGGCGCCACCGCCAGGCCGGCCCAGGTGGCCGTATAGCCCATCTGGGTTTGCAGCCATTGCGGCAGGATCAGGTTGATCCCGAAGAATCCGGCGTAGCCCAACACCAGCACCAGGGTGCCGATGCGGAAGTTGCGGTAGGCGAACAGCCGCAGGTTGACCACCGGGTGTTGGTCGGTCATTTCCCAGATCACGAACACCGCCAGCGCAATCACCGAAATGGCCGCGCCGATGAGGATGAAGCTCGATTCGAACCAGTCCAGGTCATTGCCCTTGTCGAGGATCACCTGCAACGCCCCGACGCCGATGACCAGGGAGATCAAGCCGACGTAGTCCATGGGCTGATAACTGGTCACCACCGGCCGCGCCTTGAGCTGCGAACGCACGACCATGACTGCGAAGATGCCGATCGGCACGTTGATGAAGAAGATCCACGGCCAGCTGTAGCTGTCGGTGATCCAGCCGCCGAGGATGGGCCCTGCAATCGGCGCGACCACCGTGACCATCGCCAGCAACGCCAGGGCCATGCCGCGCCTGGCGGGTGGATAGACGGCGATCAGCAGCGTCTGGGTCATCGGGTACAACGGCCCGGCCACCAGGCCTTGCAGCACCCGAAAGCCGATCAGCTCCGGCATCGAAGTGGAAATGCCACAGAGAAACGAGGCAAGCACAAACAGAATGGTCGCCCACAGGAACAGCTTCACCTCACCGAACCGCCGGCTGAGCCAGCCGGTCAGCGGCAACGCGATCGCATTGCTCACCGCGAAAGACGTGATGACCCAGGTGCCCTGCTCCGAACTCACCCCCAGGTTGCCGGAAATCGTCGGCAGCGCCACGTTGGCGATGGTGGTGTCGAGCACCTGCATGAAGGTCGCCAGCGACAGGCCGATAGTGCTGAGCACCAGGCTGGGGGGCGTGAAAGAGGCGTTATTGCTCATCGCGAATCCTTTGAAACTCGGCTGGCGCCGCTAACCCTGTGGGAGCGGTGTGATGGCGGATCGGCGAATCAGCGATGGGCGGTCTTGCTGACCGCGGCGCTGTTGTCGTGGATCAATTGCGTGATCATGGCGTCGGCCTCGGTCAACTGGCGGTCATAGATGCCGGTGCTGAACGACGCCTTTTGCGGCGGCTGTTGCGCCAGCACCGGGCCGCTCTGGTCGCGCAGGTTCACCTCGACCATGGTCGACAGGCCAACGCGCAGGGGATGTTCGGCCAACTGCTGGGCGTTGACATGGATCCGCACCGGCACCCGCTGCACGATCTTGATCCAGTTACCGGTGGCGTTCTGCGCCGGCAGCAAGGCAAACGCGCTACCGGTGCCGGCGCCAAGGCTGTCGATGGTGCCGCTGTATTTCACACTGCTGCCGTAGAGGTCGGCTTCGATCTCCACCGGCTGGCCGATACGCATATCGCGCAGCTGGGTTTCCTTGAAGTTGGCGTCGATCCACAACTGATCCAGCGGAATCACCGCCATCAGCGCCTCCCCCGGCTGCACCCGTTGCCCCAGTTGCACGGTACGTTTGGCCACGTAGCCGGTGACCGGCGCGATCAGGGTGCTGCGCGCATTGTTCAGATAGGCCTGACGCAATTGCGCCGCGGCAGCCATCACGTCCGGGTGCGATGAAACCACGGTGTCATCGACCAGTGCGGCGGTGGTCTTGAGCTTCTGTTGGGCGTTGGCCAAGGCGTTTTGCGCCGAGGTCAGGTCGTCACGGGCGTGGGACAGTTCCTCCTGGGAAATCGCCCCACCGACGGCGAGATTTTTCCGCCGGTTGAAGTTGTCCTGAGCTTTTTGCACTTCGGCTTGCTGGGCGTTGACCTGGGCTTTCATGCCGTCGACGTCGCTGTACAGGCCGCGAACCTGACGCACGGTGCGGGCCAGGTTGGCCTGGGCGCTTTGCAGGCCGACTTCGGCGTCGTTCGGGTCGAAGTTCACCAGCACCTGGCCTTCGTGGACCAGATCGCCATCGTCGGCGCCGATGCTGACGACGGTGCCGGTGACCAGCGGGGTGATTTCCACCACGTTGCCATTCACATAGGCGTCGTCGGTGCTTTCGCTCCAGCGCCCGTAAAACTCGTGGTAGGCCCAGACGCCCGCGCCGCTCAGCGCGACCACCACGGCCAGGGCCAGCAGCATGAACTTGCGCTTGCCCGAATCGGGATTGACCGGGGTGTTTTCAGCGGTTGGCGTTGTATCGGCAGTGGCCATGACAAATTCCTTGAATTATTGGGTCAGCGTGGCGGGCGCGGCAGTGGCCGAGGCAATCGCCTCAGGCTGAAAACCGCCGCCCAGCGCCTGTATCAGCTGGATCGACAGGTCGATCTGCTCGGCATTCAGGTTGGCCAGCTGGCGCTGGGCCTGGAGCAACTGCTGCTCGATGCTGAGCACGTCCAGGTAGTTACCGATGCCGGAACCGTAGCGCTGGACCACGGTGTTGTAAGAGTCCTGGGCGATGTCGGTGGCGTGTTGCTGGGCCACGATTTGTCGACCGATGTCACGCAGCTGGTTGATGCTGTCGCTGACGTCGCCCAGCGCCCTGACCAGGGTTTTGTTGTACTGCGCCACCGCCAGGTCGTAGTCGGCGTCGCGGGAATCGAGGTCGGCGCGCAGACGGCCACCGTCGAAAATCGGCAGGGAAATCGTCGGCGCGACATTGAAGAAGCGGCTGGCCGAACCAAACATCGCATCCCCCAACAATGATTCGGCACCGGCCGCGGCACTGAGGTTCAAGTTCGGATAGAACTGAGTTTTGCCGGCATCGATATTCTTGCTCGCCGCTTCGACCCGCCAGCGCGCGGCCACCAGGTCTGGCCGACGTCCGAGCAGTTCGGCCGGCAGTACCGACGGCAAGGCCACGGCGCCTGGCTTGAGAATGTTCGGCCGGGTGATTTCATTGCCGCGATCCGGGCCTTTGCCAAGCAGCACGGCCAGGGCGATTTTGGCGCTTTGCAGGCGCTTCTCGGCGTCGATCAGATTGGCTTCGGAGGTGGCTTCCAGGCTTTCGGTCTGCTGGAACTGGTACTGGCTGTCGATCCCGGAACTCAGGCGGCGCTGGCTCAACTCAAGCATTTGCCGGGTGCGCTTGAGGTCTTCGGCGGACAGGTCATGGACGATGTGCGCCTGCCCCAGGTCGCTGTAGGCACGGGCCACATCAGCGGACAAGGTCAATTGCGCGGCCTGCTGGTCGACTTCGGCAGCACGGGCCTGGCCCAGCGCCGCTTCCCAGGCGTCACGCTGGCCGCCCCAGAGGTCGAAGTTGTAATTGAAGATGGCGCTGATGTTGCGCACGGTGGAGTAATTGTCGCCCTGCCCCAGCGGGTCCTGGTCCCGGGCCAGACGCGAACGGCTGACGCCGGCGCTGGCATCCAGGGTCGGCATCCGCGCGGCGTCGGCAGCGTAGGCGGCGGCGCTGGCCTGGTGGGCACGGGCGTCGGCGATCTGCATGTCGGGGCTGTCGTGCAGGGCTTCGCGGATCAGGCCGTCGAGCTGCGGATCACCGAGGCTTTTCCACCAGTCGCTTTTTGGCCAGGCCGCCTGCGACAGCGTCACGCCGCTGAGGGATTGCCCGGCCTTGAGGTTCTTCGCATCGAGGCTGACGCCTTCGGTGGTCAGGCCGCTGTAGCTGGCACAACCGGCCAGGCTCATGGCCAACAGCACCAGGCTCAGGCCGCTGCGCAAGGATTTAATGCTCATTGGTCACCTACCCGCAGCAGGGTGATCGAGTCACCGGCCGCCACCAGGATTTTCTTCAGGATCGACTCCAGGGTTTTTAGTTCTTCCGGAGTGATGGCCCCGGCCAGTTCATTCATGGCTTCGGCGCCGATGTGCGGCAGGCGATCGGCCAGTTTCTGGCCCTCCTCGGTCAGCACCAGCTGCACCTGACGACGGTCCGCCTCGGAGCGCTGGCGTGCGAGGAAACCTTTCTGCTCCAGACGATCGAGCATGCGGGTCATCGAACCGCTGTCCAGGGACAGGTGCCGACACAGCTCACCCGGCGAATCGACGCCGAACTGGGCCATGATGATCAGCACCTTGAACTGCGCCGCGGTGATGCCGTGGGGTTCCATGTGCGTATCGATGATCCGGTCCTTGAGCAACGCCGCGCGCCCGAGCAGGAGGCCGAGGTGGCAATTGTGGAAATCGTCTGGCGTGAAATGCTTCATCTGGACACCAATTAGCTGCCTAAGCAGTGAATGTATGTCGAGATGTTACTGCCTAGGCAGTCAATGTCAACGTAATTGTTAGGTTGCTTAGCAATTACTTGACCAAAGGCGTCGGATATTGGGCTGATTTACCGACCTCATCGCTCGCAAAACCGACGGCACAACTGGAAGCAAAACTACCCAACTGGTTAAACTAAGCCGCCGCGGCTAAAGGAGCCGGACTGAAGATCACGGGGACATCACAGTGGCCGCTCGACCACCCAAACATTCGCGACTCACACCGCGCTGGCCAGCGTTGCGCCGCCTCTTTGGCAAGGTATCGGCCAGGCCCGACAGCCACTGCGCGCATGCGCGGGTCATCCACGACTACTTTCACCGCAAGGCCTGTTCCCAGGGCTACACCCTCAGCCATAGCCAACAACGGGTCATCGACTGCATGGCGCAGCACGCCTCAAAGCTGCTGAGCACCACGGGCAAGACACTGCCCGGGCTTTACCTGCACGGCGCCGTTGGGCGTGGCAAGAGCTGGCTGCTCGACGGTTTTTTCCAGGCGATCCCCCTTGCCCAAAAGCAGCGGCTGCACTTCCACGGTTTTTTTGCCCGCCTGCACGAGGGCATGTTCAGCCATCGCGACCAACCGGATGCGCTGGCGACCACGCTGGATGAATTGCTGAGCGATTGCCGGGTGCTGTGTTTCGACGAGTTTCACGTCCATGACATCGGTGATGCGATGCTCATCACGCGGTTGTTCAAGGCACTGTTCCACCGCGGGATCCTGCTGCTGGTCACTTCCAATTACCCGCCGGAAGGCCTGTTGCCCAACCCGCTTTACCATGCGCGCTTCAAACCGGTGATCGACCTGATCAATGCGCGCATGCAGGTCATGGAAGTCGGCGGGCCCCACGACTATCGCAGCCTCGCCAGAACCCATGCGCACCAGCTGTTCACCCAGGGCCGCTACGTCTGGCCCGCCACGCTGGCGCAACGCCAGGCATCGAACCTTCCGGAGCCGAACGGACCGGCCATTGCCCTGCCCGTTGGCACTCGCCACCTATCGGCCCGCTTCTGCGAAGGACGCACCGTCGGCTTCACCTTCAGCGACCTGTGCGACCACCCCACAGCGGTCATGGATTACCTGGAACTGTGCCGACGCTTCGATCACTGGATCATCGACGACCTGCCCGACCTCGCCGACTGCTCGATTGCCGCCCAGCAGCGCTTCATCAACCTGGTCGACGTTTTGTATGACCAGGACAAGCACCTGACATTGCTGGGCCAGCGCTCCCTGCGCGAAAGTCTGGGCGGTGACGCTATAGACCTGGCGCGTACGCGTAGTCGGTTGGGGCAATTGGTGGAGGTAAGGGAGGGGGTTTGAGTCGGGGCAATTTTCTGGGGATTGAAGAAAAAGATCGCAGCCTGCGGCAGCTCCTGAGCCTCTACCAACGTTGATCCATGCCGCGTCGAAGCTTGTTGTGGGAGATTGTTTTCTGAGTACATATCCGTTGCTGCGGTAACGGCCACTTATGGTTTCGCTCTTATGTATGGACTCGCCCCCACTGGCCACCTGTTTTTCAAACACTGCTACCCGGTTGCATCTATGTATAAGGCCTGTTCGAGGAAGCCCTGTCTGCGGCTTCTGGCCGACATTGGTTGAGCTCGCGGTATGCCGATTACATGCAGGCCTCGAAGGCCGGTAAGAGCGCAGGCATCGATCCGCGACGGTCTGACCTGGGGTCAATGTTTTCTAGCAGGGGCTGAAGCGCCGTGGCGCCCCGGTGGCAGAACGCTTTTGTTCAGTGACTTGGCGCAGCTGGCCGGCCATGGGCCGGTTGGCTGCGGTAAGTCTGCTCATTTTGTAGCAGCACCCAAACGATTCGCAGGTTGCGGTTCGCCAAGCGTATCGCCGCTTCCTTGCGCCCCAGCCGGGCCTGCCACCGTTGCAAGCGACGATCGTCGGGCAGCTCCGAATCCGCGCGCAAATGCCTCAATACCGCGTGAGCACCTTGAACCATCAGGCTGCGCACATAGCTGTCGCCGCGTTTGCTTATCCGGCCCAGGCGAATTTTCTGCCCACTGCTTTTCTGCTCAGGCACCATGCCGAAGTAGGCGGCGAACTGGCGTGCATTGGCGAAGCGCTCAGGGTCGGTCTGCTTGGCCAAAAGCGCAGTGGCGATGATCGGGCCGATCCCGCGCACGGTCATCAGCCGTCGGGCCGTTTTGTCCTCGTTCGCGGCCTTCTCCAGGCGACCGGTCAGGACGTTGACCCGTTCGCCCAGTTGGCGCCACTCACCCAGCAGCTCGTCGATCAGTTCACGCAACATCTCCGGCAACGGTTGAGTGGCATCTTCCAGCACCCGAGGCAGGGTCTGGTTGATCGCCGCATCACCCTGTGCCAGGACAACGCCATGCTCCATCAGCAAACCGCGCATCTGGTTACTCATGGCTGTGCGCCGACGGACATAACCCTGGCGGGCCCGGTGCAAGGCCTGCATGGCCAGTGCGGTGGCGCTTTTGATGGGGACCGCGGCAATTTTGCTGTCGCGCCCGGCACGCAATATGGCCAGTGCATCATTTCGATCATTTTTGGCGCCGCTGCGGTGCAGGGCCACAAGCTGTGCCGGAAGAATCCGCGCCAGATTGCCCTGAGCCTGTAGTTGGCGCGCCCATGCTTGAGCGCCTGGACCTGTTTCCACGAGCACTACTATGCTTGGCGGCAGTTGGCGCAGAAAGGCATGAAAGGCTTCACGCGACTTGATGCGTTCTTCGTAAAGCACTTGGCCAAGAGCGTCTTCGCCTGCCACCTGAAAGACCTGCTTGGCCAAATCGACCGCCACTGTCGTGCAGGCCGACAGATCGCTGGAAGACAAAGACTGTTTAACCGTCGTATGCTTTTTCATGGATTCGCCCTCGCTGTCGGTGGCTTCTTAGACTGCCCCCGTGGCGCATTGACGCCTCGGCGCGGGCGAGTCCATCCAATTACAGCGACTCACTTTTTCAAACGCCAAAAAGTAAGCAAAAGGCTTTGCCCCACCACTCGGTGCCTCGCTTAGGCTCGGCATGCCCTCTCTCCGGCATTGCTCCGTGGGTCGCCGCGATGGGCCATCCATGGCCCAGCGCGGCTAAACCGGCGTCCTGCCGGTTTCCCCACTGCGCAATGCCTGCGTTCGGCCATCGTGGTTAACGGGGCACCCAGATCAAAAGCCAAAGCGAGGCGGCCTGACAGCCGACCTGACTCTTACGGGTGTACCTGATCCCCTGTGGGAGCCAGCCTGCTGGCGATGGTCGCCAACGATAACGTGTCCTGTCTGGATAAAAGCTTCGCCTGGAAGTCCATCGCCAGCAGGCTGGCTCCCACAGTTGGATCGCTGGCCGACCTGCAATCAGGTCGGCTGTCAGGCCGCCTCGCTTTTGCGTTTGATCTTGATCTGGCTTTTGATTTTCTTGCCCCCTCGAGAGGCCGAGTGGAGGTTCTGCGCAGTGGGTAAACCGGCATGGATGCCGGTTTAGCCGCGCTGGGCCAAGGATGGCCCATCGCGGCGGGCCCACGGAGCAGGACCGGAGCGAGGGTACCCCGAGCCTTAGCGAGGGGCCGAACGCCAGGGGCAAGAGCCCTTGGTTACTTGGGGCTTTTCCAAGTGACTCGCTGTAAAAGCGAAACCATAAGCGGCCGTTACCGCAGGAATGGATATGTACGCCTGAACGAGAATGGTCAGCTGTTAGGCCGTCATCGCTGGCAAGCCAGGATCGGGTAAAGTCGAGAGAGATTAGTCGGATGCCAGGCCGCCTTCGCCGGCAAGCCTGGCTACAAGGATGGTTTTTCAGTCGCCGTGAGGGCGCAAATCAACCGGCCAGGCCGACAAACATATCCTGCACGTCGTCATGGTTATCGAGGCCTTCAAGGAACGCTTCGACTTCAGCCATCTGCTCATCGCTCAGGCCGCTGACCGGGTTCTTCGGCTGGTAGCCCAACTTGGCCGACAACACGGTGAAACCTTGCTCAGGCAGGGCTTTCTGTACCGCGTCCAGGTCGGTAGGTTCGGTCAGGAACAGCGTCGCGCCGTCTTCGCCCGGCTCGAAATCCTGGGCACCCGCTTCGATGGCGGCCATTTCCGGATCGGCGTCCGGGGTGTCCGGCGAGGCCTCGATCATGCCCACGTGGTTGAAGTCCCAGGCCACCGAGCCGGAAGCGCCCAGTTGGCCCTTGCGGAAGGCAACGCGGATTTCAGCGACGGTACGGTTGATGTTGTCCGTCACGCACTCGACGATCAGCGGCACCTGGTGCGGCGCGAAGCCTTCATAGGTGACGCGATGGTATTGCACGGTTTCGCCCAGCAGACCGGCACCTTTCTTGATGGCGCGATCCAGGGTTTCCTTGGGCATCGAGGCCTTTTTCGCCTGTTCGACCACCAGACGCAGGTGTGCGTTGGTGGCGGTATCGGCACCGTTGCGCGCAGCAATGGTGATTTCCTTCACCAGTTTGCCGAAGATCTTGCCCTTGGCGTTGGCTGCCGCTTCTTTGTGTTTAACCTTCCACTGTGCGCCCATTACTCACTCTCTTGTCTATGGCGCCGAAACATCTATTGGCCGACGCATGACGCCAAGTTTATACGGCCTAAAGTTGGCAATCGACCAAAAAATCTCAGGCTCATCCACGGATCGACATCTTTACCGATGGTTGTAGGGCGATTCTGAAATTTCGGTTGGCGATGTCCACAAGGCATGCGGGTTTGTACTCTCTGTGGCCGTACTCCATGGCAGAAGCGCGTTCGATGCACAATGACAAGGAAAGTCCCTACACCCTCACACTCCTCGACGACCACCTGAGTTTGCAAGTAGTGCAGTTCAGTGGGCACGAGGCCCTCAACCAACCCTATCGATTCGATATCGAAGTGATCGGCCTGGCACCGGCGCTCAACCTCGAACGGCTGCTGCAACAACCGGCGCTGCTCGACCTGGGACAAGGCCTGGGCATCCATGGCGTGCTGCACAGCGCCAGCTGCGAACATCGGGGGCGCGGCCGGATCGGCTACAGACTGGTCCTGGTGCCCGCCCTTCAAGCGCTGGATCGATACAGATCACGGCGGGTCTTCCAGCGCCTCAGCGTGCCCATGATCCTGCGCCAGCTGCTGGAGGAGCATGACCTGCACGCCGACAGCTATCGCCTGGAACTGGCAGACGGGCATTATCCCCTGCGGCCTTTTTGCATTCAGTACGAGGAAACCGACCTGGCCTTGCTGCAGCGCCTGTGCGAGGAAGAAGGCATTCACTACCACTTCGAACACTCCCGCCACGGGCATGTGCTGGTATTGGCCGACGACAACATGAGTTTTCCCCAAGAGCCGCTGCTGATGCCTTTCCACTGCGATGAATCGGGCGAAAGCACTGCACCTGTGATCAGCGAGCTGTTCCAGCACCATGACTCACAAACCGTTTACCCACGAGTGGAGGCGAAAAATCGCGGTGTCCAGGTCGATGAAGCCGCGGCCAATCACGCCTTTTCCCACACGCCCCGCCCTCCCCAGGAACAGCGCCATCGAGATCAACTCGAGCGCCGCGACCTGCAGCGTATGCGTTGCCAGCAATTGCAGCTTCACGGGCAAAGCAATCAGCCTCTGTTACGCAGCGCATGCATCGTGCAGGTGGCCGACCATCCCGTGCCGGGGTTCAACGACCAGTGGCTGGTCTGCCAGGCGCGGCATCAAGGCCAGCAGGGTTCGATCCTGTCTGAGGACAGCATTGCCCGGCGCTATCGCAATCAGTTCACGGCCATTCCGTGGTCGACAATATTTCGCCCACCCCTGGACCAGGCCAGGCCGCGCATCCCCGGTTTCCAGCCTGCCCGGGTCTGTGGCCTGGCCGGGCAGCAGGCGAAACAGGATGATCAAGGTCGCCTGCAAGTGAGTGTGTGGCCCGATACGAATGTCGATCCCGAGGCGGCCACAGGGCTGTGGCTACCCGTCGCGATGGCAATGCCCCAGGCCCCAGGGCAAGAGATTTCGCTGCCTACGGCGGGCAGCGATGGCTGGGTCAGTTTTCTCGACAGCGACCCGGACCGTCCGGTGTTCTGCGCCAGCAGTGGACAGCGTCGCCGCCCGCCAGCGGTGCGCGCCGACACCCCACGCAGTGACACTCGCCTGCTGCTCGACTGGTTGATCAGTCGTACCGACCCCGCGCCTTGAGCATCAGCCGCGGTTGCCGGATCGGTCAGGTACGCAGGGGTTTGATGATCATCGCCTGGTTCGGTACGCAGGCATGCTGGGTACCCTGGCTCCCGGGGCGGCTGTTCCAGTGCGGGATCAGCACCAGGGCAGAGAACATCGCACAGCCGGCAAAGACGATGAAGACGGTCACGGAGTCGAAGTAGCCTGGCAGCAATCCGCCGAGAATCGCCCCGACCGAACCGCAACCGTTGACGAAACCCGCCGCCGTGGCGCCGGCCTTGGCGGTGCCGAAATCAATGGCGGCCGCGCCGCTGATCATTGAGTCAGGTCCGTAGAGCGTCAGGCCCATGACGAACAGCAGGGCCACCACCAGGACCACACTGCCGGTATGCAGGGCGCCCATGAAGAAGGCTAGC
The DNA here is from genome assembly GCF_028471945.1 of Pseudomonas sp. WJP1. Lineage (NCBI taxonomy): Bacteria > Pseudomonadati > Pseudomonadota > Gammaproteobacteria > Pseudomonadales > Pseudomonadaceae > Pseudomonas > Pseudomonas sp. WJP1. The sequence continues at coordinate 4,818,960 of NZ_CP110128.1, forward strand.
GATACGGTCAGCGCCAACAGGCTGATCACACAGGCCGGCATGCGCCGGGCGCCGAACAGTTTGTCCGAGGCCAGGCCGATCATGATCGGCCCGAGCAAGCCGGCCAGTTCGAACGCGGTGGGAATGATCGCCGCGCCGACCTTGCCCACCGAGGGCATCTGTTCAAAAACGATCACCGGACCCCAGAGCAGAATCGCGTAGCGCGCCGGCTTCAGCATGAAATACGCCAATCCGAGCACCAGCACCGTGCGGTTGCGCAGGATGTCCTTCAACGGCTCCCACAGGCTGATCTTGCTTTGGGCAAGGGCCTCGTCGGCGCTCAGCTCAGGCTCCGGCTCAACGGCCGGCAAGCCGACGTCTTGCGGTTTATTGCGTTGGAAAATAAAAAACAGCACGGCGACCAGCCCAACCACCACCGCACTGGAAATGAACGCCGCATGCCAGCTACCGATCAGCGTATAGGCCCACCAACCGGCAAATGGCGATGCCACCAGGCCGCCGAAGGCGTAGCAGGAACTCCACAATCCCAACACCTGCCCGCGTTGTTGGGCGGGAAAGAAACTGCCAAGGTTCTTGCACAACCCCGACCAGCCGGTGGACTGCGCCAGGCCTTGAATCAGCATGCAGGTAGCGAAGATCGGCAAAGTGGCGAAGCTGCCCATCACCAGCGCCGCCGCCGCGGAAATCAGCAAGCCACCCAGCACCACCACCCGCGGCCCGAAGCGGTCGGCCAGGATGCCCCAGGTGAATTGGCCGATAGCGTAGGCGGTCAGGTAAATCGCGTCGAGGTTGGCCATGGCCATCTTGTCGAGCATGAAGGTCGGATCTTCACCGATACCGAGCTTGGCCACGGAAAACGCTTTGCGGGTGAAGTAGAACGCGGCGTAGGCGAGCCAGGTGATCGCGAAGATCTGCACGCGCCAACGCTTCAGGGTGCCGATGTGCTGGTTCATTGTGGTTCTGACCTCAGGGCCTGAGTGTGCCGGCAGATGTAAAAAAAAACGCCTGTATTCTTATTGTTGAGCACTGCGAAATCGCCTTGTCCCTGTAGGCGATTGCGGTCAGATGAGTCCTGTGGTTATACGTACAGGCTCATGGCACCCGCGCTGTTCGACTGAGCAGTCACGGAGCCTGAGGTGGATAGAAACAATTAATGTTTAATAAGTGAAATCGATTTATCGTATTTCCAAAATAAGCACTGCTTGTTACTGGAGACGCCCATGTCGGTTTCCCACGCCCAACTCAAAGCTTTTCACGCCGTGGCTGTGCATGGAAGCTTCACCAAAGCCGCCGAGCGGTTGTTTCTCACCCAGCCAGCGATTTCCGACCAAGTGCGCAAACTCGAAGAGCGCTACGGTGTGCTGCTGTTCCACCGCAACAAACGCTCGGTGCGCCTCACCGACCTAGGCGAGCGCTTGCTGAGCGTCACCCAGAAACTGTTCGTGATCGAAGCCGAGGCCCAGGAATTGCTGCAGGATTCCCAGGCATTGCAGACCGGTAGCCTGATTCTGGCGGTGGATGCGCCGGTGCATGTACTGCCACAGATCGCCCGGTTCTGCGAACGCTACCCCGGCATCAGCGTGAAGATCGAAACCGGCAACACGGACGAGTCGTTGTTCCGCCTGTTCAACTATCAGGCCGACCTGGCATTGCTCGGTCGCGAGGTCAGCGACGAACGATTGATCTCGCTACCACTGCGCAATGACCCGATGGTGGCGTTCGTGTCGCGCAATCATCCGTGGGCGGATCGCCAATCCATCACCCTTGCAGACCTGGACGACACGCCGCTGGTGTTGCGGGAAATCGGTTCGGTGACCCGCCAGACCCTGGAAGAAGAAATGGCCGGCGCGGGGTTCCGCATTCGCCCGGCGATCGAGGTCGAAGGTCGGGAAGCCGCGCGTGAGGCGGTGGTGGTGGGGATCGGGATTGGCGTGGTGTCGGCGGCGGAATTCGGCGCCGACTCGCGGGTGTGCGCGTTGCCGATCACCGATTGCAAACGGCGGCTGACGGAGACGCTGGTGTGTTTGCGCGAACAGAGCTCGCGGCGGATTGTGGCGACGTTTCTGGAGATGGTGCGCGAAAGTCTGGTGTAGACAGGTCTGGCCCCTTCGCGAGCAAGCCCGCTCCCACAGTGTTTTGCGTCGTAAACACAATGTGTGGCCCACCATAAATCCTGTGGGAGCGGGCTTGCCCGCGATGGCCGCACCTCGGTCTACCTGCCTGGCGCTAGCCCGAAAAACGCCTGAATCAAACGCAAATCCCGCCGCCGCTCCATGCACCCCATCATGTGCCGATTGACCAACCCCTCGCCAATGATCGGCACCGCCGTCACCCGCGGGTCATGGCTGACCTCCACCGACGACACCACGCCCACCCCCAACTCGGCAGCGACCGCCTCGGTCACCGCTTCCCGGCTGTCCAGCTCCAGCAACACCCGCGGATTGACCTTCGCCTGGACGCAGGCGTCATCGAAGGTGCGTCGGGTGATCGAACTCGGTTCACGCAACACCATGATCACCTGGTCCAGCTCCTTGAGCGGCACGCCTTTGGTCCGCCGCGCCCAGGGATGCCCCTCGGGCACCAGCGCGCAAATCCGCGATTCGCTCAGGGCTTGCAAGTGCAGGCCCTTGCGCGGCTCGACCTCGGTCAATACCGCCACGTCGGCATGCTCGGACAACAGCGCCGCCAGGGTTTCCTGGGCGTTACCCAGGCGCAGGTTCACGGTGATGCCGGGATAACGCGCACGCAGGCTCGCGAGCATCGGCATGACCATGTGCGGCCCGTCCGCCGCTACTTCCAGGCGCCCGGTCAGTAACTGCCGGTTGGCCTCCAGCATCGCTTGCGCCTCTTCGGCCAGGCCGAACATCGCCCGAGTGATCGCCGCCAATCGAGTGCCCTCCTCCGTCAGTTCCACCCTGCGGGCGGTGCGGCGCAACAGGGTGATCTGGTAGTGCTCCTCCAGCGCCTTGATGTGCCCGGTGACCGCCGGTTGGCTGATGAACAGTCGAGCAGCGGCGCGAGTGAAACTGCCCTCACGGGCCACGGCATCGAAAGCGCGGAGCTGAAACAGGTTCATGAATAACTCTCACTGATGGCTGGCATAACAACAAACAATTTGATTGATATCTCGGCAAATTGCAATTTAAGCCCCGTAGCTTCATCCCATCGATTGCGAGGACACGAGAATGAGTACTGCCGCCCCCATCCTGCTCACCCCCGGCCCGTTGACCACTTCGGCCCGCACCCGTCAGGCGATGATGGTTGACTGGGGTTCATGGGATGACCGTTTCAACCAGCTGACCGCCAGCCTCTGCGAGCAACTGCTGGCGATCATCAACGGCGCGGCCAGCCACCACTGCGTGCCACTGCAAGGCAGCGGCACCTTCGCCGTCGAAGCGGCGATCGGCACGCTGGTGCCGCGCGACGGCAAGGTCCTGGTGCTGATCAACGGTGCCTATGGCAAGCGCCTGGCGAAGATCTGCGACGTGCTGGGGCGCTCGTTCAGCACCTTCGAAACCGCCGAAGACGAACCGACCACCGCCGCCGACGTCGACCGTCTGCTGCGGGCCGATGGCGGCATCACCCACGTGGCACTGATTCACTGCGAAACCAGCACCGGCATCCTCAATCCGCTGCCGGAAATCGCCCAGGTGGTCGCACAGCACGGCAAACGCCTGATCATCGACGCCATGAGCTCCTTCGGCGCGCTGCCGGTGGACGCCCAACAGGTGCCGTTCGATGCGCTGATCGCCGCTTCCGGCAAATGCCTGGAAGGCGTGCCGGGCATGGGTTTCGTTTTCGCCCGCAAAGAATCCCTGGCCAACGCCGCCGGCAACTCGCACTCCCTGGCGATGGACCTGCACGACCAACACACCTACATGGCCAAGACCGGGCAATGGCGCTTCACCCCGCCGACCCACGTGGTCGCCGCGCTGCACGAAGCCCTGCTGCAATACAACGAAGAAGGCGGCCTGCCCGCCCGGCACCAGCGCTATGCCGCCAACTGCCAGGCCCTGATGGAAGAGATGGCCACCCTAGGCCTGCGCAGCTTCCTGCCAGCCGCCATCCAGGCCCCGATCATCGCCACGTTCCATGCCCCGAAAGATCCGCGTTATCAGTTCAAGGAGTTCTACGAGCGGGTCAAGGCCAAGGGTTACATCCTCTACCCCGGCAAGCTGACCCAGGTCGAGACGTTCCGCGTCGGCTGCATCGGCCATGTGCAACCGGCGGAAATGCGCGAAGCGGTGGCGGCGATTGCCGAGGTGCTGCGCGAGATGGAAGTCCTAGAGATCTAAACCACACCCCGTTCCCCCTGTAGGAGTGAGCCTGCTCGCGATAGCGGTCTGGCATTCACCATTGATGTCGACTGACATGGCCTCATCGCGAGCAGGCTCACTCCTACATTGAATCGTATTGCCAATTCAGGAATTTGATCACCATGAACTACACCACCCCAACCAAACTGCAAGCCGCCATCCTCGACTGGGCCGGCACCGTGGTCGACTTCGGCTCGTTCGCGCCGACGCAGATTTTCGTCGAGGCCTTCGCCGAGTTCGACGTCCAGGTCTCCATCGAAGAGGCCCGTGGCCCGATGGGCATGGGCAAGTGGGACCACATCCGTACCCTGTGCGACCAGCCACAAGTCGCCGAGCGCTATCGCAAGGTGTTCGGCCGTACGCCGACTGACGATGACGTCACCGCCATCTACCAGCGTTTCATGCCACTGCAGATCGAGAAAATCGCCGAGCACTCGGCACTGATTCCCGGCGCCCTGGACACCATCGCCAACCTGCGCCAACAGGGGATCAAGATCGGCTCCTGCTCCGGTTATCCGAAACAGGTCATGGACAAAGTCGTCGAGCTGGCCGCCACCAACGGCTACGTGGCCGATCACGTGGTCGCCACCGACGAAGTGCCGAACGGCCGCCCATGGCCAGCCCAGGCGTTGGCCAACGTGATCGCCCTGGGCATCGACGATGTGGCCGCCTGCGTGAAGATCGACGACACCGTGCCGGGCATTCTCGAAGGCCGTCGTGCCGGCATGTGGACCGTGGCGCTGATCTGCTCGGGCAACGCGCTGGGCCTGGACTACGAAGGCTATCGTGCCCTGGACAGCGACACGCTCGACAGCGAGCGCAAGCGTATCCACGCCCTGTTCGTAGGCTCGCGCCCGCACTACATGATCGACACCATCACCGACTTGCCACAAGTTATTGCCGACATCAACCAGCGCCTGGCCAAAGGCGAGATGCCGCAAAGCAATTGATAACGCCTCTCTGTTGATGATAAAGCGCCAGCCCCATTCAAGGGCTGGCGCTTTTTTTCGCGCAATCCACTGATTTAGAGCATTGAACGCCCAATCGTCACAGGCAAGTGCGAAGAAACAGGATTACAGTTAAAGCACACCGTCGATCAAGAACGGTGGCTGCAAACCGGACCTGTGAGGAACACCGTATGCCGTGGAAGAATTCCGACTCGCGCTACAGCACCGTCTCGATCGCACTGCATTGGTTGATGCTGGTCCTGCTGGCGCTGGTTTACGCCTGCATCGAACTGCGCGGCCTCTTTCCCAAGGGTAGCGGTGGTCGAACGCTGATCGTGGAATCGCACTTCATGCTCGGCCTGACCGTGTTCGTGCTGGTCTGGCTACGCTTGTTCGCCCGTAGCCTCGGCCCGGCACCCCAGATCTTTCCGGCCTCGCCTCGCTGGCAAACGGTGCTGGCCAGATTGATGCACTGGGCGCTTTACCTCTTCATGATCGCCATGCCGATTCTTGGCTGGCTGGTCACCAGCGCCAAAGGTAACCAGGTGATGTTCTACGGCTTCGACCTGCCCCTTCTGGTCGCGGAAAACAAGGACCTGGCCAAGCAGATGCAGGGTTGGCACGTGCTCGGTGGCACCATCGGCTACTGGCTGATCGGCCTGCACGCCGTCGCCGGGCTGTATCACCACTATGTGGTGGGCGATAACACCTTGCTGCGGATGATGCCCAAGCGGGTGAACAGCGATACCTGAAACACCTGTCAGGTTTGTGGACTGAATCCCCGGCGGCCCTGCAAACCGCCGGTGTGGATAAAGATCAGCCGCGTGCCTGGGGCAAACCTCCCCGCCTCGACCTGCTGCCTGAGCGCCAGCAACGCCTTGCCGGTGTACAGCGGTTCCAGGGCAATGCCGCTGGCTTGTTCGGTTTGCTCGATGAATTCGAGCAACAGCGGGTCGACCTTGGCAAAGCCACCCCGGCTGGCGTCGAACAGTTCATAAGACGGAGCATTCACGCCCGCTTCCTCCACAATCCTCTCAACCTGCTGCACCACACCATGATCGTCGGGTACCGCCAGCGCACCGTAGACCGGGTGCTCCCCCGCTTCGGCCATGACCAGCCCGGCCAGGGTCGTGCCGGTCCCACAGGCCAGCCACCAACCGTTGTAGTCGCTCCAGCCCAGGCCACTCAGTTGCTGGCAGGCCAGTGCCTTGAGCTGCACGCAGCCTTGGGCTCCCGGCAAACCGCCACCGCCTTCCGGGACCGCAAGCAGATCGGGATACTGCGCCTGCCAGGGCTCCCAGAAGCCCGCCTCATGCCGCGCCCGATAGCCGCCGTAACCCAGCCAGTGCAGTTGCATGCCGAACGCCTGCAAATCGTTCACCGTTGGCGTTTGCTGAGCGTGCCCGCGCAACAGGCCGACCGTGGCAAAACCGAATCGCTTGCCGGCAGCGGCCAGCGCATGCAGGTGATTGGAATGCGCGCCACCGAGGCTGATGATGCCCTTGGCGCCTGCATGATCAGCGGCCTTGAGGTGTTCGGTGAGCTTGAACCACTTGTTGCCGCTGATCAGCGGGTCGATCTGGTCCAGACGCAGGATGGCGAGTTCGATGTTGGCGGTTTTTAGCCAGTCGAGATGGAGGGGTTCGAGGGGGGCTTGGGGTAGCCAGTCGAGGGGAGGAATAAGCATTGAGGCCGGCTCAGGTAAAGAGCCGGCATATTAGCAGCCTTGCGGACGCCATCGCGGGCAAGCCCGCTCCCACAGTGGATTTGCGTCGTTCACAAAATGCATGAGCAACCTGGAACCTGTGGGAGCGGGCTTGCCCGCGATAGCCATTGGCACGTTTGACCCGCGGATTACAACTCGGCCGCCAACCGCGATCCCTGGTTGATCGCCCGCTTGGCATCCAGCTCCGCCGCGACATCCGCGCCGCCGATCAGATGCACGTTCTGCCCCGCCGCCACCAGGCCGTCCTGCAACTCGCGCAGCGGATCCTGCCCGGCGCAGATCACGATGTTGTCCACTGGCAACACCTGCGGTTCACCGGTTTCGCCGATACGGATGTGCAGGCCTTGGTCGTCGATCTTCAGGTACTCGACGCTGTTGAGCATCTGCACCTGCTTGTTCTTAAGACCCGTGCGGTGAATCCAGCCGGTGGTCTTGCCCAGGCCGTCGCCAACCTTGGATTTCTTGCGTTGCAGCAGGAACACTTCGCGGGCCGGGGCATGGGGTGCCGCCTTGATCCCGGCGACACCGCCGCGTGCTTCGAGGTGCGTATCGATGCCCCACTCCTTCCAGAACTCATCGCGGTTCAGGCTGGTGGCCTCGCCCTGGTGCACCAGGAATTCCGAGACGTCGAAACCGATACCGCCGGCACCGATCACCGCGACACGCTTGCCCACCGGTTTGCGCTCAAGCAGCACCTCCAGGTAGCTCAGCACCTTGGCATTTTCCACGCCCTCAATCGCCGGCAACCGCGGCGCAATGCCAGTGGCCAGGATGATCTCGTCGTAGCCGCCCTCGACCAGCCTGGCGACATCGACGCGGGTGTTCAGGCACACCTCGACGTTGGTGGTCTGCAGTTTGCGACCGAAGTAACGCAGGGTCTCGAAGAACTCTTCCTTGCCCGGCACCCGTTTGGCGACGTTGAACTGGCCGCCGATTTCGCTGGCCGAATCAAACAGCGTCACTTCATGGCCACGCTCGGCGGCCACGGTCGCGGCGGACAAGCCGGCAGGCCCGGCACCGACCACGGCGATTTTCTTGATCTGCTGCACCGGCACATAGTTGAGTTCGGTTTCGTGGCAGGCACGCGGGTTGACCAGGCAACTGGTCAACTTGCCACCGAAGGTGTGGTCCAGGCACGCCTGGTTGCAACCGATGCAGGTGTTGATTTCATCGGCGCGACCTTCAGCGGCCTTGTTGACGAAGTCAGGGTCGGCCAGGAACGGCCGCGCCATGGACACCATGTCGGCATCGCCCTCGGCCAGGATCTGCTCGGCGACTTCCGGGGTGTTGATGCGGTTGGTGGTGATCAGCGGAATGTTCACCGAGCCGCGCAGCTTGGCCGTGACCTTGCTGAAGGCTGCGCGCGGCACCTTGGTGGCAATGGTCGGAATCCGCGCTTCGTGCCAGCCGATACCGGTGTTGATGATCGTGGCGCCGGCCTGCTCGATGGCCTTGGCCAACAGCACGATTTCTTCCCAGGTGCTGCCGCCTTCGACCAGGTCGAGCATCGACAGGCGGAAAATGATGATGAAGTTCGGGCCAACCGCCTCACGCACACGACGGACGATTTCCACCGGCAGGCGCATGCGGTTTTCGTAGCTGCCGCCCCAGCGGTCGGTGCGGTGGTTGGTGTGGGCGGCGAGGAACTGGTTAATGAAATAACCTTCGGAGCCCATGATTTCGACACCGTCGTACTCGGCCTGCTGGGCCAGGGTCGAGCAGGTGACGAAATCGCGGATTTGTTTCTCGATGCCTTCCTCGTCCAGCTCTTTAGGCTTGAACGGGTTGATCGGCGCCTGGATGGCGCTTGGCGCGACCTGTTTCGGGCTGTAGGCATAACGACCGGCGTGGAGGATCTGCATGCAGATCTTGCCGCCCGCCTCGTGCACCGCGCGGGTGACGATCTGGTGCTTGAGCGCTTCTTCCTCGGTGGTCAGCTTGGCCGCACCGGAATACACACCGCCCTCGTCGTTCGGGCCGATGCCCCCGGTGACCATCAGGCCGACACCACCACGGGCACGCTCGGCGAAGTACGCCGCCATGCGCTCGAAACCACCGGGCTTTTCCTCAAGGCCGGTGTGCATCGAACCCATCAGGGTACGGTTGCGCAACGTGGTGAATCCCAGGTCCAGCGGGGCCAGCAGGTGCGGGTAGTGAGCGGCGGTCATCGGTAACTCCACAGCGAGCGATCACGGATAAAGCGGGAGCTCTACGGCTCCCGTCAGTCATGTTCGACAGACTAAGAGCCGCACCGTCGGCACTCAATGACCGAAACTGACAACTTAATGACCGAAATGTGCGCTTTTTTCGGGCTAACGGCTGATTGCGAGAGGCAGCAAGCTGTCGACATCTGCCCGCCACGATGGGCAGTGAATGGCCAGACTCTGACGCTCGGTATTTGGTGGCCCTCTACCGCTTCGACGAGTCTGCTTTGCCTGCGCGAAACCACGGTCACCGACACTTTGCGCCAAACGCTCTACCTGTTCATTGAAGTTTTTTTGCCGTTAGCAGTATCACGGTGATCCCCGTGGTGTATTGGTCGGTGGCTGGACTGGAGTTGCCTATACTCGGATGGCGCGCAGGCTCAAGCACACCTCGACCGCCGTCACGGTGAGTGCCCATGTCCAACTCAGGTAGAACCCATGGTCCAATTGTTTCGCCGTCCCCGGATACTGCTCCTGCTACTGCCGTTTTTTGCTATTTGGCCATTTCGTACCTGGGCGTCGGACTGGGTCGTCAGTGTGGATGAGCGCAACGGCCTGCCAATGCTGGTGCGTGGTGGCAGTCCGGTAGTTGCTACGACATTCTCGTTCTTTGGGAGGAACTGGGACTGGACGTATTTGCAGACCGAATTCAAGGTAAACACCCCTTATCGATACTCCCTTGCAGGCAAAAACAAAGCGCTGGATTTCGACTTGACTGCGCAGATTCAGAAGCAAGGCGAGCAAAAACTGAGCTGGAACTTTACCCTGGATGCACACAGCGGGAAGTCTGGCGTTTCAGGTGGTGGCATCGTCTTCGAATTCGACCCCGCTCTTTTCGCTGGAGAAATGGGCGAGCCCACTTTGCTACCCGAAAACCGCGGCTGGACCTGGGGCAATGCACAAGGTCGACGCATCGAAATGCGCTTCGAGCCCGCACTGGCGGGTGTGTACTTTGAATCGGGCAGTAAATCCGAGGTGCGCGCTTTTTTCTACAAGAACACGATCAAACCTGGCCGCCAGGATTTCACAGCCACCTTGAGCGTTTCTGGCGATGTGGCGGTCGGCCCGACCACTACCGAGCGCTTCGGGCTGTCGGACCCAAAGAGCTGGCCGACTGACAAGCTCGACTGGAAATCCTCGCCGGTCGACCTGTCCTTTCTCAACACTCAGGAAAAACCTGCAGGCAAGCGCGGCTTCGTCAAAGCCTCCGGCGAGCAATTGCTATTTGCCGACAACACGGCGGCGCGTTTCTGGGGCACCAACCTTTCGGCCTACACGCTGTTCCTCACGCCAGACGATGCAATCAAGCTGCAGGCCAAACGCCTGTCGGCACTGGGCTTCAATCTCGTACGACTGCACCACCATGACTCGCCATGGGTCTTCCCGAACATCTTTGGCGACGGTAGGGTCACGCGCAGCACCCAGCAACTGAGCCCGCAATCGCTGAAAAAAATCGACTGGTGGATCAAGTGCCTGAAAGACGAAGGCATTTATGTGTGGCTCGATCTGCACGTCCAGCGAGTCTTCACTGAAAACGACAACATTTATGGCTTCGATGAATTGCCAAAAGAAGAGCAGAATTTTACCTATCTCAAGGGCTATTCCTATGTGAATCTCACCATTCAGAAAGCCATGAAGCGCTTTGCCGAAGCCTACCTGACCCATGTAAACAGCTACACCGGTCTCGCCTACAAAGACGACCCGGCGATCGCCGCCGTATTGATTACCAACGAAAACGACGTCACCAATCACTTTGGCAACGCCTTGTTGCCAGACAAGAATTTGCCGAAGCACAATCGCGTCTACATGGCGGAGGCCGAGGCTTTTGCCAAGCAGCACAATCTGTCTGCAGACCAGACCTGGCGCTCCTGGGAGCCAGGCTCCTCCAAGCTGTTCCTTAACGATCTGGAGCGACGTTTCAACGTCGACATGATTCAACACCTGCGTGGAATAGGCGTGAAGGTCCCCATCGCAACAACCAGTAGCTGGGGCCGCAATGGTCTGAACTCCCTGCCGGCCCTTACCGCCGGCGACGTAATCGACGTCCATAGCTACGGGGGTTCGGGACAGATAGAGAAAAACCCGCTCTACAGCGACGGCATAGTGAATTGGCTTGCTGCCGGCCAGGTCACCGGCAAACCCTTGACTGTCACCGAGTGGAACAATGAGCCCTTCCCGACACCAGACCGTCACTCGCTGCCACTCTATATCGCCGGCACCGCCAGACACCAAGGCTGGGATGCACTGATGCAATATGCCTACAGCCAGGAGCCACTGGGGGGCGAAGACATGAGTGCCAGCAACTGGCACACCTATAACGACCCTGCAATGCTGGCCACTCTGCCCGCCGCTGCCTTGCTTTATCGCCGTGCAGACGTTCGCGAAGCAACAACGACCTACGTCTTCGCGCCGACGCCAAGCACCCTGTTCAACCAAATGATCACACCGGCCAACTCTGCTCTACTGCGCACAGCCATGGAGAAAGGCAAGCTGGAAATCGCGATGCCACAGACGCCGCAATTGCCTTGGTTGCAACAGAGCGTTATCCCAAGCAATGCACAGGAATTTCATGACCCTGGCCAGTCGCTGCTGGACACCAATGCCAGCGAGTCCACGACAGACACGGGTGAGCTAAAGCGCAACTGGAAACAAGGCATCTACACCATCAATACACCACGTACCCAGGCCGCTACCGGCTGGATCGGCGGCGAGTCGATCAGCCTCGGCAACATTCAAGTTCAAGTGAAGACCGCCAACGCCAGTGTGGTGGTGCAAAGTCTGGACGACGCGCCTTTGGGCCGATCGCAGGATTTACTGATTTCGTTAGGCACCCGTGCCATCCCCCAAGACGACGCCAAAATACCTTTTTACGTTGAGCCCCTCGAGGGCACGCTAACAATCCAGGCGCCGCAAGGCTTGACACTGTTCACCCACGGCATTCTGGGGCAAATGAAGAAGCTGCCCGCGACCTACCTTGATGGCCGCTATACAATCAAGTTCGACGGCCTGCAGGCGTCGAACTGGTTGTTTTTGAAAAAAGGCGTCACGCAAGCACAACCTTAGGCGACGTGAGATGACTTTGAAGCCTTACTGCCGTGGAATTGCACGCCAGACCTGAAATCAGGAAGTCAACCTGATGGATCAACGCCTTGCGGCGTTGTTCAGCGAGGGCTATTTAATGGGTGTCAAAATCGAACGATGGAACATAGCCTGCGCCGAGCAGATGTGGACATTTCGACGATACAAAATCATCACTTAATAAATCATCCGAACTTTTATACTTATTCGTGAAAACCCCAGTGATATTTAAAAGAGTATGGGGCAAGGATGATATGCTGATTTTCTGACTTTCTCTTTCCCTCAGCTTTAAAAGCTTGAGCGATTGCTGACTTGAAACATTATCCGACGCCCAGATAAATGCCGAAACCGGGAGGTCATATTTATTGCCAATCCCATGACCCAAGAGCCCTTGACTGTCATCCATCATGTTTTCACCATGATCCGATGAATAAAACAAGACAGATGGTTTTTTGCTTGACTTCAATTGATCAATAATTGTGCTCAATAGCCAGTCCGTATATAGAATACTATTATCATATTCCGCGGTAATTTTGTCTTTGAAGCTGTTTGTTGACGGCTGGAATTTATCGAAATGTTCTGGGTATCGGCGTGAATACTCGAAATGACTACCCTTGACATGAATAAATATGGCTTTCTTTTCTGTATCGCCTTTTTTTAGTATTTTTTCATATTCTGAAATTAATGCTCCATCATAGCTTCTCTCAAAATAATGACGGTACTGTGCCTCTGCAGCTATTTGTGGAATTATTCCGCCAAAACTATCAACTTCCTGCACAGACAACCAATAGGTCATGTACCCGGCTGCGCGATATATACTCACCAATGATTTTGTTGACACAATGGATTCCCAATCCCATATAGGCTCAAGGCTCAACATTGAAGGAACCGCAAACGCGGTATATGGGGCTGTCGTGCAAATATGATTAAACTTGAAAATCCCCGCCTGCTTACCGAGATTTGGGGTTGTTTCCTTGTGATAACCGTAGAGGGACCAGTTGTGCGGCCGTGATGACTCACCGATCACAAAAACAATAGTTTCTATATTTGATTGATCCGACATGCTGGTTATTTTTACATCAGCCTCTCGACGACGCTTGATAAGTTTCTCCGTCCCCAAATACAAGTCTGCAGTAAGGGCAATTTGCGATAAATAACCTACTGGCGTGCTTTGATCTTTTGCAAGGAGATCCATGACTGCAGATTTCCCGAGAGAATTAAGTTTGACAGTTTTATAAAAATACGCCCCATACCCCACCAGCAAGGCGCTAACAACCAGAACAAAAATACCTTTGTTTTTATATAATTCGCGCTTATGCAGGCCTATTAATCCAACCCCATAGCAAAATATGAAAATCACCAAAACGATACTGATGGACTGCCAATAGGTCGGTAAAAAATCGCTTGCCTCCTTATAGTTTGTCAAACCAATAAATATATAGGCCGCTGTTAATTTTGAGTTGAAATTTAAAACCAAAAAGAGATCAACAGCTGCTACCAAATAAAATGGCAGCAGAATGATGTGAACTTTGAATTGATTGGATGAAATAAATCTAATTGCCAAAAGCCACAACACCGACATGCCAAGGGTGTAAAAGACCAATAAATCAATTTTAGAGTGTTGATAGTTTGTTAGCGTTCTAACAATCAACGGTGATAGCAGATATGACCACAATACTAAATTTGGCCATTCTGCTTTTAATATTTTAAATGAGTAATCGATAATTTTGGCAGAGTTTTTCATTTGATAATTATTCTCGCAGGATACCCATATGCCTCCTCAGAGGGTAGCTCCAATTGGCGCGCTCGCTGTATCTCGTTAAAAATATTCTCTCCTTTGGCGTCCAAACGTAGCGAGTCTCGGCTATAGCGCGGTTCAGACACTGAGGGCAACACTATTCTTGTCAGCACGCGGGTCAACTCGCAGGAGATTATCCGCGACCTGCCTTCAAGCCGGCGCCCCCAACAACTGACTCAACACCGCACGCAACTTGCCGGGTTTCACCGGTTTGTTCAGCAGCGGCGCTTCAAGTCGTTGCAGTGAGCGCCGGCACTGATCGGTACGATCCGCGGTGATGATCACCGCAGGAATCGGCTGGCGGTAATGCTCGCGCAAATGCCTGACCACGTCACATCCCACCACGCCGTGGTCAAGGTGATAGTCCGCCAGAATCAGTTCCGGTGCCTGGCCCGCCAGGGCCGCCACCGCCGAGGCTTCATCGGTGGCCGTGACGACGTCGCAGCCCCACTGCCCGAGCAACGCGCTCATGCTCTCAAGGATGCTCACTTCATTGTCCAGCACCAGCAAACGCCGGCCCGGCAACGGATTACCCGTGCCCGGTTGAGGCGCCGTGAGGCTGATGGGCAACGGCACCTCACGGGAAATCGGCACCTCGATGCTGAACATCGACCCCCGGCCCGGCAGTGAATGCACCTGGATCCGGTAATCGAGGATTTTCGCGATGCGCTCGACGATCGCCAGCCCCAGCCCCACGCCCTTGCGGTCGGCCGCGCGGCCGACGTCCAGTTGATTGAATTCGAGGAAGATCGAATCGAGGCGATCGGCCGGGATCCCGCGCCCGGTATCCCACACTTCCAGGCGCAGCCTGTCGCCCCGGCGCCTTGCCGCGAGCAGGATGCTGCCTTCGTCGGTGTAGCGGCAGGCGTTGCTGAGGAAGTTGCGCAGGATCCGGGTCATCAGGCGCAAGTCCGTACAAATGGCGTAGTCGCCCATGTGCACACGCAAACGCAAGCCGGCGGCCTCGGCCACCGACTGGAACTCCGAGACCAATGGCCCGAGCAATTCGTCGAGGCGGTACAGCGCGACATCCGGCTTGACCGCCGCTTGATCGAGCCTTGAGATATCGAGCAAATCGGTGAGCAGATCCTCAGCGCCTTCCAGTGCCTGGTGAGTGCGTTCGACCAGCACCTGCTCGACTTCGGGCAGCTTGCGCTCACGCAAGGTGGAGATCAGCAACCGCGCGGCGTTGAGGGGTTGCAGCAGGTCGTGACTGGCGGCGGCGAGGTATTTGTCCTTGCTGTGATTGGCCGCCTCCGCGGCGTCACGGGCATCGCGCAAGGCTTCGGCGATCTGCTTGCGCTGGGTGATCTGCTGTTGCAGGTTGCGGTTGGCTTCCAGCAGCTCATCGGTGCGCGCGGTCACGCGCTGCTCCAGCTCGTCATTGAGTTGCTGCAGGCGTTGCTGGGCGAGTTTGCGTTCGGTGATGTCGGCGACGAACCCTTCCACCAGCCCTTCCTGACCGGGCTTGAGCAGCAGGTTCATCAGCACGTCGAGACAGCTGCCATCCTTGCGTCGCAACTGGGTTTCATAGCCGTGCAGGCTGCCCTGGTGGGTGAGGATTTCGCCAATGTCTTCCAGCTCCCGCACGCCGCCGACAAACAGGTTGCTGGCCAGGTCCGCCAGGGAGAACAGCACCTCCTGCGGGTCTTGATAGCCGAGCATGCGCGCCATTGCCGGGTTGGCGGCGCGCATGCCGTCTTGCAGGCTGGCCTGGAAAATCCCGTGGACCGCGTTTTCGAACAGCCATTTGTAGCGGTTGCGCTCAGCTTCCAGTTCATCCAGGCGCGCGGCCAGTTCCGGGTAATGGCTCTTGCGCGCCGAATGACTGCCTAATCCGAGCAGTCCGGCCAGCGCCCGTTGTTGCTGTTCGTCAGAGGGCTTCGCCATAGACGACCTCGACATCACGCTGGCTGGATTCGCGCGGGTTGGTAAGGATGCACGGATCATCCATGGCGTGTTGCGACAGGAAGGGAATGTCCGACGTACTGACCCCATGCAAACCGAGGGTTTCGTGGAAACCGATGGCGTGTTTCAGCGCGATCAGGTGCTCGACCAGGCGCCCGCAGATCTGCCGCTGGTTCAGGCCTCGGCAGTCGATGCCAAAGGTCTCGGCAATCACCTTGAAACGATCCGGTGACGAGCTGTAGTTGAACGCCACGACGTGTTCCACCAGCACCGCGTTGCACAGCCCATGGGGCAGGTCGAGAAAGCCGCCGAGACTGTGGGACATGGCATGCACCGCGCCAAGGATCGCGTTGGAGAACGCCAGCCCGGCCTGCATGCTGCCGAGCATGATTTTCTCGCGCAGGGCGATGTCCGTCGGGTTGGCGATCATCTGCACCAGGTTGCCGTTGATCAGGCGCATGGCTTCCAGCGCATGGGGATCGGTCAGTGGCCCGTGCCCCGTGGACACGAAGGCTTCGATGGCGTGCACCAGCGCATCGATACCGGTACAGGCCGACAGGAACGGGTCCATGCTCAGGGTGGTTTCGGGGTCGATCAGCGACACATCCGGCACCACCGCCTTGCTGACGATGGAGAACTTCATGCGCTCCTGCTGATTGGAGATGATCACGAATTGCGAAACGTCGGCCGAGGTGCCGGCGGTGGTCGGAATCAGGATCAGCGGCGGGCTCGGCACGCGGATGGTGTCCACGCCTTCGAACTCGAGGATGCTGCGGCCATGGGCGACGACGATGCCGATGCCTTTACCGCAATCCATCGGGCTGCCGCCGCCGACGGCGACGATCACATCGCAGTGGTTTTCCCGGTACAGCTCGGCACCCAGCATCACCTCTTCCACCCGCGGGTTGGGCGAGACGCCACTGTAGAGGCAATATTCGATGCCCAGGGCTTGCAGGCTGGCTTCGACATCCGCGACCCAACCGGCGGCAATCACCCCGGGGTCGCTGACCACAAGGACCTTGCGCGCGCCAAAGGTCTTGGCGTAGTTGCCGACGTTGTGCCGGCAGCCGGCACCGAAGATGATTTCAGGCGAAACGAATTTACGCAGCTGGCTGAGACTCTGGCTCATTGGAAAGCCTGTTTTTTATTGTTTTGGAAGGTAAAGCCACACTAACCCATCCGGCCATTAATGCAATCAGACCAATGGCTGGAATCATCGCAGATCCCTTGTAGGAGTGAGCCTGCTCGCGATGGTGTGTCAGTCGCCACCTGCTTCGCTGACACACCATCGCGAGCAGGCTCACTCCTACAGGGGATTTGCGGTGTTCGGCTTATCCGCGGTAGATCAGGCGCGAAGCTTTCTCATTGCGCAACGTCAGGTGTTCCATGCCCAGCCCCGGTGCATCGGCCTCCTCGCAGGCCTTGAGGATGACGCCATGGTGTGGCGACTTGCTGCACACCGGGTCGGCGTTCTCGGCATCGCCGGTCAACATGAACGCCTGGCAGCGGCAGCCACCCAGGTCCTTGTGTTTCTCATCGCAGGAACGACAGGGTTCCTTCATCCAGGCATCGCCACGAAAACGGTTGAAGCCAAACGAATCGTTCCAGATATGTTCGATGCTGTGTTCGCGCACGTTGGGAAACTGCACCGGTAGTTGCCGGGCGCTGTGACACGGCAACGCCGTACCGTCCGGAGTGATGTCGAGAAACAGGTTGGCCCAGCCGTTCATGCAGGTTTTCGGACGCTCTTCGTAGTAATCCGGGGTGACGAATATCAGCTTGCACGGGTGGCCTTGCGCCTCAAGACGCTGGCGATACTCGTTGGTGATGCGCTCGGCGCGCTGCAATTGCTCGCGTGTCGGCAACAGGCCGACGCGGTTGAGCTCGGCCCAGCCATAGAACTGGCAGGTGGCCAACTCGACGAAGTCCGCTTCCAGCTCCAGGCACAAATCGATGATCCTGGCGATGTCATCAATGTTGTGTCGGTGGGTGACGAAATTGAGCACCATCGGATAACCCTGGGCTTTCACCGCCCGGGCCATCGCCAGTTTCTGCGCGAAGGCCTTGCGCGAGCCGGCGAGCATGTTGTTCACCGCTTCGTCGGCGGCCTGGAAACTGATCTGGATGTGATCGAGCCCGGCGACCTTGAAGTCCCGCACTTTCTGCTCGGTCAGGCCGATGCCCGAGGTGATCAGGTTGGTGTAGTAACCCATGTCCCGCGCGGCCTTGATCAACTCGGCCAGGTCTTGCCGAACCAGTGGCTCGCCACCGGAAAAGCCCAATTGCGCGGCGCCCATGTCCCGCGCCTCACGGAATACGCGAATCCATTCCTGCGTGCTCAGTTCCTCGCCGTGCCGGGCGAAATCCAAAGGGTTGGAGCAATACGGACACTGCAACGGACAGCGATAGGTCAGCTCCGCCAACAGCCACAAGGGTGGCCCCGGCAGCGCGTCACTCGATCCAGAATTGCGCATGGGCCACCTCCAGGAAGGCCAGCACGTCCTCGTCGATTCCCGGCACGTCGGGAAAACTCGCCGTCAGCCGATCGATGATCGCCGCGACGCTACGCTGGCCGTCCAGCAGATCGAGAATCTGCCCCGCACTGGCGTTGAGCTTGATCATGCCTTCGGGGTACAGCAGCACGTGGCAGTCCTGGCGCGGTTCCCATTGCAGGCGAAAGCCGCGGCGCAATGAAGGTGACTGCTCGCGGTTGATCAGGTTCACAGGGCAATCCCCCGGTGCCAGACGTTGTCGCGGGTGACGGTGTGATACGGCGGGCGCTCCAGCTCGTAGGCCATGCTCATGGCATCGAGCATGCTCCACAGCACATCGAGCTTGAATTGCAGGATCTGCAGCATGCGTTGTTGGGCCTCGAGGGTGACGTAGTGTGCCAGGGTGATGCGCAAGCCGTGCTCGACATCGCGCCGGGCCTGGCTCAGCCGCGTACGGAAGTAGTCGTAGCCGGCGACGTCGATCCACGGGTAATGGGTCGGCCAGGCATCGAGTCGCGATTGATGGATCTGCGGTGCGAACAGCTCGGTCAGCGAGCTGCTGGCCGATTCCTGCCAACAGGCACGACGGGCGAAATTGACGTAGGCATCCACGGCGAAACGTACGCCGGGGAGCACCAGCTCCTGGGATAGAATTTGCTCGCGATCCAGCCCCACCGCCTCGCCCAGGCGCAACCAGGCTTCGATGCCGCCTTCGCTGCCAGGGACGCCGTCGTGATCGAGGATGCGTTGCAGCCATTCGCGGCGCACTTCACGGTCGGGGCAATTGGCGAGGATGGCGGCATCCTTGAGCGGGATGTTGAGCTGATAGTAAAAGCGATTGGCGACCCAGCCCTGGATCTGTGCGCGAGTGGCGCGGCCGGCGTACATGGCTTGGTGGAATGGGTGGTGGATGTGGTAGTAGGCGCCTTTGGCGCGCAGGGCCTGCTCGAATTCAGTGGGGGTCATCGGTGTGTTGGTCATTTCGGGTCTCCCGGGAATCTTCGGTGTCTGATCCGGCCCTATCGCTGGCAAGCCAGCTCCCACAGGTTTTGTGTACGCCGCTGATCCTTGTGGGAGCTGGCTTGCCAGCGATAGGGCCATCAGCTACAGCTCAATACTCATGCCGTCATAAGCCACCTCGATCCCCCGCCGCTCCAGCAGCGCCCGCTCGGCCGAGTCTTCATCGAGGATCGGATTGGTGTTGTTGATGTGGATCAGCACCTTGCGCTGGCGGGGGAAACCTTCCAGCACTTCCAGCATGCCGCCGGGCCCGCTTTGTGCCAGATGGCCCATTTCGCTGCCCAGGCTCTGGCCGACTTCACAAATGCGCATCTCGTCGTCGCGCCACAGGGTGCCGTCCAGCAACAGGCAATCGGCGCGCTGCATCCAGGCCAGTACCTGATCATCGACCTGCCCCAGGCCAGGTGCGTAAAACAGCGAGGCACCGCTGCGCTGGTCTTCAACGAACAAACCAATGGTGTCGCCCGGTTGCGGATCGCCGCGATTGGGCGAATACGGCGGTGCGTTGCTGACCAATGGAATCGCATGAAACCGCAGGTGCGCGCAGGCGCCGATACTGAACGGCTCACGCTCCAGCGCTATCGGTTGCCAATGCAATCCACCGTTCCAGTGCCTGAGCATGGTGAACAGCGGGAAGCCGCTGCTGAGGTCCTGATGAACCCGCTCGGTGCACCACACCTTATGGGGGCAGCCTTCACGCAGGCTCAGCAGACCGGTGCAGTGATCGATGTGGCTGTCCAGCAACACCACGCCAGCAATGGCGCTGTCACGCAAGCGGCGCGCCGGTTGCAGCGGCGCAAAACCCTCGAGTTGCGCGCGGATGTCCGGCGAAGCATTGCACAGCACCCAGTCCACACCGTTGTCGCTCAGGGCAATCGAGGACTGTGTGCGACGCCGGGACCGCAGGCTGCCATTGCGCACACCGGCGCACTGGCGGCAGTTGCAGTTCCACTGCGGGAAACCACCGCCAGCGGCGGAACCGAGAACGCGGATGTGCATGGGCAATGCTCCAGAAGGCAGGCCCGGCCAACGCAACGGCTGGCCGGGCGGACAATCAACGGTTGGCGAAATACATCGTCACTTCGAAGCCAATGCGCAGATCGGTAAACGCGGGTTTAGTCCACATGGGTCATTCCTCTTCTTGTGCCGGGTGAGTCCGGTAGCACCATTAATGCACGGCGCGCCGGGCGCCCGAATGCTACTTTCGAAGGAGGTTTGGGGGTGCGTTGGTAGGGGGTGCTGACACACAAAAACAATGTAGGAGTGAGCCTGCTCGCGATGAGGTCTGGACATTCAACGTTGATGTTGAATGTCGGACCGCTATCGCGAGCAGGCTCACTCCTACAGGGGGTTGTGGTGTTTTTGAAAGGGTTAGAAGAACCCAAGCGGATTGATGTCGTAGCTCACCAGCAGGTTCTTGGTCTGCTGATAATGGTCGAGCATCATCTTGTGGTTCTCCCGGCCGACGCCAGACTTCTTGTAGCCACCGAACGCCGCATGCGCCGGGTACAGGTGGTAGCAGTTGGTCCACACGCGCCCGGCCTTGATCGCCCGGCCCATGCGGTAGGCGCGGTTGATGTCGCGGGTCCAGAGGCCGGCGCCGAGGCCGAACTCGCTGTCGTTGGCGATGGCCAGCGCTTCGGCTTCGTCCTTGAAGGTGGTGACGCCCACCACCGGGCCGAAGATTTCTTCCTGGAACACGCGCATTTTGTTGTGGCCCTTGAGCAGCGTCGGCTGGATGTAATAGCCGCTGGACAGGTCGCCTTCCAGGCGCTCGGCCGCGCCGCCGGTGAGCAGCTCGGCGCCCTCCTCCTGGGCGATGGTCAGGTACGAAAGAATCTTGTCGTATTGCTGTTCCGATGCCTGGGCGCCGACCATGGTCTCGGTGTCCAGCGGGTTGCCGCGTTTGATCTTGACGATCTTCTTCATGACCTCGGCCATGAAGGGCTCGTAGATCGACTCCTGGACCAATGCCCGCGACGGACAGGTGCACACTTCGCCCTGGTTGAAAAACGCCAGCACCAGACCTTCGGCGGCTTTTTCGATGAACGCAGGTTCCGCGTTCATGATGTCTTCGAAGAAGATGTTCGGCGACTTGCCGCCCAGTTCGACGGTGCTCGGAATGATGTTCTCGGCGGCGCAATGCATGATGTGCGCACCCACCGGGGTCGAGCCGGTGAAGGCGATCTTGGCGATACGCTTGCTGGTGGCCAGGGCCTCGCCGGCTTCGCGACCGAAGCCCTGGACGATGTTCAGTACACCCGCCGGCAGCAAGTCGGCGATCAGTTCGGCGAAGACCATGATCGACAGCGGCGTTTGCTCGGCGGGCTTGAGCACGATGCAGTTACCGGCGGCCAGTGCCGGCGCGAGTTTCCAGGCGGCCATCAGCAGCGGGAAGTTCCACGGAATGATTTGCCCGACCACGCCCAGGGGTTCGTGGAAGTGATAGGCGGTGGTCAGCTCGTTGATCTCGGCAGCGCCGCCTTCCTGGGCACGGATGCAGCCAGCGAAATAACGAAAGTGGTCGGCCGCCAGTGGCACGTCGGCGTTGAGGGTTTCACGCACCGCCTTGCCGTTGTCCCAGGTTTCGGTGACGGCGAGGATTTCCAGGTTCTGCTCGATGCGATCGGCGATTTTCAACAACACCAGTGAGCGGTCCTGGGCTGAGGTTTTGCCCCAGGCATCAGCGGCGGCATGCGCGGCGTCGAGGGCCTTGTCGATGTCGGCGGCGCTGGAGCGCGGGAATTCGGCGATCACTTCACCGTTGACCGGCGAGGTGTTGGTGAAGTACTCGCCATTGACCGGCGCGACGAATTCGCCGCCGATGAAGTTGCCGTAGCGTGGCTTGAAGGTAACGACGGCGCCGGGTGTTCCGGGTTGGGCGTAGATCATGATGGGCCTCTGTCTGGGTCGATGCCTGTACAGGCGATGAACCGATACTAGAGAGCCCCGCGCGCCAGACGAATGCATCGTTGGCAGGAGGGGCTCTCGTTATTTGGTAGTAGGTGATCGTTCCCACGCTCTGCGTGGGAACGATCCATGCGGCAGACTCGGAATCAGTGCTTGGCTACGAGGTCTTTTGGCAGCTTGAAGGTCCAGAGCATGCCGCCCTGGTTGAAGTCCTTCACCCGCTTGGCCACTTCGCCGCCCCACAGCGGCACGGCGCCGCCCCAGCCGGAGAGCACCGAGACGTACTGTTCGCCGTCCATTTCCCAGGTCACGGGAGAGCCGAGTACGCCGGAACCGGTCTGGAATTCCCAGACCTTCTCGCCGGTCTTGGCGTTGAATGCCTGCAGGAAACCCTCCGGCGTGCCGGTGAACACCAGGTTGCCCTTGGTGGTCAGCACACCGCCCCACAGCGGCGCGAAGTTCTTGTGCCGCCAGACTTCCTTGCCGGTTTTCGGATCGATTGCCCGCAGCACGCCGATGTAGTCTTCATTCAATGGCTTGATGGTGAAGCCGGCACCGAGGAACGCCGCGCCTTTCTTGTAGGCGATGCCTTCGTTCCAGATGTCCATGCCCCATTCGTTGGACGGCACGTAGAACAACCCGGTGTCGCGGTTGTAGGCCATCGGCATCCAGTTTTTCGCGCCGAGGAATGCCGGCGCTACGAACACCGAGCTGCCTTTGGCTTCGGTACCCGGTGCGCCAGGGCGGCTGGCTTCGTTGTAGATCGGCCGGCCGGTTTTATCCAGGCCGGTGGCCCAGGTGATCTTGTCCACGAACGGAAAACCACGGATGAATTTGCCGTTGGTGCGATCGAGCACGTAGAAGAAACCGTTACGATCAGCGGTGGCCGCCGCCTTGATTTCCTTGCCGCCCTCGGTGTAGTTGAACGACACCAGTTCGTTGACGCCGTCATAGTCCCAACCGTCGTGGGGCGTGCTCTGGAAGTGCCACTTGATGGTGCCGTCATCCGGGTTGAGCGCCAGGCGCGACGACGAGTAGAGGTTGTCGCCAGGGCGCAGGTGCGAGTTCCAGGGCGCCGGGTTGCCGGTACCGAACAGCAGCAGGTTGGTTTCGGGATCGTAGTAACCGCCGAGCCAAGGTGCCGCGCCGCCGGTCTTCCACAGGTCGCCCGGCCAGCTCTTGCCCGCTTCGCCGCCTGAGATGCCGTTTTCCACGGCTTTGCCGTCCTTGTAGACGTAACCCATATGGCCTTCGACCGTCGGCCGGGTCCACAGCAGATCACCGTTTTTCGGGTCGTAGGCTTCGATCTTGCCGACCACGCCGAATTCGCCACCGGCCACGCCGGTAATCAGCTTGCCGTTGATCACCAGCGGCGCGGCGCTGATCGAGTAGCCGTCCTTGTGGTCGGCGACTTTCTTGCTCCAGACCACTTTGCCGGTGTCCTTGTTCAGCGCCACGAGCTTGGCGTCGAGGGTGCCGAAGATCACCAGGTCGCCGTACAGCGCGACACCACGGTTGATCACGTCGCAGCAGGGGCGAATGTCATCCGGCAGGCGCGCGTCGTATTGCCAGAGTTTCTTGCCGGTGCGTGCATCCACGGCAAACACCCGTGAATAGGAGCCGGTCATGTACATCACTCCGTCCTTGACCATCGGCTGCGCTTGCTGGCCGCGCTGCTTTTCGCCGCCGAAGGAGAATGCCCACGCCGGTCGCAGGTCCTTGACGTTGTCGACGTTGAGAATGTTCAGCGGGCTGTAGCGCTGTCCCTGCACACCCAGACCGTTGGTGACGATTTGCTCGGGGTTTTTCGGGTCCTGGAGAATGTCCTGGTCGGAAACCCCGGCCAATGCCTGACCGGACAACAGCATGGCACTGAGCAACAGGCTCAAGACGAAGGGCTGGCGACGTGCGGGTTGAGTCATGACGGCTTCCTCTGCAGTTTTTGTTATTTCCGGGAAATTTTCCCGGTGTGGTGCAGATTCTTGGGCGCCGCCGCCCGGACAACAATTGCCCGCAATGTGGAGATTTCTAGTTCCTTGGTACAGGTTCGGTAGTGATGGACAACACTGCCCCCTGTGGGAGCGGGCTTGCCCGCGATGGCGGCTGCACATTCAACACATTTGTCGACTGATAGTTCGCTATCGCGGGCAAGCCCGCTCCCACAGGGTATCGGTATGCTTCAATGAATGGCGCCAGTGTCGACACGTGTCATCTGCGCACGCTCATACCGCGGATACAAATGACTGACGCTGCGAATCAGCTCATAACGGCTCAGGCTGATGCCGGCGAATCGTTCGGGAATGGGGCTGCGGATCATCTCGGCCATGTCGTTGCCATGGGCCGCGCCCTCGCGCATCAGTTGATCGAGCCAGCCCAGGTAATCGCGCATCTGCACGAAGGGTTGCGGATTGCTGGCGACCGGTCCGTGGCCGGGCACAATCTGCGTCCAGGGCAACCCCTGCAAGGTCGCGATGTCGGCCAGCCACACCGACAGCCCCGGACTGTTGGGCGTGGTCAGTGCCCGCTGATAAAACACCAGGTCCCCGGCAAACAGCACGCCGGTTTGCTGGTCGAGAATAGCCAGATCCGCGCCCGTATGCCCACCCAGGCTCAGCAAGCGAAAATCGTGATTCCCAAAACTTTCCACACCGGCCGTCAGCGTCCGGGTCGGCAACAGCACTTCGGTGCCGCGCATCCAGTCGCCCACCAGCCGATACATGTTCTCGGCCATGGCATCGCCCTGCTTTTGCAAGAGCTCGCTGGTGCCGGCCAAGGCGCCAATCGGCACGTCGGCAAACGCCTGGTTGCCCAGCACATGGTCGGGGTGATGATGGGTCAACAGGACCTGGATCACCGGCTTGTCAGTAGTCGCCGCAATGGCCCGGCGCATGGCCTCGCCATAACGTTTGGACGGCCCGGTATCGATCACCACCACGCCGCGCTCGGTTACGATGAATGCCGTGTTGACGATGTTGCCGCCATTGTCCTTGGCGAAATTGTCGGTGCTGCCTTCCAGCAACCAGGTGTCTTCGGCGATCTGCCGGGGTTTGAGCGAGTATTCGAGATCGGCCATGGCTGGCAGGCCCAGGCCGATGAACAACAGCAGCATCCAGCGCATGACAGGCTCCTCGCGTTCAGGGGATCGACGCATCGAATTGATTGCCGCTGTTATCGCGCAGCAACAGGCGCGTCTGCCCTGCCCCTTCGAGATCAAAGGCCAGGCTGGGGTTTTCGCTGACGGCGGGGAACAGTTCCAGGCGCGCCAGCAGTTGATCGTGCTGGTCGCGCAGTTCGGCATGGTTGAGGAAAAACTCCGGGATACCACTGACCATGCCGTTGTCCATCGGATGCGCCACCTGCAAGCGCACACGGCTGAAATCCTCGCGCGGATACCGACCGCCCAGTACTTCGCCGATGTGTTCTTCCCAACCGGCCTGGGTGCGCACCACGCTGGGCGCTGTGCAGCCGCCACCCGCCGCATCGATCAGGGTCGAACCGACATGCCACACACCGTCACGGGTCAGCACCGCCGCGCGCAAGGGCGTGGCCTGTTCGACACGGATACGGATCGACAGCCACGGCAACACACCGGCCAGCGGTTCGAAATCGACGATTTTCGGCAAGGGATTGAGTTCCGCCCAGGCGAGGATTTTCACCACCTCGCCCGTGAATGCCCGGGCATCGATTTCAATCGGCACCTGTCGGGCATCTTCGGCGAACGGCGGCGCCAGCAGCTTGACCCGCTTGTCGAACACGAAGGGCGCATCACCGAGCATTTGCTTGTGATAGAAGCCCCACATCACCGACGGCACCGGGTCTTTGCCGGGGTCGACAGCGGCGGCATGGGCCGCCAGGCTCAAACAGCAGGCCAACAGACAACTCCTTTGCCAATTCATAGCCTGCTCCTATTGGTACATTTCGGGCACGTCGTAGCGCAGGCCGTAATGGCCGTAGATGGTTCTCACCGAGCCCTCGCGGATCAGGCTTTCCAGCGCCTCCTCCACGGCATAGGCCAGTTGCCGATTGCTTTCGTGCACCGCCATGCCGATCTCCCAGAGCTGCTTGCCCATGTTCGGGTAGGCATTTTCTGCCAGGGCCAATTGCGGGTCGGCGGCTTCATGCACTTGCCAGTCGATCTCGCCGCGCATCGCCATGACCGCGTCGACCTCGCCGGCCTTCATCGCGGCAAACGCCTGGGGCACACCCGGATAGTGGCGGGTCTTGCCGGCGAGCATGCCGTTGAACACCGAGGTCAGGTAGAACGACGGCACGCTGTCGACCTCGACGCCGATCGGGTGCTGTTCGAATACGGTGACGCTGGCGACCTTGTCCAGGCGGCGCCGGTCGTAGGCGACTTGCCACTGCTCGTTCTGATACGGCCCGAACATCACCACATGGCCGTTTTCCATCTCGCCGAACTCGTTGCGTTTCTGCGCGTAATCCTTGTCGTAAGGCACCCGCATCATCAGGTCGGCCAGTTGCTGATTGTGCAGAGGGCTGGCGCGCCAGATGTAATCGCGCAGGTCGTCGTCGAGTTTTTCCCCGGCGGGTGCCCAGATCAGCGTCAGGCGCACGCCCAATGCCTTGGCCAACGCCTCGGCCAGTTCCACATCAACTCCACGGGGCTGGCCGGCGTCTTCAAAGCTGTAGGGTGCGAAGTCCTTGTAGACCGCCACCTTCAACTCCCCGGCGGCAATCATTTCGTCATAGTTGCGAACCTGCGCCTGCACCGACTGGCAGCACAGCCACACAGCACTGATCAAGACCGCGAGCAGGCGCATGGATTACTCCTCGACGTGGACGCTGTCCAGGTAAGTACGCACCGCCCACAGGGCTTCCTGGCTCAGGTAGTCAGCCATCTTCGGCATGTACACCCGACCGTCACGCACCGCACCATTGCGCACACGCTCGACGAACCACTCATCACCGGCGTCAGCGACATCGAGCATGCGCAAATCGGGGGCGATGCCGCCGGACTTGGCTTCCAGGCCATGACAGGCCGCGCAGTTCTGGTTGTAGGCCGAGGCGCCGATTTCCACGGCCTTATCGTGTTCCGGGGACTTGCGGTAGGGATTCACCGAGGCCCAACCGTCGGAATCGAGCTGCACGCCGGCATCCTTGATCGGGGTCAGTCCCTTGGTTTCCACGGCCTGCGGCACCACATTGCCGTGGGCCCAGACGGAGCCTGCACTGATAAGACCGGCCAGCAGCCCGGTGACGAGCAAGGCGTTGCGTTTTGTTTTCATTGTTATGCCCTCAGGATTGCACGCAAAACCTCTTGGCAGAGGCTATGGCGGCCATCTTAGAAAGCCCGGTACGAAGGCCCCATGCTGCTTTGGTGGCCGCCGTCTAATCCCTTGGTAGTAAGGCGTTCGTTGGACACGGGACGCGGGCCATGGAGTCGGTCGACGCCTATCAGGGTCAGGATCAGCAGAAACGGCAGAAGCAATGCTTTGACGATACGCATGGTCAGTCCCCTCAAGATCAGTGGCCGTTGTTGCCCATGCTAGAACCGCGCCGCAAGGGGCGAGCTACTACCTTGGTACTGGCTGGTCGGTACTTTCTGCATATTTCCACGGCTGCATGGGCTTCCTATGCTGGCGCTACCTGTAATGGAGTGCCCTATGCGCCAGCTTGCCCCTTACGCCTTGATCTACCTGCTGGCGATTGTCTGCGCCGCCGGGCTGGTCACCCAGAGCCAGGCGGCGGATGCGCCGTTGCAGGTGCGCATCGGCTACCTGGCCTACCGCCCGGACCCCGGCCCGCTGCTGTCGAACGTCATCCCCGAACCAAGCGACGCCGGGCTGCGCGGTGCCGAACTGGCGATCACCGACAGCAATAGCACCGGGCGCTTTCTCAATCATGCCTACAGCCTGATCAGCGCCAGCGTCGACAGCCCCGAAGCCTTGCTTAACGCTGCAAAATCCCAGCACGAGCAAGGCCTGCGCCTGTTCGTGGTGAACGCACCTGCCAGCAGCCTGCGCCAACTCAGTGCAGCGCTGCCCGACAGCCTGTTATTCAACGCCGGCAGCCCCGACGACAGCTTGCGCAGCACCGACTGCCTGCCCAACGTGCTGCACAGCCTGCCAAGCCGGGCGATGCTCGCCGACGCGCTGGCGCAATTCCTGGTGCTGCGCAAATGGCAACGGGCGCTGCTGATTGTCGGCCCGACCCCGGACGATCAAGCCTATGCCGCAGCCCTGCGCCGCGCGGCCAAGCGCTTCGGATTGCAATTGGTGGCGGAAAAACCCTGGAGCTTCGATAACGATCAACGGCGCAGCGCCCAGGCCGACATGCCGCTGTTTACCCAGACCGCCGAATACGACGTGGTGCTGGTGGCAGATGAGCGCGGCGATTTCGGCGAGTACGTGCCGTACCAGACCTGGTACCCGCGCCCGGTCGCCGGTACCCAGGGCCTGACCCCGGTGGGCTGGCACAAGACCGTGGAAACCTACGGCGCCGCACAGTTGCAGAAGCGTTTCGAAGCCCTGGCCGGACGCTGGATGAATGACCGCGATTTCGCGGCCTGGATCGCCGTGCGCAGCATCGCCAGCGCCGTGAGCAAATCGCGACAGACCGAGCCAATGGCGATCCGCGACCTGGAAATCAGCGACCAGTTGCCGCTGGACGGTTTCAAGGGGCGCAAGCTCAGCTACCGCCCGTGGAACGGCCAGCTGCGCCAACCGATTCCGATCGTACAGCCGCGGGCCCTGGTCAGCACCTCGCCCCAGGACGGCTTCCTGCACCCCTTCAACGAGATGGACAGCCTGGGTTACGACAAACCCGAGGTCAGCTGCCGCTTTCCGTGATTACAACAACTACAACAAGGAAACTGCCATGCGCCGCACTCTGCTTTCTTGCGCCCTGCTACTCGCCGCCGGCCACGCCGCCGCCAGCACCGCCTGGGTCTCCAACGAAAAGGACAACAGCCTGAGCCTGATCGACATGCAGACCCTGCAAGTCACCGACACCCTGCCCGTCGGCCAGCGCCCCCGTGGCCTGCTGCTGTCCCATGACAACAAGTTGCTGTACATCTGCGCCAGCGACTCGGACCGGGTGCAGGTGATGGACGTGGCCACCCGCAAGATCATCAAGGAACTGCCATCCGGCAAAGACCCCGAGCAATTCGCCCTGCACCCCAACAATCGCTGGCTGTACGTCTCCAACGAAGACGATGCGCTGGTCACGGTGATCGATACCGAGACGTCCAAGGTACTCGGGCAGATCAACGTCGGCGTCGAGCCCGAAGGCATGGCCGTCAGCCCCGATGGCAAGTGGGCGGTGAACACCAGCGAAACCACCAACATGCTGCACTGGATCGACACCAGCACCCAGACCCTGGCCGACAGCACGCTGGTGGATCAACGACCGCGCTTCGTCGAGTTCAACAACGACGGTTCGCAGCTCTGGGCCTCGGCGGAAATCGGTGGCACGGTGACGATTCTCGACGTCGCCAACCGCCACATCCTCAAGACCCTGAACTTCCAGATCAAGGGCGTGCACCCGGATAAAGTGCAGCCGGTGGGCATCAAGCTCAGCGCCGACGGCAAGTACGCCTTCGTCGCCCTGGGCCCGGCCAACCACGTGGCTGTGATCGACGCCAAGACCTTCGAAATCCTCGATTATCTGCTGGTGGGCCGGCGCGTCTGGCAACTGGCGTTCACCCCGGATCAAAAGCAGTTGCTCGCCACCAACGGCGTCAGCGGCGATGTCTCGGTGATCGATGTCGACAACCTCAAGGTCAGCAAATCGGTGAAGGTCGGACGTTATCCATGGGGCGTGGTGGTGACCCCATGAACGCCCTGGAAGTCAGCGACCTGAGCTTTGCCTACGGGCCTCGGGAGGCCTTGCGCCAGGTGAACTTCAGCCTGGCACCCGGGCGATTCGCCGCGCTGCTGGGGCCCAACGGCGCCGGCAAATCAACCCTGATCGCCTTGCTCACCCGGCTCTATGACCTGCAGCACGGCGACATCCGGGTCGGCGGCTGTTCATTGCGCAGCGCCCCGCGCCCGGCGCTGAAACAGCTGGGTGTGGTGTTCCAGCAAAGCACCCTGGACCTGGACCTGAGCGTCGAGCAGAACCTGCGTTACCACGCCGCCCTGCATGGCTTGTCCCGTCGCCAGACCGGCTTGCGGGTCGATGCGGAACTGGCTCGCCAGGCCCTGGGCGAACGCCGTGGCGAACGGGTGCGCGAACTCAATGGCGGCCATCGCCGACGGGTGGAAATCGCCCGCGCCCTGCTGCATGAACCGCGCCTGTTGCTGCTCGACGAAGCCAGCGTCGGCCTCGATCCGGCCAGTCGCCTGGCGCTCAACCAGCACATTCGCACGCTGTGCCACGAGCAGCGCATCAGCGTGCTCTGGACCACGCATCTGCTCGACGAAGTGCAGCCCGGCGATGACTTGCTGATCCTCCATCAGGGCCGCCTGGTCGCCAGCGGACAAGCCGATGCACTGAGCCTGGAACACGGTGGCGACCTGGGCTCGGCCTTCACTCGCCTGACCACAGGAGCTGCCCGATGAACGCTTATTGGCAATGTTTGCGCGGTATCGTGCTGCGCGAGTGGCTGCGTTTCGTGCTGCAACGCACGCGGTTTCTCAGCGCCCTGGTGCGGCCGTTGCTGTGGCTATTGGTGTTCGCCGCGGGTTTTCGCGCCGCACTGGGCATCGCCATCATCGAACCCTACGACACCTACATTCCGTACGAGGTCTACATCATCCCGGGACTGGCCTGCATGATCCTGCTGTTCAACGGCATGCAGGGGTCACTGTCGATGGTCTACGACCGCGAGATGGGCAGCATGCGCGTGCTGCTGACCAGCCCCCTGCCCCGGACCTTCCTGCTGTGCAGCAAGCTGCTGGCCACCGCACTGATTTCGCTGCTGCAGGTGTACGCCTTCCTGGCGATCGCCTGGCTCTACGGCGTGCGACCGCCCGCCATGGGTTTGCTGATCGCCCTGCCGGCGCTGTTGCTGGTGGCGTTGATGCTCAGTGCATTGGGCCTGTTGCTGTCGAACGCGATCCGCCAGCTGGAGAACTTCGCCGGGGTGATGAACTTCGTGATTTTCCCGCTGTTTTTCCTGTCTTCGGCGCTGTATCCACTGTGGAAAATGCGCGAGGCCAGCGAGTGGCTGTACTGGTTGTGCGCGGTGAACCCGTTCTCTCATGCGGTTGAGCTGGTGCGCTTTGCGCTGTATGAGCGGTTCAATCCGCTTGCACTGGCGGTGTGCGTGGGTTTGACGCTGCTGTTCGCTCTGCTCGCCGTGCTCACCTTCAACCCGCAGCATGCCGCCCTGCGCAAATCCAACTAACAACACGATCCAAATGTGGGAGCGGGCTTGCTCGCGAAAGCGGCGCCACATTCAACAAATGAGTTGACTGACACAACGCTTTCGCGAGCAAGCCCGCTCCCACATTTGATCTTCATTGTGTGCAGATAGGTGTAGGAGGCATGGGGAAAAATTACGACTTTAGTACTGGTTCCACCTGTCTATCGTCGCATTCCCAACGCATCGCGACTGGCATGTAATGGGTTCATAACTATAAGGACCTACCCCATGCCGCGTGCCCGACGTCACCTGTTGCGTCCCACACTCGCTGCGTTGTCGCTGAGCCTGTGGCTGGGCGGTGCATACGCACAAACCCCGCTGTTTTCCGATGACGGCTATCGCATCGACCTGTACCGCAGCCCGACGCCGACCCAGCTGCAAGGCGCAACCATCGTCGACACCCCGGCCCTGCAAACCCTGCTGGAACAAAACCCGCGCCCGCTGCTGATCGACGTCTACCGTCGCCAATGGCTGCAAGGCCGCTTCATCGAAGACCAGCCCCACGAAAACCTGCCCGGCAGCCATTGGCTGGCGAACACCGGCGACGGTGAGCTGACGCCGCCATGGCAGGACTATTTCGCGGGCAACCTGAAAAAGCTGACCAGCGGCGACCCGACGCAACCGCTGGTCTTCTACTGCCGCTCCGACTGCTGGTTGAGCTGGAACGCGGTCAAACGTGCGGCCAGCCTGGGCTATAAGTCTTTGTACTGGTATCGCGATGGCCTCGACGCCTGGCAAGCGGCCAGGCTGCCGGTCACGCCAGCCCTGCCCGAACCCTTTCCCTGAGCTTTACGCCTGCGTGTTGTTGCCACACCATAATCAAAATAATGAGGTGAAAGGCTATGTACAAAATTCTGATTGCCGACGATCACCCGCTGTTTCGCGAAGCCATACACAACGTCATCAGCGATGGCTTTGCCGGTAGCGAAGTGATGGAAACCGCCGACCTGGACAGTGCCCTGGCGCTGACCCAGGAGCACGACGACCTGGACCTGATCCTGCTCGACCTGAACATGCCCGGCATGCACGGGCTCAATGGCCTGATCAACCTGCGCAACGAAGCGCCGACCATTCCCGTGGTCATCGTCTCCGCCGAGCAGGACAAGCAGATCGTCCTGCAAGCCATCACCTACGGCGCGGTGGGTTTCATCACCAAATCCTCGCCCCGCGCGCAGATGACCGAGGCGATCCAGCAGATTCTAAACGGCAATGTCTACCTGCCCCCGGACATCATCCGCACCGCCAAAAGCAGCACGCACCGGCGGATGAACGATGCCCCGAGCTTCCCGCCGGAACTGCTCCAGGCCCTGACTCGCAAGCAATTGCAGGTCCTGGAGCGTATGACCAAGGGTGAATCGAACAAACAGATAGCCTACACCCTGGAAATCGCCGAAACCACGGTCAAGGCCCACGTCTCGGCGATCCTGCGCAAGCTCAACGTGCACAACCGGGTGCAGGCGATCCTGAGTGCCGGGGATATCGATTTCGGGTCTTATTTGCGCCGTTGACCTCCCCCCCTGTGGGAGCGAGCCTGCTCGCGATGGACGTGAGAACGACGCGGGGTGTCAGGCACCCAGTGTCATCGTTCACCACCATCGCGAGCAGGCTCGCTCCTACAGGGACCCCTGGCCCAACAAATGACTCATCGCCGTCTTCAGCTTCATCGGCCGCACCGGTTTGTGCATCAGGGTATGGCCCAGTTCGCGGATCTGCTGCTTGAGTTCATTGCTGTAATTGGCGGTGATCATCATGGCCGGGATCGCACAGGCACGGCGGGCATTGATCCGCGCGACGGCATCGACGCCGTTCTGGTCGTTGTCCAGGTGATAGTCGGCGATCAACAGGTCGGCACCAGCATGGTAGTTGTCCACCTGCCGCGCCAGATCCTCTTCCGACAACGCCGTCACCACGCGGCACCCCCAACCTTCGAGCAAGGTGCGCATACCGGCGCAAATGGTCGCGTCATTGTCCAGCACCCAGACCCGCGCTCCGCGCAGTCGTTCGAGCATCGGTTCACTCATCAACAGGCTCGGCAATGGCGTGGGCGCGGTGGCGCTCATCGGCACTTCCACTGAAAACATCGAGCCCTTGCCTGGCCACGAACGCACGTCAATGCGGTGCCCGAGGATGCCGGCAATCTTCTCGACAATCGCCAGGCCCAGGCCCAATCCACGATCCTGATCGGGGCGCTGCACGTCGCCGCGCTTGAACTCCTGGAAGATTTCTTCCAGGCGATTTTCCGCGATGCCCATTCCGCTGTCCCAGACCTGGATCGACAGGCTTTGGTGATGACGCCGGCAACCCAGCACCACGCGACCGCTGTAGGTGTAGCGAATAGCGTTACTCAACAGATTGCGCAGGATCCGCGCCAGCAACTGGATGTCGCTGCGAACGAGGGCCGAACAGGGGATGAAATGCAGTTGCAGGCCTTCGCTGCGCGCCACCTGGGTGTATTCGGCGGCAAGGTTATCCAGCAGTTCGCTCAAGGCGAACGGCGCTATGTCGGCCTTGATCACCCCGGCGTCGAGCTTGGAAATATCCACCAGGGTGCCCAGCAGGTTTTCCACATCTTCAAGCGAATTGCTGACGTTGCGCACCAGGTTCTCGCTGGCCATCGGCTCGCGCCGTTCCAGCAAGGCACTGGTGAACAACCGCGCGGCGTTCAGCGGTTGCAGCAGGTCGTGGCTGACGGCGGCGAGAAACTTGGTTTTCGACAGGTTGGCCTGTTCCGCTTCCAGCTTGGCCTCACGCAAGCGCGACTCGACCCGGCGACGCTCGTCGATTTCGCGCCGCAACTGGTCGTTGAGGGTGGTCAGTTCGGCGGTGCGCTCGCGCACCCGCAGTTCGAGATTCTGATAAGCCTGGTGCAGCGCCTCGGCGGTACGGCGGCGTTCGGTGATGTCGCGGATCAACACGAAGATCCCCACCACCTCGCCGCTGGCCAGGCGATTGGGCACATAGGAGCGCAACATGTAGCGCTCCTGGTTGTTCACGTTGGTCTCGGCGAATTCGAAGGTCACGCTCTCCCCGGCCAGCGCCCGCGCCACGTACGACTCCAGGCGCTGGTAATGCTGCTCGCTGTGCACTTCGCGCAGGCTCTGGCCGAGCATCACGCCCCGCGGCCAGCAGTACCATTCTTCGTAGACCTTGTTGGTGAACTCGTAGACCAGGTCGGCATTGAGGTAGGCGATCAACGCCGGCACGTGGTCGGTGATCAGGCGAATCCAGCGCTCGCTTTCGCTCAGGGCTTCGGCGTGCTGGTAGCGTTCGGTAATGTCGGTGAAGGTGTTGACGAAGCCGCCGGTGGGCAACGGATGGGTGCGGATTTCCAGGACCCGGCCGTCGCACAGGCGCTGTTCGCACTCCTGCACGGGGCGCCCGTTGGCGCCACGGCTGGCCGGGGTCAGCAGGGTCAATTCGCTGTCGGCAATGACTTCGGCAAACGGACGATGGGCCGCCACCGGCGCCAGGCCACTGAGCTCGAGGAAGCGTCGGTTCCACAGCTCGAGAATGCCCTCGGCGTTGACCATGGCCACCCCTTGGGACAAGTTGTCGACCGCCCGTTGCAGCAAGTGCGACTTCTGCGCCACTGCCTGTTCGCGGCGCACGGTTTCGCTGAGCTTGACATCGGTGATGTCGGTGAACAGGATCACCCGCCCGCCTTCCTGGGTCGGCCGTTCGCTGACCTGCAGCCAGCGACCGTCCTGCAAGCGATACAGCAGGTTTTCGTCGGCATGCCCGCGGGTTTCTTCGGTAAACAGGCCGTTATTGAGCATCAGGCGCTTGACCTCGGTCAGGCGCATGCCGGCGTTGATCCGCACGCGACTGTTGCTCCAGAACGCCTTGAACCGGCTGTTGAACAAGACAATGCGCTGCTCGGCATCGAACAGCACGAAGGCATCGGAAATGCTCTCGATGGCATCGATCAGGTGTTGATGGGCCGTCTCGGCGCGCAGGCGGGCGTCGCTGAGCAGATGGTTGCCGGCCTTGAGTTCGGCCATGGCCTGGTTCAAGGCATCGGTGCGTTCACGCACCTGCTCGGCCAGCACCACCGAGTGCTGGAAGGCGGCATACGGATCGTTGCCGCGGGTAACGCCGGACTCGATGCGCTCGATCAGCGCCGCGTTGATGCGCTGCAGTTTCTGGTTGTCGCGCTGCAGGACGGCGATTTGCGCCCGCAGTTCAGCGCTGTCCACGGGACTTGCCGCGGGCAATGGCAACGCCGGTGAAGGTCTGGTTGATGTGCATGCCATTGAACTGTTCTCCGTAGGTGTTGAACCCCATCACCCGCTGTTCGCGCAAAAAACTGCCGATCAGGTCCAGGCTGCCGTTGTCTTCCAGCTCCAGGCGCCTGAGGAAACAGTCACAACCAATGGTCAGCAATAGATCGCCGAGCCGTTGCTGCAAGCCGTCGAACAGGTTTTGCAGGTTCGGCAGCATCGGGCCCGGGGTCATGGCGGTGAGCACGATGCCGTTCTCCACCGCGCAATAAAAACTCAGGCTCAGGTCCGGATGAACCTGCTGGATGGCGCGTACGTAATACTGCTCGTTGATCCGCACCGCCAAGGGGTGCGCGGCGAAGACCCGGTGGTCGAGTTCGCTCACCGGCACGCCGATGTGCCGGGCGTACTCGGCGGCGGCCGGCTCGGCGTTGAGTTCGAAAACCCGCCGCGAGGCGCTGTCGGCACCGGTCACCACCAGTTTCTCCGCCCGCGGCAGAATGTGATGGGTGGTGAACACTTCGAAGTCCAGCCAGGTATTGACCAGCACCACCACCGCCGCGCCGCTGTGAAACCCGCCGTCGAAGTAGACATGGGTGTGGGTCAGGTAGTTGTCGTCACCGGCCGAGCCGCCAAAATGCGGAATGTCGCCCAATGCGGCACTCAAGGCGGCGAGGACCATTTCTTCGCGACTGGACAGGCCATCGAGCAACGTCAGGGCAAAGCTGTTGCCCTTGATGGGGGCCAGGGTGTTACTGCGACAGCCGTTGACCAGGCGCTCGACCATCTGCTGCGCGTCGATCAGGCTGAAGTGCTCCATTTCGTCGATCAATTCCAGGGCGATGGAAAAGTACCGATGATCAAAGCCCACCGCCGTCACGCAATTGCGCCCATAACCCTGGGCCGTGATTTCGCCGGCGCTGGTGCAACCCGCCAGGCGTATGCCGCCGAAGCCTTGCTGCAACGCCTGGCCCAGCCCCGGCAAATCGTACTCGGCGGAACAGAAAAACAGCACGAAGCCCAGGTGCGGATGCAGCAACTGCCGCGCCAGCTCCTGCGCCACCTGCTGCGGATCGGTGGCCTGGGACATCGCACTGACGATCCCTTCGTTCTGGACCTGCTCCATCGTCGCCCCTCGCAGGTGCGTGTGTGTGAGGCTCGAGTGTACGAAGCCTGCCAAGTGCCACGAATGCTACTTGGGTAGCAGGTAGCCGCTTCAATGGGATGAGAGTTGTGCCGCAGATCCAGCAAACACCACCCCCTGTAGGAGCCCGGCTTGCCGGCGAAGGCGTCATCGAAATCGCCTTCGCCGGCAAGCCGGGCTCCTACAAGGGGTTTGCGGGTTACCAGGTCAACACAGCCCCCACCGCAAAGGTATCGGTGTCTTCGTTCTGCGCACTGCTGTCATGGCCGTTGATTTCGAACTGGTTGTACTCGGCTACCAGCTTGAGGTTGTCGTTCACGTCATGGAACAGCGCGATGCCGCGGGTCTCGTAGTCTGCGCCGCTGCCGACCACGCCGTTGCCATCGTCATTGGTCTTGCCGTACGACAACGCCAGGCGGTTCTTGCCCAGTTTGTAGGAGCCCTGCAACAGGTAGCCGTCGCTGTCGACGTTGCGCAGGGTCGGCTCGCCCGCGTTGTTGGTGAAAAACGGATTGATGCCCTTGGCCTGGAAGCCCGACCCGGTCAGGGACAAGCCGCCCATTTTCGCCTGCACGCCATAACCGACGCCTTTGGAGGTGACGGTGTCGACGGTGGAATCGGTATTGTCCGAGGTCTGGTAGCTGCCGTTGACCCAGCTGTAGATCTGCGCCCCGGCGAGATCGAACTGGTAGGTGATCTCG
Source organism: Pseudomonas sp. WJP1 (assembly GCF_028471945.1). Classification (NCBI taxonomy): domain Bacteria; kingdom Pseudomonadati; phylum Pseudomonadota; class Gammaproteobacteria; order Pseudomonadales; family Pseudomonadaceae; genus Pseudomonas; species Pseudomonas sp. WJP1. The sequence continues at coordinate 4,856,752 of NZ_CP110128.1, forward strand.
CTCTCGGTGCGCGGGTTTTCCTGGTAGGCCTTGCCGGTCGGGCTGCTGTCATTGGTGTCCACCGGGTCCATGATCCCCACCGCCACGCGCAAACCGTCCATCACCGGCGTGCGGTAGGTAATCTGCGAGGTCGGGAACGGATAGGGGTAACCGGTGCCGATGTTGCCGAACGACACCCCGCCGCCATCCACCAATCCAAGGGTATCGCTGACCTGGCCGTAACCGGCGAGCATCTCGTCGAGCAGGATGTTGGAGCGGGCAAACAGGCCGAAGTCCTTGCCGATCAACACTTCGCCCCATCCCGGATTGGCCACGGTGCCGTAGAACTGCCGCACATCGATGGCGGTGTCGGTACCATTGGTTTCACTGTCGTTGATGGTCACCCAGAACGAGGCGCGGGCACCGAGCTTGAGGTCATCGACCTGCTTGCCCATGTTGAAGCCCAGGTAGTTGGGCAAAAAGCCCATTTTCACCCGCGATTGACGGCGGTCGAACTGGTCGCCGGCGCGGTCGACATCACTGTTCACATAGAAGGCGTTGATGTAGCCGTCGGTGGAGAATGTGGTCTGGTCCTTGTCATACAGCATGATCTCGGCTTGGGCCGTGGCACTCATGCCGAAGGAAGACAGGCTGGCGATCAACGCCGGTAAAAAACGATGCGTGAAGTTCTTATTGTTGTGCATGGCGCGCTCCGCGACTGGGACGAGGTGTCGGAGGCGATTATCGAAAGCTGACGGGCGGCGCCATACGCTGCCTTGGGGGTGGTTTCGAGGTGCTTTGGAATGGCCGCAAGCGTGCGACAACTGTGGCGTAAGACCGCCTGTCTGCAGGGCTCACAACTTAGGGCGTAGGCCTGTAGACCCGACTGGCATCCAGAGGAGCCGGGGGCGTCCATAAAAAAAACCGATACCCGCTTAATGAGTTCACAGACGACGCTCGGGAAGCGCTTGGTTAAGGTCGATGCCACGACTCGCTGTAGCCGCACATACTAATAAAACAAGGGTTTGAACATGACCACGCGCCTCGATGCATCCGGTTTTTCCCGCCGTTCGCTGCTCAAGACCAGCTCCGTCGTACTGACTGCCAGCGCCGCGCTGGGCCTGCCGATCCTCAGCCAGGCCGCCTCACGCCATAGTCAGCAAGGCGCAGAACAATCATCAGGCATGGCCATGGATGCCCAGCTACTGAGTCTGTTTTCACAACCCAAGATCGACTGCCGCCACCATGTGATCGACCCCGTCCAATACCCCTATCCCGCTGACTCCACCTACCAACCCGCAGGGCCTGAGGTCGGCCCTGCGGCGTATTACGAGCAAGTCATGCAGGCCTATGGCATTCGCCATTCAGTGATCGTGCAGCCAACCTCCGCTTATGGTTTCGACAACCGTTGCCTGCTGGACACGCTGGCTCGCAACAAGGGCCGCCATAAAGGTGTGGTCGTGGTGCCGAACGACGTCTCCAGCGAAACGCTCGCACAGTACAAGGCACAGGGCGTGGTCGGCGTCGCACTCAATGCTGCGCTGCTGGGTCCCGAGCGCTTTGCGAAAGTCGACACCCTGATGGAGCGCCTGGCCGAGTTGGAGCTGTTTGCCCAGGTCCAGGTCAAAGACGACCAGTTGCTAACGCTGCTGCCCTTGCTGCAGCGCACGCGCGCCCGTGTGCTGATCGACCACTCCGGCCGGCCCGATGCCAGTGCCGGTTTGCAGCAGCCGGCCTTCCAGGCACTGCTGTCCCTGGCCGGCAACGGACGTACCTTCGTCAAGCTTTCCGGGCTGTCGCAATACTCGAAAATGAGCTCCCCCTACACCGATGCCCAGCCCTACCAGCAGGCATTGCTGCAGGCCTTCACTGCCGAAAATTGCATATGGGGCACCGACTGGCCGTTCTTGCGCGCGCGTCAACACATGGAGTTGGGCACCGTTTTGACAACCTTCGGCGAGATGTTCCCGAGTGCCAGTGACCGCCACCAGATACTGTGGGAAACCCCAAGACGCCTGTTCGGGTTCACCGCCTGATGTAAAAAGCCCGGATACTTCAGCCTGGCAGGCTAAAGAGGTGACCAACAAGCCCTGCCAGGCATTGGCTACGCTGATATCATTCGAGAACTTACAAGCCGGGTGGAAAAACATGAACCGTCAGAAAAAACTGCAGCAGCTGTTCAAGGAAAAGGCCAAGAAGGCCAGCGCCAAACTGGCTCCGAAAAAGCCCAAGTACATTTGTAAGGCGGACCGATTGAAACTGGCTGCTGAAGCCAGCCAGGACTCGGTCATTGCCGCAGAGAGCTGATCTGCGAATCTTCTCTGCCGGTTCAATTTATCGAAGCGGCGTTAGCGCGTAGAGGCCTCTCAAACGCTGCGCCAGCAGGCAGGTAAAGGCCAGTACCGGGATCAGTGCACAGCCGGCCGCCAGCCATAGCAGAGCGCCAAACCCCTGGCCGACCAGTTGCCCGGCCACGGCTGGGCCAGCCATGGAGCTCAAGGCAAAGGCTCCGGGAATCAACATGATCGAGCGACCGCTGCTGTCCAGGCGAGCAATCGCCGCGGTCTGGTAGACACAGCCCCAGGTGAACCCCACCTCCCAGATCCAGGCACCGGCGGCATACATCAGGAAGCCCTTGGCGTTGCCCAGTAACATCAGCCCCGTTCCCAGTACCGCCAGGACGATGACATGGGGCAAGCGCACGCCCAGGCGGTCGCCCACCACGGCCAGGACAAGCGAAGCTGCGCCGCCCAGTAACTTCAACACAGCGAAGACGATACCCAGCTCCGTTGGCTGCAGCGCCAAGCCATGGCCCAAACGTTCAAGGAACGCCCAAAGGCCGATTTGCCCCACGCCGAACAGGAAGAAAAAGGCCAACGCGGCATAAGCTGCAGGCGGCAATCGAAAGCGTGAGAGCAACGATCCGCCATGCAGTTGCTCTGTTTCACCAATAAAGTCCTGGCGCTTTGGCAATACCAATGCGCTGAGGCTCAACAACAGGATGATCGCGGCCAGCATCAAGGCCGCGCCGGCGTAGTGGAAATACGCAATCACCAGCGATGGCAAGGCGAAAAGCACGGCAGCCACCACCCCGAGCTCGATGCCCAGACGCATACCCAAGGCGCGTTCCTTGTTGGCCATTTCGCCCATGATGCGCATGCCGAGGCAGGTCATCAGCGCGGCAAAAAAACCGATCACGGCCCACACCGGCAACTGCGCCGCAGCCGGTAGCCATGACGACATCCAGTACGCCGCCGCAGCCCCGACCGCACAGCCCAGGGTCAACCAGCGCCAGTTCAAGCGGTCAATCAGCATCACGGCCACCAGCGTGCCGAGCAGGTAGCCGGCAAAACACACCGACCCCAGCAGGCCGATCTGTTGGACACTGAACCCAAGGCTGTCAACCATCGAACCGAGCAGGATAGGCAAGGTATTGAATGGCAAGCCACCAATCGTCGAGGCAAAGCTGGCGGCCAGCATGATCGCCAGTGTTTTACGGCCACTCATGTTCATTTTGCGTTCCTGCCCGGGTGGTTATCAGCGCTGGCCGACGGTGATGATTTCGCGGCGTTCGGCCATGGCCGCCGGCACGCTTTCTTCGTCCATGAAAAACTGGTCGTACCATTCACGCAGTTGGTAGACCGGGCCATCCCCTTCAGCCAGGACCGGGTTGTTGACCCGAATCTTGTGCGCCCAGATGTCCACGTCCTGATAGAACGACTCGCGGTTGCGCATCACATAGTCCTGAGCCAGGGCGCGGTTCTGCTCCTCGCTCCAGCCCGGGATTTTTTTCACCATGCAACCAAAGCGCAGTTCGAAACTGTTGCCATTGATCGGCACGTGGCAGTTGAGCAGGATCGAGTGGATTTCCATGCCTTCGAACACCGCGCGCATGCGGGTGAAATGGGTCGCCGGCCCGTAGTAAGCCGACTCGGCCACCAGGTCGCCGCCCAGTCGCTCGGAGTCACCGTGGAAAATCTGCTGGGCGATGTGGCCTTCGAAAACGTTGGCGAAATACTTGGTCGGAGTGCCGTGAACCGGGCCGAAATGCTGGGCATCCGCCAGGTTGTCGACCAGTTCCCGCGGGTTGGTCTCGATGATCAGCTTGTCCATGTGCCAGTCGTGCAGCCATTCGTCGCTGTCCTGCTCGGGCAGATGAGGAATCACCACCTCGTCTGCCGGAGCCTTGCCTTGCGGGTTATTCCAGACGAACAGCAGTCTGTTCTCTTCACAGGTCAGCCAGCTGCGGGTCTTGGCTTTGGGCGGGATGCGCTTGCAGTACGGGATCTCCACGCACTTGCCGCTCGCGTCGTATTGCCAGTGGTGAAATGGGCAGACCACGCGGTCGTTTTCCAGGGTACCGCGCGACAGGTCGGCGCCCATGTGCGGGCAATGCGCATCGATGACGCTGATCTGGCCGCTGGACGTGGCAAACGCCAGCAAGCGCGTGCCAAAGATATCCAGTGTGTGCAATTGGCCGTCACGGTAGTCGGCCGCTTCACCCAGGCAGTGCCAGCCTCGACCAAAGCGAGGGGCCAGAGCATTTTCGACATTGATTGCAGCGAGCTTGGTCATTGTTATTGTTCCTCGTGTGGAAATCCCCGATAACTTGCCCGGTCAATCTTCACCGAGCAGATGCCGGAGCTCATCCTCCGCATGGACTAGATGAGCCTTCCACCACGACTTTCCAGACTGTCAGCGCCAGTCCGCGACGATTCCATGCTCCAGGGCAAAGGGCTGAGCGGCAATCGTGCGCCGCTGAAAATCCACCGCCTGCCTGGCAGTCGCCAGCCACACCATGACTGCGGCCGGCACCTGGGGGGGAGCGGTGCCGATGCGCATGGCCAGCAAGCCGCTCTCGCCAATCGTGGCCTTCAGTGCGTCGGTGGTGACCACCCCGGGATTGAGCGTGAAGGCGCGAATCCCCTGCTTTCCCAGCTCGGCGGCAAGCACCCCGGACACCCGGGAAACCGCAGCCTTGCCTGCCCCATAGGCGTACCCCCAGCCGCCGTCGACGGCGGCCACGGGCGGGTCGCCCTCGCCGGCTCCGGAGGTCACGTTGATCACCACCCCCGAACCCCGTTCGAGCATGGCCGCCAGCACCGTCTGGGTCAGCAGCAACGGCGCCAGTATGTAGCCCTTGAATACCCGTTCCATGGTCTGCGCCTGCAGTGTCATGAACGCCGCATTCAAATCGTTGCCCTGGTAAATGGCGTTATTGACCAGCACATCGATGCGCCCGAACGCTGCCAGCACGGCCTGCCCGGCCGCCACCACCGAGGCGCTGTCGAGCAGGTCCATGGGCACCACCAGCGCCTCGCGCCCCAACTCGCGGATGGCCGCCGCGGTGCTGTTGAGACTGCCGGGCAAGGGCACGCCCTGGGCATCGCACAAGCGATGGCTGGCGTGCTCGCCCTCCTCCAATGTACGGGCACTGATTGCCACATCAAATCCGGCCCGGGCAAAAGCCAATGCCGTCTCCCGGCCGATACCGCGGCTGGCGCCGGTAATGAATGCCACCTTGGTCATGGTCATGCTCTCTGTGGCAAGGGTCAGAAACTGGCCGGGCGGACCATGGCATCCATACCGCCATCGACAAAGATCACGCTGCCGTGGACAAAGCTGGCCTGTGCGGACTGCAGGAACGCCACCACTTGAGCGATTTCCTCGGGGTGACCGGAGCGCCCCAGCGGTGCGACGAACTCACGGACGGCCTTGGCAAAACGCGGGTCGTTCAGCGACGCCTGGTGCAACGGCGTCTCGACCGCTCCCGGCGCCACCACATTCAGGCGAATGCCCTGCTTGGCCCAGGCAACCGCCTTGCTGCGGGCATTGCGGGTCACCGCGTACTTGGAGCTGGCATAGGCGACGTGGGACAGCCCCAGGGCATTGGCATGTTCCAGCGCCAGGGTTTCGTTGTCGGCGAGCATGGCCGCGACCATCGGCTGCTGATCAGGCTTGGCGTGGGTGGCGGCAATCGAGCCGATCACCACGGCGGCCGGCTTGTCGCCCTTGGCCAGGGCATCGGCCAGACCGTCGAGCAGCTCACTGACGCCGAAGTAATTGACCGCGATAATGATATCGGACGTCGCGCTGGAACCTACCCCGGCGCAGCACACCAAGCCGTCGAGCACGCCTGCGCTTTGCTCAAGCACCGCACTGATGGCTGCCTGGCGTCCGCTCGGGCTGGACAGGTCGGCGATGACCTCGGCGTTTGCCCGATCGATACCGATGACACGGTGCCCTGCGGCGCGCAGCGCCTGGCAGACTGCCGCGCCAATACCGGATGCAGAACCGCTGACCGCTGTAACTGGCATAACGTACGTCCTCATTGAATGATGGTGTCGGCTAGTATTGTGGCCGTACAAACCCGCCAACATCGTCCGCACGGACTAAAACGCCCCGTTCTTGCGAGCAAGATCGGGGCGTTCGGTTGACAAGGACCACGCTCAGGCGCGGTTGCGTACCGGCTGAGCCAGTTTCAACGCCGGCGTTTGGGGCTTATCGCTTGCCAGCATCGCCAACTTGGGCTTTCCCAGGGCAACCACACTATTGAGGATGATGCGCACCAACTCCGTTTGGCGCCGGACCCCGGTCTTCGAGAAAATCGAGCGCAAGTGCGCCCGGGCAGTGTTGCGACGCACATTCAGCACTTCGGCGGCCTCTTCGAGCGACAGGCCATTGGCCAACTCCATGGCCAATGCAGTTTCGGCCCGCGTCAGGTTGAACAGTTGCTTGGTCACCGTTTCACTGGCCATGGAACGGCCGACGGCGTCGCGGATGTACACCACCACCACAGGTTTGCTCTTGCCTTCGGCCCAGTCCTGGGTTGGAATCGGCTCGACGACGACGCCCAGGTTGATCTGTCCCGATGGCCTGGACACCGACATCGCTTCAGCCGCCGTGCTGACCTGCTCACTGCTCGCTTCGCGCGCGAAGGCATTACGCACCAGGCGCTGCAGTTCGCGATTATCGGTGGGGTAAGTGGCCTCAAGACGACCGCCGACCAGCTTGAGTCCATCAGCCTGTTTGAGCAGTTCGCTGGCCACGGGGTTCAGGCGCAGCACGCTACCCGTCTGGTCCAGGACGATGGTAGCCACTGACAAGCGGCTGATGGCCTGGGAGTACAACTCACCGATCGATTCGCTGCGATCGAGCAGGTTGTGCACATGCATCGCACGGCGCAGGTGCGGCAGGAGCATTGCGCACAAGGTGCGTTCGGAGGCGTTGAACTTCGGCGCGGCTTTCGGCCGGGTGATGCGAAAGCGCAGCTTGCCGCCATCGGGCGTGGAAACATCGGCACCCATGATGTGGAAGGTGTCGTGGAGGGTGCCATAGGTCTTGTAGTAAACCGAACTGGTCCACTGCGCCTCGGTCATCAGGTCCTCGACCGTGAACACCTGGTCGATCGGCGGGTTGCTGAAGGGCGTGACCGATTGTTGATAAGGCCAGTAACTCACCTCTCCATCACCTTCGATGTCGCCGACGACAATCATCAGGCCCAGGTCCGGCTGCTCAGGCACTCGCAGGATCAAGGTGACATAGTTGGCCTGGAACAAGCTGCGGACATGGCGCAGGGTCTTGGCCATCAACTTGTGATCCAGCGAGCCGTCGTAGAACTCGCCGATGAGCCTGTCATATTCAGCCAGCTCCACGCCCATTTCTGCCAGGGCCTGAACACTCAAACTGGAATTTTCCATCGCTCGTTTCCTCGCGGGACACAGCTCAGGCCATGCCCGTTTTTATTGTTATGATTCGAACGCTTGCGCATTCGGCGCGCGGCCTGTTCTGGCCGCCACCAATGGCTTGCCCTGATTGAACCAGGCGGCCAGCGCCGGTAGCAGGAAAATCGCCCCAAGCACATTGACCAGAAACATGAACGATAGCAATACCCCCATGTCGGCCTGAAACTTCAGCGGCGCAAAGGCCCAGGTGCAGACCCCGATCGACATGGTCAGGGCGGTGAATACGGCCGCCGTTCCGCGTTGGCACATGGCCCGGTAGAACGCATTACGCAGGTCGGCGCCGTCGGCCATTTCATGCTGGATCCGTTCATAGAGGTAAATGCCGTAGTCCACCCCTACTCCGACCCCGAGCGCCATCACCGGCAGTGTCGCCACCTTCAGGCCGATGCCGAGCATGGCCATCAGCGCGTTGCACAGCACCGCAACGATGGCCAGCGGTACCAGGATGCACAGCACCGCGCGCAATGAGCCAAACGTCAGCCAGCAAAACAGCAGCACCGAGCCGAACAACGCCACCAGCATCAGCACCTCGGCGCGCTTGACCGCGTCATTGGACGCCGCCATCACCCCCACGTTGCCACCGCCCAGGAGGAATTTGATTTCCGGGACCTGGACCTGGTCGATAATCCGCTTGGCTTCCTTGACCACATGGGACACCGTCGCACCATCGTGATCGGAGAGGAACACCAGGATCTGCATCTGCTGGCAGCCATCGGTCACCAGGCCGTCATCGGGCATATAGGCCCGGGCACCCTGGCTCAACCCCCGGGACGAGCCCGGAATGGCCGCCCAGCGCGGGTTGCCTTCGTTGTTGCCGGCAATCACCGTCTTGCCGAAACCGGCCACACTCTGCACCGACTGCACCCCCGTGACGCTGCGCATCTTGAAGTCGAAGGCCTCGACGGCACGCATCACCGTCGGCGACAGGCAGGCCTCTTCCAGGCCCTGGGCCTCGACGAACACCGCCAGCACATCGAGGCCGATGGAATAGCTGCCCACGATCTTCGCGTTGTCCTGGTTGTAGCGCGACTCGGCGCGCAACTCCGGCGCACCGGCACCGATGTCACCGACTTCCAGCTGCCGCGCCTTGAGCACCGCGACGCCGAGCAACATCAGGCTGAGCACCAGCACCGCCAGCGCCGGACGCGGCTCGGCCAGTGCCGACAGCCGCCACCACAGCGGGTGCCTGCCCTGCTGCTGGACGCGCCCCTTGGCCAGCACGCTACGCTCCAGGCGCAAATGGGAAATGATGATCGGCAACATCATCTTGTTGGTGATGATCATCAGCATCACACCGATGCAGGCGGTCACGCCCAGTTCATGCACGATCGGGATGTCGATCAGCATGATCACGGCAAAACCCAGGGCATTCATCAGCAGCGCCAGGGAACCGGGAATGAAGATGTTGCAGAAAGCCAGTCGCGCCGCCTGCACCGAGTCCTTTCCGGCCAGGACTTCCTGCTTCCAGGCATTGGTCATCTGCACGGCGTGCGAGACGCCGATGGAGAAGATCAGGAACGGCACCAGAATCGACATCGGGTCGATACCCAGGCCCATCAGCGGCAGCAGTCCCAGGAGCCAGACCACCGGTAGCAAGGCCACCAGCAAGGCCACCACGGTCAGGCGCAACGACCGCGAGTAGATCCACAGCAGCAGGCCGGTGATCAGGAAGGCGACGACAAAAAAACCGATCACTGTCATCAGGCCTTCGACCACATCGCCCACCAGCTTGGCGAAGCCGACGATGTTGATTTCCACCTGGTCGCTGGCGTATTTGGCGCGGATGTCTTCCAGGCTCCGGGACACGTCCACATAACTGACCGCCTTGCCGGTCTGCGGGTCGACGTCCTGCAAGTCGGCACGCACCATGGCCGATTTCAGGTCGTTGGCCACCAGCCGTCCGACCTGCCCGGAGCGGGCGGCGTTGCTGCGCACCTGGGCCAGGTCCTCGGCAGTTCCGGTAAAGCGTGGCGGCACGACTACATCGCCGAAAAAGCCTTCTTCGGTGATTTCGATGTAGCGCACATTGGCGGTAAACAACGAGGTGACGCTGGCGCGGCTGACCCCGTTGATGAAGAACACATCGTCAGTGACCTTGCGCAGGGTGTCGAGGAACTGCGGGTTATAGATATCCCCTTCGCCTTTCCATTTCACGCTGACCAGAAAACGGTTGGCCCCGGTGAAATACTGACTGAAACCGAGGAAGTTGAGCATGTACTCATGCCTTACCGGGATCTGCTTGTTGAAGCCAGGATCGAGCTGGGTGTGCGTGGCGCTGTACCCCAGGCCCAGGGTCAGCAGCACAAACACCGACAGCAGCAGTTTGCGTTGCCCAAGCAACAGGTCGGCACAGCGCTCGACCATGCGGTCGACCCAGGATTTACCGTGTTTCATGACGCTGCTCCCCTTTGCCCAGCACGGCAACGCTGTTGCCGCTGCCCTGATACACACCACGTTCACCGGCCACCAGCACCTGGTCGCCCTCCACCACAACAGCTGAGGTCAAGGTCCCAAGCCCGGGTTGCCGGCTGGTGCCGAGCAGGTGGCCCTGGCCATCGAGGCGCACCATCGAACTGCCCGCGCCGACAATCAGTACCCCGCCGTTGTCCGGTAGCAGCACATGACCATAGAGCGGTTGCGTGTTGCCGACCTTGATGGCCTGCCATTGCTCGCCGAAGTCATCGGTGACGAAGACATGACCGCGCATGCCGTAGGTCACCCAACGCTGGGAACTCAGGCGGACCACGCCAAACAGCGAGCCGTTGTAGAACGTCGGCAACTGTTGCCAGTGCTGGCCGTTATCGGCACTGCGCAGGACCAGGCCCTGCTCGCCGACCAGCATGCGCCGGCCATCACTGCCGCCGTCCATGGCATTGAGGTGAGAGCGATCGACTTCCAGCGCCAGCACTTGCCAGCTCTGCCCGGCATCGTCGGACTGGTAGAACTTGCCGTAGCTGCCGAACACAAAGACCTGGTCACCGCCAGCCGCCCAAACGCCCAGCAATGGCTCGCCGGCTTCAGGCTCGTAGTGAACCTCCTGCCAGCTGCTGCCCTCGTCGGAGGAACGCAGGATCAACCCATCCTGGCCAACGGCAATCAGTTGCCCGGCGCTCAATGCGGTAATGGCGGTGAGGGAAATCTGCCGGCGCGGCTCGACACTGGCCTGCCGCCAGGCATGGCCGCGGTCATCGCTGATCAAAATGGTGCCGCGTTCGCCCACCGCCACCTGGCGCTTGCCCAGGTTGAGCAGGCCATTGATTTGCATGCGGTCGGTGTTCAGCGCCGTTTCGCCGACGCTCGCGCCCTCACGCGGGGTAAACGCCAGCGCGACGATTGCGGCGACCGCAATGCACACCAGGTAAGCGATCAACTGGCGCATGGGCGACTCCTTGCAGCAACATCCAGGCGCTCGACAATAGACATACAGCCCACCCTCTTATTCTTGTAGAAGTGAATCACCGCACCCACGAGGTGCGGCGCTTGCAACCGCTCTTGACTGAGGTGTGTAGATAGTCGTCCTGCCCGGCTCCCGGGGCATCGTCCAAATGGCCTACCCCGGTGCCGAACGACCCAATCCGTGATCAAGGAAGTTCGAACAGGCCCGCCGCGCCCATGCCGCCGCCAATGCACATGGCCACGACCACATAGCGCGCGCCGCGGCGACGCCCTTCAAGCAGGGCGTGACCGACCATGCGCGCACCGGACATGCCGAACGGGTGACCGATGGAGATGGCCCCGCCATTGACGTTCAGGCGCTCCGGGGGAATGCCCAGGGCGTCGCGGCAATGCAGCACCTGGCAGGCAAAGGCTTCATTGATTTCCCACAGACCGATATCGGCCACGCTCAGGCCAAAGCGCTTGAGCAGCTTGGGCACCGCGACCACCGGCCCGATACCCATCTCCTCCGGCGCGCAGCCAGCCACGGCGATGCCGCGATAGATGCCCAGCGGCTGCAGGCCCAGCGCCGCCGCTTGCCCGCGGCTCATCAGCAAGCTGGCCGAGGCGCCATCGGAAAACTGCGAGGCGTTGCCGGCGGTAATGAACTCACCCTGCACGACCCATTGACCGTGCTTCCAGACCGGTTTCAGGCCTGCCAGGTCTTCGCGCCGGGTCGATGGCCGGTTGCATTCATCGCGATCGGCCAGCACCGATTCATGGCCATCGGGCTGACCTTCCTTGTCAAAGAGTTGCTTGCGCGCTTGCAACGGCACGATTTCGCCATCGAACAAACCATCACGCTGGGCAGCCGCCGTGCGTTGCTGGCTTTGCAGCGCATAGTCGTCCTGGACGGCGCGGCTGATACCGTAGCGCTGCGAGACAATCTCGGCGGTTTCGATCATCGGGATGTAGGCGCTGGGCATACGGGCCAGCACCGCCTCCGACTGATTGCGGTAGGTGTTCTTGTGTTTGTTCTGGGTCAGCGACAGCGACTCGACGCCGCCGGCGATGGCAATGCTCATTTCACCGGCCAGTATGTTCTTCGCCGCCATGCCGATACTCATCAGGCCGGAGGCGCACATGCGATCCAGGGCCATGCCCGGCACGCTGTCCGGCAGCCCGCCGGTGTAGGCGCAGAGCCTGCCGATGTTGTAGCCCTGGGTGCCCTGCTGCACGGCTGCGCCCATGATCACATCGTCCACCGAACCCGGATCGATACCGGCACGTTCCACCACGGCCCGCACCACATGGCCGCCGAGCACCGGGGCTTCGGTGTCGTTGAACGAGCCGCGGAAGGATTTGGCCAGCGCAGTACGCGCGGTGGCAACGATTACAACGTCATTCTTGTCCATGCAAAGGCTCACTCGGTAATGGGATTGAAGGTGTAGCGACTGATGGTGTCGACCACGCAGCCGGGGCGCTCGGCGCCCTCGATTTCAACGCTGATGCGCACCACCAGCTGTACGGCGCTGCCGATCATCTCGGCGCTGGTCACCTGGCCTCGGCCGCGCACCCGCGCGCCGACTTTCACCGCGGCGGGAAAGCGCACGCGGTCGGTGCCGTAGTTGACCCCCATGGCCATGTTGTCGATGCTCATGAGCTGCGGCATGAACAGGTTGGCCAGCGCCAGGGTCAGGTAGCCATGGGCGATGCATGCCCCGAACGGCCCGTTGGCGGCGCGCTCGGGATCGACGTGTATCCACTGTTGGTCGCCGGTCGCATCGGCGAACAGGTTGACCCGCTCCTGGGTCAGCTGCAGCCAGTCGGTGACGCCCAGGTCCAGGCCCTGGGCCTTGAGCATTTGCTCGGCACTGCTGAATCGGGTGCTCATGGGGATGTCCTCAAGCCTGTTGCGAACTGACCGACAGCACTTCGCCGACCATGTAGGAGGCGTAGTCGCTGGCCAGGAAAATCATCACGTTGGCGACCTCCCAGACTTCGGCGGCACGGCCGAAGGCTTCACGGTCGGCCAGCTTCGCCAGCATTTCTTCGCTGGAGGCCTTCTTGAGAAATTCATGCAAGGCGATCGAAGGCGACACCGCGTTGATGCGCACGCCGCTTTCGGCCGCTTCCAGCGCGCTGCAACGGGTCAGGGCCATGACCCCGGCCTTGGCGGCGGCGTAGTGCGCCTGTTCCTTCTGCGCACGCCAGCCGAGCACCGAGGCGTTGTTGACGATGGCGCCCGAACCGCGACGTTCCATGTACGGCAACATCGCGCGGGTCATGCGGAAGGTGCCGGTGAGCGTCACATCGATGACCCGCAGCCATTCCTCATCGCTCATCTCGGTCACCCGCTTCGAACCACCGAGGCCAGCGTTGTTGATCAGCACATCGACGCCACCAAGGGCCTGCTCGGCGGCGGCGACCAGCGCCTGCACCTCGGCCTCGACGGTGACGTTGCACAGTTGGCCGTACACCGCCTGCAAGCCGGTGTCGGCCTTGAGCTGCTCGACCGCCTGCTCCAGGCGCCGGGGATGCACATCGGAAATCATCAGGGCGCGGCAGCCTTCCTCGGCACAGCGCTTGGCCGCGGCGTAGCCGATGCCTGCGCCAGCGGCGGCAGTGATGAGAACGGATTTGCCAGCCAGCAACTGGTGGCCAGGAACATAGGGAGGGGCTTGTTTCACGATCTATACCTCTGACAGAAAACACGATGTCTACAGGTATAAAGGCCGCCGGGAGCGGGCACATCGTCAAAACGGACGGGGTAGGTATCAGCGGGGGTCTATAAGGGAATGCATTTCAAATGTGGGAGATTCTATGGTTGAGGGGAAAACGCTCAACTGCTTTACCGAGTACATATCCATTGCTGCGGTAACGGCTACTAAGGGTTCCGCCCTTACGGCGGGTCACTTTTGAAAAGAGCCCAAAAGTAACCAAAAGGCTCTTGCCCCACCACTCGGTGCCTCGCTATGGCTCGGCATGCCCTCACTCCGGCATTGCTCCGTGGGTCGCCGCGATGGGCCATCCCTGGCCCAGCGCGGCTAAACCGGCGTCCTGCCGGTTTACCCACTGCACAATGCCTGCGTTCGGCCATCGTGGTTTAACGGGGCGCCGAAATCTAAAGCCAAAGCGAGGCGGCCTGACAGCCGACCTGACTTTTACGGCTGTACCTGATCCCCTGTGGGAGATTCTATGGTTGACGTTCATCGCGAGCGGGCTCGCCCTACACGGAGGAAGGACTCATGTGCCCCAGACCTTCTGGGCCTTGGGTGCTTCGTCAAGGATCGCATCAACTGCCGCGCCCACTTCCGCTACCTGCCAGCGCGCGCCCTTGTCGCGGGTAACGCCCGTGCGCCAACCGTCGCCGAGGGAGATTCGCCCACCCTGGCTCTCGAACAACTGGCCGCTGACATGCCCGGACGCTTCGCTGCCCAGCCACACCACCAGGGGAGCGACGTTTTCCGCCGCCCAGGCATCGAAGCTGTCGTCTTCGGGTTTCTTGACCATATCCGGCATGGCGCTTTCGGTCATCGCCGTGCGCGCCGCCGGGGCCAAGGCGTTGGCTGTAACGCCATAGCGCCGAAGTTCCGCCGCTTGCACCAGGGTCAGGGATGCAATGCCACCCTTGGCCGCCGAGTAGTTCGATTGCCCGATCGAGCCCTGCAGGCCGGCCCCGGAACTGGTATTGATAATGCGCGCGGCCACCGGTGTACCGACCTTGGCCAGGTCACGCCAGCGCCGCCCGAGAATATTGGCCAGGCAGTAATGCCCCTTCAGGTGCACGCGCATCACCATGTCCCAGTCCTCTTCCGAGAGGCTGATGAACATCCGGTCACGCAGGACCCCGGCATTGTTGACCAGCACATGGACTTCGCCGAAGGCCGCGAGCGCGGCATCGACGATGCCCTGGGCGCTGCTCAGGGTGGTGATATCGCCATCGCTGGCGATCGCCTGGCCACCGTTCGAGCAAATCTCGTCGACCACGGCTTCGGCCGCCTCGCGCCGAATATCATTGACCACGACGTTGGCGCCTTCGGCAGCGAAGGCCAGCGCATAGGCGCGGCCGAGCCCGCCTCCGGCACCGGTGATGATCACGGTACGACCTGCACAGATTCCCATGGAGTGTTTTCCTGTTCCTGAGTGTGGGGCGGCTTCAGAGCCGTTCGATAATGCTGACGTTGGCCTGGCCACCGCCTTCGCACATGGTTTGCAGGCCGTAGCGCCCGCCCGTGCGTTCAAGCGAGTGCAGCAGCGTGGTCATCAATCGCGCACCGGTCGCACCCAGCGGATGGCCGAGGGCGATGGCGCCGCCATTGACGTTGGTACGGCCCGGGTCGTAATCGAGTTCCTTGGCCCAGGCCATGACCACCGAGGCAAAGGCCTCGTTGATCTCCACCAGGTCGATGTCCGCCATGCCCATGCCGGCTTTCTTCAGCGCCGCACGGGTGGCCGCAATCGGTGCGGTGAGGTGCCAGATCGGATCATCACCCAGTACCGACAAGTGATGGATACGCGCCCTGGGTGTCAGCCCGTAGCGTTTGAGTGCCGCTTCCGAGACCACCAGCAGCGCTGCCGAGGCATCGCAGGTCTGGCTCGACACTGCCGCGGTGATCGACGGAAACTGCGGGCTCACCGGTTCCAGGCTGGCCATCTTTTCCAGGCTGCTGACCCGCGGGGTTTCATCAAACGCCAGGCCTTCACAGGCCACGATCTCGCTGGCGAAATAGCCGGCGTCGGCGGCCGCGAGGGCGCGTCGATGGCTTTCCAGGGCGTACCCTTCCATGTCAGCGCGGCTGATCTGCCAGTGATCGGCGATGCGTTGGGCGGCGTAGAACTGATTGACCGGCTGGTTGCCAAAACGTGCCTGCCAGCCCTTGCTGCCGGAAAACGGGTCGCTGAACCCCAGGGGCTGACCCGCGAGCATCGCCGACGAGATCGGGATCTGGGTCATGGTCTGCACGCCGCCCACCGCCACCACGTCCTGCATGCCACTCATCACCGCCTGAGCGGCAAAGTGCAGCGCCTGCTGGGACGAACCGCACTGACGGTCAACGGTGGTGCCCGGAACATTCAGCGGCAGGCCCGCGGCCAGCCAGCTGGTGCGGGCAATGTCGCCCGCTTGCGAACCGATGGCATCGACACAACCGAAGATCACGTCGTCGTAGTCTTCGGCGGGAATCGCGTTGCGTTCGACCAGCGCCTTCAACACATGGGCACCCAGGTCGATGGCATGCACATGGGCCAGGCTACCCTTGCGCTTGCCCGTGGGGCTGCGCAGGGCATCGACTATATACGCTTGGGGCATGGCTCAGTCCTCGAAGGTGGTGCCCGGCCCAAGCCGGGCTTCGTCGCTGAGCACATAGGCGGCGACGCGGGATTTGTGGGTGGCGCGGTCGCCCCAGGACGGGTCCAGCGCCCAGGCACGTTTCATGAACATTTGCAGGTCGACTTCCCAGGTGTAACCCATGGCACCATGGACCTGGATGCCATGGCGCGCCGCCAGCCAACTGGCGTCGCAGCAGGCCAGCCGGGCTTGCGAGACGTAGACGTCGGCGCCCCGCTCACCCTTGGCCAGGGCGTGGGCCGCGCGATAGAGCACCGGCTTGGCGAACTCGATCTTGCTGGCGATATCGGCCAGGTGGTGCTTGACCGCCTGGAAGCTGCCGATCGGCTTGCCGAATTGCTTGCGCTGGGCCACGTAGTCCACCGACAGGTCGAGGATCCGCTGGGCCAGCCCCAGCAGTTGGCCGGCCACCGACAAGGCGCCACGATTCAGGGTCTGGGCCCACAAGGCACGGCCCTGTTCGCCACCGACCAGCAGGGTCTCGGGGCCGGGCTGCCAGCTCACCTGGCCCAGGCGGCGGGACGCATCGATACTGGCGTTGGCCTGCACATCAACCTGCGAGCGTGGGACCGCATGCATTTCATCGCCATGGGCCAGGATCAGCCACTCGGCCATGTCCGCATCGGGCACCAGCGGGTTGATCGGGTGCCCGATCGCCATGCGCACGCTGCCATCGGCGATGCGTGGCAGCAGGCTGGCCTTGAGCGGGTTGTCCGCCGGCAGGCCATTGAGCAGGCCGGTAATCACATAAGCGGTATCGGCCAGCGAGTCGGGGATGGCGTAGTAACCCAGTTCCTGGGTCATCAACGACCAGGCCACATCGTCCATGCCCAGGCCGCCGAACTGCTCGGGCACCGACAAGGCCGTCAGGCCCTGCTCGGCAATCTTGCCGCGCAACTCTGCCGAGCGCCCGGCGTCGGTTTCCCAGATTTCGCGCAGCATCTCGGGGGCCGCCTCGGTCATCAGGAAACGGCTGATGGCTTCACGAAAGGTGAGCTGGTCATCGGTAAAGGTAAAGTCCATGGCCGGCTCCTATTTCGGCAGGCCGAGCATCCGCTCGGCGATGATGTTGCGCTGGATTTCGTTGGTGCCGGCGTAGATCGGCCCGGCCTGGGCGAACAGGAAACCGTCGAGCCAGCCACCACCCGGCGACTGCGGTGCGCTGTTCAACAACTCGCCGCGGGAGGCGAGGATGCGCATGGCGGTGTCATGCATCTTCAGGTCGAGTTCCGACCAGATAATCTTGTTGATGCTCGACTCGGCACCTATCTGTGCCCCCTGACTCAAGCGCCCGACGGTGTGATAGGACGACAGCGCATACCCTTCGGCGCCCAGCCAGGCATCGACCACCGCGTCACGAATGCTTGGGTCGCGATCGGCACTCTCGCGGTGGGCGTGGTACAGCTGCACCAGCTTGCGCGCCGTGGCCTGGAAGCGCGCCGGCGAGCGCAACAGCAAGCCACGCTCAAAACCTGCGGTGGCCATTGCCACATGCCAGCCCTGGCCTTCGGCACCAATGCAGTTATCCACCGGCACCCGCACATCGTCGAAGAACACTTCAGCGAAGGTGTTCTTGCCGTTCAGGGCCCGGATCGGGCGAATGGTCACCCCCGGGGCATCGAGCGGCACCATTACGAACGACAGGCCATTGTGCCGGGTCGAGGCCGGGTCACTGCGAAACAGGCCAAACAGCCAATCGGCAAACAAGGCGCGGCTGGACCAGGTTTTCTGTCCGTTGAGCACATAGTGGTCGCCATCGCGGATGGCCTTGCTGGTGATCGCGGCCATATCGGAGCCGGCATTCGGTTCCGACCAGCCCTGGGCCCACATGTCGACACTTGAGGCCATGCGCGGCAAGAAGCGCTGTTTCTGCGCCTCGGTGCCGAACTCCATCAGGGTCGGTCCGAGCAGCAGCTGGCCGTTCTGGTTGATGCGCATCGGCGCATCGGCGCCGTAGTATTCCTCTTCGAAAATCAGCCACTCGATCAGGTCACAATCCCGGCCCCCGTACTCCTTGGGCCACATGACCATCGACAGGCGTTGCTCGAACAGCTTCGCTTCCCAGGCACGGTGTTGCTCGAAGCCTTCGCGGGTGTCGTAGTTGGCCAAGGGTGCCGTTGGCTGATTGGCCGCCAGCCACTCGCGGACTTCCTGGCGAAAGGCCTTTTGTTTCGGGGTATAAGCTAGTTCCATGGCAGCCTCTCAGAACTTCGCGTCGCGTTTTTCGACGAAGGCGCGGCGGGTTTCGGCAGAATCCGGACTGGTGTAGGCCTGCAGGGTGAAGCCCTGCTCCCAGCGGTACTTGTCTTCCAGGTTGCCGTCTTCGATACCGTTGAGGGCTTCTTTGGCAATCCGGATCATTGCCGGGCTCTTGGCGGCGATCTTGGCCGCGATTTCCAGCGCTGTTTCACGCAGCTGTTCCCTGGGCACCACGCGCTCGATAAAACCGTACTGCGCAGCCTCGGCGGCGCCGATCTTGTCGCCGGTGAAGAACAGGTAACGGACCTTCTGCACCGGGAACAATCGCTGCAGGTGCGCACCGCCACCCATGGCCCCGCGGTCCACTTCAGGCAAGGCGAAGGTGGCGCACTCGGAGGCCACGACAATGTCGGCGGCGCCGGTAATGCCGATGCCACCACCCAGAACAAAGCCATGCACGGCGACGATCACCGGTACCGGGGTGCGGTGCACTGCCTTGAACGCCGCGTAGTTGCCGGCGTTGACCGCGATGATCCGATCGGGGTGGGCGTCCAGTTCCTTGATGTCGACACCGGCGCAAAAGCCGCGGCCCTCAGCGCGAATGACGATCACCCGGACTTGAGGATTGGCACCCAGCGCCTGGACCTCCTCGGCCAGCTCCATCCATTCCTGGCTGTCCAGGGCGTTGACTGGCGGTTTGGCAAGCACCAATTCGGCAATGCCCGCGTCGATCTGTGTAGTAAATGCTTGACTCATGGTTGTCTTCTCCAGTGCTCAGCGGGCCTGCTCGATTGAAGATGGGCTGCAGTTTTCCTGCGCCCGCGCAGGCGTTTGTTCGTGTTGTCGGGCCATCAGGGCATCCAGGCAGCGTTCGGCTTGCCCGGCAATTTCCTCGATCACCTGCTGGCAGGTCTTCAGCTCACTGATGGCGGCGGCGACCTGGCCGCTGGGCAGAATCCCCTCGTCCGGCACGCCGTCGATCATCGAGCGCTGCAGCAACACCGGCTGGTTGGCGGCCATGACCGTTTGCGACACCGCACCGGGGTCTTCCTTGAGGGCCTGGCGCAGCACCGCGAACAGATGCCCAAGGCTCATGCCGGTTTGCTGTTTCCATTTCCAGGCGCTGCGCAAGGCGATGCGCAGACGCCCGAGTGACCCGGCCTGCTCCAGGCGGTTGATGAACGGGTTGTCGATCATGCGGTGGCGCATGCCGTCGACTGCAGTGCTCACCCGTACCCGCTGCGGGTCGCTGACCTTGAGGTAATGCACCAGGGTGGCTGCAGGTGTCGGCGAGTCACGGGTCATGAGGAATCTTGTGCCCATGGCAATGCCACAGGCTCCGGCGGCCAGCGCTGCGGCCAGGCCCCGTCCGGTGGAGTAACCCCCGGCGGCAATCACCGGCACCGACACCGCATCCAGTACTTGAGGCAGGAGGATCGAACTCGGCACACCACCGGTGTGCCCGCCGCCCTCACCGCCCTGGATGGTGATCATGTCCGCGCCCAGTTCCACGGCCTTGAGGGCATGCTTGAGCGCCCCCACCGTCGGGATGCACAGCACCCCGGCCGCCTTGAACCGGGCAATGGTCTGTTTGTCCGGGCCTCGGCCATAACTCACTGCGCGCAAGCGGTAGCGAATCGCGAGGTCGACGCACTGCCCGGCGTTCTCCTGGAACATGTGGAAGTTCAGGCCAAAGTTGCTGCCACCGGTGGCGGTAATCACCTTCTGGATTTCGCTCTCCAGGGCTTCGCCTGCAATGGTCGCACCGGCGAGAAAACCGAAACCGCCGGCCCGGGTCGTGGCGATCACCAGGTTGGCGTCAGCGACCCAGCCCATGGCCGTCTGCACAATCGGATAGCGGCACCCCAGGGCTTCGGTCAGCGGCGTGCTCATCCAGCGGCTCATGCCTGCTCTCCGCTGGCGGCAGCTTTGTTCGCCTGGGCCATGGCCTTGGCGTCGAATCCGCCGAGTTTGTCACCCGACAGCAACTCGTTGTGCGCATGGGCGAAATGGTGCCAGGCAAAGGCGGCGTCCATGGCCGTGCGCTTGCCCTGCAGGTCTTCAACATGATTGATCGCCTGCTTGGTCAGGGCCAGGCCCATGCGCGGTTGACGGGCAATGTTGGCCGCCAGCGCGTAGGTAGCCTGCTCCAGCGCCTCCCGAGGCAATACCCGATTGACCATGCCCATCTGGTAAGCGCGCTCGGCGCTCATGCGATCACCGGTGAACAGAAACTCCTTGGCGATACGCGGGTTGAGCTCATAGGGATGGGCAAAATACTCCACTCCCGGAATGCCCATGCGCACCACTGGGTCCTGGAAAAAAGCATCGTCGCTGGCCACGATCAGGTCACAGACCCAGGCCAGCATCAGCCCCCCGGCGACACAGGCGCCCTGGACCATGGCAATGGTCGGCTTGGGCAATTCGCGCCAGCGCCGGCACATGCCCAGGTACACCTCTTGCTCGCGGGCATAGAGCTGCTCGCCGCCAGGCTTGTTGGTGTGGTCCCACCAGAGGTGCGCGCGCTCGAACGGTTTGTTGATATCCCGTCCCGGCGTGCCGATGTCATGGCCGGCGGAAAAGTGCTTGCCGGCCCCACGCAGCACAATGACCTTGACCGCATCATCGTTGACCGCCTGGCGCAACGCCGCATCCAGCGCATAGGTCATCTGCGAGTTCTGCGCATTGTTGAAGCCTGGCCGGTTCATGGTCAGCGTGGCGATACCCTCCGCCACGGCGTACAACACCGGCTCCTGCGTTTCGTAGACCGAATGGTCTTCACGCTGGACGAATTCACTGTCAGGGCTGTTCATGCTCGTGTCCCTCGCGTTAAGCCGCGCGAATGCCGGCCGGGTTGCCCTTGATCGCCGTGCTGCGGTAATCGTGGGGATCGAGTCGACGGATCAGTGCCAACTGCTCGGGAGTCGGGTGCACGGTTTCCTTGAGCGCCGACGACTTGAGCAACGGGAAGCCGGTGCATTCCTGCACCTGTTCGAAGCTCACGCCCGGGTGCAGGCTGCGCACCTGCACGGCACGGTCCGGGCCGTCGAAATCCATCACGCACAGGTCGGTGACGATCAGGCGAATGTCCATCAGGTCGCGGCGTACCCCTTGCGGCCAGCGCTCGGCCTTGAAGCCGACGCCGGAGACCATGTCCACTTCACCGCTGACGAACACCCGGGTGTTGTGGTTGGGGACGAAGAACGAGTTGATATGGTTGATGCTGTTGCCCGGCAGGCCACGGACACCGAGCATGGCGGCCTTGGGCTTGTGGTAATCACCCACGCAGGACAGGTTGCTCTGGCCCCAGCGGTCGATCTGGGTCGGGCCGATCATGGCGTGGCGACGACCACCCCAGACGCACTCGAACACCCGCTCGAAGTTCATCGAGCCCGAGTAACGCGGTACAAAATCACCACGCGGGCCCAGGGGGATGGGGTCCTCGACCAGGTAGGCCTCGCTGTCGGTCATCAGCAATTGCGGACTGTGGCTGAGCTTGGCCAGGCTCGCGCCCAGGCGCGGGATCACGCCAAGGCCTGAAGCGATCAATTCGCCGTTGTCGCGCCAGGCTTCGCTGGCCGCGACGATCATCAGTTCGGCGAGGGTAAATTCACAGGTAGTCGACATTTTCATCTTCCTCAGAACACCGGCAGGGCCAGGGAGCCCATGCGTTCGGCACCGCCGTTTTTATCCAGATAAGCCACTTCGCCCGCCGCCACGTACTCCTCGACGTAGGCTTGCCAGCCGCCCTCCTCGCCAGCACTGGCGGCATAACGCTTGAGGTGGCTCAGGTCCCAGCCGTACTCGGGCTGGCAGGCGGTCGGGTGGGCGCCAAAGGGGGCATGGATCACGCCGCTGACCAGGTAGCGTTCGAAGGTGTTGCAACGTGCCTGTTCGGTGCTCAACTCGAGGCGTTCATGCAGCTGTTCGCAAGACACGAAGCACTGCCCGGCAGCGCGGGCGAACAGGTGATCGAAGTACGGGTCGGGGCCTGTGACCAGCGTGTTGCCCAATCGGTCGGCGACGTTGACGTGAACAAAGGCGACATCCAGATTCAGCGCCGGCATGGCCAACAGAACCTCGCCGTCTGCATAGGGCGATTGAATGGTCTTGAGCTCAGGGTTGAGGCGCGTGACATCGGTGGCCAGGCCGCAGCGGGTCGGCAAAAACGGCAGGCGCATGGCCGCCGCACGCAGTCCCCACTGGAACATGCCCTCGTCGACTTCCATCAATTCCAGGCCACCGGCTTCCCGGGCCTTGCGGTAGTAGGGTTCCAGCGGGATGGCGTCGAGAGTGGCAAAGCCGAACACCAGCTTTTTCACCTTGCCCGCTGCGCAGAGCATGCCCACTTCCGGTCCACCGTAGGCCACCACGGTCAGGTCCTTGACATCGGATCGCAGGATCTCGCGAACCACCGCCATCGGCTTGCGCCGCGGGCCCCAACCACCGAAGCCGATGGTCATGCCATCACGCAGTTGCGCCACCGCGTCAGCCGCCGTCATTTGCTTGTTCATTGCTCATCTCCTTGTTGTTGGCCGACTGAAAAGTCATGCCCCCACAGGCTTACGCGGGTAAATTCGAAGGCCGAGTGTTCGGCCCAGTTCACTTGCAGGCCGCCGTAGCCGTACTCCAGGTCGAAGCCGGATGGGGTCTTCATGTAAAACGAGGTCATCAGATCGTTGAGGTGCTGGCCGAGGGTCGCCGACAACGGCACCTGATGGGCCAGGCGCCGGTCGTGGGCACGCCCCACTTCGGTCATCGAGCCCACTTCCACCATCACGTGCACACAGCCCGAATGGACTGCGAATTCCGCGAGCGCCAACGAGTGGTGGCGACTGTTGCGGCAATGCAGAAAATGAATCCGGATCGGCGGCGCCAGCGGGTCGGGGCGAAAGTTGAAGATGTCCGACAGTTCGAACCCCAGCACATCCTTGGCGAATGCCAGGGTGGCATCGAAGTCCGGGGCCGGCAGCACCGTGTGCCCCAGGCCCATGTCACCGGTGATGAAACCCGGCACACCCTGGGGCGAGACAAATGGCAGGCAATCGGAGCGATGCCCCCAGCTCAGCTCGTGACGGTTGCCGGACGGATCAAGGACACTGACCAGCGCCTGTACGCCACGCTGCTCGACCTCGGCGGCAGTGCCCGCCTGCCAGCGCACGCCGTTCTGCTTAAGGGCCTGTAGCGCCGCGTTGAAAGCCTTTTCGCTGGCCAGTTCCCAGCCAGACGCCAGGTAACCCGCTTCGGCACCCTCGACGATGAGCATGCGAAAGGGTCGCTCGTCCATCTTCACGTACAGTCCGCCACCGGGTGCAGGCACGACCATCATGCCCAGCACGTCTTCGGCATAGCGTTGCCACTGACTGAGGTTTTTGATTTGAGCGACGAAGTAGCTCAACCCCCGGATATCCATCATGCCCTGCTCCTCAATGACTGGACCTTTGTTGGTCTTCATTGTGCTGAGGGGGGGCAACTGCATCATCGTCCGTTGAGACTAAGCATCTGATCTGCTGGGGAAAGAAAAAGGTGCTGACCCCGACACCGGAATATCCAATTCCTCGTGGGAGCGGGCTTGCTCGCGATGAGCCCGAAGGTGCCGGGTTTATCCAGCCA
Organism: Pseudomonas sp. WJP1; assembly: GCF_028471945.1. Lineage (NCBI taxonomy): Bacteria > Pseudomonadati > Pseudomonadota > Gammaproteobacteria > Pseudomonadales > Pseudomonadaceae > Pseudomonas > Pseudomonas sp. WJP1. Next base: position 4,881,013 of record NZ_CP110128.1, read on the forward strand.
GCAGTCGTTAACGTTCACGACCATCGTCGGAACGCCGCCCGGAGCCGGCTCGCCCCCACAGGAAATTGCAGCAGGTTCAGCGAATGTGCACGAACACACTAGCGTAGCGCGCCGGCTTGATGCCTTGGTCGGCCCAGAGGCCGCCACCACGAGGCTTTTGATCGCAGACGCCCCGTTAACCACGCTGGCCGAACGCAGGCATTGCGTAGCGGGTAAACCGGCAAGGATGCCGGTTTACCCGCGCTGGGCCAGGGATGGCCCATCGCGGCGGTCCGCGGAGCAATGCCGGAGAGAGGGCACACCGAGCCTTAGCGAGGTGCCGAGTGGTGGGGCAAAGAGCGCTTGGTTACTTGGCGCTTTTCCAAGTAACCCGCCGTAAGGGCGGAACCTATTGAAGCCATTACCGCAGAAACGGATATGTACACGAGACAAGATCAAAAGATCGCTGCCTCGTTCCACGAGACAGCTCCTACAGGTTGGGTGGTCACATGTACAAAATCACCAGGTCGTTGATCACCGAAGGGCGATCACTGCCAACCACATGGGTGTTCACTTCCAGTGTGAGCTGGGTCCCGCGCTTGACCCGCGCCACCTGCTTGACCCTGGCCCGCGCATGTATCCGCGCACCGGCTGGCACCGGTGCCGGGAAGCGCAGGCGGTCCGAGCCGTAGTTGACCATGGTGCCAAAGCCGGTGATCTCATAGCCCAGTTGCAGTTTGAGCCGCGATTGCAGCACCTGCACCAGCGCACCGTGGGCGATGGTGCCGCCAAACGGGCTGTCCTTGCGCGCACGCTCAGGATCGGTATGAATCCAGTAGTCATCACCCGACAACAACGCGAAGGCATCGATCAAGGCCTGATCGACGACAATTTCGTTGCTCCAGTCGCTGAAGGTTTCACTGACCAGGCTCTGCAGCGCCACCTCATCGTCCATGGCAATCAGGCGCGCAGGTGCAACCTCAAGATGTTCCACAGGTTGCGTTTGAGGCGCCCCGGCCCAGTGCTGCAGCGCGGCGCTGTCCTGCTCCATGCCGGTAAAGCGCAGTAACCGCGTGCCCTTTGCGTCGACCTCGGCAAACACCGGTTTCAAACGCATGCCGATGCGAATCTGGTCCTCTTCAAGCCCCACCAGCGTGGTATTGATCCGCACGCCTTCATCCAGCTCGATGACCGCCAGTTTCTGCGGCATTTCATCGGCGAAGTCCGGCAACGTGGGGATGCGCGCCACGGTAAAACTGTACAGGCTGGCGCCACCGCTCACGTCACGCCAGGTCAGGTCGTGGGCCAGGCAACGCGGGCAGTGCCGACGCGGGTAAAACACCCAGTGTTCGCAGGCGTTGCACTGCTGGATCAACAGCCGTTGCGCTTTCAGGCCTTCCCAGTACGGTGCAGAAATATCGGTCGGTACCGGCATTGGTTTATTGTTCGACATGCTGGTCATGCTCCCTGAAGAATCAACGCGGCCTGCTCGCTCATCACGCCACCGGTCCCGGAGACGTAGACGGCGTCGCAACGCCCGAGCTGGCGTTCGCCCGCTTCACCGCTGATCTGAGTGACGGCCTCGATCACCTGTGACATTCCCCCGGCGGCACCGGCCTGGCCGAAACTGAGCTGGCCACCGTGGGTGTTCATCGGGAAGTCGCCGCGCCAGGTCAGGTCATGCTCGCGTACAAAGCGCATGCCCTCACCCTTGGCACAGAAGCCGGCATCTTCCAGGGTCAACAACGCGGTGATGGTGTAGCAGTCGTAGATTTGCGCCGCATCGACATCCGCCGGTTTGAGCCCGGCCATATCGAAGGCGCGACGCGAGGCCGGACCAATCGGCGTGTTGAGCATGTCTTGCGCATACGAGGGCGACTTGAATGCCAGGTGCTCACCGAAGCCTGTGATGAATGCCGGGCGTTTACGCGCACGGGCCGCGACTTCTTTGGAGGCAATGATCATTGCCGCACCGCCGGCCACGGGCATGACTATTTCGAGGATGTGCAGGGGGTCGGCCACCCGCTTGCTCGCCAGCACCTGCTCGATGCTCAACGGCTGGCCATGGAACATCGCCTGGGGGTTGGCCAAGGCGTTGGTGCGCTGGTCAACCGCGATCTTGGCCATGGCCACCGGATCGTATCCGTACTGCGCGGCATAGCGCTGGGCAATCATGGCGTAGCCGGTATTCTGGCCCATGTGTCCGTAAGGCAAATCGAATTCCGCCTCCGGTGCACCAAAGGCCGTACTGTGGCCGCCGTAGCGCATGGCACGGGCGATCGCGCCAGGATCTTCGTCGGGGCCCATTGGAGCCAGGCGCGCTGGCAGTACACACAGCACGGCCTGGCATAAGCCCAGCTCGATCGCCGCGGCCGCTCGCCAGACCATGCCCACCGAGGTGCAACCTCCCAGGTCGACCACTTCGGCAAAATTCAGGGTCAAGCCCAGGTACTCGGCGGCCATGGCCGGCACGAACACCGAAGCTTCATGAAAATGCGGGCCGTTGATCACCAGACCGTCGAGGTCCTCGGCACGCAATCCTGCGTCCCGCAGCGCTTGCGCCGCCAGGTCGGCCACCTGTTCGAGGTGGAACATCCTCGGCGCAGTGGCGTATTTTTCCGGTTTGTATTGTGCGGTGCCTACAATCGCCGCATGACCTTTCAGACCCATGTATCCTCCGCTCGAAGGCTGTGCACTTGTGTTTTTGTCTTGCGACCATGCCACAACGCGTGCGGCAAGTGATCGTCCATTTGGACCAGAACACCGCCCAGCGCCAGGATCTTCCCGGCGTGGGCGCCTGCACGGTGATCAGAAGCTGTATTTCACCGAGAACGTGCCATAGTCACGGTCGGCCAGCAAACGCTTGACCGGGTCCGCATCACCCAGGTAGCTGGTGACCCGCAGGGCGACTTCCAGGTTGCCCAGGTACTTGAAGGTGGTGCCCACGCTCAGCCGACGGTCGCCTTGCAGCCCGGAAATAGTCCCGGCCATCGGCGTGGCGCCGCTGAACACGTTGGAGAAATTGACCGGCACTTCCAGGTCCCAGCCTTCGAACACGCCCGGGTAGCTGAAGGATGCCCCCACGGTGTAGGCGCTGGCGGTTTTGCTGCGCCAGCCCGTCGCGGTCTTGTAGGTGTAGTCATCGGACGGCTGCACCAGCGGGCGCATGGCCGGAATCAGACTGTTGCCCAGCGCCTGCAGGTTCGGTGCCGCCGAGGCATCATCCACGCTGTCGACGCGCACATGCACGATCTCGGCCGTCAGCGCCGTCTGGCTCGCCCAAGGCCGGTCGCCGAGGATGCGGATGGCCGACAATTGCATCTGCTGGCCCTTGCCTCGGGTTGGCGTCGGGCCCAGGCCTGTGTTGACCATCACCGGGGCACCATCGCGATAGGACCACTCGCCACCGATCTGGGTTTCGCCGATCTTGGTCGAGGCACTGATCCCGGTCAGCTTGATGTCTTCAAAGTAGGTGATCCGATAGCCGTTCGGCACACCGGCGAACGCGCCCGGGGCGACGGGAATGGGCTGATACCCCACCAGCGCGGTGGCGGGGTTCTTGTCATGATAATTGACATGGAACAATGACAGTTCCAGGGCCGGTACCGGGCGAAAGCGTACCTGAACCCCCCACTGCCCACTGTCACGGGGTTCATCGGTGCCTTTGTAGTTGATCCGCGTGCCGTTGGCGTTGCGGATAAACTCACGCCCTGGCCCGACCACATCACTGGTAGACAGGTAGCTGCCTACCGGCGGCAGTTCAGTCCCCATCCATTCGTATTGCACATACGCACCAAAGGTCAGCTGCGGGTTCAACCGATAGGAAGCCGAAAATTGCCCGACCGGCAACAGCACTTCCTTGACCTCGACCCCGGGCTGCGCCGCCTTGACCGCGTCGGACGGGTTCTGCACGCCACTGACACCGGGGTAAAACAGACTTTCACCCCACGACTCGATATGGCGTCCGGCCTTGACGTCGAGCATCGAATCATTATCGAAGCGCCAGCCGCTGAACACGTAGGCGTCGAGGAACTTGCTGCGTCCACCGCTGTAGTATTTGGTGTCACTGGTGAACTCATTGTGATCCCCGGTCTTGTTGACCGTGGACGGTGAGTCGTTGTCGTTGGAGCGATGGTAGACATCATCGTAGAACGTACTGGCACGCAGTACGGCGCCGTAGTTGTCCTTGCGCAGGATCATCTCGGCCAATGCACCCACGCGGTTGGTGACCAGGCTGCCCTTGTCGAAGTTGCGGTCGCCGTCATCGGCGTTGAGCGTCAACAGGTTCTTGTCCGGGTCGGACAAGCGAACCCCTAGCCCGTAACTGGTCGTCACGGTCCAGTCAATCGTCGCCCCGTTGTCGAACTCGATGGTTTCACCTGACCATGCGGGTGTGGACACCAGTGCGATCGCCGCCACCAGACCCGATAACTCGAAGCCCGATACAGCTGGGCCTGCACCATTTTTGTTGTTTTTATTATTCACACTGCCTCTCCCGATTAACGACCTGATGGCCGCGCAAAGTGCAAGAACACCACTATTTCCCATGCCCGCTCAGAGCTGCCCTAGCACAGACTGAGCGGTGACACCTTCTGGCGTGCGTCCGTAACGGAACACGCCGGCTGTTTCTTCACGCACCAAGTGCCCTTGGGCGATGAGGTAATTGACATGGGCCAGGGTTTCGCCGATGGCCATCAATTCATCGAAGCGCCCCTTGACCGTCGGAAACAGCACCGCCATCAGTTGCACGGCACTGCGCGGCGCCGTGCAGGCATCCAGCACTCGCTGCAAATGCTCCTGGTGATGGTCACGCAGTTGGTCAAGGCGCTGATGCAGGTTGAAAAACGGGCGCTCATGCGCCGGCAGCACCAGCACGCTATCGGGCACGCTGCGCAGGCATTCGACCGAGTCCAGCCAGTCACGCAACGGATCGGCATCGGGCTCGGTCACCTGGACGCAGACACTGGAAGTGATGCGCGGCAGAACTTGATCGCCCGAGATCAGCAGGCCGTCCTCGGCGCAGTACAGGCAGGCATGTTCCGGCGAATGGCCGCGGCCAATCCGCACCTGCCAGCGACGCCCGCCGATGGTCAGCTGACTGCCTTCGCTCAAACGCCTGAAGCTGGTTGGCACCTGCGGGCGAAAGTGCGCCGAACCGAGCAGCGGAAACAACGCCTCGGTCTGCTCGGTGCTGAAACCGGCACGCTGGTAATGCTCGCGAAATGCCCAACTGCTGCTGACATCGCTCTGCGTGCCCAACTGATGCATGGCCTGGTATTCACTGGCGCTCATGAACACCGGGCAGCGGAAGCGATCGCTCAACCAGCCGAGCACACCGACATGATCGGAGTGAAAGTGGGTGCAAATCACCGCGACCAGGGGCAAACCACCCAACGCCGTGTCGAACAGCCCTTCCCAGACTTCGCGGGTCTGCGCATTGTTGAGCCCGGTATCGACCGCCACCCAGCCCTGGCCATGTCGCAGCAGGTACAGGTTGATATGGTCGAGTCCGAACGGCAGCGGCATGCGCAGCCACAGCAGCCCCTCGGCGACCTGCTGCACCGCGCCATTGGCGGGCGGCTGCGGCCAGGGAAAGCGCAGGCCCGAGCGCCACTCATGCCCTTGGGCATCAAGGTTACTCATGGCTGTCACCCGCAAAGGCGGCCAAGCCAACCCGCTCAAGCGCCTGCGTGCTGTACGGCACATAGCTGCCGCAGCTTTCGTCGCGAATGAACAGTGGGTCGCTGAATGCCGTCGGTGCATAGCCCTGGCGCTGCAAGTCCACCTTGCGCAACTTGAAGGTGCTGGTCAGATCGGCAGCCGCTGAAACGCGCACGAACACCGGCGCGGCATAGCGCGGCAAACGCGCCTGCGTCAGCGCATAAAACGCTTCGGGATCGAAGGTTTGTCCTGGCTGCATCAAGACCGCCGCCATACCGGCCCGCCCCTCTTGCCCTGGCACCTGCACACCATAGATATTGATCAGTTCAAGCCCGGCAAAGTCCCCCAGCGCAGCCGCCACCTCCAGGGTGGAGACGTTCTCGCTCTTCCAGCGGAAGGTGTCGCCGATGCGATCGATAAAGTAGAGGTAGCCGTCCTCATCAAAACGCAACAGGTCACCCGAGCTCCAGTAGGCGTCCCCTTGGCTGAACACATTGCGACGAATCTTGCTGTTGGTGGCCTCGGCCGAGGTGTAGCCCTCGAAGCGCCCGCCGCCGATTTCCGGATGGCTGATGATCAAGCCCAGGGCTTCGCCCACCTCGCCCTCTTCGCACAGCTGGTAAAAGCCGTGTTCGTCCCGTGGATAGCTATCGGTTTCAACGTCATAGCGCACCAGGCGCAGGTTGCTCTTGTCCCAGAACGGCACACGACCGCAGGCGCCCAGGTAATTGTCGACGTTGACCACGTTGGTGTTGGATTCGGTGGAACCCCACCCCTCGAACACCTGGATCGCGCCGAAGCGCTGTACCCAGTTCTGCCAGGTCTCACGGGATAACCCGGCACCGAGCATGCAGCGCAGCCCGTGCTCACGCTCGCCAGCGACCGCGGGTTGGTTGAGCAGGTAGCGACAGATTTCACCTATGTACTGGAACACGCTGATGTGGTGCTTGCGTACGTCGCTCCAGAACTCCCGGACACTGAATTTGCGCCGCACCACAATCGCCGCGCCGGTTTTCAGCGCGGTAGAGGTCACCGACGTGGCGGCCGCACCGTGGTACAGCGGCAGGCAGCAATAGAACACGTCCTGGGGCGTGGTCTGCAGGGTGACTTCCATGATGTCGCCCGTCGACATCCAGCGCATATGGCTGTAACGCGCAGCTTTGGGCAGGCCCGTCGTGCCTGAGGTAAAAATCAACAAGCTTGGGGTCTCGGCGCTGAGGTCGGCGCGCAGGTCCCGTGGGAATGGCGTATCTGGCGCCTTGGCCAGCGCTTCACCCAGGCGGGTATCGACGTGCGCGGGCATGGCGCCCGTCCACGGCTGCTCGGCATCCTCTACCAGCCACAAGGGCAACGGCGGCAAGCCTTCGGTCGCGAGGAAATTGCCCAGCACCTCTTCGCCGACGATCACCGCCTTGGCGGCAATGGCCTCCAGGGCATGCACCAACGGCCGTCCGCTGACCTGGGTGTTGACGAAGCCCACTACCACACCCAGTTTGACCAGGCCGAACCAGCTGCAGAAAAATTCCGGGCGGTTCTCCATGGCCAGCGCGCAGACATCCCCGGGGCGCAGGCCGCGGTCATGAAAGACATGGGCCAGGCGGTCGGCCTCGGCATTGATCCTGGCAAAACTCAGACGCTGCTCGCCATAGATGATGAAGGGCCGCTCGCCGTGGCGTCGGGCTTGCTCCTCGAGGCGATCGGCCAGGGTATAGCGATCCGCCGGTTTGATGCGCGCACTGGCTTGCGCCCGGCGATCGAGGATGGCCTGGGTCTGCTCGCGCGGCACGACGCCGCGGTCGGCACTGGACAGCAGGCTTGCGTTGTTGAAATTGTTCATCCCTACCTCCGATAAATCCTGTTGTTCAAGCACTCGCCTCAGGCTCGATCCGGATAGTCCGAATAGCCTTGCGCGCCTTGGGTATAAAGGGTCTTGCGGTCGAAACCGGCCAGTGGCAGGCCGGCGCGCAGGCGCTCGACCAGGTCCGGGTTGCCGATAAAATGCCGAGCGAACGACACGGCGGCGCCCTGCCCGCCTTCAAGTGCAGCGGTGGCTGAGGGCCCGTCGAATCCGTCGTTGAGAATCAGCGCGCTGGTGCTATGCCGACGGGCCAGGTCAAAGGCATCCAGCTGCGCCAGCGGCGAACGCATGATGTGCAGGTAGGCCAGGCCAAGCGGTTCGATCTGGCGACACAGGGCTTGCGCGGTGCCGGCCGGGTCAGCGTCGCTGATGTCGTTGTACGGGTTGCCCGGGCACATCCGCAGTCCCACGCGTCCAGGTCCGATGGCGCTGGCCATGGCCGCCAGCACCTCGGCCGCAAAGCGCACACGGTTCTCGACCGTGCCGCCATAACCATCGCTGCGCCGGTTGCTGCTCGACGCCATGAATTGCATGGGCAGGTAGCCGCTGGTGCAGTGCAGCTCGACCCCCTCGAAGCCCGCTTCGCGGGCATTCAGGGCGGCGCGCCGGTATTGCTCGATCACCACAGCGATCGCTTCCAGGCTCAGTGCCTCGGGCTCATCGGTATCGACCAGACCGGCGCCGTCACTGAACACCCCGTCACTGAACAACTGCGTGCGCGCGCGGATGGCCGAAGGCGCGACGGTGCGCGCCCCGATCGGTTTGTTTTGCCAGCAGGCGACACGACCCACATGCATCAACTGCAACACCATCCGCCCACCGGCGTCGTTCACCGCGCGGGTCACCTGGCGCCATCCCTCGATCTGCGCGCTGTCATAGATGGCCGGCGTGCGGCAATAACCCAGGCCATCGGCCGAAGGTGCCGTGCCTTCGGCAATGATCAACCCGGCACTGGCGCGCTGGCGGTAGTAATCGATCATTTCTGCCGTCGGCACCGCGTGCACGCTGGCGCGGCTGCGGGTCATTGGCGCCATGACGATACGGTTGCTCAGCTCCAGCTCGCCCAGGCGCAGGGGTTCAAACAAAATGCTCATCGCAAATCCTCAGCGCACACGAATCTTCGGTGCCGCAGCACCGCGTCGCAGGGTGGCTAGAAAGTGTTCCAGGGGCGCAGCCGGAGCGACGTCTGGCAGTTGGTCCTTGTCCGGGCGCCTGGCCCAGAACTCGGCCCAGGACGGGAACAGGTCATGGAAGGTGCCGGCATAGGGTTCACGACCCGGCCAGCGCATTTTTCGCTCACCGATGGGCGGCTTGTTGAGGTCGCTGGCGTACCAGTAGCACGGCAGTCGGCGGCGGAAATACCAACGGCCAGCGATGCGCTGGTAGTCATCCCAATAGAGCATTTGCATGGTCACCCACTCAGGGCCCGTCTCATGCTCATTCTTGGAATACACCACGCCCACGGCGTTATCGGCATCGAGCAGTTCGATGATGTGCTGGCCCAGGTGATGGGACGTGCCGCTGAACTGGTCGCGCAACGTGGAATCGACCCACGCCTTGAGGTGCGCACGGCCGGTCTTCTCGCGACCCACGCGGATGTCTTCGGCAAACAGGTTGACGTGGGCGTCGAGGTCGCGCATGTCCAGCGACAGCGAGTACTTGGCCGCCAGTTGACGTATTTCTTCAATCGACTCAAGCCGATCGATACGGGCCAGCAAGGTGTTGGGCTCCATGCTCATCACTCCAGCACCGTGTAGAGTTCCGAGCTGCGCCCGCCATCCACCGGCACGCACGCGCCGGTGATATAGGACGCCTCGTCACTGGCCAGAAACAAGATCGCGTTGGCCACTTCCTGCGGCTGGCCGATGCGCCGCAGCGGAATCAACTTCTCGGTGTTGCCACGCGCCTTTTCGTCCGACAGCATGCCGGCCGTTGCCGGGGTTTCGATGACGCCGGGGATCACCACATTGCAGCGGATCTTGTTGGCGGCCCCTTCACTGGCGGCCGCGCGACTGAAGTTGATCACCGCCGCCTTGGCCGCCGAATAGCCGGCCATCCAGGGCGTACCGAACAGTCCGCAGATGGAGGCGATGTTGACGATGGCACCGCCGCCCTGGGCTTTCATCAGCGCCATGGCCGTGCGCGTGCCCCAGAAGGTGCCGTCCACGGTGGTGCTGAAGTTGGCGTGCCAATCGGCGGTTGTGGTGCTGTCGATGGCGCCCCAGGTGTAGGCCATGGCGTTGTTGACGAGGATATCCAGGCGTCCGTGAAGGCGCGCCGCCGCTTCGATCGCGCCGACGAAAGCCTGCTCGTCACTGACGTCGGCGACGCTCCAGTGCGCCTGCCCGCCAGCGTCGCGAATGGCACTCGCCACCGCTTCCAGTGGCGCCTGGTTACGCCCGCAGAGCACCACGGTGGCGCCCTCCTCGGCGAAGCGCCGGGCGGTGGCCGCACCGATGCCGGAACCGGCACCGGTAATGAAAGCGATCTTGCCTTGCAGTCGTCTGCTCATTCCCTGCTCCCGGTTCAAATGAAGGCCATGCCGCCGTTGACGGCGAGGTTCTGCCCGGTGATGAAGCTGGCGTCTTCGCTGGCCAGAAACACCACGACACGGGCAATCTCATCGGTTTCGCCCATACGCCCCAAGGGGATGGCCTTGAGCATGCTCTGCATCCAGTCATCGGGTATGCCAGCCATCATCGGTGTGTTGGTCGGGCCGGGTACCAGGGTGTTGACGCGGATACCGCTGGCCGCCAACTCCCGTGCCATACTGCGGGTCAGGCCCATTACCCCGGCCTTGGCTGCGCAGTAATGGCTTGGGCCTTCACCGGTCATCGCCGCCGTGCTGGAAATATTGATGACGGCGCCGCGGCTGCCGTGCTTTTGCATCAGGCGCACACCTTCACGGCTGCACAGGAAAGTGCCCGTGAGATTGACGCCAATGACCCGCTGCCAATGTTCGTCAGGGGTGTCGACAAAGCTGTCGACCGAGCCGACGCCGGCGTTATTGACCAGGATGTCGAGACCGCCAAAACGGCCCTCGATGACTTCCATGGCCGCTGCCACCGAGGCACTGTCGGCGACGTTGCAAGCCAAGGCCAGCGCCTGTTCGCCGAGGCCTTCGATGGTCTGCCGGGCTGCCTGCAGGTTGATGTCGGCCGCCACCACCCGAGCGCCGGCCTGGGCAAAGCACTGGGCAATCGCCCGGCCCATACCTTGGCCGGCACCCGTGATCAGGGCCACTTTGTTCGCTAGCTTCATCGTTGTTCTCCCGCGCCTTGGCTACCCCGATCACCGGCACTGCCTGGCCTGATGATCGAGCACGGGATGAATCATTAACCCTGTTCAAAACCGCAACATCGTCCGATAAGACTACGCCGCGGCGGTTGCTCGACGGCCCGCATGCGAGTGGTCTGAATGGACGATGTGCCTGACCTTGATTCGGGCGACACTCCTGATCACTAGAACAAAACCGGGAGCACCCGTTGTGAACTCTTCCATCCGCGTCACCTGGCATACCCACTACGCACTGTTCGTGCTGGCCGTGATTTACATCTTCAACTACATCGATCGGCTGTTGATGGCGATCCTGATCGAGCCGGTCAAGGCCGAGTTCGGCATCTCCGACACCGGCATCGGCCTGCTCTCGGGCGTGACCTTCGCGGTGTTCTACACCCTGTTCGGATTCCCGCTGGGACGCCTCTCCGACCGCATCGGGCCCAAGCCCGTGATTGCCGCCTGCTGTATTGCCTGGAGTTTCATGACCATGGCCTGCGGCCTGGCCACCAGCTTCTGGCTGCTGGTCCTGGCGCGGATCGGCGTAGCGATCGGCGAAGCCGGTGGTACGGCGCCTTCGGTCGCGATGATTTCGCAGCTGTACCCGGCCAAAAACCGCTCGACGGCGCTGTCCATCCTCATGCTGGGTTCAAGCTTCGGCGCCATTTTCGGCCTCGGTTTTGGCGGCTGGATCGCCCAGCACTACGGCTGGCGTTCGGCGTTCGTGATCGTTGGCGTGCCAGGCATCGTGCTCGGCCTGTTGCTGTGCCTCACGGTCCGCGCGCCAGCCGTTGCAAGCCAGGCGCGGACCCAGGTCGAAGTGATCCAGGAAGGCTGGGCCAAAACCATGGCCAAGCTGATGGAAACCCCATCGTTCCTGTGGCTGGTGCTGACCGGCGCCTCCAGCGCCATTGCCGGTTATGCGATAGGCACCTGGAGCCCGAGCTTCCTGATCCGCTCTCACGGCTTGAACCTGCAGGACGCGGGCTTTCTGGTGGGTGTGGTTGGCGGCACTGGCGCCACGTTCGGCACCCTGGCCTGCGGCATCATTTCCGACCGCATGGCCCGCCGCGATGCCGGCTGGCAGATTGGCGTGCCGTTGCTCGCCACCCTGGTCAGCATTCCGTTCGGGCTGGCGTATTTCCTCTGGCCAACCGGCATCCTGTTTCATCTGGGCAGTACCCCGGTGCCCACCGCGTTCGTGTTCTATGCCGGCTTTGCCTTCTTCGGCACCTGGTGGGCGACTCCGTGCCTGGGCGCCGTGACCCATTTGTTCCCCGCTGCCCGCCTGGCCCAGGCCACGTCGATCTTCGTCATGGCCATGACCTTGCTGGGGGTTGGCGTCGGCCCATTGTTGATCGGGGTGCTCAGTGACCTGTTCGCACCGACCCTGGGCACCGAAGCCCTGCGCTACGCCCTGGCCTCGTCGATCTCGATGCTGATGCTGTCGACCGTCTTCCTGGGCCTGGCCCTGCCCCGCTACCGCGCTCAAATATTGCGGTCGGCACCGCCGATGACCGCCCCTGAAACTGCAGTAACCGCCTGATGAATGGAGATTTGAAGATGTCAGAACAAGACCTACCCTTGCCCATTGGCCATTTCGTCACCCTCGACAGTGGCCTGCGCCTGCACTACCTGGATGAAGGCAGCGGCCCTGTCGTGGTCTGGTTGCACGGCAGTGGGCCAGGCGCCAGTGGCTACAGCAACTTCAAGGGCAATTACCCCGACTTCGTTGCCGCCGGCTTTCGCAACCTGGTGATCGACCTGCCCGGCTTCGGCCGTTCGGACAAACCCGACAACGTCCAGTACAACCTGGACTTCTTCGTCAATGCGGTGTCCGGCCTGCTCAAGGCCCTTGAGATACAAAGCTGCACCCTGCTGGGCAATTCCCTGGGCGGTGCCATCGCCATCGGCCTGGGCCTGGCGGAACCGAAACTGCTCGAAAAGCTGATCCTGATGGCACCCGGCGGTGTCGAGGAACGGGAAACCTACTTCGCCAAGATCGGCATCCAGCGCATGGTCGAACTGTTCAATGCAGGCCCGCTCGATATCGACAAGATGCGCCAGATCATGAGCCTGCAACTGTTCGACGCCTCGCAGCTGCCCGACAGCCTGCTGGCCGAGCGCGTCGCGGTCGCCCGACACCAGCCGCACTGCCTGTTCTCGACCATGATGGTGCCAAACATGACCGAGCGCCTTGAAGAGCTGCGCGTCCCCATTCTTGGCTTCTGGGGCACCAACGACAACTTCAACCCGGTCGGCGGCGCCATGAAAGTGCTCGACAACGCCCCGGACGCCCGCTTTATTGTGCTCAATCGTTGCGGACATTGGGTTCAGGTGGAGCACCGCGAGCTGTTCAACCGTTCCTGCCTCGAGTTCCTGCGCCAAGCCTGAGTATCCTGCGACAGCGGCAGCCTTGCCGCTGTCGCTCGAACGGGCCTTCACTAAGGGCTGACATGACAATGACAAAATTTCCCCACTTGCTCGCCCCCGGCAACATTGGTCCCCTCCAACTGCGTAACCGCATCATCATGGCGCCCATGGGCTCCAACTTTGCCGAAGCTGATGGACACTGTGGCGAACGTATCCAGGCCTACTATGAAGCGCGTGCCGAGGGTGGTGCCGGGCTGTTGATCATGGGCGTGTGCGCCATCGCCTTTCCCGCCGGCACCGCCGAACCGTACCAGGTCGGGGTTTCCTCCGATGAGTTCATTCCGGGCCTGAGCCGCCTGGCCGAGCGCGTGCACAAGCACGGTGCGAAGATCGCCATGCAACTGCAGCACGCCGGCAAGAACGCCATACGCGACATGGCTGCGGGCCGTCCGTTGTGGGTGCCGTCGATTCCACCGGCCAGCAGCTCGGACATGATGCAAGCCTTGACTCCAGAGGAGCTTGCCTCGTTTGTCAGCGCCGTGCGCGGTCGCAAAGGCGGGATAGAGATGCGGGTGATGGACCAGGACGACATCGCACAGATGGTCGAATGGTTTGCCGCCGCCGCCGAACGGGCGCAACGCGCCGGTTTCGATGGCGTGGAGATCCACGCCGCGCACAACTACATCATCGCAGGCTTTCTGTCGGCGTATTACAACCGCCGTGACGATGCGTACGGGGGTTCGCTGGAAAATCGTGCGCGCCTGCTGCTTGAAGTGTTGGCCGCCGTGCGCGCTCGGGTGGGTGCAGGCTTTGGCGTCTGGCTGCGCCTGGACGCCGAAGAGATGCTCACCCCCGGCGGCATCACCCTCGACGATGCCAAGGCGGTAGCGCGCCTGGCTGAAGTTGCTGGCGCCGATGCGGTCAGCGTCTCAGCCTATGCCGCGACCACCAGTGGCGTGGCGTTTACCGAGGCGCCGCTGGTACAAAAGCCTGGCGCGTTTCTCGAGTGGACAGCTGCCATCAAGCAGTGTGTGAGCATTCCAGTGATTGCCGTCGGGCGTATCGAGCCCGAAACCGGCGAAACGGCCATTGCCGCTGAGCAGTGCGATTTCATCGCCATGGGTCGTAAACTGCTGGCCGATCCGCAGCTGCCGAACAAGCTGGTATCCGGTCAGCTGCAGGCTATTCGCCCGTGCATTTATTGCTACGTGTGCGTCAGCCAGATCTTTATCAATGAGCGGGTCAAATGCGCGGTCAACCCACAAACCGGGCATGAAGCCGAGCGAATCATCGGTCCGGTGGCCACCGCGCAGCATGTGGCGGTGATCGGTGGTGGCCCGGCGGGCCTTGAAGCGGCGCGCGTGGCGGCCTTGCGCGGACATCGGGTGACGCTGTTCGAACGCAGTGACCGCTTGGGTGGCACGCTGTTCTTTGCCGCCCTGGCCTACCCCGAGAACGGCCGTCTGCTGGACAACTTGCTGTACCAGGTACAGCAATTACCCATTGATGTGCATTTGCAGACCTGTGTGGACGCGGCCTTGCTGCGTGACCTGGGCGTCGATCAGGTGATTGTCGCCACCGGCGCTCAACGTGCGGCCCCGGACATCCCCGGGGCCGATCAGAACCACGTGTGGAGCGGCGATGAACTGCGCCGCCTGATGACCGGTGACCGCGCCGAAGACATCGCCAAGCGCAAGCTATCGCTGACGCAGCGTACCTTGATGAAGGCCGGCAACCTGATCGGTGTCACCAATAGCACCGAGGCCATGCAAAAGTTGTCGCGGGTGTGGATGCCCTTGGGCAAGCGCGTGACCATTATCGGTGGTGGGCTGGTGGGGCTGGAACTGGCGGAGTTCCTGATCGCCCGCGGGCGTCAGGTCTGTGTGCTGGAAAGCACCGGCCACCTGGGCCGGGAACTGGCTATCGTGCGCCGCTGGCGTGTGCTGCATGGCATCCGCGTGCATGGCGGTCAGCTGCTGACCGGCGTGACGGTGACCGCCATCGAGGGCAATCGCGTGCGCTATCAAACGGCCGAAGGTGAAGCCGCAGAGGTACACGGTGACTCGGTGGTGCTGGCCAGCGGCGCAACGCCTGACACCACCCTGGGTGATGCGCTGGGCAGCGCCGGCTTCAAGGTCGTCAGTATTGGTGACTGCCAGAACGTGGGTTACATCGAAGGCGCCATCGCAACCGGCAACCGCGCCGGACGAGAAGCCTGAAACCCCAACTGTAGGAGCGAGCAGGCTCGCGATGGTCGTCAACGATAACGTGCCCTGTCTGGATGATCGCGTTGTCCGGACGTTCATCGCGAGCATGCTCGCTCCTACAATTTGATCGCAGACAAGCCTGCAATCAGGTCGGCTATAAGGCCGCCTCGCTTTTGCTGTTGCTTTGGCTTTTGATTTTCTTGCCCCCTCACACCCTGAGCCTGTCCGTCAACCTGTGACGTCCGCCATCGAAGCCTCTACCAACGTTGATCCCTGCCGCGTCGAAGCTTGTTGTGGGAGATTTTCCTGAGTACATATCCGTTGCTGCGGTCACGGCTACCTAGGGTTCCGCTTTTACAGCGGGTCACTTTGAAAAGCGCAAAGTAACCAAACGCTCTTGCTCCACCACTCGGTGCCTCGCTTAGGCTCGGCATGCCCTCACTCCGGCATTGCTCCGTGGGTCGCCGCGATGGGCCATCCCTGGCCCAGCGCGGCTAAACCGGCGTCCTGCCGGTTTCCCCACTGCGCAATGCCTGCGTTCGGCCAGCGTGGTTAACGGGGCACCCAGATCCAAAGCCAAAGCGAGGCGGCCTTATAGCCGACCTGACTTTTGCAGATACCCCAATCTCCTGTAGGAGCCAGCGGTGCGGCGATCCGACTTGCCGGCGAAGAACGATAACGCGGTACAACAGACACACCGCAGCGCCTGGTTCGCCGGCAAGCCTGGCTCCTACAAGAGGAACGCGTACGGCTGCCGATCAGGTCGGCTGTCAGGCCGCCTCGCTTTTGCGTTTGATCTTGATCTGGCTTTTGATTTTCTTGCCCCATCGAGAGGCCGAGTGGAGGTTCTGCGCAGTGGGTAAACCGGCATGGATGCCGGTTTAGCCGCGCTGGGCCAAGGATGGCCCATCGCGGCGGGCCCACGGAGCAGGACCGGAGCGAGGGTATGCCGAGCCTAAGCGAGGCACCGAACGCCAGGGGCAAGAGCCCTTGGTTACTTGGGGCTTTTCCAAGTGACTCGCCGTAAGGGCGAAACCCTAAGTGGCCGTTACCGCAGCAACGGATATACACCCATTCCAAATATGCACCTGGAGCCCTCCAACCTAAAGTGAGCAGTACTACGACTGTAGGAGCGAGCCTGCCTCGCGATGGACGTCAACGATAACGCGCACTGTCTGAATGGTCGCGGTGTCTAGACGTTTTTCGTCGGAACGCCGCCCGGAGCAGCCTCGCTCCCACAATGGACCTCGAACAGCCCTGCAATGAGGTCGCTCAAGCAAAAAAAAAACCCAGATTTTCACCTGGGTTTTTTTACCTTCACATGATCAGTGCCGTTAGCGCCCCATCGCTCGTGCCGCATCCGCGGTGTACATGTCCGGGGTGAACTTGGCTTCGTTGAGAATCGGCCCCTTCTTGGACTCGTTGGTCATGGCGTAGCCGGTGTACTGCCCTGAGTTCAGGTCCATGAAGAACTGCGAACCGGCCTGCCAGGCGCTCATGTCCGGGTGGTAGTAGTAGTTGATCATCGCATGCTTCCACAGTGCACCACGGCTGTCGTAGTTGTCCGAAACCACCGAGTTCCAGGTGTCTTCGTCAATAAACAGCACACGCTTGCCGTAGACATGGCGGTAGCCCTCTTTCAACTTGGCCTCGAGCACCCAGACACGGCGCAGCTCATAGCGCATGTAGTCGGGGTTGGGGTGGTTGGGGGTGAGGATGTCGGCGTACTTGACGGCACCGGTGTTCGGCTTGAAAGCGTTGGCCGGCACGTAGACTTCACGCTTGCCGATCAGCGTCCAGTTGAAACGCTCGGGCGAGCCGTTGTAAAGACGGTCTTCGTCGACAGTCATGGTGCCGTTGGTACCGATCATGGGCTGATCGTAACCGTAGCCAGGCAACTGCCGTACACGCCGGGTGGATGGGCTGTAGCTCCAGGCCTGACGCGGGTTGGTGAGGAAGTTGTAGGGTTCCTGGGAAATACTCACCACACCGTTGTCGCGCGCCGGTTTGAGCGTGGTGTTCCAGCTCATGGCCTGTATCGCGCCTTCAGTCTTGGGCTCGACTGTCGGCGAGTTGGCTTGCGAGAGATTTCGCGCATGGGCACGACCCCAGCCGATGCTGCCGTTAGGCAGGACTGACGCCAGGTCGCTGACCTTTTCTTCGGTGTAGGCACGCGCCGGCAGCTGGTGGTTCCACAGCAGCTCCATGCCGTTTTTCGGGATCGGGAACGGTATCTGGCCGATCCCTTCGATGCCCATGCCGTCGTCGACCAGCTTGGCGTTCAAGGCGTTTTTCATCGCCCGTTCGCAAACATAGTCCGGGTAACGGAAGTCACGATGACCTGGGTAGATGTTCATCTTGTAGGTGGTTGGGTAGCGCTTGAGCAGGGCCTTCTGACCTTCGGTCAAATGGCTTTCGTACTGGCTCATATTCTGCGCGGTGATCACCAGGATCGGCTTTTCGGAAGCGTAGGGGTCGACCGGCTGGCTGCCGGAAAACTTCACGTGATTCCAGCCTGGCACCTCGCCGAGGTACTTGCCGGTGTAGGGCGGGATGGTGCCTTCGGCGTTGCCGGCTTTCTCGGCACCGACACAGGTCAGTTCCTTGCCGAGTTTGGCAGCCTCTTGCGGCGATACTTGCGCAAGTACGTGGCCTTGCAGGCCGACATTGACGGCCACTGCAGCTACGAACATCACGCCTTTTGTTGTTATTTTCATCGATTGGCTCCTTCGCAGACCAGGACTACTGGGGTACTCCATTGTTCCTGATCTGCTGGGGAGAACATCGTCCGGAAAGACTAATCAGTCAGGCACTGACCAATAATTCACGGATCTGTGCCTTGATCAATTTGCCCGATGCATTACGTGGCAGCGGCTCCTGAAAACCATGCACCTCGGCCGGTACCTTGTAGGCGGCAAGGCGCTGGCCGATAAAGGCACACACCTGCGCCTGGGTCGGTGCCGGATCAAGTTCGCTGCGCAATACCAGCACCAGGCGCTCACCCAACTCCTCATCGGCCACCGCAAAGGCGGCCGCTTCAACGACCCCGGGCATTTCGCAGATACAGGACTCCACTTCACTGGCGGATATCTTCTCCCCCGCACGGTTGATCAGGTCCTTCGCCCGGTCGGTGATGTAGAGGAAGCCCTCGTCATCCAGCAGGCCGATGTCACCGGTGTCCAGCCAGCCGTCCTGCAACGTCTGGGCACTGGCTTCTGGCAAGCGCCAGTAGGCGCTCATCAGCGTTGGCGAACGCAGCCAGATCAGGCCGCTTTGCCCTGCTGGCAGCGGCGAATACGGGTTGAGACCGATGCACACATCAACGATCGGCAGCGGCCAGCCCACCGAATCGGGTTTGTACACGAACTGGTCGCCACCCACCGCCGCTCCGATGCCGTTGCTCTCGGTCAGGCCGTAACCACTGCCGCCAATCGCCTTGGGCTTGCGCTTGCTGATCTGCGCCAGGAGGCGGCTCGGCGCCAGCGCCCCGCCCAGGCCAAGGCCGTAGAGGCTGTCGCTGTCGGTGCTGTCAAAGCGTGGCGAGCCGAGCAATTGCTGCATCATCACCGGTGCACCGTTGAACTGGGTACAGCGCTCGTCGCGAATCAGGTCAAAGGCCTTGTCGACGTCCCACTTGTACATCAGCAACAAGCGTCGTCCGCTGCGCAGGGCCAGCAGAAACTGCGCGTGCAGGCCGCTGACATGGAACAGCGGCACCGCCATCAGGTTGGTCGGCGCCAGGCCGCTATCGATCACCGCCTGGATGCGCTCGGGCGAACTTACAGCGCAGAACGCTGACTGGAACTCCAGGGCCGTCAGCGCCTGGCAAATGGCGCGGTGGCTTGACAGCACACCCTTGGCCCGACTGGTGGTACCGGAGGTATAGAGAATCAGCGCCGGGTCATCGGGGTCGATGGTGATGGCCGGCAACGCCAGCACCGGGCCCTGGATCAATGCCTCAAAACGCTGGCAGTTGGGCGCCAGCGCTTGCCCTTCCTGCACACCGACCACGATGCTGACCAGTCCCTCGTTGAGCATGTCGCCCGCCAGCAGTTGCAGGCGCTGCTGGTCACACACCAGCACCTGGGCGCCACTGTCCTGCAGGCCATGGAACAGCTCGTCACGCAAGCCCCAACTGTTCAGGGGCACACACACACCGCCGCACCGTTGCACCGCAACAAAGGCCACCAGCCAGGCCGGCTGGTTACGCATGGCGATAGCCACCCGATCGCCCTGTTTTACCGCAAAACGTTGGGACAGTTGTGCGGCCAGCCGATCGACCTGGTCGAAAAACCCGGCGAATGTCAGCCGCTCCTGCTCCCACACCAGAAACTCACGGTCACCGTGCACGCGACCTGCATCGATGGCATCGAGCAGGTTGGGGGGTGCATGGCGAAAATACCGCAGGTTACCGTTGGGCGAAGTCACCACCTCGTACGGCGATCCCGGGCCGATCAACTGCTGCCAGGCGTTGCGCCACTGTTCCAGCTTCATGTTTTCACTTCTCCAAAGACTCGAAAGCGGCGTAGCGCGCACACTGGAAATCACTGTCGCCCAGACACGCCTGGACCACGCGAATCCGCTTGAGGTAAAGGCCCACATCCAGTTCGTCGGTGACACCGATACCGCCGTGCATCTGCACCGCTTCATTGCTGATCCGGGCAGCGGCTTCGCCCGCTTTCCATTTGCCCAGGCTCACCAGGCGCCCACGTTCAGCCGCGCTCAAGGCGCTGTCGTCGAGCGCTGACAACGCCGCCATCACGGCGCTACGGGCCAGTTGCAGTTCCACGTGCAAGCGCGCCGCACGATGCTGCAAGGCCTGGAACGAGCCGATCAAGGCATCAAACTGCACGCGGGTCTTGAGGTAATCCAGGGTCAGGGCGAACAACTGCTCGGCGGCGCCAAGCAACTCCGCAGCCAGGCACGCACGCCCCCGATCCAGCGCTTCATCCAGGGCTGGCCACGCTGCCCCCACGGTACCGAGCAAGGTTTCGCTGCCCAGTTGCACCGCACTGAAACGCAGCTGCGCGTAATTGCGCGAGTCGATCAGCGACAGGGCACTGACCTGCAGCCCCGGCGTGTCTGCCGGCACCAGGAACACGCTGATGCCCTGCTCTTCACCCGCCTGGCCGTCGGTTCGTGCAGCGACCAGGTAGGCATCGACACCCAGGCCATCGATCACGAAGAACTTCTCGCCGTCCAGACGATAGCCACCGGACTCGGCGGTCGCCGTCAGCGCCGTGTGCACAGGCCCATGGCGCGGTTTTTCATCCAGGGCCAGGGCCAGGCGCCGTTCGCCGCTGATCAACGCCGTCAGCCACTGATCCTGCTGCACCGCAGAGCCTGCCAGATGAATCAGCGAGCCACCGAGCACCACACTGGACAACAGCGGTGAGGCCGACAGGTTTCTACCCATGGCCTCGAAAATCGGCCCCAGGCCCATGCATCCAAAATTCAGTCCACCCAGCGCCTCGGGAAACGGTATCGCGCTCCAGCCCAAGCCAACTGTCTCCTGCCACAGTTGCGGGTCGTAACCGGGTTCGCAGGCCTCGTCTCGCAGGCGCCGCTGCGCCGCTACCGGGCTGCGCGCCGCCAGGAACTCGCGAGCACTGTCCGCCAACAGGCGTTGCTCTTCGCTATACACCAGACTCATGGTCACACTCCCCTTAAACACTCGGCAGGTTCAAGACCCGCTTGGCGATGACATTCAACTGCACTTCCGACGAACCGCCAGAGATGGTCAGGGCAAAGCTGTTGAGCCAGCCTCGGGTGACGGCCAGTTCCTCACTGCTGAACGGCTCGCCTTCAAGGCCCAACGCGCGGTAGCCGAGGGCATCGAGGAGGATCTCGAACTTGTCGCGCTCCTGCTCGGTATGCACCAGCTTCATGATCGCCATGATCGCGCTGGTGTCCAGGCCAGCCCTGGCCTCCTCGCCCATGCGCTGCACGGTGAGGTTGTAGGCATGTTCGTCCATTGCGCAGGCCTGGGCGCGGGCGCGCAGGGCCTGGTCAGCGGGCGACTGGCTGTCTGGCAGGTAACGTTCGATCAACGGCAGCAGATGAAAGTGTGTCGGCAGGCTGAATTCGCCAAACTTGGACATGGCCCTGCGCTCGTGCTGCAACAGGCTCTTGCCCAGGTTCCAGCCGCCGTTGAGCGGCCCGATCAACTGGCTCTGCGGGACCCGCACGTTGTCGAAGAACACCTGGCAAAATGCCGACTTGCCGCTGATCAGGTCAATCGGCGAGACGCTGACTCCCGGGCTTTTCATGTCCAGCACGATCAGGCTGATGCCCTGGTGCTTGGGCGCCTTGGGATCGGTGCGCACCAAGGCGTACATCCAGTCGGATTTGTCGCCGTAGGAGGTCCAGATCTTGGTGCCATTGACCACGAAGTCATCGCCATCGGCGATGGCCGAGGTTTTCAAACTGGCCAGGTCGGAACCGGCATTGGGCTCGGAAAAGCCCTGGCACCAGCGCACCTCACCGCGGCACATGGGTGGCAACAGCGCCTGCTTCTGCGCTTCGCTGCCGAACTCCAGCAAAACCGGACCGAGCATCCAGATACCCAGGTTGATTTGCGCCGGTCGACATTTGAGCCGACGCAGTTCGCTTTCCAGTACGGCGTTGTATTCGGCGCTCAGTCCACCACCGCCATACTCGCTGGGCCATTGCGGGCAGAACCAGCCTTTGTCGCGCATACGCTCGAACCAGAGGCGGGCGTCTTCATTGGGAAAGGCTACATGACGACCACCCCAGACCATCTCGCCCTCGGGAGTGGCGGTGCGCAGCGACGCTGGGCAATTGGCCTCCAGCCAGTCGCGCGTCGCTTGCCTGAATTGTTCGATTGCGCTCATTCGTTCACCTGAAAGGGACGTTATTGTTATTCGCATCAAGGGTACAGCCTGACTCAGCGCCTGGTGCGCGGCATCCCCAGGCCAAACTGGGCGATCAACTCGCGCTGGATTTCATTGGTGCCGCCGCCAAAGGTCAGGTTGACCGACGCCCGCACTTCATATTCCAGCTCGCCGAGCAGATAAGCTGCCGCAGAACCTGCCCGGGTCAGCCCGCTGGCACCGACAATGGCCGACAACTTGCGCAAGATCTCGATCGCCGACTCCGAGCCATAGACCTTGGTCGTGGAGGCCAGCGCGACGTCAACGCGATCGCGCTCAAGGTCGGCGGCGATGCGAAAGTTGATCAGGCGCATGGCTTCAAGCCTTGCATAACACTCGGCCAGGTCACGCCGTACCCAGGCATGATCGGTGGCGCGGTGGCCCTGCTCATCGGCACAACGCGCCCACAAGTAGACCCTGCTGAACAGGCTGACGACTTTGTCGGACCATGCTCCCAGCCCCAGGCGTTCGTGGTTGAGTTGCGCGGTGATGAGTTTCCATCCGCCGTGCAACTCGCCCACCAGCATGTTCCGCGGCACCCTTACGTTATCGTAATACGTGGCGGCCGTGGGGTTGCCGGAAGTCGGAATCAGGGTGCTGGAAAATCCTTCGGCCCGGGTATCGAGAATCAGGATCGAGATACCCTTGTGCCGCGCCTGCTCAGGGTCGGTACGCGCCGCCAGCCAGATGTAATCGGCCGAGTCGGCACCCGACGTCCAGAGTTTACTGCCATTGACCACAAAGCCGTCGGCATCTTCGCGGGCAGTGGTCTTGAGTACCGCCAGGTCACTGCCGGCACTGGCTTCGGAGTAACCAATGGCAAAGTTGATTTCGCCGGCGGCAATGCCGGGCAGGAATTTTTCCTTCTGCAGCGCCGAACCATGCGCCATCAGGGCCGGGCCGACCGTGCTGATGGTCACGAACGGCAACGGCGCGCCGGCAATGTTGGCTTCTTCGAAGAAGATCAACTGCTCGGTGGCCGCGTAGCCCTGGCCGCCGTAAGCCTTGGGCCAGCCGACGGCCAGCCAGCCATCACGGCCGATCTGGGCGATGGTGCGGCGAAACAGCTCGCCGCCTTCGGTGCCACGCATTTGCTGGCGGAGCTCGGGGGTCATCAGGTTCTGGAAATAGTCCCGGACCTTGAGCCTCAGAGCACGTTGTTCGGGGGTGAGATCGACGAACATGAGACGCTCCTTATACCGCGCCGAGAATCAGGCCGCTGGTAGGCACGCCGGTCCCGGCGGTCACCAGCACGTTTTCCACACTGTCCACCTGGTTGACCGCCGTGCCACGGACCTGTCGCACCGCTTCGGCGATACCGTTCATGCCGTGGATGTAGGCCTCGCCCAACTGCCCGCCATGGGTGTTGATCGGGAATTTTCCGCCACGGGCATGGTGCCCGGCGCGAATGAATTCCTTGGCCTCGCCGCGCTTGGCCAGGCCGAATTCTTCCAGTTGCGGCAACACGAAAGGCGTGAAGTGGTCGTAGATGACCGCCGTCTGCAAGTCTTGCGGGCCCAGGCGCGACTGGCTGTACAGCTCCCTGGCGACCACGCCCATCTCCGGCAGGCCGGTGATGTCGTCACGGTAGTAGGAGGTCATCACTTGCTGCCCGGCGGCGATGCCCTGGGCCCCGGCCTTGATGATCACCGGCTTTTGCGGCAGGTCGCGGGCGCGCTCCGCCGAGGTGATGACCATGGCCACCGCGCCATCGGACTCCTGGCAGCAGTCAAGCAAGTGCAGCGGCTCGCAGATCCAGCGCGAAGCCTGGTGCTCTTCGAGGGTAATCGGCTTGCCGTAGAAAAACGCCTGGGGGTTGGTGGCGGCGAAATCGCGTACCGCTACCGCGACCCGGCCGAAGTCCTCGGAGGTGGCGCCGTAGGTGTGCATGTAGCGCTGGGCAAACATCCCGACCCAGGCCGCCGGGGTGTGGAAGCCGTGGGGCATGTACCAGCCGTAATTGACGTTCTCGAAGGTCGGCGTCGAGGCAAAGCCGTAACTGCCGGTGCCGAAGCGGTACCAGGAGCGTTCGTTCATCGCCCGATAGACCACCACCACCTTGGCCACGCCTGTGGCCACCGCCATCGCCGCATGCATCACCGGCCCGCAGGCGGCGCCACCACCGTGGGGCACTTGGGAGAAGAACTTGACGTCCTTGCAGCCCAGCAGGCGGGCAATTTCATACTCCGGAACCTTGTCTACCGAATAGGAACTGAAGCCCTCGACCTCGGAGGGATCGATGCCGGCGTCCTTGAGCGCCGCCAGGGTCGCTTCCATGGCCAGGCGCAGTTCGGTGCGCCCGGAATTCTTGGAAAACTCGGTCGCGCCCAGCCCGACAATGGCGGCGCGCCCGGAAATCGACGAATTCGTCATCTGTGATGTCTCCCGCGAATTAGGGCAGAACCAGCGCGACCGTACCGGTCACGTGATTGCCCATGGAGTTTTTGCCCTTGAGGGTCACTTCCAGGGTGCGTGTAGCAGCATCCTGATGGGTCACTTCGCCGCTGAAGATCATGCTGTCACCGGGGTAGTTCGGCGCGCCCAGCTTGATTTTCAGCGAACGGAACTGCACCTGCGGGCCGCTCCACTGCTCGATGAAGCGTTGCACCAGGCCGTTGGTGGTCAGGATGTTCATGAAGATATGCGACGAACCCAGCGCACGAGCCGCCTCCAGGTCATGGTGGCCGGGAAAGTAGTCGCGGGTGGCAATCGCACCGCCGGCAATCAGGCCGACCGTGATCGGAATCGTCAGCTCGGGCAGTTGTTCGCCGGTGTGCACGTCTTCAAAGCGCTTGGTGTTCATCGAGGTCATATTTCCATCCCAAGGTGTCGTTATCGCTCAGCCAGTCGCCAAGGCGTTCCAGGATCACCGACGATCCTCCCAATGCACTGCTCAGCGCCCGGCTCCAATACAGGAACCGGTGGATCGGGTACGTCAGGTCGACGCCGATACCGCCGTGCACATGCTGTGCGGTGTGCCCGATGCGGTGCCCGGCCTCGCAGGCCAGGTAAGCCGTGGCCAGGGCCTCGGCAGGTGCCGGCAGGCCGGCGTCCAGGCGGTAGCACAGTTGCCACAGCGCACTGCGCAGCACCTCAAGGTGCACATGGGTGTCGGCCATACTCATCTGCACGGCCTGGAAGCTGCCGATGCTGCGGTCGAACTGCTCACGCTCGCTGACATAAGCCACGGTGCGATGCACCTGCTCGGCGCTGACGCCCAGCTGCAACGCCGCCAGGGCGGCAATCGAGCGCGGTGCCAGCCAGTCCAGCGCGGCCTCGGGCAGCACTTGATGCTTGCCCAGGGTGACGCCTTCGAAGTTCAGGTCGGCCAGGGCTTCGCCGTGGGTCATGACCCCTGCCACGCTGCTGATGCCCGCCTGGCCCAGGTCTACCAGCACCAGCCGTGGCTGCCCTGAGACAAGGGCCAGCACCAGCGCCGCCACCGATTGTTCGGCCAGGGCCAGCGCCGCGACCCGCCCGTCCAGCCGCCAGCCGTCAGCCTCGGCGCTGGCCTGAAGTTCAATGCCGCGCACGTTGCTCAGGCCATCGAGGCTCAGGGTCAGCAACCCCGTAGCTGTCACGGCCTGTTCAACCCAGGGCGCCAGTGGCGCACCGCCGAATTCGGCCAGGGTGGCCGCCGCCAGCTGGTGACGCCACAGCGGCACTTGCGCCAAAGCGCCACCCTGGGCATCGAGGATCTGCATCAGCTCGGTCATGCCCAGCCCGCTGCCACCGGCCGCTTCGGGGATGGCCAAGGCATGCAGGCCGGTTTCCACACAACCGGACCACAGTTCATGCATGTAGGCTTGCCCCGACAGATCCCAGTCACGCAGGCGCTCGTCGGTGCAGTAGTCGCTCATCAGGCTGCCCGCCATTTCGGCAATGGCACGCTGGTCTTCATTGAGTTCAAAATCCATACCGCCCCCTACCCTGCCAACGGCCGGAACATCGGCAACGCCAGATCGTCGTCGAAGGTCTGGAATTCGACCTGCAAACGCTGGCCGATGCTGATGTCTTCACGCTTGACGCCCACCAGGCCGGCGATCAGGCGCACGCCTTCGTCCAGCTCGATCAGGCCGATCGGATTGGGATGATCAAATGGCGCCACTTGCGGGTAGTGCATCACCACAAAGGAATACAACCGCCCCTTGCCGCTGGCTTGCAGGGTGTCCCAGTCGAACGAGTGACACTCGATACACACCGGTGCCGGCGGATGCCGCAAGGTGGCGCACTGGGTGCAGCGCTGGATCAACAGCTGGCCTTGCTTGCAGCCTTCCCAGAAAAACCGCGTGTCGTCGCTCATGCCGGGGGTCGGCCGCTTGGCCACCACCGGTTCGACGCTCGCCTGGGGCTGCGCCTCGACCTTTTCCACGCTGGCCGGGCGGAACTTGAAGACCCGGAACAACAGCTCGCCGACCTTTTCGTCGCCAGCGGCCTGCTGCGAGAAGTAAGTCATGACCAGGGTGACAAAAAAGCCGGTGCCCAGGCCCGTGGTCTTTTCATCGCCGACCGACTCCAGGCGCGTGGTGTAGTAGAGCTTTTCACCCAGGCGCAGGTTGCGCTCGAAGGTCAGCTCGGAGTTCACCGCCACCACCGACGGATAGCCGTAGGCATCCATCAATCCAAGCACTTCATACGGGTTCTCGGTGGTCGAGCCCGGGGCGTAGTTGTTTATGTGGAAGCCTTCCATGCACCAGATCTGCAGCATGGGTGGCGGCGCGATAATCCCGTCGTTGCAGCTGCTGGCTGCCGTCAAGGGGTCGGTGTAGAGCGGATTTTCAAGGCCGATGACTTCGCACCACTGGCGAATCATCGGTGCGTTCACTTCGTCCCAGGCGTTCACGCGACCGTATTGGCGCCCAACCAGGGCGCGTACTTTGGATAGCAATTCTGGATCAGCCAAGTTCGTCTCCTGCGTGTTCAAAGCGGCGCCCGGTACTGCAACGCCGACGTGGGTCGATCAGTGCGGCGCGACCTGCGCCGCACTGAGATAAGCCGGGCGTTCACCGCCGCCATGTAGCAACAAATTGCATCCACTGGCGTAACCAGCCAGCCTGGACGCGATGTACAGACAGGCATTGCCGATATCCTCCGGCAGGGCCATGCGTCCTGCCGGGATACCGGCACTGACGGCGGCGATACCGGCTTCATCGCCGTAGTGCACGTGTGAAAGTTCGGTACGCACCAGCCCCGGGCTCACGGCCACAACCCGCACCTTGGGCGCCCATTCCGCTGCCAGCGATTGCACCAGCGCCAGTACCCCGGCCTTGGCCGCACCATAGGCCGCGGTGCCCGGCGAGGCGCGCAGCCCGCTGATGCTGCCGATAAAGACGATGCAACCGCCCTCGTCCTGGGTTTGCATCATCAGGTTGGCTTGCTGGGCGACGTTGAGCGGGGCAATCAGGTTGAGGCGGATGATCCCCTCATGAAACCGCGGCGAGGCGCTCGCGGCGTCGGCTGACGGGCTGCCACCGGCGTTGTTGATCAGCACGTCGAGGCGCCCGTAGTCGCTGCGGATAGTGTCGAACAGGCATTGCAGGGAGACCTGGTCTCGCACGTCGGCGGCGATGAAGTCCGCCCGTGCGCCCTCCACGCCTGGCAATTGTTCCGGCGCGTTGCGCCCACACACGATCACCCTGGCACCCGCGGCGAGAAAGCTACGGGCAATGCCCGCACCTATGCCTTTGGTTCCGCCGGTGACCAATACCACCTTGCCGTTGTAATCCAGCCCCGAGTGACCACTCATGGCACGCTCCTCATGCTTGTGTTGAGGATCACTCTAGGGACAAAGTCGCCCGGCCACGTCGTCTGAACGGACGATGAAGTGGCGCGCCGCGCTCGCAACAATCCGCCAAACGGCGCCCGCCCGCTGGTGCCCATGACCTGAGGTTGACCATGTCCGACTCACTGCCCGCGCCGGTACTGCTGGAGTACCCGACCCCCGGTGTCGCCCTGCTGCGGCTTAACCGCCCACACGCCACCAACGCCCTGAGCCTTGAGCTGCAGGCCCTGCTGTCGCAGTACTTCAGCGAGCTGGGGAATAATCCTGAGGTGCGCTGCATCCTGTTGACCGGAGGCGACAAGGTGTTCGCCGCCGGTGGCGATATCAACAGCCTGGCCGGGGTCGGCCCGATCGATATCTACCAGCGCCATACCGAGCGGGTCTGGGCACCCATCCAGCATTGCCCCAAGCCCGTGATAGCGGCCGTGTGCGGCTACGCCTATGGCGGTGGCTGCGAGCTGGCCATGCTCGCCGACATCATCGTGGCCGGGCGCAGCGCGCGGTTTTGCCAACCGGAGATCCGCATCGGCATCATGCCCGGCATTGGTGGCACCCAGCGCCTGGTACGCGCGGTAGGCAAGGCCAAGGCCATGCGCATGGCCCTGACCGGGCAGCCGATCACCGCCGAAGAAGCCTGGATCAGCGGCCTGGTCAGCGAGGTGGTGGATGACGATCAGGTAAAAACCCATGCCCTGAAACTGGCCCAGCTGATTGCTGCCATGCCGCCGCTGGCCGCCGAACAGATCAAGGAAGTCATACTCGCGGGCATGGATGCTCCGCTGGAGACCGGCCTCGCGCTGGAGCGCAAGGCCAATGCCTTGCTGTTCGCCTCGCGGGACCAGAAGGAAGGGATGCAGGCCTTTATCGAGAAAAGGCCTGCGCAGTTCGAAGGCCGCTAAGGGCAGGAGCGGGCCTGGCCCGCCACTGCTGCGCGCAACTCGCTCTTGACCACCTTGTTCGAGGCGTTCACCGGCAGCGCCTCGAAGAACCGCACCTGGCGCGGCACCTTGTAGTTGGCCATGCGCTCCCTCGCCCAGGCGATCAGCGATGGCTCGTCCAGTTCCCGGTCCTGGCGCAACACCACGCAGGCGCAGCCCACTTCTCCCATGCGCTCATCCGCCACCCCGATCACCGCCACCTGGGCGATGGCCGAGTGTTCGATCAGCCCCGCCTCGATTTCCGCCGGGTAACAGTTGAAACCGCCGACGATGAACATGTCCTTGAGCCGGTCGGTGATCTGCAGGTTACCCTCGGCATCCAGGTTGCCGATATCACCGGTGTGCAGCCAGCCGTCGGCATCGATGGCCTGGGCCGTGGCCTCGGGGTCGTTGAAGTAACCCTGCATCACGTGGAAACCGCGCAGGCAGATTTCCCCCGACTCACCCGCTGCCACCGGCAGGTTGTCAGCCGAACGGATGCACACTTCGGTGCCTTCGATCGCCCGCCCGCTGGTGGCGGCGACGATGTCGGCGGGATCATCCGGGTTGCAGATGGTCGCCAGGCCGCCACATTCGGTCAGGCCGTAGGCCGTGGTCACCACGGCGACTCCCAGTTCCTTGCGCATGCGTTCGATCAGTACCGGCGGGATGGTCGATGATCCGGTCACGGCTATGCGCAGGCTCGACAGGTCGGTCTCGGCCAGGTGCGGGTGCGCCAGCATCGACAGGTACAGCGTCGGTGGCCCCGGCAGTACGCTGATGCGCTCGGCGGCGATGCGCTGGAACACCGCTTCGGCGTCGAATACCGCATGGGGCAGGATGGTCGCGCCGGCCAGCAGACAGGTCAGCCAGCCGGCCTTGTAGCCAAAGGCATGGAAAAACGGGTTGATGATCAGGTAACGGTCACCGGGCTGCAGGCCAATCACCCTGACGTATTCGTTGTACGCGCGCAGGGTTTGCCCATGGGCGCTCATCACCCCCTTGGGTTTGCCCGTGGTGCCTGAGGTGAACAGCAAGTCCGACAAGTGCCGCGGACCGACCGCCACTGCACGCTGGCGGGCTTTCACCTCACTGACCGGCTCGCCCCTGGCGAGAAAACCGTCCCAGCCAAGGTCGGTGGCCAACCGCGGCTGCGCCGGCCCCATGACCACCAGTTGCTCCAGGCTGGCCGGGCGTAGCGGCGCCAGCATCGCCTGGTAGTCCAGGCCGAGAAACTCGCCCTGCATCAACAACACACGCGCCTGGCTGCGGGTCAGGATGTCGGCGGCCTCCGCACCTTTCATGCGGGTGTTGATCGGTACCAGTACCGCCCCTGCGCAATGCACACCCAGGGCTGCGATCACCCAATCGCGGCAGTTCGGTGCCCAGATCGCCACGCGGTCGCCCGCCTCGATTCCCAGTGCCATCAGGCTGCGGCAGACACCGAGCGCCAATGCCGGTAAATCACGGTAATCGGTGGCTATACCGTCTTGCTCGATGGCCGCCCGGCCGGCGAAGCGTTCGGCACTGGCGAACAGCAAGGCGGGAATCGACAAGGGCAACGGGTTCCAGGCAGTCAAGGTGCCCGGTAATGCGGAACATGCGGTCATAGTGACAAACTCGGCTATCGGGTTATTCGGGAAAGAGCACCCGCAGGTGCTCGCTGCGGGCCAGGGACTGGCACGCCAGCGTCCAGCCCTGGTCCATTTCCTGTTGATCAAGGGCATCGTTGCGCAGCATCTGCACTTCGCCACTTTCGACGGTACACATGCAGGTGGCACAGGAGCCCACCAGGCAGGAACTCGGCGGTTTCAGGCCCGCCCGGCGCATGGCATCGAGCAGGGTTTCGCCTTCGGCGCAAGGCACCTCGAATTCTTCACCGTCCAGGCGCACCGAAAGCTGGCTGGCCGGCTGGCTGGTATCGACGATGACCGGCGCCGTGACCGCGCCCTCTTCGGGCAGGGAAACGAAACGTTCGACATGGATCTGCGCGGTGGGCATATCCAGGCTCTGCAAGGCGCTGACGGCGGCATCCATGAACGGTCCGGGACCGCAGATAAACGCTTCGGCTCGCGCAAACGGCCGGGCCAGTTCCGCCAGCTGGCTCACCGCCGGAATGCCTTGCACCGAGTCGAGCCAGTGCACCACCTGCAAGCGCTGCGGGTGCGCACTGGCCAGGGCCTTGAGCGAGTCGCGAAAGATCACCGAGGCTTCGTCACGGTTGGCGTAGATCAGCAGGATCCGCCCGGAACCCGTCAACAGCGCCGAACGCAGGATCGACAGCAACGGGGTCACGCCGCTGCCGCCGCCGAACAACAGCAGGTCAGTGTCCAGCTGGCGCGGTACAAAGACCCCGGCCGGCACCAGCACCTGCAGGCTGTCACCCGCCTGCACGGCGTCGCACAGCCAGTTCGAGGCGCGCCCGTCGCGCACCCGCTTGATCGTGACGCGCAGCGGCTCATCGAGCAGCGGTGTGCTCGACAGCGAATAGCAGCGTGGCAGCCAGCCGCCCTGGTGCGGCACCCGCAGGGTCAGGAATTGCCCGGGGCGATAACGGAAACGTTGCGCCAGCGCCTCTGGCAGCTCGAACTCCAGGGAGCGGCTGTCGGCGGTCTCTTCAATCACGCGCGCCACGCGCACTGTCAGGTAGTCCAGGCTCATATCAATTGCTCGCTGGGTTCGACTTCGACGCGGGTCCCGGCAGTCGTCAGCGACCGCCCGGCACGCCGCCCGGAAAACACACAATCGGCCAGCGACAGGCCGCTGACGTAAAGGTGCGAAGGAATGCCGATGGCGGTGCGCCCGGCCGCGTACAGGCCGGGGATCGGCTGCCCCTGGTCGTCCACCACCGCGCCACTGGCTTCATCGACCTTGAGCCCGCCCAGGGTCAGCGCGCCCAAGGGAAAAACGGGGTTGCCGACCGAAATATCGCAGGCGTAGAACGGCCCCTGATCGAGCACCTGGCGGCTGTCGCGGGATTTGCCGAAGGCATCTTCGGCGTCACCCCGTGCGGCGGCGTTGTAGGCAAGCAAGGAGCCACGCAGCACATCGGCACGCATGCCCGTGACCTGCGCCAACTGCTCGATGCTCTGGCCCTTGCGCACCCCGCGCAGCATCAGCAACAGTGCCGGCAGGCTCTGGAACCACCAGTAACCGGCGAACAGCGCCTGCTTGATCGACTGGCCGCGCAAGCGCGCATCCAGCACCAGCCACGCCTTGCCACCCTGCTCTTCGCACAGGGGTTGGCCCAGCGTCGCCCCGTAGACTTCTTCGTTGACGAAACGCTGGCCGAGGGTATTGACCACAATGCCCTTGGGCCAGCACAGCGGCGGGTTGATGAAGCGCCAGGCCGAGACCCGCTGCAGTCGATCCCCCACCGCGCCGGCACTGAGCCCCAGGCGCAGGCCGCTGCCATCGCAGCCGGTCGCCCCGACCTTGAAGTTGCGACGAAACTTTGGCGCATGCTGGCTGATCAGCTCGCGGTTGAAGATGAACCCGCCGGTACTCAGCACCACCCCACGTCGGGCACGTACCAGCTGCGGACGGGCGAAATCACACTCCAGTTGATGCACGCGCTGGCGCAACTTGTCGCAGTACCGTGGGGCGAAGTTCTGCAGGCGCTCGGCCCGTGCGGCCCATCTGGCATGCAACTGCGCCTGTGCACTGCCGGCCGGCAGGCACCAGAGTTCGGCGCCCAACACCTGCCCCGTGGGGTCAATCACCAGGCGCCGGGCAGCCGCCTGGAGCTTGGGACGTACACCGTTGCGCAGGCAGGCAGCCTTGAGGTGCGAATACAGCACAGCGCCGCATTGGCCCTTGCCCACGGTGCGATGGCCGCGGGGAGCTGGTGGCAGCTCATCGCGGTGCGAAGGCACCAGCTCGTTGCCGGAGTAGTAGAGAAAGTGGCCGTCCGAGGGGTACGAAGTCTTGCCGCCCGGCGGCATGCTGTGGGCATAGGGCACGCCATGGCCTTCCAGCCAGGCCAGGTTGGCCACGCTGTCTTGGCAGAAGCGTTGCAAGGTGGCGTCAGTTACCACGCCCTGGGTCTCGTGCCGCAGGTAGGTGAACATCGCTTCGGGCGTGTCGGCGAAGCCTGCGGCCATTTGCTGCCGGGTGCCACCGCCAGCGTAGACGACACCGCCGCTCTTGGCGCTGGCACCACCGCCGGTAAAGCGATCGGCCACCAGCACATCGGCGCCGTTGGCCCGGGCTTCGAGGGCGGCGCAGGCACCGGCCGCCCCCCAGCCGATGACCAGCACGTCGCACTGGTCATCCCAGTGCACGGCGTCGACGTCGGCCACCTGCAAGGCCGGCTGGATCGGGGTACAGGTTGAGTTCACAGCGGCAGGCATGGCAGGTCCTCAGCGTTGCGCGGCAATGTGGTTGGCCGCGATGTAGCCAAAGGTCATCGCTGGCCCGAGGGTCCCGCCCGCGCCCGGATAGCTGGTGCCCATCACGGACGCCGAGCAGTTGCCAATGGCATACAGGCCGGGAATCGCTTCGCCGTCCTGACTGACGACCTGGGCGTGCTCGTTGGTCAGCAGCCCGCCCTTGGTGCCGATGTCGCCAGCATCCAGGCGCATGGCGTAATACGGTCCCTTGCTCAGCGGCGCCAGGCACGGGTTGGGCTTCACATTCATGTCGCCGTAGTAACGGTCGAAAATGTTGCCGCCACGGCCGAAGTCGGTATCGACGCCGCTGCGGGCGAACTCGTTCATGCGTGCCACGGTCTGCGCAAGCCCCGCACTGTCGACGCCAATCTGCGCCGCCAGCGCCGACAGGCTGTCCGCCTTGAAGTACAGGGAATTGAGCCATTGCTTGCGCAGGCGGCTGTCGGGCATGACCTGGGCCGGCATCAAAGGCCCCATGGCGTAGTTGAAGCGAAAGTGCCCATCGAAGATCACCCAGGCCGGTATCGACTGCCCACCGGTGTTCTGGTTGTCGCGGTACATGGCGTCGACAAATTCCAGGTACGGGGCCGCCTCGTTGACGAAACGCCGGCCCAGGCTGTTGACCACCAGGGCCCCCGGGAACGCCCGCTCGGCAAACACGCCCCGTGGCTTGTCTTCGCCCGGCACGGCAATGGTCGGCGCCCACCAGGCCCAGTCCATCAGGGCCGTTGCCGCCCCCAGCGCAACTCCGGCCTCCAGCGCGGCGCCGGTGTTGTTGCCCGGCGGCGTGGCGCTCCAATCCCGCTGGGTCGGCTGCGGCAGGTAGCGCTCGCGCAGCGCCTGGTTCTGCTCGAAGCCGCCAGAGCCGAAGATCACCCCACGCCGGGCATGCAGATGCAACGTCTCACCGTTCCGGCAGACCTGCACGCCACTGACGCGGCCATCCTCGGTCAGCAGCGACTGGAAGTCGGTGTTGAGCCACAACGGGATGTTGCGGTCCATCAGGGAACGGCGCAGGGAGGCAACCAGGGAACTGCCCAGGGCGGCGCGGCGATCGCGACGGCTCTTGCGACGCCACTTGAAATCCAGCTTGTAGCGCAGCATCAGGCCGAGGATCAGCAAGCGCCAGCCGAACGAGCGGGACATGGCCTTGTGCGCATGCCGGGCGGTCCAGGCAATACGCCCCATCAGCAGGGTCGAAGGTGAAGGTGCGCGCAGGTTCGCCAGTTCGTCGCCCAACAGGCTGGTGTCGAACAACTCCGGATCCAGGGTGCGCCCGCCCGCCAGTGAACCTGGCAGTTGCGGGTAATAATCGGGGTATTTCTGCGCCACGGCGTAGCGCACGTGGCTGGTGTGTTCCAGGGCCTGGATCATCTGCGGCGCGTGTTTCAGATAGGCGCGCAAGCGCTTTTCATCACCATGCTCACCCGTGGCCGCCTTGAGGTACCGCAGCGCGAGTTCAACGCTGTCTTGGCCACCCTTGGCGGCGAAATAGTGGTTGTTGGGAATCCAGATGCCGCCGCCGGAGATCGCCGACGTGCCGCCGAACTTATCGCTTTTTTCCACAACCAATACCGACAGACCCTGGTCGGCGGCAAACAGCGCCGAGGTCATTGCCCCTGCGCCGGAGCCGACGACGATCACGTCATAGTGAGAAACAGGCTGAGCTTTAGCTGTCATTGTTCTTGTGCCTTGGCTGTATTCGCAAAGATCCCGGCATGCCGGCCAGGGGTTGGCAGGCCCGGGCCTGCGTGCAGGCCCGGGCACGACTCATACGTACGGGTCGGGGTTGGGCAGGCCCATCTGCACGGCACCGAGGCTGCGACTGAAGGCCATGTAGTTGTTGGCGATATGTCCGCGCGCCTGGTGCAGGTCGCGGAACAGGCGTGCCACCGGATTGGTGTTGTACAACCCCGAGGCGGCCATGCAGCGCAGCAGTTCGTTGACCTTCTCGGCGCAGATGTTGGTGACATAAGAGGATTGGTAGCGGTACAGCAAACGGGTTTCCACGTCCGGGTACTCGCCCGCCTCGGCCAGCTGCATCAGGTGCGCGTAGTTGCGCTCAAGCACCAGCCTCAGGCTGTCGACGGTGATCGTGGCCTCCGCCACCGTGGTTTGTGCCACCGGGTCATCGGCGGTTTTCATCCCGTGTTTGCCGATGTGCGCGGCGGCGCTGGCGCGAAACTCGTTGATCGCCCCCTGCAAGGCGCCGATGGCCGATGAGGACACCGCCCGGGTGAACACCTGGGCAAAGGGAATGGCGTAGATCGGGTTGGTGTTGACCAGGCGTCCGGGCGTTGCGTCAATTGTGTTGTTGTTGGTGCGTTGCACCCGGTGTGCCGGCACGAAGGCATCCTCGACCACGATGTCGTGGCTGCCGGTGCCGCGCAGCCCCAGGACGTCCCAGTTATGCTCGATACGGTAGTCGCTGCGCGGGATCAGGAAGGTGCCGTGCTCAGCCGCCTGGTCGCCATCGGCCGGCAGTACGCCACCCAGCAAGCACCATTGACAGTGTTCGCTGCCGCTGGAAAATCCCCAGCGCCCGCTGATGCGGTAGCCGCCTTCAACCACGGTGACCTTGGCCACCGGCATGTAAGTGGAGGAAATCAGCGTCGATTGATCCTGGCCCCAGACGTCGCGCTGGGCTTCGATCGGGTAACGCGCCAGCTGCCAGGGGTGTACGCCCATCACTCCGTAGATCCATGCCGTGGACATGCAGCCTTCGGCGAGGATCATCTGGATTTCGAAAAAGGTTCGCGGGTCGACCTCGTAGCCGCCGAATGCCCGGGGCTGCAGCGCTCGCAACAGGCCGGCCTGCTGCAGCTCGTATATCGTTTCGTCAGGTACCCGGAACTCGCGATCAGCTCGCGCGGTGCGGTTCTTGAGTGCTGGCACCAGGCGCCGAGCCTGTTCCAGCAGCTGGATTTCTTCCGGCGTTTTTACTCGCATGCTGTCCATCCGTTCGTTCTCCCAATCTCGTTGCGCGGTTGCGCGAGCCTTGGTTGATGATCGAACGCAGCAAACGATTATTCATCGTCAAAGCGGACTAGAGAACAGTTGCGCGGCGCCGTCCCTGGCGCCGTTACAGGCTTAAATCGCTGCACGCCTGGCGGCCCATGGACGGTCCTGTTCCAGTTGCGAAGCCAACCGTAGCAGCACGTCTTCGGCACCCAGGCGAGCGGTGAACATCATGCCCACTGGCAGACCGCTGTCACTCATGCCCAGCGGCAATGAAATGGCCGGTTGCCCGCTGACGTTGGCCAGCACGGTGAAACCGGCGCTGCCCATGGCCTTGCGTGCGTAGCTTTCGTAAGGCTGATTGAGCGAGAGTTCGCCCAATGCCGGTGTCAGGCTGGCGGTGACCGGTGAGAGGATCACATCAAAACGCTCGAACTGCTGTTCCATGGCCATGCTGATGTCTTCAAACGCATGCCGTGCGCGGACGACGCCCTCACCCGTGGCCTTGCTCGCTCGCTCCAGCACACCAAAGGTGATGATTTCCAGATCCTGCGGCCCCAACGTGCGCCCCAGTGCCTTTTCACGGTCATCAACCATCGCCAGCAATGAATTGCCGATTGCCACACCATGAGCGCCGAACAACTGCTGGGCCTGAATCGGCAAGCGCAGTTCATCCACCTCGTGACCAAGGCCGAGCAACTGCTTGACCGTCTCCTCCAGGACCTTGGCAATGGCCGGGTCCAACGGCGCACCGGTCAGCGACTCACGCACCAGGCCCACCCGCAGACGACCGGGTTCGCGGCCTATTTCCTCGACGTAGGACCGTTGCAGCGGCTGGGTCCAATACGGGCTGCCCGGCTCATGGCCCTGTCCGGCGTCGAGGAACAAGGCGGTATCGCGCACGCTGCGCGAGACCACGTTGGCGACACTGGCACCGAACGAGCCTTCAAGGCGCGTCGGCCCGCTTGGGGTGCGGTAGCGCGTCGGTTTAAGCCCGACCAGCCCGCAATAGGAGGCTGGAATGCGAATCGAGCCACCGCCGTCGGTGGCATGGGCGACCGGTACGATGCCAGCAGCCACCGCCGCGGCGGAGCCACCGGAAGATCCACCAGCACTCAACGCCAGGTTCCAGGGGTTGCGGGTTTGCCCCCAGGCCAGCGACTCGGTGGTCGTGGTCAGGCCGAATTCCGGGCTGGCGGCCTTGCCGAAAGGTACTGCCCCGGCCAGTTCATAACGGCGGATCAAGGTGCTGGTCAGGCTCGCCGGCGGCGCATCCTTGAACAGACGGCTGCCGTTGCTGGTGGTCGTACCTTGCAGGTACGTGTTGAGATCCTTGAGCAGGATCGGCACGCCCGCCAGCGCCCCCTGGGCCTGGGTGGCGGCCTTGCGCCGGGCCGCCAGCAACGCATGGGCATAATCGTCATGGCGCATGTTGACCGCATTCACCTTCGGATTGACCAGCTCACAGCGGGCAATCGCCGCGGCCAGCAAGTCCTCGGCGCTGAAGTGGCCGGCCTGCAGGCCCTTGACCATGGCCCAGGCATCCAGGTCCTGATAGTCGCCGGCCGATAAACCGCTCGCCGCACGGACATCGGCAAAACGCCCCAGAAGTCCTACGCCCAGCGCTACAGCGCCGGCCTTGAGAACCTGGCGTCGCGGCCAACCGTCAACGGCATCGGCGCAGGGTGCAGCAGCAGTGTCGCCATGTGGCAAAGTGTTGTGTTCCATGTGCTGAATTCCGTTTTTTATTGTGTTTTTCATGTCGGATAACTCACGCCGGCAACCCCGGTCAGTCCGGGGTGATCTGCGCCACCATCGCGGCGAGAAAGTGCTCACTGTACGGCGGCAACAAACCCCATTCGCGGCGTGGATCGTGTTCCGGGGCCTTGAGTACCGTGCGCAGATGGCTGAACTCGATAAAGCCTTCGCGGCCGTGATAGTGCCCCATGCCCGACGCGCCGACACCGCCAAAGGGCGCGTCATGCAAGGCGGCATGCATCATCACGTCATTGAGGGTGACGCCGCCCGACAAGGTGTGCGTCAGCACATGGTCCTGCTCCCGGGCATCATCGCCAAAGTAGTAAAGGGCCAGCGGTCGCGGGCGGCCGTTTATATGGGCAATGACCTGCTCGACGTCGTCGTAGGGCAACACCACCATCGCCGGACCGAAGATTTCTTCGTGCATGATCAGGCTGTCTTGAGGCGGGTCGATCACCAGTTGCAGCGGACGACGGCGGTTTTGTGGATCGGCCGGCTGTGCGTGAGGCAGGCTCTCGACCCTGGCGCCAGCGTGCCGGGCTTGCTGAACCAGGTTTTCAACACGGTCCAGGTGCTGGGCGTTGACCACCGCCACCACATCCGGGTTGTCACTCACCTCGGGGATCAATTCGCGGTAAACGCTGGCAAAGACGTCGAGGAAACTTTCCAGTTGCTCACGCGGCACATAGACCAGGTCCGGGTTGATGCAGACCTGGCCGCTGTTGGTGGTCTTGGACAAGGCAATACGAAACGCCGCGGTCCCCAGCTCGGCGCTGCGCCCGACGATGACCGGCGATTTCCCGCCCAGTTCCAGGGTCACGGGCACCAGGTTGTCGGCTGCGTTTCGCATCACCGATTTGGCCACGGCCGTGCTGCCGGTAAACACCAGATGATCGAATGGCTGCGCCGTGAAGGCCTGGGCCAGGTCCGCACCGCCGGTGACCACGGCCACTTCGAGCGGGTCGAACAGCTCGCTGAACAGTTTCGCCACCAGCGCGGCCGTCCGCGGCACCACCTCCGAAGGCTTGAGAATCGCCCGGTTACCCGCCGCCAGCGCCGAAGCCAAAGGGCTGAGCAAGGTATACAGCGGCGCGTTCCAGGTGCCCAGGATACCCACCGTACCCTTGGGCTGATACATCACCCAGGCGCGGGCGCCGAGATGATCGTAGGGACTGAAGACTTGCCGAGGCTCGTCCTGCATCCAGCCTTCCAGATGGTCGCGCGCGTGTTTGAGCGAGCCCAAAGAGCCCAGCACATCATTCATTAACGAGAATCCCTGGGGGCGACCGCCGAAATCGCTGTCCATGGCCTCGGCCAGCGCCTGGTGGTGCGCCACCAGCATGTCGATCACCCGCTGGATTCGTTCACGCCGTTGCGGCGCACCGACGGCACCCTGGGCGTTGAACGCAGCTTTTTGATCAAGCAACAGGGCCGACAGACCGTCGACCGATGAAATTGCACAACTCATTGGTGCCTCCTCAACTTTACAAGGGCCAGCGCTACCCCTCTGCACCCACCATGGCCGTCATTGCACGACGCCCCGAACTGCAAACTAGCCCCAGCCCCCGCCAGCCGCCTCGTCCAAGTGGACGAGTGGGCCAAAAACGTTAGTCCGTTGAGACGATGTGAATCCCCGTTTCGCGAGGAATACTGCCGGCACGCACACTCATTCCATGAGGCCCATCATGGCAACGCCCGCCAGTTTCGACCCTCAAGCGTTTCGCGCCGCGCTCGGCACCTTTACCACAGGGGTGACGATCGTCACCACCCAGGCCGAAGATGGCTCGCCGGTTGGTATCACCGCCAACAGCTTCAATTCGGTCTCGCTCAATCCGCCGCTGGTGCTCTGGAGTTTGTCCAAGACCGCCCGCAGTCTGCCGGTCTTCAGCAGCGGCGGCCACTGGAACGTGCACGTCCTGTCGACCGAGCAAGAGTCATTGTCCGGACGCTTTGCCCGCCAGGGAGAAGACAAGTTTTCCGAAATCCAGCTCGACACCGGGATCAGTGGTGCACCCTTGCTGCAGGACTGCACGGCGCGCTTCCAGTGCCGCACGGCGTTCCAGTATGAAGGTGGCGACCATGTGATCTTCGTCGGCGAAGTGCTCGCCTTCGACCACAGCGACCGTGCGCCGCTGGCCTTCCAGAGCGGCCAATACGCCCTGGCGATGCGCAAGCCACGCAGCGAGCTGCGCCTGGCAACCACCCCGCCACCGCCCGAATGCAGCTACACCGAAGACTTGCTCGGCTACCTGCTCGGCCGCTCGCACTACCAGATGCTGTTTGCGTTGCGACGCCTGCTGAAAAACCAGCAGCTCGATGAGCACGCTTTTTTCATCCTTTCGACCCTGTGCATTCGCGACAACTTGACCCTGGATGAGATCAACACATTCGTCGGCTACACCGGTCATGTGGTCAGTGCTTCGAGCATGCGCTTTCTCGAACGCCAGAACCTGGTGGCCCGAGAGATTGACGGCGAGGAGGTGCGCTATGTGCTGACCGCCGACGGGCGTGAGGCATCGATGCAGGAAGTCGCCTTGGCCAAGGCCGTCGAGGAAGATATTTCCACGCGCCTGGGTGCCGGTGATGCCCAGGCACTCAAGGTGCTGCTCAAGCGCCTGATCGCCACCTCCGACCCAGGCCTGCCGGACCTGTGGGCACCGCGCTGAGTGCGACCTGCGTCGCAACGCTTGAGACAGCAACCGATCCATTGGAACAACAAGGACAGCCATGAGCATTCTGCAACGCTTCAACCTTGCTGGCAGTGTCGCCATTGTCACCGGCAGCGGCCGTGGCATCGGTCGCGCCATTGCCCTGGCCTACGCCGATGCCGGTGCCGATGTGGTCTGCAGCGCCCGCTCGCTGGAAGACATCGAGGCCGTCGCTGAAGAAGTGCGAAGCCGTGGGCGTCGCGCCCTGGCCTTGAGCTGCGATGTCACCGACAGCGAACAGCGCATTGCACTGGTCAGCAACGCCCGCGAACAGATGGGTCGCATTACCCACCTGGTCAATAACGCCGGCGGTGGCGGCCCCAACGACCCACTGGCGATGAGCCCGGAAGATTTCGAGCAGGTGATGAACTTCAACGTCACCGCCGCCTACGCCCTGGCGCAGCAGTGCGTCCCGCTGATGCGCGAAGCCGGGGGCGGCAACATCATCAATATCACCTCGGTCGCGGCTCGTTATGCCCAGCGTCACTTCAGCGCCTATGGCACTGCCAAAGCTGCACTGAGCCACTTGACGCGCCTGCTGGCACAAGAGTTCGCGCCGCAGATCAGGGTCAATGGAGTGGCACCGGGACCGATCCTCACCGACGCCCTGGCCGGGGTCATGCCCGACAGCATGCGCCGCACGATGGAAGCCAACACCCCGCTCAAGTGCCTGGGCCAGCCTGAAGATATCGCTGCCGCCGCCCTGTATTTGGCCTGCCCCGCCTCCGCGTGGGTCACCGGCAAAATCATTGATGTCGATGGCGGTGCCGATTCCAGTGTCTGGCCGGGTTGAGGCCTTGTTGCCGGGCGCTGCTGCAAGTCGCCCGGTGTTTCGTTCACTTGCCACAGAGCGACCTTTCCATGGATGCGCACCTGATTGAATCCTTGGGCGACGAACTGTTCAACGCCCTTCAAGCACGCCAAAGCCTGACGCCGCTGACCCAGCGCTACCCGGCCATCAGCCTCGATGAGGCCTACCGAATTTCCCTGCGCTTCCTGGCCCGGCGTGAAGCCCTGGGTGAGCAGGTGATCGGCAAGAAGATCGGCGTTACCAGCCGCGCCGTACAAGAAATGCTGGATGTCCATCAACCGGATTTCGGCTTTCTGACCGACCGTATGCAGGTCGCCGATGGCAGCGACATCAGCTTTGCCGCACACCGTCTGGTGCAACCGCGGGCCGAAGGCGAGATCGCCTTTGTACTTGGTGA
Organism: Pseudomonas sp. WJP1; assembly: GCF_028471945.1. Classification (NCBI taxonomy): domain Bacteria; kingdom Pseudomonadati; phylum Pseudomonadota; class Gammaproteobacteria; order Pseudomonadales; family Pseudomonadaceae; genus Pseudomonas; species Pseudomonas sp. WJP1. Next base: position 4,922,982 of record NZ_CP110128.1, read on the forward strand.
AGACCTGCAAGGTACCGACATCAGCGCCGACGATGTGCTGTCGGCCAGCGAGTGGGTCTTGCCGTGTTTCGAGATTGTCGATTCGCGGATCCAGAACTGGCAGATCCGCATTCAGGACACCGTTGCCGACAACGCCTCCTGCGGCGTGTTCGCCCTCGGCCAGCAACGCGTCAATCCCCGTGAACTGGACCTGGCGAAGGTCCAGTTGCAGATGTTCAAGAACGGCTACCACGTGGGCAGCGGCCTGGGCTCAGCGGTGCAAGGCCACCCCTGCGCCGCCGTGGCCTGGCTGGCCAATACCCTGGGCAAGCTGGGCATCCCCTTTCGCAAGGGTGAAATCATTCTGTCCGGTGCCCTGGCACCGCTGGTACCGGTCGCCCCGGGAGACATCATCAGCCTGTCGCTGAGCGGCCTGGGCGAGATGCACTTGAATTTCGTGCCCTGAATCGTCGCCCACTCTTCTTCTGATCGAGAGCAATGCCATGAGCAAAAAGATCAAATGCGCCCTCATAGGGCCAGGCAACATCGGCACCGACCTGTTGTACAAACTCAAGCGCAGCGAAGTACTGGAGCCGGTCTGGATGGTGGGTATCGATGCCACCTCCGAAGGTCTGGCCCGCGCCGCAGCAATGGGTCTGAAGACCACCAGCGAAGGCGTCGACGGTCTGCTGCCGCATGTACTGCAAGACGGTATCCAGATCGCCTTCGATGCGACCTCCGCGTACGTGCATGCCGAGAACAGCCGCAAGCTCAACGCCTTGGGCGTATTGATGATCGACCTGACTCCGGCAGCCATCGGTCCCTACTGCGTGCCTCCCGTCAACCTCAAGCACAACCTCGGCCTCGGCGCGATGAACGTCAATATGGTCACGTGCGGCGGCCAGGCGACCATTCCACTGGTAGCCGCTGTGTCCCGCGTGCAACCGGTGGCCTATGCCGAAATCATTGCCACCGCGGCCTCCAAATCGGTGGGCCCGGGCACACGCAAGAACATCGATGAGTTCACCCGCACCACCGCCGCCGCCGTGGAACAGGTCGGCGGGGCGAAAAAAGGCAAGGCGATCATCATCGTCAACCCCGCCGAACCGCCGTTGATCATGCGTGACACCGTGCATTGCCTGACCGAAACCGAGCCCGACCAGGCGGCCATCAGCGCCTCGATCGCGGCCATGATCGAGGAGGTCCAGCGCTATGTGCCCGGTTACAAACTGGTCAACGGTCCGGTGTTCGACGGCAATCGGGTGTCGATCTACATGGAAGTCGAAGGCCTGGGTGACTACCTGCCCACCTATGCCGGCAACCTCGACATCATGACCGCCGCTGCGGCACGCACCGCCGAAATGTTTGCCGAAGAAATGCTCAAGGGCGCGCTGACTCTCGGCGCCACCAGCACCCCACAACCTGCAACCGTCTAAGGAACGCGCCATGGACCTTCACGGCAAAAAAATCACCGTCCACGACATGTGCCTGCGTGACGGCATGCACCCCAAACGCCACCAGATCACCTTGCAGCAAATGAAAGACATTGCCTGTGGCCTGGACGCCGCCGGCGTACCCTTGATCGAAGTCACCCATGGCGATGGCCTGGGCGGCAGCTCGGTGAACTACGGGTTTCCAGCGCACAGTGACGAGGAATATTTATCGGCCGTCATCGGGCTGATGAAAAACGCCAAGGTCTCGGCGCTGCTGTTGCCGGGTATCGGCACGGTCGATCACCTGCACATGGCTTACGAACTGGGCGTCAATACCATTCGCGTCGCCACCCACTGCACCGAAGCTGACGTTTCCGAGCAGCACATTGCCGCGGCCCGCAAGCTGGGCATGGACACCGTCGGCTTTCTGATGATGGCCCATATGAACAGCCCGCAAGGCCTGGTCGACCAGGGCAAGCTGATGGAAAGCTACGGCGCCAATTGCATCTACATTACAGATTCGGCGGGCTACCTGTTGCCCCATGATGTCAGCGCGCGAGTGAGCGCTTTGCGCGCCGCGCTCAAGCCCGAAACCGAAATCGGCTTTCATGGCCATCACAACCTTTCGATGGGCGTGTCCAACTCGATCGCGGCGATCGCCGCGGGCGCCACCCGCATCGACGCTGCTTGCGCGGGTCTGGGCGCTGGTGCGGGCAATACACCGATGGAAGTGCTGGTTGCCGTCTGCGATCGCATGGGTATCGAAACCGGAGTCAGCGTCTTTGGCATCCAGGACGTTGCCGAGGATCTGGTGGTGCCGATCATGGACTTCCCGATCCGTAGTGACCGCGATGCACTGACCATGGGTTATGCCGGTGTCTACGGCTCGTTCCTGCTGTTCGCCAAGCGTGCCGAGAAAAAGTACGGCGTCTCCGCGCGGGAAATTTTGGTGGAGATGGGCCGGCGCGGCATGGTCGGTGGCCAGGAAGACATGATCGAAGACACCGCCATGACCCTGGCCAGGCAACGCCAAGCCAGCGCCTGAGCAAAGCCTGAGCGCACTACAGGGGCCCAGGCACCGCCTGGCCCCCTGCCCCGGATCCATCGCCTGGCCAGGAGTCACCCATGAGCAGTACGCACCCTCAACCCACTGGCTGGCGCAGCCATGGCCTGCTGTTTCTGCTCGCGATGATGTACGCCGACAGCTTTGTCGGGCGGCAGATCATTGCCGTGATGATCGAACCGATCAAACGGGAGTTCGGCGCCAGCGACACCGCCATGGGCCTGGTCTCCGGCCTGGCCTTTGCGGCGGTCTACGTGCTGCTGGGCTTGCCCGCCGGGCGCCTGGCCGACCACCTGCCGCGCACGCGCCTGCTCGCCGTGTCCTGCCTGTTGTGGGCCTTGGCCACCGTGGCCTGCGGCCTGTCCACAAGCTTTGCGATGCTGGTGATCGCGCGCATGGCCGTGGCCGTGTTCGAGTCTCCGAGCACCTCCACCTCCATGTCGATCATCGCCGATGTCTACCCGCCGCACCGGCGCTCGTTTGCCATCAGTTGCTACACCGCAGCACCGACTTTTTCGACGATCATCGCTCTCAGCGTCGGCGCCTGGGTGGTCGACAACCATGGCTGGCGCAGCGCCTTCGTTGCCGTCGCGCTGCCCGCCCTGGTGATCAGCGCGGTATTTGCCTTCGTGATGCGCGATCCGGCACGAGGTCGGTTTGACCTCAGCCACACGCACACCGCTCACCCGGTGCAAAGCCTGCTGGGCAGCGCCCGCGAGCTGCTGGCCCAACCGGCCTACCGCTGCCTGGTGCTGGCTTGCGGCATCACCAGCTTCAGCGCCTATGCCTACGCCATGTGGAACGCCAGTTTCCTGGTGCGCTCCCACGACATGCCCCTGCAATACGCCGGCATCCTCGCCGGCCTGGTCGGCGGCACTTGCGCCGGACTCGGCGCCCTGTTCAGCGGCTGGCTGACCGACCGCCTGGCGGTGAAGAACCCGCACTGGCAAATCGGCATCCCGGTCATCGGTCATTTGCTCGGCGGCTGCGCGATGGTCATCTACCTGCTCTGGCCTCGCGACATCCTTCTGTACGCTGGCACAGTACCGGTGCCCAGTGCCATGCTCTGGTGCGCCCTGACCAGCTTCTTTTCGGTCTGGTGGGTTGGCCCCTCGTTTTCGCTCCTGACCCAGCTGGTACCGGCGCACCGCCGCGCGACCGGCGTAGCGCTGCAGACCATCATCTCGACCCTGTGTGGCGTCGGCATCGGCCCGCTGGCCACCGGCTTGCTCAGCGATGCCCTGATGCCGATGTTCGCTGGAGAGTCGTTGCGTTACGCCCTGCTGCTGATCAGTTGCACCCTCGTCATTGCGATCATTCTGCTCTGGCGGACCTATCAGCATTTGACACTCAATCAAACCATTACAACATCGCCGTCATCCCTGGGGACGGTATCGGCAGGAAGTGATGCCGGGTGACGGGTTCGACATGCTCAAGAAATACGACGCGATCCACTTCGACGCGCTCGGTTGGCCAGACGTTGTACCCGAACACATTTCATTGTGGGACTCGCTGTCGCAAAAGAAAAAAATCAGAAAAAAAACGAAATTGCCCACCAAGGCGTTGATTCCCTTTATCCTCGGTGCAAATCCTAGTGAAAAGCCATGCCCTGCTCATGACCGTTGACTGTTCCCCATGCGCAAACTTCTGTACCTGACTTTCTCCATGGCGCTGGTCGCCGCTCTTGCGACCTACGCAATGTGGGCCGCGGATCGCCCGACGGGGCTTTACCTCTCGGATCTGCGAATCGATGTCGCCGTCGACCAGGGCACGCCCGCTGACCGTGGCAATTTGCTGGGCATCCAGCCCGAGCTGTTTCCCACCGACTACCAAAGCCCGGAACGCTTGCACCGCAAACTCGCCGCCTACTTGCAGACAGCCCGGGATCAGGGCCTGCTGAATGAAAAAACCATCGTCGTATTGCCGGAACATGTTGGCACCTGGCTGATGGTCAGCGGCGAAAAAGACGAGTTGTACCAGGCCACCACGTTCAAGGAGGCCATGAACTGGCTGGCCGTGAGCAATCCTTTGAAGTTCCTCCGCGCGCTGATCGGTGCCGAGGGCGACAGCCGTATCGACGACGCGCACCTGCGCATGAAAGCCAAAGGCATGGCCAGGGATTACCAGGCGTTGTTCGGCGGGCTGGCGAAAGAATTTCACGTCACCCTGGTGGCAGGCTCCATCGTGCTGCCCGAACCCAGTGTCATCGACGGTACGCTGAAAATCGGTCGTGGCGCGTTGTTCAACAGCAGCGTGGTGTTTGGCCGCGATGGCCTGCCCATCGGCCAGCCCCAGCGCCAGATGCATCCGGTTTTCGAGCAGCAGGAGGCGATCAAGGCCAACGGCGAACACACGCTCAATGTCGTCGACACCCCGGCCGGGCGCCTGGGCGTGCTGATCGGCAGCGACAGCTGGTACCCGGACAACTACCGCAAACTCGACATTCAACAGGCACAGCTGGTCGCCGTCCCGGCGTTCGTGGCCGGTCGCGGTAGCTGGGACCAACCGTGGCGTGGCTACAGGGACTCATCGACACCCGGCTCCGTCAGCCTCAAGGCCGGGGAAGTCAGTGAAGGCCAGGCCTGGCAACGCCTCAACCTGAGCACTCAAGCCCCCGCCAGCCAGGCCATCGCCGGCATGAGCGTATTCCTGCGCGGACAGTTCTGGGATCAGGGCAGCGCCGGACAGAGTTTTCTAAGCAGCAACGGCCAGCATTTCGCCGATGGCAAGGCCCGTGGCGCGCGCTTGCTGAACCTTTGGCTGTAGGCCATGAAGCCCACCCCGATGCGCCTGGGAGATCTATCGGTGGGCTTCGTCCACAGCCTGGCCGACGCCGTGCGCAGCCACGGCACGGATCCGCAGCCACTGCTCGAGCAATATGGCCTCGATGCGGCCCGACTGGGTGAAGCCGGTGCCCGTCTCTCGATCCCGCGCTACATGCGCCTGGGCCACGCGGCCATCCAGTTGACCGGCAACCCGGCACTCGGCTTGCGGATGGGCCAGCTCAGCCGCCTGAGCCAGGCCGGCCTTGCCGGCGTCACGGCCGCACAGGCACCGACGGTGCGTGAGGCGGCGCGCTGCCTGATTCGATTCGAAGCCTTGTATGGCTCCAACTATCGCGGTCAATCGAGCTTCCACGAAGACGCTCAGGGCGCCTGGTTGCGCTTCTATTCCATCAGCCCCTACAACGGCTATAACCGCTTCGTGGTGGATTCGATCATTTGCGGCTGGTTGCAGCAATTGTCCAGCGTCAGCCCTGCCCGGCTGCGCGCCGAACGCATCGACATCGAGTTCGAAGCGCCCGATTACCGCGCAGCCTACGAGGTGCTGGGCGACTGCCTGATCCAGTTTGGCGCCGAGCACAATCAGTTGCGCCTGAGCCTGGCCAGCCTTGCCCAGCGCAACCCCGAGCACTGCCCCAGCACCTGGCGGCATCTGCTGCAACTGTGCGAGCGGGAGCTGGAGCAATTGACCCGCACCCGCAGCCTGCGTGAACGCATCACCCAGCTGCTGGGGCCATTGCTCAATGGCGGCCGGGAACCCGACCTGGAAGAAGTGGCGGCACGCCTGAAACTGCCGGTGTGGACCTTGCGCCGCAAACTCGCGGAAGAAGGCACGCAATTTCGCGCGATTCTCAACGACACCCGTCGCGACCTGGCCATGACCTACATTCGCGACACCGAACTGGCGTTCGGAGAAATCGCCTACCTGTTGGGTTTTGCTTCAGCCGAAGCCTTTCAACGCGCCTTCAAGCGCTGGACCGCCCAGACACCTGGGGAGTTTCGACGCAGTCGCAGGGAAACAGCCGCCAGCGGCAAACTTTAAGTCAAAGCTCGGTCGCGTCTTCGGCCGGCTCCGGTGGGTCCAGTTCAAACGCCTGATATTCGAGCAGCTCTTCTTGATAATCGTCCATTTTCGAATCCCCCACAGCTCATTGAAAAACGTCTGAATTAATGACCAGCGCCTTGAGCCTAAAGTGCCCGCATGAAAGAAAAATGACGCGGACACGACACTTCGTCGCTTACAGATAAAACGTAGCAGGCGATGGGGAATTTATCACAGGTTTTTTTCGCTGCAGGCCGCAGGACGACGGCCTGTTTGACGCGGATCAATCTTTGTTGCGGGGACGGGGACGGCGCGCGAAGTCGCCTGGCCCCGTGATGCCCGTCACTGGCCAGTGATAGGCATCGCCTGGATCGGCTCCGAAGGTGGCGCCATGTCGCTCGGGTTGGCCGGTGGCGTGATCACTTCTTCGGTGGCAGGCGTTGGCTCGGCGGCCGGGGTCGAGGTAATCGGTGCGGCCTCAGGCGGCGGCGCTACCGGCTCGGAAGCGGCAGGCGTAACTTCGGCGGCCTTGGCGGCCTCTGGTGCCGGCGCAGGCTGTGCCGCGGATTCCGGGGCCAACGGTGCCGGGGTCGCCTTGGGCTCGGGCACGCCCAGGTCGGTTTTCGGCTTCTCGGGGATGTGCGCCGCTTCTTTCACTTCCTTGGGCAGGAACAGTTCCACCAGGGCGAAGAAACGCTCGTAGAACTTGGCAGAGGTGACGGTTTCACTGGCGACCTTGACCATGGAGTCGTCGGACGAGCCGATCGGCATCGACACCGAACCCAGAACGCCGACACCGAGGCTTGCCGAGTTGTTGGTTTTCTTCAGCGCGTACTTGTCCTGCAGGGCGTTGGCGAACACCGTGGCGTGATGCGCCGAGGTGCCGTCTTCGGCGCAGACCACACTGAAACTGATTTCCATGTGGTTTTCACCGGTCTGCTGGAAGCTCTTGTGCCCGCTGACCAGCTTTGGATCACTGCTGGTGATGATATAGCCCTGGCTCAGCAAGGCCCGACGAGCGGCTTCACAGGAGACCGAATCGGTCACTGGATAGTTACGGGAAAACGTTCCGGAGTCATCGAAGTTCTCATGCTCGTAGATGGCGGCTTTCTTCGACGAACAACCGGCAGCAGCAGCCAGCACCAAGGCCAGCCCGACAACCCGCATGGGAATTGATTTAAACATTGAACATCCTGAGAGAAACGGTTCGGGGCGTATTGTGCAACAGATCGATGCTTAGCGTCGCACCGATTGTGTCTTAAAACAGTTACAGAACTGTTGACCCGATGGTCGGGAGAAAATTGCCCCCATTGTGCAACGAAGCCGAAAAAAAACCCCGGCCTTGCGGCCGGGGTCTTCGTTTCACCCGAAAAGCGCGTGCCCGGATCAGAAACGCTCGATCTCGGCCTGGCTTTCCAGCTGCTTGCGGTAAGCGGCAAAGTCTTGCTGGCCAACGCGCGAAGCGAGGAAGCGACGGTATTGAGCCTTCTCTTCTTCAGTTGGCGTTGCGGCCTCGTTCACGCCGTTCAGACGCACGATCATCAGGCTGCCATCAGGCAACGTGACACTGCTGAAGGTCGGCTTGTCCTTGGCGGCTGGCTTGGGCATGCGGAACAGCGCCTGCAGCACAGTCGGGTCCAGGCCTTCCTGGGCGCGGGTCGCGGCTTCGGTAACCTTCCAGTTCTGACCGTCGACCGGGCTATCCAGTGGCGTCTTGCCATCGCGCAGGCTGGCAATCAGCTCGTCAGCCTTGGTCTTGGCGGCAGCGCTGGCGTGCTCCCTGGCCAACTGCGCACGGATCGGACCTTCAACCTTTTCCAATGGCAGTTGCGCAGGCTTGAGGTGTTCCTTGGCGCGCAACACGATCACGGTCTCGGGGTCGAGCTCGATGGCGGTGCTGTTGGCATTCTCTTCCAGCACTTCCGGGCTGAACGCTGCGGTGATCACGGCACGGTTGGCCGCAATCCCTTCGCCACCTTCACGGCCGAACGGCTTGGAGGTGTGAACGGTCAGCTTCAAGTCCTGCGCAGGCTGGACCAGGTCGGACGCTTCGAACGAGGCGTCTTCCAGTTGCTTGGTCGCTTCGACGAAACGCTGCTCGACCTGCTGGGCCTTCAATTCGCGGGTCAGCTTGTCTTTCAGGCTGGCGAACGTCGGCACTTCAGGCGCTTCCACGCCCAACAGCTTGATCAGGTGGAAACCGAAGTCGGTGCGAACCGGCTCGGAAACCTGATCCTTGGCCAACGCATACAGGGCTTTCTCGAACGCCGGGTCATACACGCCAGGACCTGCGAAGCCCAGGTCGCCGCCGTTGTTCGCCGAACCCGGGTCCTGGGAGAATTCCTTGGCCAGGGCTTCGAACTTCTCGCCCTTGTTCAGGCGCGCCTGGATCTCTTCGATCTTGGCCTTGGCCTGCGCTTCGGTGGTCTTGTCGTTCACTTCGATCAGGATGTGCGCAGCCTGGCGTTGTTCGGACAGGTTCGCCGTCTCTTTCTGATAAGCCGCTTGCAGGTCTTCGTCCTTGACGCTGACCTGATCAAAGAAGGAAGCCTTCTTCAACTCCACGTAATCGATGACCACCTGATCCGGCGTCATGAATTCCTTGGCGTGCTCGTCGTAATAGGCCTTGACCTCTTCGTCGGTCAGCTTTACGGCTGCCGGGTCGACCTTGATGCTCAAGGACGCGAAATCGCGGGTCTGTTTTTCCAGACGGGCGAAGGCCAGAACCTGGGCATCGGTGACGAAACCGCTGCCCGCCAAACCGGCGCGCAGCTGACCGATCAGCATTTCCTGGGCCAGCATCTGGCGGAACTGCATACGGCTGTAGCCAAGTTGACGAATCACCTGGTCGAAACGCTCTGGGCTGAACTTGCCATCAACCTGGAATTCAGGCGTTTGCAGGATGACCTGGTCCAGCGCCGCTTCGGAGAAAGCGAATTTGGAGTTTTGTGCGCCCTGCAACAACAGTTTGCGGTCGATCAGGCCTTTGAGGGCCGAATCGCGCAGCATTTTTTCGTCGAGCAAGGAAGCGTCGAAATCCTTGCCCAGCTGTTGCATGAGTTGACGGCGTTGCATATCGACCGCCTGGCTCAGCTCGTTCTGGCTGATTTCTTCACCATTGACCTTCGCCGCGTCATTTTTGTGCGTCGTAGCCTGGAAAATGGCGTCGAAACCGGTCAAAGCCATCAGTGCAACGATGACCCCGATAATGGTCTTGGCAATCCAGCCTTGTGAATTGTCCCTGATATTTTGCAGCATGCGTCCCCCATAAACGGTTGAACTTCAAATTAGGCAACCGTGGAGCGTGGGTAGAATCCGGATAGAAGAAAGGCGCATCCGAGGATGCGCCTTCTCGTAACTGGCGGAACGGACCGATGACTCGACCTTGCGAGCCTCGGTGTCTCGGACCGGCGAACTGCCGACTGGACTACCGCTCCGCTGCCAGGTCAGGCATGACCCCGACCCGGATAGGCAAAAACCTGAATGGAACTTAGTTGACAGCTTCTTTCAGTGCTTTACCAGCTTTGAAACCTGGTTTTTTGGCAGCTGCGATTTCCAGTGTCTTACCGGTCTGTGGGTTACGACCGATGCGAGCTGGACGATCAGTTACGGAGAAAGTACCGAAACCAACCAGAACCACGGAGTCGCCGGCCTTGAGAGCGCCAGTGACGGATTCGATTACAGCGTCCAGCGCACGGCCAGCAGCAGCTTTCGGGATATCAGCGGATGCAGCGATAGCATCAATCAGTTCCGACTTGTTCACTCTAAGTCCCCTTATATCTATTTGAGTATGATTCTAAGTTTTTTGGTGAAAGCAAAAACGAGTGCTGAATGGCCTACAGACACTTAAGAGCCGCTTTATAACAAGGGCTCTAAAAAGCTGTCAAGGAAGCCCCCCAGGCAAATACGTACTAATGCGTGCTAATTCTTTCCTTAGAATCCGACTCGCGTTTTTCATCCTTCGCGACTATCTCCGGAGCCACATCCGGCAAGGGCTCCGGGGCGTATTGCAGCGCAATTTGCAGGACCTCGTCAATCCATTTAACTGGTTTAATCTGAAGATCTTGCTTGATATTGTCCGGAATCTCCTTCAAATCGCGAACATTCTCTTCAGGAATGATCACGGTCTTGATTCCGCCACGATGTGCGGCGAGCAGTTTTTCTTTCAAGCCACCGATCGCCAATACCTGGCCACGCAGGGTGATTTCACCCGTCATGGCAACATCCGCGCGTACGGGAATGCTGGTCAGTGCCGACACCAACGCCGTGCACATGCCTACGCCCGCGCTCGGGCCGTCTTTCGGGGTCGCCCCTTCCGGCATGTGGATGTGCGTGTCGCGCTTCTCGTGGAAGTCCAGGGGAATCCCCAGGCTCTTGGCACGGCTGCGGACAACGGTCAGGGCTGCGGTGATCGATTCGACCATCACGTCACCCAGTGAACCGGTCTTGATCAATTGGCCCTTGCCCGGAACCACAGCGGCTTCGATGGTCAGCAATTCACCGCCCACCTGGGTCCACGCCAGGCCGGTCACCTGACCGATCTGGTCCTGCTGTTCTGCCAGGCCGTAGCGGAATTTGCGCACGCCCAGGAAGTGTTCCAGATCGTCTGCAGTGACCTTCACCGAGAAGCGTTTTTCCAGCGCATGCTCTTTGACGGCCTTGCGGCAGACCTTGGCAATCTGGCGCTCCAGGCCCCGTACACCGGCTTCGCGGGTGTAGTAGCGGATGATGTCGCGGATCGCTTCGGCGTCGAATTCCAGCTCGCCTTTCTTCAGGCCGTTGGCCGTGATCTGTTTGGGCGAGAGGTATTTGACGGCGATGTTGATCTTCTCGTCTTCGGTGTAGCCCGGCAGACGAATCACTTCCATCCGGTCCAGCAGCGCTGGCGGGATGTTCATGGAGTTGGAGGTGCACAGGAACATCACATCGGACAGGTCGTAATCGACTTCCAGATAGTGATCGTTGAAGTTGTGGTTCTGCTCGGGATCGAGCACTTCCAGCAACGCCGACGCCGGATCGCCACGCATGTCGCTGCCCATCTTGTCGATTTCATCGAGCAGGAACAGCGGGTTGCGCACACCCACCTTTGTCATCTTTTGAATCAATCTTCCTGGCATCGAACCGATGTAAGTACGGCGATGACCACGAATTTCCGCTTCATCGCGCACGCCGCCGAGGGCCATTCGCACGAATTTACGGTTGGTGGCGTGTGCAATGGACTCCGCCAGGGACGTTTTACCCACCCCAGGAGGACCGACCAGGCACAACACCGGACCACGGATCTTCTTCACGCGTTTCTGCACGGCGAGGTATTCGAGGATCCGTTCCTTGACCTCTTCGAGGCCGTAGTGATCGGCGTCGAGAATGTCTTCTGCGCGAGCCAGATCAAGGCGCACCTTGCTCTGGGCCTTCCACGGCACCTGGACCAGCCAGTCGATGTAGGAACGAACCACCGTTGCTTCGGCGGACATCGGCGACATTTGCTTGAGTTTGTTCAGTTCGGCGGTCGCCTTGGCGAGCGCGTCCTTGGGCAGGCCGGCGGCATCGATGCGCTTTTTCAGCTCTTCGACTTCGTTATGCCCTTCGTCGCTGTCACCGAGCTCTTTCTGAATGGCCTTCATCTGCTCATTCAGGTAGTACTCGCGCTGACTGCGCTCCATTTGCTTTTTGACACGACCGCGAATGCGTTTTTCGACCTGCAGCAGGTCGATCTCGGCATCCAGCAAGGCCAGCACGTGCTCGACACGGGCCGACAAATCGATGATCTCGAGGATTTCCTGCTTCTGCTCGATTTTCAGCGCCATGTGCGCGGCCATGGTGTCGACCAGGCGGCCTGGCTCATCGATGCTGTTGAGCGACGACAGGACTTCGGCAGGGACTTTCTTGCCCAACTGCACGTATTGTTCGAACTGCGACAGCAGGCTGCGAACGAACACTTCGGACTCGCGCTCTGGCGCATCGACTTCGTCGATCAACGAAACTTCGGCGCGGCAGTGGTCATCCACTTCGCTGAAGCGCTCCACGGCGCCGCGTTGCTCGCCTTCGACCAGAACCTTGACCGTGCCGTCAGGCAGCTTGAGCAGCTGCAGGACGGTCGCAATGGTACCTACGCGATAAAGTGCGTCTTCACCGGGATCGTCGTCAGCAGGGTTTCTCTGGGCCAGCAGAAGGATCTGCTTGTCGCCCGTCATCGCTGCCTCGAGGGCTTCGATGGATTTCTCGCGCCCCACGAACAGCGGGATAACCATGTGCGGATAAACCACGACATCACGCAATGGCAGGAGAGGCAATTCGATGGTTGTCTTCATGATTTCGCCTCTACGGCGGCCATATGGCCGGAAACAGATGGAAGTAAGCTTGAAACCAAGATGGGGGCTGCCTTGAAAAAAAACAAGCACAAAGACAGTGTTAAAACCCGGAAAAAGCAAAGGGGCCCGAAGGCCCCTTCTTTGTACCGGCTGCGCGACGCTTAGGCGTCTGGCGCGGCCTTGGCAGCAGGCTCACTGTTTTCGTAGATATACAGTGGCTTGGACTTGCCTTCTATAACGCTTTCGTCGATCACCACTTTACTCACCTCGGACTGCGAGGGGATTTCGTACATGGTGTCGAGCAGCACGCCTTCGAGAATCGAACGCAGGCCACGGGCACCGGTCTTGCGTTCCAGCGCGCGTTTGGCGACCGATTTCAGTGCGTCGGCCCGGAATTCCAGGTCCACGCCTTCCATCTCGAACAGCTTGGCGTATTGCTTGGTCAGCGCGTTTTTCGGCTCGGTGAGAATCTGCATCAGAGCAGCTTCATCAAGCTCGTCCAGCGTGGCCAGGACCGGCAGACGACCGACGAATTCCGGGATCAGACCGAACTTGACCAGATCGTCAGGCTCGACTTCACGCAGGGACTCACCGACTTTCTTGCCTTCTTCCTTGCTGCGAACTTCCGCGTTGAAACCGATGCCGCCCTTGGTGGAACGGTTTTGAATAACCTTTTCCAGACCGGAGAACGCACCACCGCAGATGAACAGGATGTTACGGGTGTCGACCTGAAGGAATTCCTGCTGCGGATGCTTGCGACCACCCTGGGGCGGAACGGAAGCGACCGTGCCTTCGATCAACTTGAGCAGGGCCTGCTGCACGCCTTCACCGGAAACGTCCCGGGTGATCGACGGGTTGTCAGACTTGCGCGAAATCTTGTCGATTTCGTCGATGTAGACAATGCCCATCTGGGCTTTTTCCACGTCGTAATCGCACTTCTGCAGCAGCTTCTGAATGATGTTCTCGACATCTTCACCCACATAACCCGCCTCGGTGAGGGTGGTTGCGTCGGCGATGGTGAACGGAACGTTCAGCAAGCGGGCCAGTGTTTCGGCAAGCAGGGTCTTACCCGAGCCTGTCGGGCCGATCAGCAGGATGTTGCTCTTGCCGAGTTCGACGTCGTCATTCTTCTTGTCACGCTGGTTCAGGCGCTTGTAGTGGTTGTACACCGCTACGGCCAGAACCTTTTTCGCACGCTCCTGACCAATCACGTATTGATCAAGGATGCCGCTGATTTCTTTAGGCGAAGGCAATTTATGCGCGCTGCTTTCGGCCTGGGCTTCCTGCACCTCCTCACGGATGATGTCATTGCACAGGTCGACGCACTCGTCGCAGATAAAGACCGAGGGGCCGGCAATCAATTTGCGCACTTCATGCTGGCTTTTGCCACAGAAGGAGCAATAGAGCAGCTTGCCGTTGTCCTCGCCGTTGCGGGTGTCAGTCATTCGTTCGATCCAAATCCGATAGGCTTGCAACACAAGATGAAGGCTATTGCGGGCTTTTTCAAGCCCGCCAGTGATCGGATCTGCCGACCAGCCTTATTTTGAGCTGCTTATTTAAGCGGGGCGCTGGTTGATCACTTCATCGATCAACCCGTACTCACGCGCGGCTTCTGCACTCATGAAATTATCGCGGTTGGTATCGCGCTCGATTTCTTCAAGGGTGCGCCCGCTGTGCTTGGCCATCAGCGTGTTGAGACGCTCACGAATGAAGAGGATTTCCTTGGCATGGATTTCGATGTCCGACGCCTGGCCCTGGAAACCGCCCAGAGGCTGGTGAATCATCACTCGCGAGTTCGGCAGGCAGTAACGCTTGCCTTTGGCACCGGCCGTCAGCAGGAATGCGCCCATGCTGCACGCCTGACCGATACAGGTGGTCGACACGTTGGGTTTGATGAACTGCATGGTGTCGTAGATCGACATGCCCGCCGTCACCGAACCGCCCGGGGAGTTGATATAGAGATGGATGTCCTTGTCCGGGTTTTCCGCTTCAAGGAACAGCAGTTGCGCACAGATCAGGTTGGCCATGTAGTCCTCTACCGGGCCCACCAGAAAGATCACTCGCTCCTTGAGGAGACGCGAGTAGATGTCGTAGGCGCGCTCGCCACGAGCGGACTGCTCGACAACCATCGGGACCAGGCCGCCTGCGGCCTGGATATCAGAGTTCTGCTGAATATACGAATTACGGAACATGCTCTGCAGTCACTCCCAAATAGTTATGTCTTGAATACGCATAAGCCAGCTCGAGAGCTGGCTTATGGTGTGTGCTTCTTAGCGCAAAAATGATCAGTCGGCTTGTGGAGCTTCTACCGGCTTGACCGCTTCTTCGTAAGAGACCGATTTGTCGGTCACGCTAGCTTTCTGCAGAACAGTATCCACAACTTGCTCTTCCAGCACAACCGAACGAACTTCGTTCAGTTGCTGGTCGTTTTTGTAGTACCAGGACACAACTTGCTCAGGCTCTTGGTAAGCCGAAGCCATTTCCTGAATCATTTCGCGAACGCGGGCTTCGTCAGGCTTGAGGTCGAACTGCTTGACCACTTCAGCTACGATCAGGCCCAGGACAACACGGCGCTTGGCTTGTTCTTCGAACAGCTCGGCAGGCAGTTGGTCTGGCTTGATGTTGCCGCCGAACTGTTGAACAGCCTGCACGCGCAGACGGTCAACTTCGTTGGACAGCAGAGCCTTCGGCACTTCGATCGGGTTGGTGGCCAGCAGACCGTCCATGACCTGATTCTTCACCTTGGATTTGATCGCCTGGCGCAGCTCGCGCTCCATGTTCTTGCGAACTTCGGTGCGGAAGCCTTCCAGACCGGTTTCCTTGATGCCGAATTGCGCGAAGAACTCTTCGTTCAGCTCAGGCAGCTTTGGCTCGGAAACACTGTTCACGGTCACGGTGAACTCGGCGGTTTTGCCAGCCAGGTCCAGGTTCTGATAATCCTCTGGGAAAGTCAGGTTCAGAACGCGTACTTCACCGGCTTTAGCGCCAACCAGGCCTTCTTCGAAGCCCGGGATCATGCGGCCGGAATCCAGCACCAGCTGGGTGCCCTTGGCGGAACCGCCAGCGAACACTTCACCGTCGACCTTGCCTTCGAAATCGATGTTCAGCTGGTCTTCGTTCTGGGCAGCGCGATCGGCCACTTCAAAACGGGTGTTCTGCTTGCGCAGGATGTCCAGCATCTTGTCCAGATCGGCATCAGCCACGTCAGCGCTCAGGCGCTCTACGGTGATACCTTCGAAACCGGCAACGGTGAACTCAGGGAACACTTCGAATACAGCAACGTATTCCAGGTCCTTGCCTGCTTCCAGGGATTTAGGCTCGATCGAAGGCGAACCAGCCGGGTTCAGCTTCTGCTCAACCACAGCTTCGTAGAAGGAAGACTGGATGACGTCGCCTACCGCTTCCTGGCGAGCTTCAGCGCCGAAACGACGCTTGATTTCGCTCATTGGCACTTTGCCTGGACGGAAGCCAGCAATCTTGGCCTTTTGGGCAGTCTGCTGCAGACGCTTGTTGACCTGAGTCTCGATGCGCTCAGCCGGCACGGTGATGCTCATGCGGCGCTCAAGAGCAGAAGTATTTTCAACAGAAACTTGCATGGATATTCCTCGTTGCACAGACGTTAGCCGGCCGTTTCCGACCCCAGAATCAAGGGCATGCATTCTAGTGGGTCAAACTCAAGAAGTCACCCTACTGAAAACGGGTAAAAACGCAGCAGGCAATTTATAGGTGCGAATGCACGAATGCACCTCGCCCCGGTGGCAAATACAGCCAATCACGCCAAGGCTCTGCGCCAACCCTTCCTTATATGGAGGAGGTTGCCAATCATCTCCCTGACAGCCGATCTTGCGAGCAAGGCCGGCGGGCAGCACGGCATCATCGGGAAACATAAAAACGACGAAACGCCCTGCCCTTGCGACCCGGAACCCGCGGTCGCTGAATCCGCTGAAACAAAAAAGGCGCCAGACTATTAATCTGGCGCCTTTTCGAAATATGGGGTGGACGATGGGGATCGAACCCACGACAACGGGAGTCACAATCCCGTGCTCTACCAACTGAGCTACGCCCACCATATTGCGTGCCAAAGAAGCCAAATCACTTCTTTGTTGAACCTCGACCAAGCCAGGCGGCATGGTTGAAGTCTTGTTTGGTGCGGATGAAGAGACTCGAACTCTTACGCCTCGCGGCGCTGGAACCTAAATCCAGTGTGTCTACCAATTCCACCACATCCGCGAGATGAAGCTTTTAAAGCAAAGGCGCCAGACTGTTAATCTGGCGCCCTTCGAAATATGGGGTGGACGATGGGGATCGAACCCACGACAACGGGAGTCACAATCCCGTGCTCTACCAACTGAGCTACGCCCACCATATCGCGTTACTTGTGCCAAAGCTGCCTAATGGCGCACCCGGCAGGACTCGAACCTGCGACCATCCGCTTAGAAGGCGGATGCTCTATCCAGCTGAGCTACGGGCGCCTTGTTAATCTGTACTCTTGGAGGACTACAAACTAAGTGCTTTTCAGTCTTGCAGAACCGTAATCCCGCTCAACCTTCTCAACCAGTGCTAGGCTGTGCCCGACAAGTGCGACGAATAGTATAGAGCCCCCTGCAGGTCGTCAAATCCTTTTTGAAAAAAATTCATTTAATTAAAGGAGTTAGCGGAATTTGCAGACCAAGCGCCTTTGCCCTCACCGCATGACATGCGAGAATGCGCTCTCTTTTTTTCCCCTCTCGATGGTTAATCACGCGCAATGACTGCACAACTTATCGACGGCAAATCGATCGCCGCCAGCCTGCGCCAGCAGATCGCCCAACGCGTCAACGAGCGTCGCCAGCAAGGCCTGCGCACGCCCGGCCTCGCGGTGATCCTGGTCGGCAGCGATCCTGCCTCTCAGGTTTATGTCTCGCACAAGCGTAAAGACTGTGAAGAGGTCGGCTTCCTGTCCCAGGCCTATGACCTGCCTTCCGACACCACTCAACAAACGCTGGCCGACCTGATCGATCGCCTCAATGACGATCCGGCGATTGACGGCGTCCTGCTTCAACTGCCTCTTCCTGAACACCTGGACGCGTCCAAATTGCTGGAACGCATTCGTCCGGATAAAGACGTCGATGGTTTCCATCCTTATAACGTCGGTCGTTTGGCCCAACGCATCCCGCTGCTGCGTCCGTGCACGCCGAAAGGCATCATGACCCTGCTGGAAAGCACCGGTGCCGATCTCTACGGCATGAACGCGGTGGTAGTTGGCGCTTCCAACATCGTCGGTCGCCCGATGGCGATGGAATTGCTGCTGGCCGGTTGCACCGTGACCGTCACTCACCGCTTTACCAAGGACCTGGCCGGCCATGTCGGCCGCGCCGACCTGGTGGTGGTCGCCGCCGGCAAGCCGGGCCTGGTAAAAGGTGAGTGGATCAAGGAAGGCGCGATCGTGATCGACGTCGGCATCAACCGTCAGGAAGACGGCAAGCTGGTGGGTGACGTGATCTACGAAACCGCCCTGCCCCGTGCCGGCTGGATCACTCCAGTGCCGGGTGGCGTCGGCCCGATGACCCGCGCCTGCCTGCTGGAAAACACCCTGTACGCTGCCGAAACCCTGCACAGCTGAGGCTCAACGCAGCAGTAGCCAGCGACACAAGGAACCCTGCCACTGGCGGGGTTTTTTGTGCCCGCGGAAACGGATCGACCATCCGCCGGAAAGTGACTTTTTTTTCATGTTTCCGGGGTCTTTCACCCCGCCCTCGAACAACCATCGACAGTTATTCAGCCATACTCCAGAATGTCGCGCTTTTTAAGTAATAGCCCGTTACAAAACGGCTTATCAACACATTATTGAGTCTGCCAGCGTGAAAATCCGTCTTTCCATCCTGAGCCTATTTTTTGCAGTTACAGGGACTTTCATCACGCCAATTGCCAGCGCGGGCGACACCACCACCGCAGCGCCCCGAGACACCTCGCAACTCAAGCTCGCATCCGGCAGTTCCTTGTTGCTGGACATGCAGACCAACAAAATCATCTACGCCAGCAATCCGGACGTCGTCGTCCCCATCGCTTCCGTCAGCAAGCTGATGACCGGCCTGGTCGTGGTTGAAGCCCGGCAGAACATGGACGAATACATCAACATCAACATCAGCGACACGCCGGAAATGAAAGGCGTGTACTCCCGGGTAAAACTCAAGAGCGAACTGCCGCGCCGGGAAATGTTGCTGATTGCCCTGATGTCTTCCGAAAACCGTGCCGCCGCCAGCCTGGCGCACCATTATCCAGGCGGCTATGCGGCGTTTATTGCCGCGATGAACGCCAAGGCTCGCGCCCTGGGCATGACCAACACCCATTTCGTCGAGCCGACCGGCCTCTCCCCGCGCAACGTTTCCACCGCGCGCGACTTGAGCAAACTGTTGATCGCCGCGCACAAATACCCGTTGTTAACCGAGCTGAGCACCACCAAGGAAAAAACCGTCACGTTCCGTAAACCCATCTATAGCCTGGGTTTTCGCAATACCGACCATTTGGTGCGCAAGCCTGACTGGGACATCCAGCTGACCAAGACCGGTTTCACTAACGAAGCAGGTCACTGCCTGGTGCTGGTGACGCGGATGAGTAATCGTCCGGTTGCCCTGGTGCTGCTTGATGCTTATGGCAAGTACACGCACTTCGCCGATGCCGCGCGCATCCGCAATTGGGTCGAAACTGGCAAGAGCGCGAACGTGGCTTCAGCGGCCTTGCAGTACAAATCGGATAAGAACCTCAAGCAGCGTCAGAGTGGTGTTGTTGAGGCTTCGAAGTAAGTAGGCGGATATCGAAGGCTAAAGGGTGCATATTTGGATTGGGTGTATATCCGTTGCTGCGGTCACGGCCACCTATGGTTTCGCCCTTACGGCGACTCACTTTTCCAAACGCCGAAAAGTAAGCAAAAGGCTTTGCCCCACCACTCGGTGCCTCGCCTAGGCTCGGCATGCCCTCACTCCGGCATTGCTCCGTGGGTCGCCGCGATGGGCCATCCATGGCCCAGCGCGGCTAAACCGGCGTCCTGCCGGTTTCCCCACTGCGCAATGCCTGCGTTCGGCCATCGTGGTTAACGGGGCACCCAGATCAAAAACCAAAGCGAGGCGGCCTTAAAGCCGACCTGACTCTTCCGGATACCCCCAACCCCCTGTAGGAGCCAGGCTTGCCGGCGAACCAGGCGCCGCGGTGTATCTGTTGTACCGCATTATCGTTCTTCGCCGGCAAGCCTGGCTCCTACAGAGGGAACGCGTACGGCTCCCGATCAGGTCGGCTGTCAGGCCGCCTCGCTTTGGCGTTTGATCTTGATCTGGCTTTTGATTTTCTTGCCCCATCGAGAGGCCGAGTGGGAGGTTCTGCGCAGTGGGTAAACCGGCATGGATGCCGGTTTAGCCGCGCTGGGCCAAGGATGGCCCAGCGCGGCGACCCACGGAGCAGAGCCGGAGCGAGGGCATGCCGCGCCTTAGCGAGGCACCGAACGTCAGGGGCAAGAGCCCTTGGTTACTTAGGGCCGGGCGGCGTTCCGTTTTTCCAAGTGACTCGCCGTAAGGGCGAAACCCTAGGTGGCCGTTACCGAAGAATATGTACGCCTGGAAGACAATCATCGTCTGTTAGGACGCCTTCGCCGGCAAGCCTGACTCCTACAGTAGATCGAGTACATCCGCGAACGACTGGTTGACCATAAAGCCAACATCGCTGCGATGCGAAAATCCAACCCCAGGCTTATCACCCGACGTAATCGGAAGGACTCCCCCGCATCAATCGTTTGGCAGCGGCATCTGGTCATCATCGGGAATGCCATCACCTTTGCTGGGGTCACGCCAGCCCTGGGGATGTTCGGTCGGCGCCACCGTCGGCCGCGCCAGCGGATCGCGCAACGGACCGTCCGGATCCATCACCGGGTCAGTGCCCTGTTCGGGCGTGGTCGGCACGGTTTCCGGACGCTTGTCGTTGAAACTCGAATCGGTAGACATACGCACCTCCAATAGACCTAGGGTTTCAGATTACCCAGCGGATCGTAGGGTTTGGCGGGTGCCTTGGGGTTGTCACCCGGCTTCACATCCCTCGGCGCCTTGGCCGGTCCGATTGGATCGACCGCCGGATCAGCAAGGTCCGGAGAGTCGGGATCGAACCCCAATTCATCGCCAGACGAATGCTCGGACGAGTGAGGGCCCTCGGGGGAATTGGAATGCACCATGGCACCTCCTCAAAGCCCGGGAAAATCCGGGCCTTTAGTATTAGAGGTTGGCAATGGGCGCAGGTGCCCCGCGGGTGACGAACGGGCCTACTGCGCGCCCAGGGCCTGCCTGGCCTTGGTGGCCGCCTGCTCCTGGCCTGCCTGGGCGAGGTCGTTGGCTGCCTTGAGCCAGCGCTGCTGATCGACCTGAGCGGGCAACTGGGACGGATTCTGGATCAACACCGCCCATCCACCGGCGTCCTTGAACGCCGACTCGAACGAACCGAACCCCATCATTAACCGCTGATCCATGCCTGCACGCAGCAAGACGGTCTGCTTCTGACGGTTGTATCCGCTCAAAATCGCGTAACGCGGTTCAGCCCAGAGCGCCGAGCCCTCAGTGAAACGCACCATCACCGGATAACCGGCCGCAACCTGGGTCAGCAAGGCCGGCAGATTGCTGTCGAGCGGATAGACCAACATCCCGTACTCGCGGGCGAGGTTCTGCATGTTTTGTTGCAATTGCGCCTCGCCGCCGGGCAGATGCAAAGGTTTATCGAGCAAGCCAGGGGTGATCACGATGCCCTGTTGCGACAGCATGCTCGCCAGCACTTGCGGCCCACTCTGATTTGCCACGCCTTTGTAGAAACGGCCGCTGAGTTCGACGCGTTCCGGCAGACGCTTGATCTGTGGCGACACGCTCCCGGCGCACCCCGCCAAACTGGCAACGCACCCCACAATCAGTACCGCCGACAGCATTCGAGAAATTACTCGCACCATCATCACTCTCTTAATCGACGCCAGGTGATCGCATTCCCGGCTTGGCCGTCGATCATAGGGCGCCGGATCGCAGCGGTATAGCCTTAACCGGCAGTTGAGGGCATCCGATAGAGCAAACTGGTTGGTGACAGCCGACCTTTGGTCAATAGCCTGAAACACGCCAGCGACTAGACTGTCACTTGCATAGCGTGTGTGCCCGCTGCAGGGCAAAGAGGAGGCCTCGATGAGCCTGGCAATGACGATCGTAATGTTGATTTCTGGCTGGCTGGCCGTAGCCGCCGCCATGTTGTGGGGCGTTCTGCGCATCACCCGTCGGCACCATCACCCTGTCCAGCCGAAACCTCTGGCGAAAACCGACGAAGCCAGCACATCACACGCCACTGTCCACTAAAAAAGCCTCAGTCAAAAAAAAGGCTGCCTGGAATCCAGGCGGCCTTTTCATTTCAGCAAGGATCAAGCCTCAGCGGTAACCCGCTTCGCCCGGGCCCGTCGGGACATCATGTTCAACACCTCGATCGCTGCCGAGAACGCCATCGCCGCGTAAACGTAGCCCTTCGGTACGTGGGCGCCGAAACCTTCGGCGATCAGCGTCATGCCGATCATGATCAGGAAGCCCAGCGCCAACATCACGACCGTCGGGTTGTCATTGATGAACTTGGCCAACGGATCAGCCGCCAGCAACATCACCAGCACCGACACCACTACCGCAATGATCATGATCGGCAAATGCTCGGTCATGCCGACAGCGGTAATGATGCTGTCGATGGAGAACACCATGTCCAGCATCAGGATCTGACCGATCGCCGCGGCAAAGCCCAGGGTCACGGTCGAGGTGGCCGACTTCGGATCTTCCGGTGCCGGGTCCATGCTGTGATGGATCTCGGTGGTGGCTTTCCACAACAGGAACAGGCCGCCGGCGATCAGGATCATGTCCTTCCAGGACAACGCATGACCGAAGATCTCGATGACCGGTGCTGTCAGCTGGACGATGAACGCAATGGTACTCAGCAAGCCCAGTCGCAGGATCAGCGCCATGCCGATACCGATGCGCCGCGCCTTCTGCCGATGCTGCTCGGGCAGTTTGTTGGTCAGGATCGAAATGAAGATCAGGTTATCGATGCCGAGCACGATTTCCATCACCACCAGGGTGGCCAGGGCGACCCAGGCAGTGGGGCTGGCGGCTAACTGTAAAAGGTATTCCATGGGTCAGTCCTGACTCGCTGTAAGACGGTTTAGATTTCCTGGGAAGACGATGCGGATTTTTCCGCCTCTTTTTCCGATGATTCTTTTTTGCTGATCAGCCCGCCGGTGGCTTCGCTGAGCGCTTGCTCGGCGGCCTTGTGGGTGTCGTCGATTGCCTGTTTCGCGCTTTCGGCAGCCTTGCCCATCAACTGCTGGGCGCTTTTTTCGGCCTGGTCGCAACCGGCCAGAACCAGTAATGATGTGATCAGCAGTGCCGTGGCTTTGATTTTCATGGTGTTGTCCTCGATATAACGAACGCAGCCGAAACGATGGCCCGTTGATAGCGAGGGATTCTAGGGAATTGAATACTTCAGGAAAATTCGTATTTTCAGCGGTTATACTTCGATTTTTACGAACTGTTGGTTCCCATGCTCAACTATCGGCAATTGCATTACTTCTGGGTGGTGGCCAAGACGGGCAGCATCGTGCGCGCCTGCGAGCAGCTGAACCTGACGCCACAAACCATCAGCGGGCAGATTTCGCTGCTCGAACAAACCTATGGCATCGAGTTGTTCCGGCGGGTGGGTCGCCAGCTTGAGCTGACGGAGGCCGGCCGACAAACCTTGCCTTACGCCGAGCAGATGTTTCAGCTGGGGGGCGAACTGGAATTGATGTTGCGGGCGCAGCCCAACGAGCAGCAGATCCTGTTTCGCGTAGGCGTGGCCGACGTGGTGCCCAAGTCCATCGTCTATCGCCTGATCGCGCCGACCATGGAGTTGAGTGAGCCGCTGCGCATCACCTGCCGCGAAGACAAACTCGAACGACTGCTGGCCGACCTGGCCATACAACGCCTGGACCTGGTGATTTCCGACAGCCCCATGCCCTCGCACCTGGACATCAAGGGCTACAGCCAGAAACTCGGCGAATGCGGGATCAGTTTCTTCGCCACCGCCGAATTGGCGGCGCGGTATGGCCAGGACTTTCCCCGCAGCCTGCACGGCGCGCCCCTGCTGATTCCCGGGCCGGAAACCGTGGTGCGCAGCCGTTTGCAACGCTGGTTCGCCGAACAGCAGATTCAGCCGCAAATCGTCGGCGAGTTCGATGACAGTGCCTTGATGCAGGCATTCGGCCAGTCCGGCAGCGGCATTTTCATAGGCCCGAGCGTGATCGCCGATGAAGTGCAGCGCCAATACGGCGTGCAGGTGATTGGCCAGACCGACGCGGTCAGCGAGTCGTTCTACGCCATTTCGGTGGAACGCAAGGTCAAGCACCCTGGCATTGTCGCCATTACCGAAGGTGCCCGACGCGAGTTGTTTACCGAACTGTGAAGCCTCAGGCGCAGACTTCCCGGGGCTTGAACGTCATCAGGGCAATCGCCAGCAGGATCGAGGCGAGGATGAAAGCGGCCGCCGCGAAGCCAAGGCCTTGCAACCCAACGCTGTCGATTACCCGCCCGCCGATCATCGCGCCCAGGCCAATGCCCAGGTTGGCGCCAGCGATGTTCAGCGACGCGGCGAACGCTGGCGCTTCAGGTGCGGCTTTCATCAAGCGCACGTGGCTTACCAGGAACATCGCCGCCTGGGTCACGCCCCAGATGCCCATCGCCGCCGCCAGGCCGAGGGGCGAATGGATGTTCGGCACCAGGGCCACCAGGCCGGCAATCATGAACGCACAGAACATCATCGACGCCATCAGCGGGTGACGATCCACCGCACGGCCCCCCAGCGAGTTGCCGATCAACCCGACCGCGCCGAAGCCCATCAGGCACCAGCCGACCACGGTACCGTTGAACCCGGCGAGGCGCTCAAGGATGTCGGCCAGATAGGTGTAGGCGGTGAACATGCCGCTGAAAACCACCACCGACAACAACACATGCCCCAGCATCAGCGGGCTGCGCAGGATCTTGAACTGCGACAGCAAGCTCACCTGATGCTGGTGCAGGTTGGTTTTCGGCAGGTAGATAAACAGCAGCAGCGCCTTGGCAAAGGCAATGATCGCCAGGATGGCGAACGCACTGCGCCAGCCGAACGCATCGGAAATCAACGTGCCCACCGGAATACCGAACACCGTGGCACAGACAATGCCAAAGCCGATCTTGGCGATGGCGCGACCGGCGTAGTCCGGACCAACGATGTCCACCGCGGTCTCACTCGCCAGCGCCCAGAATACCGGCAAGCCCAGCGCCGGGATCAGCCGGGCAAACGCCATCACCCAGATGTTCGGCGCCAGCGCCGCCAGCGTGTTGGCCAGGCCGAACAGGATCAGCACCGAGATAAACAGCTTGCGCCGCTCGAAACGGGCGAAGTACGCCGTGAGAAAAGGTCCGAACGCAGCAACGGTAAAGGCGAACAGGGTCACCAATAACCCAGCTTGCGGGATGCTGACGTCCAAGTCGCGGGCGATGGCCGGCAACAGGCCGACGATGACGAATTCCGTGGTCAGCACCGTGAAGCCGGCGGCAGACAACAGAAGAATGGGCAACAGCATGCACAACTCCAGAAAAAACGACGACACCAGCGATAGCCCGAAGGCCCACTGGCAGACATGAAAATGAGGATGGCGAATATTAACAGAGTGATAACGCACGCGGTTGCACGAACCTGCAAATCGCGTGGCGTAGCCGGGCGGCAATTGGTCACAGGCCTGAAGGATTATTCCTACGCTGTGATAAAGTCCGCGCCCTGCAAAACGTACACCCGCTGTTCATCGATCTTTCATGACGTCGATGTCGCGACCCTCTTCGGTTTCCTGCCTGCGGCCTGCCCCGCAGCAGCGGCGAAGCCTTGCACTTATAAAAAATCCGAGATGCCGTTTTATGACTGCTTCATCCCCTTCCCTATTCCAACGCCTGAAACGCCTGAGCCTGGTCACACAGATCGTGATCGGCCTGATTGCCGGTATTGCCCTGGCCTTGTTCGCGCCTGAAACGGCGAAGTCCACGGCGTTCATTGGCAAAGTCTTCGTCAGCGCGCTCAAGGCGGTCGCGCCGATCCTGGTGTTCGTGCTGGTCATGGCGTCGATCGCCAACCACAAGCACGGCCAGGAAACCCATATCCGGCCGATCCTGTTCCTGTATCTGCTGGGGACTTTCGCCGCCGCCGTGGTCGCGGTGGTTGCCAGCATGATGTTCCCGTCCAGCCTGGTGCTGTCGACCCATGACGTTACGGTCACCGCGCCAGGCGGAATTGGTGAAGTGCTGCAAAGCCTGTTGCTGAGCGTGGTCGACAATCCGGTCAGCGCGCTGATGAACGCCAACTTCATCGGCATCCTGGCATGGGCCATCGGCATGGGCATCGCCATTCGCCATGCCGGCGACACCACCCGTGAAGTGCTGGGCGACCTGTCCAATGGCGTGACGGTGATCGTGCGCCTGGTGATCTGCTTCGCACCGCTGGGGATCTTCGGCCTGGTGGCCTCGACCCTGGCCACCTCCGGTTTTGGCGCCTTGATTGGCTACGCGCAGCTGTTGGCCGTGTTGCTCGGCTGCATGCTGTTCGTGGCACTGGTGATGAACCCGCTGATCGTGTTCTGGAAACTGCGCCGAAATCCGTATCCGCTGGTGCTGATGTGCCTGCGCGAGAGCGGCATTACCGCCTTCTTCACCCGCAGCTCGGCGGCGAACATTCCGGTCAATCTGGAACTGAGCAAGCGCCTGGGCCTGCACGAAGACACGTACTCGGTGTCCATCCCGCTGGGCGCCACCATCAACATGGCCGGCGCGGCGATCACCATCACCGTGCTGACCCTGGCGGCCGTGCACACCCTGGGCATCGCGGTGGACATCCCGACCGCCATCCTGCTGAGTGTCGTTGCGGCGATCTGCGCCTGCGGCGCTTCGGGCGTGGCCGGTGGTTCGTTGCTGCTGATCCCGCTGGCATGCAGCCTGTTTGGCATCCCGAGTGAAATAGCGATGCAGGTGGTGGCGGTCGGTTTCATCATCGGCGTGCTGCAGGACTCGGCTGAGACTGCGCTGAATTCGTCCACCGATGTGCTGTTCACTGCCGCGGCTTGCCTGGGTGAAGAACAGAAGGCCGCACGGTTGGCCTGACCCGCCCCCGCCCTGTAGGAGCCAGGCTTGCCGGCGAAGGCGTACTTAAGGCCGCCTTCGCCCGTAGGAACCAGGCTTGCCGGCGAACCAGGCACCGCGGTGAAACTGCTACACCGCGTAATCGTTGTTCGCCGGCAAGCCTGGCTCCTACAGGACACAGAACGCAGAACGCAGAACGCAGAACGCAGAACGCAGAACGCAGAACGCAGAAAAACAAAAAACCCGCCAAGGCGAAAACCTGGGCGGGGTTTTTTGTACCTAAACGGTTTAGAACGCGCCCATGTAATCGCGCTTGCCCACTTCCACGCCGTTATGACGCAGCAGCGCGTAGGTGGTGGTGACGTGGAAGAAGAACTGCGGCAGACCGTAGGTCAGCAGGTAAGCCTGGCCGGAGAAACGCTTCTCTTTCGGCGTGCCCGGGCGAGTCACGATCTCGATACCTTCCTTGCCATTGATCTGCTCGGGCGTGAACTCGCCGATGTAGGCCAAAACCTTGGCGATCAGCGCTTGCAGGTCGGCGAAGGTGGTTTCGCTGTCGTCGTACTTCGGCAGTTCGACTTCAGCCAGGCGGGAAGTAACGCCCTTGGCGAAATCAACGGCGATCTGCACCTGGCGCACCAGCGGGAACATGTCCGGGTACAGGCGCGCCTGCAGGAAAGCGTTCGGGTCGATGTTCTTGGCGGTAGCGTGGGCCTCGGCCTTTTTCAGTACATCGCTCAGGGCGTTGAGCATTTGCTGGAAAACAGGCACGGAAGCGTCGTACAGGGAAATAGTCATGGCAGTCTCGTGTGATGACAGGAGGAAAACGTCGGCCGATTATAGCCGTGCGCGACCCTCCCGAGATGGCTCTTTTTCATTTGCCCGCACGCGGTTAAATCGTCAGCCTTGCCTAGTCCAAACGAGCGATGCCGCGGAGAATGAAGCGCTGCACGCCGGCAAGGCTCGACTAACCTCCATCAACGAGGTCTTATAAGCCGAGAAATTCCAGACCAACCGTTAGCGAGGTTCCAGCCACTGTGAGTACTGAGCAAGAGACGACGTTCGACGAACCACGCCTGAACAGCACGGAAATCCGCATCCTGGGTTCCCTGATCGAAAAACAGGCCACCAGCCCGGAAACCTACCCGCTGACCCTCAATGCGCTGGTGATTGCCTGCAATCAGAAAACCAGCCGCGAGCCGGTCATGAACCTCACCCAGGGCCAGGTTGGCCAGAGCCTGCGCGCCCTCGAAGGACGCGGCTTCGCCAGGCTGGTGATGGGCAGCCGTGCCGATCGCTATGAGCACAAGGTCGACAAGGCACTGGAACTGGTGCCAGCGCAGGTGATTCTGACCGGGCTGATGTTTTTAAGGGGGCCGCAGACGGTCAACGAACTGCTGACCCGCAGCGGGCGCATGCATGATTTCGAGGATGCCGAGCAGGTCGTGCATCAACTCGAACGCCTGATTGCCCGTGGCCTGGCGGTACTGATCCCACGCCAGGCCGGACAGCGCGAAGATCGTTATACCCATGCAATGGGTGATCCGTCGGATATCGAAGCGATCCTCGCTGCACGTCAAAATGCGCCGGAGCGTGGTGCTGGCGGCGCTGTGTCGGTTGAGCGAATCGAGGAGCTCGAAGCACGAATCGCCGCGCTGGAAGAACGCTTGGCACGCCTCGAATAAAAGGGGCGAGCGAGTTCCGGGCGGCGTTTTCGGCTGCCCGTCAATCAATAGACAAGGCTGGTGCGGGCAAACTCCACGGCTTTCTGGAACTGCTCATCGGTCGGGCGCACACCGGTATAGAGCACAAATTGCTCCACTGCCTGGATCGCAATCACTTCGAGCCCGGTGATGACATGTTTGCCCTCGGCACGAGCACGCACGATCAGCGGAGTTTCCGCGGGCACCGCGACGACATCGAAGACGATATCCGCAGCCGCAATGGCTTGGGCATCGAACGCCAACTGCTCGGCTTGCGGGCCGGTCATGCCGATGGGCGTGACGTTGATGAGCATTTGCGGGCGTTGCTCACCCAGTTCGGGCTGCCAAGGGTAGCCCAGTGACTTGGCCAATGCCTGGCCCGCGCGCTCGTTACGGGCCACGATCAGGCCATTGTGGTAACCGCCATCGCGCAAGGCGCTGGCCACCGCCTTGGCCATGCCACCACTGCCAAGCAAGGCGAACGTGATGTCCTTGGGCACCTGGTGGGTCTGCAGCAACTGGGCAATGGCAATGTAGTCGGTGTTGAAGGCCTTGAGATGGCCGTCGGTATTGACGATGGTATTGATCGACTGGATGGCCGTGGCAGATGGGTCCAGTTCATCGACCAAGGGAATGCAGGCTTCCTTGAACGGCATCGATACGCCGCAACCGCGAATACCCAGGGCGCGGATACCGCCGATGGCACCCGACAGGTCCTGGCTGGAAAACGCCTTGTAGTAGAAATTCAGCCCCAGTTGCTCATACAAATGGTTGTGGAATCGCAGGCCAAAATTCCCGGGGCGCCCGGATAGGGACATGCACAGCTGGGTGTCTCTGTTGGGGTTCATCTGCATATGAATCTCCTTGAGCTGCACTTTCGGATGGACGGGATTAGCCAGTCCATCGGGTTCTGATCAATCATATTCGCGTGCCCTGATCGATGCCGCGCGACCGTAAGGACGGCGATACAGACCTTACACAAAATTTACCCGGCGGCTGTGCTGATTTTCAAAAAAAAGCTGTCTTAGAAGTATCCCCGCGACATTCCTTGAGTCTATGGCAGGCACAAGCGCCGGGTTGAAGCACCGAGGAATCATCATGATCCGTAAAATCCCCACAGTGGCTTTGCTGATCGGCGCCCTGGCTGTCGCAGGCCAGGCAGAGGCGCATGGCGGTGGCGGTTGGGAAGGTCCGGCGGTATTTGGCGCAATCGTCGGCTCGGCCATCGTTGGCTCGGCAATCATCAACAGCAACCGGCCTGTGTATGTGGCACCGCAACCGGTCTACGCCCAACCGGTTTACGCTCAACCACAACCGGTGTACATGGCACCGCCCCCACCGGTCTACTACCAGCCCGCACCGGTGTATGTGGGACAACCGATCTACTATCGCCCGGCACCGGTCTATTACGGTCCACCTCGTGGTTACTATGGCCCGCCTCGCGGCTATTACGGCCCGCCCCACGGCTACGGCCGCTGGTAATCCCGCGCCCGCCATCCACCGTTCGTCGTCGCTGGTCTGGAAAGATCCTGTCGGTGTCGCTATCGGGACAGTGTCGACCGTTGAAGTTGGCAAGATTGACTCGCCCTTCCCTTTGCGCCAGCCAAGGTCAATAACAACAAGGACGAGCTCATGCCCACGCAAAACCCGCACCGCATCAATGGCCTGTGCACTTGCAGCAAGGTCTACAACGCCCTGACCGAACTCAAGCAGCTCGAGGGCCATCGCAGCGCCAAGTTCCTTTCGCTGCTGACGCAGAACCTGGTGCGCAAGGGTCTGCTGAACGAGCAGGAAGTGGTCCATATGCTCGACCAGGTGGTCGCCTGAGCGCCAACCGGCGAGCTGACCTCACTGGCATCAATGACCACTATTGAAAACGTTGATTTTCCCTCGACTCACCCGGGCCGTAAGGTGACTCCACAGATTGATGGAGGTCCCTATGATGTCTCAGATTCAGATCATGTCCGTTATCGGCAGCGCCGTTCCCGCACCGCTCAGAGCACTTGGCTTGCTCGCCTGCTGGTATCTGGTCCAGGACGGCGAACAAATCAGCGGCCCGCTCACCTCGCTGCCGGACGCCCAGGCGCTGTCCCTGCAAATCGGCACGGGACAGCCAGGCAAGCTCAGTGCCTAAGGCAGCTGAACCCGCGGTTTGGTTTCGAGGAAAATGTCCCAGCTCGACATGAACAGGGCCGCGATCAACGGACCGATGACAAACCCGTTGAGCCCGAACAGCGCCAGGCCACCCAGGGTCGAGATCAGGATCATGTAGTCCGGCATCTTCGTGTCCTTGCCCACCAGGATCGGTCGCAGCACGTTATCCACCAGGCCGATCACGAACACCCCGAACAGCCCCAGCACCACACCTTGCCAGACCGCACCGGTCAGCAGGAAAAACGCCGCCACCGGCGCCCAGACTATCCCTGCCCCGACCGCCGGCAACAACGACAGAAGCGCCATCAATACTGCCCAGACCAGTGCGCTGGGAATGTCCAGAAACCAGAAAATCATTCCGCCCAACGCGCCCTGGGTAATTGCCACCAGCAGGTTGCCCTTCACGGTGGCTCGCACCACGCGATTGAACTTGAGTTGCAAACGGCGTTTCTGGTGCTCCTCCAATGGCACGGCCATGCGCACCTTGCGTGCGAGTTCAGCGCCGTCGCGCAGGAAGAAAAACAGCAGGTAGAGCATGATGAAAAAGCTGACGATGAACTCGAACGTACCCTGGCCAAGATTGAACACCTGATTCGTTACCTCACCGCCTGCCATCGCGCTCTTGACGATTTTCTCCCGCAGCCCGTTCAATTCGCCCACTCCGAACCGATCGAGCAAATGCTGGAAATAGGGAGGCAGGTGGTGCTTGAACTGCGTCACATACCCGGCAATGTCGAGCTCACCGCTCTCGATACTCTTGTACAGCGCCGTGCCTTCCTGAACCAGGAGGAAGCTGATGATGGTCACCGGCAGGATCGCAATCACCAGGCAGATGCTTAAAGTACAGAACGAAGTCAGATTGCGCTCCCAGCCGAATTTGAGCTGCAGCCGACGCTGCATGGGCGCAAAGACAATACCCAGGATCACCGCCCAGAACACCGCACCGTAGAACGGCAACAGGATCCAGATGAACGCGATGCTCACCAACACCAGCAAAACCGCCAGCGATTTATCTTTTAGCGTGTCTTCGTTCATGTCCGATCCTGGCCAGTCACCGGGACGCAACGTTGCGCCTTGATGCTTAGGCCATCACAGCGGGCGCGAGTGCCGTAGGTTTGTGCAAAAAGCCATATCTACGCTTGCTTGGCCGGCACTGTCAGCAGACCCGACTCAACCGAGGTCACGCCGAACGCGAACAACGCCCATCTTCAATCCAAACGGCTTGAACACGGCATTCAACGATTTCAGCGTCTGATTGCCTTCGCCGTGCTCGATATGTACCAACGTACGTACCGAAATCTTGCACATCTTCGCGAATTGAGTCTGGTGCAAGCCGGTGACTTCGACCCGCAATCGGCGAACCGCCTCGCCAATTTCAAGGGTGCCCTGGGCCAATGCCTCTTGAATGCTTTCTATGAGCACAGTGCGCTCGGCCACTGTCATGCTCATATCAACTCCCATGCTTTCAAACGTTGCGGCTGTAGCGTCAGGTCGTACATCGAATGACACCTGCATCTAAATGCATTTAGAGAGGGAAAGTGAATCGCCAACTGCAATATAGTGCATTCAAAGGTATCAAAGACCCTGATGTACCTGCAGTAAAATGCAGATTTATCAAATCCAGTGCAAAAAAAAGGGGAGCACATGCCCCCCCGAGGTTTAAAGCGTTGTATCGGGGCCGTTAACTCAGCCTTCGATCTCGATCAGGATCTCGCCCGGATTCACCCGGTCGCCCTTGGCCACGTGAATGGCGGTGACTTTACCGGCGATGGCGGCCTGGACTTCAGTTTCCATCTTCATCGCTTCTGTGATCAGTACAGCCTGGCCCGCCTTGACGGTGTCGCCTTCCTTGACCAGCACATCGACGATGTTGCCTGGCATGGTGGTGCTGACGTGGCCCGGGGCCGACGCCTGCTTGCGTTTGCTGCTGCCACCGCCGACGAATTCGTTGAGCGGTTCGAACACCACTTCTTCCGGCATGCCGTCGATGGACAGGTAGAAGTGACGCTTGCCTTCAGACTTGACGCCCACACCGGTGATGTCGACGCGGTAGGTTTCGCCGTGGACGTCGATGACGAACTCGGTCGGCACGCCTTCACCGCCGGCCGAGGCGACGCC
Source organism: Pseudomonas sp. WJP1 (assembly GCF_028471945.1). NCBI lineage: Bacteria > Pseudomonadati > Pseudomonadota > Gammaproteobacteria > Pseudomonadales > Pseudomonadaceae > Pseudomonas > Pseudomonas sp. WJP1. Next base: position 4,955,727 of record NZ_CP110128.1, read on the forward strand.
ACCGGCCTCAGGAATCGGCAACAGCACTTCGGGGGTCAAGGTGCCAGCAGCACGTTCCTCGAGGAACTTGCGGCCGATGTCCGGGAACATGGCGTAGGTCAGCACGTCTTCTTCAGACTTGGCCAGGGCACCGATGTCGGCGCGCAGCTTGGCCATTTCCGGCTTGAGCAGGTCCGCTGGGCGCACGTCGATCACTTCTTCGCTGCCAATGGCCTGGCGACGCAGTTTCTCGTTCACTGGCGCCGGCGCCTTGCCGTAGCCGCCCTGCAGGTACAGCTTCACTTCGTTGGTGATGGTCTTGTAGCGCTCGCCGGCCAATACGTTGAAAAACGCCTGGGTGCCGACGATTTGCGAAGTCGGGGTCACCAGTGGCGGGAAACCGAGGTCTTCGCGAACCCGCGGAATCTCTGCCAGCACTTCGCCCATGCGGTTCAGGGCGCCCTGCTCTTTCAACTGGTTGGCCAGGTTGGAAATCATCCCGCCCGGAACCTGGTTGACTTGAACCCGGGTGTCGACGGCGGTGAATTCACTTTCGAACTGGTGGTACTTCTTGCGCACGGCGTAGAAGTACAGGCCGATTTCCTGCAGCAACTCCAGGTCCAGGCCGGTATCGAACTCGCTGCCTTTGAGGGCGGCAACCATCGACTCGGTACCCGGGTGGCTGGTGCCCGAGGCGAAGCTGGAGATCGCGGTGTCGATGTGGTCGGCGCCGTTTTCAATGGCCTTGAGCTGGCACATGGTTGCCAGGCCGGCGGTGTCGTGCGAGTGAATGAACACAGGCAGCGATTGCTCGGCTTTCAACGCCCGGACCAGTTCGCCGGTGGCGTACGGGGTCAGCAGGCCGGCCATATCCTTGATCGCAACGGAGTCGCAACCCATGGCTTCCATTTGCTTGGCCTGTGCCACGAACGCGTCGATGGTGTGCACCGGGCTGGTGGTGTAGGCGATGGTGCCTTGGGCGTGCTTGCCGGCGGCTTTCACCGCTTCGATGGCCACGCGCAGGTTACGCACGTCGTTCATGGCGTCGAAGATGCGGAACACGTCGATGCCATTGACCGCTGCCTTGGCGACGAAGGCCTTGACCACGTCGTCGCTGTAGTGGCGATAGCCCAGCAGGTTCTGGCCGCGCAGGAGCATTTGCAGGCGCGTGTTAGGCAAGGCGGCGCGCAGTTGGCGCAGACGCTCCCACGGATCTTCCTTGAGGAAACGGACGCAGGCGTCAAACGTTGCGCCACCCCAGCACTCCAGCGACCAGTAGCCGACCTTGTCGAGCTTGTCGCAGATCGGCAGCATGTCTTCGGTGCGCATGCGGGTCGCGAGCAGCGATTGGTGGGCGTCGCGCAGGATGGTGTCGGTTACGTGAATCTTCTTGCTCATTGTTCTATTCCTCACAGGCCTGCGTGGGCGGCGATGGCAGCGGCGATGGCCAGGGCCAGCTCTTCGGGTTTGCGCTTGATCGAGTAGTTGGTCAGTTCAGGGTGGCTTTCGACGAAGCTGGTGTTGAACTGGCCGCTACGGAATTCCGGGTTACGCAGGATTTCCTGGTAGTACGCGGCGGTGGTCTTGACCCCTTGCACACGCATGTCGTCCAGCGCGCGCAGGCCACGGTCCATCGCTTCTTCCCAGGTCAGCGCCCACACCACCAGTTTCAGGCACATGGAGTCGTAGAACGGTGGAATGGTGTAGCCGGTGTAGATCGCCGTGTCGGTCCGTACGCCCGGACCGCCGGGTGCGTAGTAACGGGTGATCTTGCCGAAGCTGGGCAGGAAGTTGTTTTTCGGGTCTTCGGCGTTGATCCGGAACTGCAGCGCGAAACCGCGGTGCTGGATGTCTTCCTGTTTCACCGAGAGCGGCAGGCCGGACGCAATGCGGATCTGCTCACGGACGATGTCGATGCCGGTGATTTCTTCGGTGATGGTGTGTTCCACCTGCACCCGGGTGTTCATTTCCATGAAGTACACCTCGCCCTCGGCGAGCAGGAACTCCACGGTACCGGCGTTCTCGTAACCCACGGCCTTGGCTGCACGCACCGACAGGTCGCCGATGTAGGCGCGCTGTTCCGGGGTCAGTTGCGGGCTCGGTGCGATTTCGATCAGCTTCTGGTTGCGGCGCTGGATCGAGCAATCACGCTCGAACAGGTGCACCACGTTGCCAAAGCTGTCGCCGAGGATCTGTGCTTCGATGTGCTTGGGGTTGACGATGCATTTTTCCAGGAACACTTCCGCGGAACCGAACGCCTTGGTGGCTTCGGAAATGACGCGCGGGAACGCCTGTTCAAGTTCTTCACGGCTGTTGCAGCGACGGATACCGCGACCGCCACCACCGGAAGTGGCCTTGAGCATCACCGGGTAACCGATGCGGTCGCCTTCGGTGAGGGCCTCTTCGATACCGGAGACGTTGCCTTCGGTACCCGGTGTGACCGGAACGCCCGCCTTGATCATGCTGCGGCGTGCTTCGGTCTTGTCACCCATGCGGCGAATGACTTCAGCCGATGGACCGATGAATTTGATCCCGCGTTCGGCGCAGATGTCTGCCAGCTCGGCGTTTTCCGAGAGGAAACCGTAGCCAGGGTGCAAGGCATCGCAACCGGTTTCCACGGCCAGGTTCACCAGCTTGCGCGGGTTCAGGTAACCGGCCAGTGGCTCGGCACCGATACTGTGGGCCTCATCCGCACGCTTGACATGCAAGGCATGGCGATCGGCGTCGGAATAGATCGCGACCGAGCGAATGCCCATTTCGGCACAAGCGCGTACGATTCGTACGGCAATCTCACCGCGGTTGGCGATCAGGATCTTTTTTATCACTTGGAGTTTCCCTTGATCCGGTGGTACCCACGACCTGCTAGACCAGGTCGACGCGTGACCAAATGTTTCAATTTGGTCGCAACGCCACACTAGCGCTCACAAGGGATTAACAAAAATGAATAATTATTGGGTCATGCATAAGTAAAGACTTATAGTTGACACACCAGCCTGTGGCCAGAGTGCTCAAATAATGCGTAAGTCCTTGATGCGTATGACATTACGTCAATTGCAGATCTTCAACGAAGTCTGTGACCTGAGGTCCTACAGCCGCGCGGCCGACGAAATGTCCCTCACGCAACCGGCCGTCAGCCTGCAGATTCGGCAGCTTGAGGAGCTGGTGGGCCAGCCCCTGTTCGATTATGTCGGCAAAAAGCTCTACATGACCGAAGCCGCGGAAGCCCTGCAACGGGCGAGCCGGGACATTTTCGGGCGCCTGGAAAACCTCGACATGCAGCTGTCGGACATGCAGGGCTCACTGCAAGGCCAACTGAAACTGGCGGTGGAATCGAGCGCCAAGTATTTCGTACCGCACCTGTTTGCCGCCTTCAAGCGCCAGCATCCGGAAGTGAACCTGCAACTGACGGTGGTCAATCGCGCCCAGGTGATTCGGCGACTGTCGGACAACCGCGACGACCTGGTGATCATGTCCATGGTGCCGCAGGACATGGGGCTGGAGTTCCTGCCGTTCCTGAACAACCCGATCGTTGCGGTGGCACCGCCCGACCACCCGCTGTGCCACCAGGGGCCCTTGCGCCTGCAGGACCTTGAGCCTTACACCTTGCTGATGCGCGAGGTGGGCTCGGGAACGCGATTGGCCTGCGAAGAATACTTCAAGGAGAAGCGCGTGCACTTCAACCAGACCCAAGAGGTCTCTTCGGCAGAAGCCCAGCGCGAATGCGTGCTGGCGGGTCTGGGCGTGGCGCTGTTGACGCGCCACGCCCTGAACCTTGAATTGGCCACCGGCGGCTTGATCGAGTTGCCGATCGAGGAACTGCCGCTCTACCGCAGCTGGTGCCTGGTACAGGCCAAGGCCAAGCGCCTGTCACCGGTGGCTCACGCGTTCCTTGCGTTCATTCGCAGCGAAAGAATTCAGATCAGCGCGCTGGTTGAGCGCTTCGACGGGAAGTCGGCGCTGCTGCCTGCCAGTAATTGAGCTCCAGGTCGCCAGTAAAATCAGCGATCTCGGCCTGAAGCTGACGCTGCTCACAGCGATCTTCGATCGCACGGCGAAACGCCATGCGGCGCTGGTCTTCCTGCTGACGACGGGTTTTGACGACGCTGTTGCGTTCTTCGTAGGGGGCCATCTCAGTTCTCCCAAGTCGGTACGGGAGTTTCAAGATAGGCGCGAGGAGTGACGGTTTGGCGGCGGGCGGGTTACAGGGATGTGAATGTTCGGCGCCTTCGAGGACGCCTTCGCGAGCAGGCTCGCTCCCACATTTGATCAGCAGTGGTCATAGGACCCGTGGGAGCGAGCCTGCTCGCGATAGGGTCGGAACGACCTTCCAGCGGATTCAGATCAGAATCAGTCGTCCAGCGCCTTCACCGACTTGGGCGACAGGCGCAAGCTGCGCAGGCTGCGCTTGACGCTCTTGAGGTGGTTGACCAGGCTCGGCCCGCGGGCCATGGCCACGCCCATGGCCAATACATCGATCACTACCAGGTGGGCGATACGCGAGGTCAGCGGCGTGTAGATTTCGGTGTCTTCATGAACGTCGATGGCCAGGTTGACGGTCGACAGCTCGGCCAAAGGCGTCTGGCTCGGGCACAAGGTAATCAACGAGGCGCCGCTCTCACGTACCAGGTTGGCGGTGATCAGCAAATCCTTGGAGCGGCCGGACTGCGAAATGCAGATCGCCACGTCGCTGGGCTTCAGGGTGACCGCCGACATCGCCTGCATGTGTGGATCGGAATACGCCGCCGCCGTGAGCAGCAAGCGGAAAAACTTGTGCTGCGCATCTGCCGCCACCGCACCGGAGGCGCCGAAACCATAGAACTCGACGCGCTGGGCCTGGGACATGAGCGTCACCGCGCGCTGCAACTCCAGCGGATCGAGTTTCTCGCGAACCTCCATCAGCGTGTGCAGGGTGGTGTCGAAAATCTTCAGGCTGTAGTCCGCTACCGAATCGTCCTCATGGATCGCGAACTGCCCGAAACTCGCGCCCGCCGCCAGGCTCTGGGCCAGCTTCAGCTTCAAGTCCTGGAAACCCGAGCAACCGATGGCGCGGCAAAAGCGCACGATGGTCGGCTCACTGATCCCCACGCTGTGGGCCAGGTCAGCCATGGAACTGTGCATCACGGCCGCAGGATCAAGCAAAACGTGATCGGCGACCTTGAGCTCCGACTTGCGTAACAGGTGGCGTGACTGGGCGATGTGTTGCAGCAGATTCAAAGGGCTGGACTCTTTTTTATTTGGCAGGCGCCGGGGATGTAGCACGCTTGTAGTTATACTACATGAATCGTCTTTTTGCCTGCTGAATAAGTAACTGAATTGTCTTCGCCACACCCTGTTTAGGCGGGATGGGCTGTATGTAGCAGTAAATCCGGCCTTTGCCGCCAAGGATTTTTTGCGAAAAAAAGCCCGCAGTGTGAGCGGGCGAAAGACCAAAGAAGCTATATGCGCAGTCGCTTCTATGTGGAGAAAGCTGCTTGGGGGATCAGCTTCCTCGGTACGTTGAATAGCTGTAGGGCGAAATGAGCAGCGGCACATGGTAGTGATCCTGCTCGGCAGAGATGCCAAAACGCAGCACCACCACATCCAGGAATGCCGGCTCCGGCAACTGGACGCCACGGGCGCGGTAGTAGTCGCCTGCATGGAACTGAACCTGATAGACCCCGGTCCGGTAGTCATCGCCCTGCAGCAGCGGTGCATCGACACGGCCATCGCTGTTGGTTATCGCGCTGGCGACCAATTCCAGCTGCGAACCTTCAACACGGTACAACTCGACCTTGATCGAGCTGCCCGGGCAACCATGTGCAGCGTCCAAAACGTGTGTAGTCAAACGTCCCATTGATTCTGCGCGCCTGCCTGCATGGAGCAGCCAGACTTCGCGCCTCCCGAAGTCAGATGAAAAGGAGACCGCACCGATTCGGAGCACGAAAAGCTGCGGCGAGCGATTGATTAAGACACTTTTCAAAAAAATTGTACACAATAAAAAAGACATTTTTGCGACTGACGGCGCCAACGATCGAAATCCCGTCGATTTCCCGGGAAACCTTACCTCCCCTGAAGCCCACAATCATTAACTGACCACTCAGGCAGATTTCTTGCAGGTGCATGCCAATAGCACGCAAAGATGACCGTTAACGAAAAATGCAAAAAATCAGGCTTACAAAGTGAATATAAAGTTGTATACAATCAACCCATCGCTGTGACGCCAGCCAGTGATCCAACCTTTTAGTCGCGTCACACCAACTGTCACCACGAATACAAGAAGGAAGACTGCAGTGAGCGCTGACTACCCTCGCGACCTGATCGGTTACGGCAGTAACCCTCCGCACCCACACTGGCCGGGCAATGCCCGCATCGCCCTGTCATTCGTACTCAATTACGAAGAAGGCGGCGAGCGCAACATCCTGCACGGCGATAAAGAGTCCGAAGCGTTTCTTTCGGAAATGGTCTCCGCCCAGCCGCTGCAGGGCGCGCGCAACATGAGCATGGAATCGCTGTACGAGTATGGCAGCCGCGCCGGCGTCTGGCGGATTCTGAAGCTGTTCAAGGAATTCGACATCCCGCTGACCGTCTTCGCCGTGGCCATGGCCGCCCAGCGTCACCCGGATGTGATCCGCGCGATGGTCGATGCCGGCCACGAGATCTGCAGCCACGGCTACCGCTGGATCGACTACCAGTACATGGACGAGAATCAGGAACGCGAGCACATGCTCGAAGCGATCCGCATCCTCACCGAAATCACCGGCGAGCGTCCGCTGGGCTGGTACACCGGTCGCACCGGCCCCAACACCCGCAAGCTGGTGATGGAAGAAGGCGGTTTCCTCTACGACTGCGACACCTACGACGACGACCTGCCCTACTGGGAACCAAACAACCCGACCGGCAAGCCGCACCTGGTGATCCCGTACACTTTGGACACCAACGACATGCGCTTCACCCAGGTCCAGGGTTTCAACAAGGGCGACGACTTCTTCGAATACCTCAAGGATGCGTTCGACGTGCTCTACGCCGAAGGCGCCGAAGCCCCGAAAATGCTGTCGATCGGCCTGCACTGCCGCCTGATCGGCCGTCCGGCGCGTCTGGCTTCGCTCAAGCGCTTTATCGAATACGCTAAAAGTCATGAACAGGTGTGGTTCAGCCGCCGCGTCGACATCGCACGCCACTGGCAGGAAACCCACCCGTACCAAGGGGCCGCGAAATGAGCGCCTTTCAAACATTGAAACCCTCGACCTTGAGCCGCGACGCCTTCGTCAAAGCCTTCGCCGACATCTACGAACATTCGCCATGGGTGGCCGAGAAGGCCTTCGACCTGGGCCAGGACGCTTCGATCGACGAGATCGAAACCCTGCACCAGCGCATGAGCGACATCCTGTTGAGCGCCGATCATCAAAGCCAGCTGGCATTGATCAACGCTCACCCGGACCTGGCCGGCAAAGCCGCCGTCCAGGGCCAGTTGACCGAAGCCAGCACCAATGAACAGGCTGGCGCCGGTATTCACCAATGCACGGCCGAAGAGTTTTCTCGCTTCACCGAGCTGAACGACGCCTACAAGGCCAAGTTCAAGTTTCCCTTCATCATGGCGGTAAAAGGCAGCAACCGGCATCAGATCCTCGCGGCGTTCGAAACGCGCATTCACAACCCGGAAGATACCGAGTTCAAGTGCGCGCTGGCGGAGATCAACAAGATCGCCCTGTTCCGATTACTGACCCTATAGCGAGCTTTGCCCGAGTATTCAAAACGCGAGAATGCCCAGGGCACTGCAAGCATCCCAAGCCACTTATTTAAAGGCAGACAAGAAGAATGAAAGCTTACGCCGTACCTTTCGAGAAGTTCGTCAACCTGGCCGACGCCCGCCTGGGCACCAAGATCATCTCGGTCACCGATGACTGGTTCGCAGACGCCAACCGCCTGTTCCAACCGACCCCGGCCGTGTGGAAGGAGGGCGTGTTCGATGACAACGGCAAGTGGATGGACGGCTGGGAGTCGCGCCGCAAGCGCTTCGAAGGCTTCGACAGCGCAGTGATCCGCCTGGGCGTGCCAGGTTCGATCAAGGGCGTGGACATCGACACTTCATTCTTCACCGGCAACTTCCCGCCGTCGGCTTCCCTGGAAGCCTGCTTCCTGGCCGAAGGCGAGCCGAACGAAAACACCCAGTGGACTGAAGTGCTGTCGGCCGTCGAGCTGCAAGGCAACAGCCACCACTACCACGAAATCAGCAACGACCAGGCGTTCAGCCACCTGCGCTTCAACATCTATCCGGATGGCGGCGTGGCCCGTCTGCGCGTGTACGGCATCCCGTTCCGCGACTGGTCCGCCGTGGGTGACAACGAGCAAGTCGACCTGGCCGCAGCCCTCAACGGTGGCCGCGCCCTCGCCTGCTCCGACGAACACTTCGGCCGCATGAGCAACATCCTCAACCCGGGCCGTGGCATCAACATGGGCGACGGCTGGGAAACCGCACGTCGTCGCACGCCAGGCAATGACTGGGTGATCGTCGCGCTGGGCCACCCGGGCGAGATCGAGAAAATCATCGTCGACACCCTGCACTTCAAGGGCAACTACCCGGACAGCTGCTCGATCCAGGGCGCGTTCGTGAAAGGCGGTACCGACAGCCAGATCGAAACCCAGTCGCTGTTCTGGCGCGAACTGCTGCCAAGCCAGAAGCTGGAAATGCACGCCGAACACACCTTCGCCGAGCAGATCAAGGCACTGGGCCCGATCACCCACATCCGCCTGAACGTGTTCCCGGATGGTGGCGTGAGCCGCCTGCGCGTACTCGGCAAGGTAGCTAAATAAGGGTGAACCCAATCGCTGGCAAGCCAGCTCCCACAGGTCTTGTGAACGCCACAGTCCACTGTGGGAGCGGGCTTGCCCGCGATGGCGATAGTTCTAACAACACAGAATTTTGGATAAGAAGACCAGCATGCGCACACTGACGATTGAACCGCTGACCAAAGAAGCCTTCGCCCCTTTCGGTGACGTGATCGAAACCGACGGCAGCGATCACTTCATGATCAACAACGGTTCGACCATGCGCTTCCATAAACTGGCTGTGGTCGAAACCGCAAAGCCAGAGGACAACGCGATCATCAGCATCTTCCGCGCCGATGCGCAGGACATGCCGCTGACCGTCAGCATGCTGGAGCGTCATCCGCTGGGCAGCCAGGCTTTCATTCCGCTGCTCGGCAACCCCTTTCTGATCGTGGTCGCGCCACTTGGCGATGAACCTGTATCAGGCTTGGTCCGCGCCTTCGTTACCAACGGCAGGCAGGGCATTAATTACCATCGCGGCGTCTGGCACCACCCGGTGCTGACGATCGAAAAGCGGGATGACTTCCTGGTGGTTGATCGCAGTGGCACAGGCAATAACTGCGATGAGCATTTTTTCAAAGAGGATGAGCGTTTGATCCTCGCCCCCCACCAATAAGAGAAGGTCCGATCACTCGACAACAAGAGTGACGGGCGAGAGGTAAAGACTGTGGAAGCACATCTGTTGGAATGGCTGAACCTGAGCGTGCGCTGGGTTCACATGATTACTGGCGTGGCCTGGATCGGTGCGTCGTTCTACTTCGTCTGGCTGGAAAACAACCTCAATCGGGTCAACCCGAAAAGCGGTCTGGCCGGTGACTTGTGGGCGATCCACGGCGGCGGTATCTACCACCTGGAAAAATACAAGCTGGCCCCACCGACCATGCCGGACAACCTGCACTGGTTCAAATGGGAAGCCTACTTCACCTGGATGTCGGGGATCGCGCTGCTGTGCGTGGTGTTCTACTCCAACCCAACGCTCTACCTGCTTGCTCCGGGCAGCACCCTGAGCGGCCCTGAAGGCGTGGCCATCGGTATCGGCTCGCTGTTCATCGGCTGGTTCATCTACTCCTTCCTCTGCGACTCGGCCCTGGGCAAACGCCCTGCCCTGCTGGGTTTCATCCTGTTCGTGTTGATCATCGGCGCCGCCTATGGCTTCAGCAAGGTGTTCAGCGGTCGTGGTGCTTACCTGCACGTCGGCGCGATCATCGGCACCATCATGGTCGGCAACGTGTTCCGCATCATCATGCCGGCGCAACGCGCTCTGGTAGCGGCCATCGCCGAGAACCGCACGCCCGATCCGGCACTGCCGGCCAAAGGCCTGCTGCGTTCGCGTCACAACAACTACTTCACCTTGCCGGTGCTGTTCATCATGATCAGCAACCACTTCCCGAGCACCTACGGCAGCCAGTACAACTGGTTGATCCTGGCCGGGATCGCGGTGCTGGCGGTGTTGGTGCGTCACTACTTCAACACCCGTCACGACAGCCACAAGTTTGCCTGGACCCTGCCGGTGGCAGCGGTGGGCATGATTTGCCTGGCATATGTGTCCGGTCCGAAGCCGATGTCGAGCGCGCCTGAAGTGGCCAAGGCACCTGCCGCGATCGAATACCAGCCTCTGCCGGAAACAGCAGTGGGTGGTGGTTTGAAACCAGCTGAAGCAAAACCTGCCGAAGCCCCCGCAGCCGCGCCAGCCCAGGCGTCCAATGCCGGTCCTGGTTTCGACAAGGTGCACAGCGTGATCCAGGAACGTTGCGCAGTCTGCCATTCGGCCAAGCCGACCAGCCCGCTGTTCAGCGCCGCTCCTGCCGGCGTCATGTTCGACACCCCCGAGCAGATCCGCCAGAACGCGGCGCGCATCCAGGCTCAAGCTGTCGCCACCCAGATCATGCCGTTGGGCAACATCACCCAGATGACCCAGCAGGAACGTGACCTGATCGGCGCCTGGATCGTTCAGGGTGCTCCGACCAATTAAGTAGCGAAAAGCATCGCTGGCAAGCCAGCTCCCACAGGGATCACCTAAATCCTGTGGGAGCTGGCTTGCCAGCGATTGGCCGCGATGCGGTCGCCCTGATGCAAAAAATCACAAGAATAAAAATGATCCGAGGTGTTGCATGTCCGAGCTCTCCCAAGCACGCATCCCCGACGCACCCGCCATTCAGCGTTTGCCCCTTTTGCAACTGATCCTGGTCGGTCTGCAACATGTTCTGCTGATGTACGGCGGCGCCATCGCGGTGCCGCTGATCATCGGACAGGCCGCTGGCCTGAATCGTGAAGAAATCGCCTTCCTGATCAACGCCGACCTGCTGGTCGCCGGCATCGCCACCATCGTCCAGTCTCTCGGCATCGGCCCCATGGGCATCCGCATGCCGGTGATGATGGGTGCCAGTTTCGCCGCCGTCGGCAGCATGGTCGCCATGGCTGGCATGCCGGGCATCGGCCTGCAGGGGATCTTCGGCGCGACCATCGCCGCCGGGTTCTTCGGCATGCTCATCGCGCCGTTCATGTCCAAAGTCGTGCGCTTCTTCCCGCCCCTGGTCACAGGCACGGTCATCACCTCGATCGGTTTGTCGCTGTTCCCCGTGGCCGTGAACTGGGCCGGTGGCGGTGCTGACGCCGCTCAATTTGGTTCGCCGATCTACCTGACCATCGCCGCGCTGGTGCTGGGCACCATCCTGCTGGTGCATCGCTTCATGCGCGGTTTCTGGGTGAATATTTCCGTGCTGATCGGCATGTGCCTGGGCTACGTGCTCTGCGGCCTGCTGGGCATGGTCGACCTCAGCGGCATGGCCCAGGCGCCATGGCTGCAATTTGTCACCCCGCTGCACTTCGGCATGCCGAAATTCGAGCTCGCGCCGATCCTCTCGATGTGCCTGGTGGTGGTGATCATTTTCGTCGAATCCACCGGGATGTTCCTGGCCCTGGGGAAAATCACCGGCCAGGAGGTCTGCCCACGGATGCTGCGTCGCGGCTTGCTGTGTGACGCCGGCGCCTCGTTCTTCGCCGGCTTCTTCAACACCTTCACCCACTCCTCCTTCGCGCAGAACATCGGCCTGGTGCAGATGACCGGCGTGCGTTGCCGCTCGGTGACCATCGTTGCCGGCGGCTTGCTGATCGTACTGAGCCTGCTGCCCAAGGCCGCGTTCCTCGTGGCCTCGATTCCACCGGCGGTGCTGGGCGGCGCGGCGATCGCGATGTTCGGCATGGTCGCCGCCACCGGGATCAAGATCCTGCAGGAAGCCGACATCGGTGACCGACGCAACCAATTGCTGGTGGCGGTAAGCATCGGCATGGGCCTGATCCCGGTGGTACGTCCGGAATTTTTCGCCCACCTGCCGGTGTGGATGAGCCCGATAACCCACAGCGGTATCGCCATGGCCACGCTTAGCGCCCTGACCTTGAACCTGCTGTTCAACATCCTCGGCGGCACCGAACGCGCGGCCATCAACGACTGCCACGCCCACTAAGACAGAAACGCACACCCCCTGTAGGAGCGAGCCTGCTCGCGATGACGGTATGACATTCAACACTTGAGTTGACTGATTCAACGCTATCGCGAGCAGGCTCGCTCCTAAAGGGGCAGGGGTTTCCTGCGCCTTGAAAAATAAAAACAAGAGGGAGCAACAGATGATTCGTACACAGAAAAACATGCTGTTGGGTGCTGGCCTCCTGGCCGCGAGTCAAGCCATGGCCGGCGATTTGCTGTTGTGGCAAACCAACAGCCTGAGCTATCTGTACGGCAAGGATTTCGCGGTCAACCCGTCGATCCAGCAGACGATCACCTTCGAACACGCCGATCGCTGGAAGTACGGCGACAACTTCATGTTTGTCGACAGCACCTACTACAACGGCGAGAAGGACCGCAACAAAGGCTCTCACGCCTACTACGGCGAGTTCAGCCCGCGACTGTCCTTCGGCAAGATCCTCGATCGCCGTTTCGAATTCGGCCCGATCAAGGACGTGTTGCTGGCCCTGACCTACGAGAATGGCGAAGACGACAGCGAGGCCTACCTCATTGGCCCCGGTTTCGACATCGCGATACCGGGTTTCAACTTTTTCACCTTGAACTTCTACTATCGCCAGACCGAAGGCTCGCGTCCCGGCGACGATGTCTGGCAGATCTCGCCGGCCTGGTCCTACACCGTGCCACTGGGCAACTCGAGCCTGCTGATCGACGGCTACCTCGACTGGGTCGTCGACAACGACCAGAACTCGCGCGGCACCTATCACGCCAACGTGCACTTCAACCCACAGATCAAATACGACCTGGGCAAAACCCTCGGCTGGCGGGAGAAACAGGTGTACGTCGGCGTCGAATACAGCTACTGGAAGGACAAATACGGCATCGAAAACACTGGCAACTTCGACACCAATGAAAACACCACCAGCCTGCTGGTGAAGGTGCATTTCTAAGATGATCCGCAACCGTGCCCCAAACCTGTCGTCGGTGCGCTGTTGCGGGGCACTTGAGACCTGGCCGAGGAGTCAGTATTCTCCGCGGCCGCCTGAATCCGCTTTAAAAAAAAGCCCGGATTTAATTCCTGACCAGAAAGCCAACTTATCCCGGCTCTGGACGGTACCAAGGCATCCCCAAACCACTCTCAATCGACTGTTTTCAGGCAGCCGAGCGGGAGTTTTTTTGTTTTCTGAAAGCCTTGGCGCAGCTCTTGCTAACAGCACAAAGCTGACCGAATGGATGATTTTTTTGCAGCTACGGAAAAAGGCGCCACACCAGAGCGTCGACCTTAAAAAAATAACGTGAAACCACTACTTTTTGGGAGCAACCGAATGAAACGTACGTGCACTAGCCTGATGCTGGCAGGATCGTTGCTGGCAGGGGGTCAGGCCATGGCCGGCGACTTGCTGCAATGGCAGAACAACAGCCTGACCTACCTGTATGGCAAGGACTTCCAGGTCAACCCGCGCATCCAGCAGACGGTGACCTTCGAACACGCCGACGGCTGGAAATACGGCGACAACTTCTTCTTCATCGACAAAATCTTCTACAACGGTAAGGAAGACGCCTTCGCGGGCAAGAACACCCACTACGGCGAATTCAGCCCGCGCTTGTCGTTCAACAAGATTTTTGACCAGAAGCTGGAGTTCGGCCCGATCAAGGACGTGCTGCTGGCCATGACCTATGAGTTCGGCGAAGACGACACCGAATCGTACCTGATCGGCCCGGGTTTCGACCTGGCCATCCCCGGCTTCGACTACTTCCAGCTGAACTTCTACAACCGCCACACCGAAGGCGATCGCCCGGGTGACAACATCTGGCAGGTCACGCCGGCCTGGTCCTACACCATTCCGGTGGGCGACTCGAGCATCCTGATCGACGGTTTCATGGACTGGGTAGTCGACAACGACGTCAACAAGAAAGGCGAATACCACGCCAACCTGCACTTCAACCCACAGATCAAATATGACCTGGGCAAGGCGCTGAGCCTGGGCGAAAAGCAGCTGTACGTGGGTGTCGAGTATGACTACTGGAAAAACAAGTACGGTATCGAAGACAGCCAGGGCTTCAAGACCGATCAGAGCGTGACCAGCTTCCTGGTCAAGGTGCACTTCTGATCCGACGGCGTCTGTAAGGACGCCTTCGCGGGCAAGCCCGCTCCTACAGGTTTTTTCGTCGTACGAAAATTTTGTGTCCGACGCCAATCACTGTGGGAGCGGGCTTGCCCGCGATGGCCGCACCGCCAATCTCACGCCAAAACCACAGGCTCCGCCAACCCGAGAAACCGGCAAATCTCCCCGCGCTTGGCCAGCGCATCCCGCCGCCCCAGATCAATCAACTCGCTGCAATACCCCGCCTCGAACAGCAGATAACTCAACACCCCTGCCCCGCTGGTCTTCGTCGCCCCCGGCCCACGCAAAAACAGACGCAGCGCCGCTGGCAGTTCCTGGCGATGGCGCGCGGCGATCTCGTCGATCGGCTGGCTGGGTGAAATCACCAACACCTCCACCGGCGCCACCCCCAGCGTTCGGATCGGCGTGCCATCGGGCATGAGGCGACTGAACTGATTCAAGCGCTGCAAGAGCTCGATATCGCTTTCCAGGCTATCGATGAACGTACTGTTGAGCATGTGTCCACCGATCTGCGCCAGGGTTGGCTGCTGACCCGTGTAGGCGCGTTGCAGCGGTTGTTCCGGGTCGACCCCGCGCGGGTTACCGCTGACGCCCACCACCAGCACCCGGTTGGCGCCCAGATGCAAGGCCGGGCTGATCGGTGCCGATTGGCGCACCGCGCCGTCGCCGAAATATTCTTCGCCGATTTTCACCGGAGCGAACAACAGCGGAATGGCCGAACTGGCGAGCAAATGGTCAACGGACAATTGGGTGGGAACGCCGATCCGCCGATGACGCAACCAGGCGTCAATGGTGCCGCCGCCCTGATAGAACGTCACCGCCTGACCGGACTCGTAGCCGAACGCCGTGACCGCGACGGCCTGCAACTGCTTCTGCGCGATGGCGTGGGCTATGCCGCCCATGTGCAGTTTGTCGTCGAGCAATCCGCGTAGCGGCGAGCTGTTGAGCAACGCCACGGGCACCTGGGCGCCAAGGCCCAACAAGCTGTGACTGACGAACCGGGTGGCCTGGCTGATCACGCCCGGCCAGTCGCTGCGCAACACCAGGTGGCTGCGAAAACCCTGCCAGAACGCCGTCAGCCGCTCGATGGCCGCGCGAAAATCCATCGCCCCGCTGGCCAGGCTAACCGCATTGATCGCCCCGGCGGAGGTGCCGACAATCACCGGAAAAGGATTGTCCGCGCCCAAGGGCAGCAACTCGGCAATCGCCGCCAGCACGCCCACCTGATAGGCCGCCCGAGCCCCGCCGCCGGAAAGGATCAACCCAGTGACGGGTTCAGCAGGACTCATCGCAACACTCCATGGTGCATTTCGGGATCGGCCGGTTAGCCGCGCTTTGCGTACAGCTTCGGTTCGCCGGGCGGACGGCTCTTGAAGCGGCGATGGGCCCAGAGGTATTGCTCTGGACAATCGCGCAAGACGCCTTCGATCCATTGGTTGATGCGCAAGCAGTCGGCTTCTTCGGTTTCACCAGGAAAGCCTTCGAGCGGTGCGTGGATCACCAGGCGATAACCACTCCCGTCCGCCAGGCGCTCCTGGGTGAACGGCACCACCAGCGCCTTGCCCAGCCGCGCGAATTTGCTGGTGGCGGTGACGGTGGCGGCCTGTATGCCGAACAACGGCACGAAAATGCTTTGCTTGGCGCCATAATCCTGGTCCGGCGCGTACCAGATCGCGCGGCCGGCCCGCAGCAACTTGAGCATGCCACGCACGTCCTCGCGTTCCACGGCGAGCGAATCGAGGTTATGCCGCTCACGACCGCGACGCTGCACATAATCGAATAGCGGGTTCTTGTGTTCGCGGTACATGCCGTCGATGGTGTGCTGCTGGCCAAGCAGCGCCGCACCGATTTCCAGCGTGGTGAAGTGGACGGCCATCAGGATCACGCCCTTGCCCTCACGCTGGGCATTCTTCAGGTGCTCCAGGCCCTCGACATGAGCCAGTTTCGCCAGCCGCTCGCGCGACCACCACCAGCTCATCGCCATTTCGAAGAAAGCGATACCGGTGGACGCGAAGTTTTCCTTTAACAGGCGCTTGCGCTCGGCCGCGGATTTTTCCGGGAAGCACAGTTCCAGATTACGCTTGGCAATGCGCCGCCGGTCGGCCGCTGCTCGATACATCAAGGCACCCAAGCCCCGACCGATCCACAGCAATACAGGGTACGGCAGCTGGACAATCAGCCATAACAGCCCCAGGCCGCACCAGAGCGGCCAGAAACGCGGCATCAGAAAAGTTGTTCGAAAACGCGGGCGATCCATTAAAGGTTCCGAAAAGACGTTGGCCGCGCATTCTACATCGTTCGACCCGGCTTGCGGCTCGCGGGCGTTCTCGTTATAAGTCTGGGCACTTTTAGTGACAAGTCGTTGTATGCCGACCATGAGCCAAACCGAACTGCTAGACCAAGATCCCGTGTTCCAGTTGAAGGGCAGCATGCTTGCCATAACGGTGCTGGAACTGGCCCGAAATGACCTTGAAGGCCTCGATCGGCAGTTGGCCGCCAAAGTCGCCCAAGCGCCGAACTTCTTCAGTAACGCGCCGCTGGTCCTGGCCCTGGACAAGCTCCCGGCCAACGGCGGCACCGTCGATCTGCCCGGCCTGATGCGCATCTGCCGCCAGCATGGCCTTCGTACCCTGGCTATCCGCGCCAGCCGCATCGAAGACATCGCGGCGGCCATCGCGGTCGACCTGCCGGTACTGCCGCCGTCCGGGGCCCGCGAACGGGCGCTGGACTTGAACGAAGGCGTCGTGGCGAAAAAGCCGGAAAAACCAGCGGAACCGACCATCAAACCGACGAAAATTATCACTTCGCCAGTACGCGGTGGCCAGCAGATTTATGCCCAGGGCAGCGATCTGGTGGTGATCTCCTCGGTCAGCCCGGGGGCGGAACTTCTCGCCGATGGGAACATCCATGTATACGGCGCGATGCGCGGTCGTGTGCTGGCGGGCGTCAAAGGCGACACCAAGGCACGAATTTTCTGCCAGCAAATGAGCGCTGAACTGATCTCCATCGCCGGTCATTACAAGGTTTCCGAAGATCTGCGCCGCGACCCGTTGTGGGGCTCGGGCGTGCAGGTCAGCCTGTCAGGCGACGTGTTGAACATCATTCGGCTTTAACGGATACTGCCGCATTTTCCAAGCATCTCTAAAACGTAGCGAAAACGGCTCAAACGAAGTAGGAAACAGGCTACAAACAGTGTTTACCGGGGGTAAATGCCGTCTGCGGCCATATTCCAGCCAAGGCTGTCCCGCTGCTGTAGTTTTCAAGAGATGTTTTTCAGGGGCTAAAAGTCCTTTTTCCTTAGGGGTGAAACACCTTGGCCAAGATTCTCGTGGTTACATCCGGCAAGGGTGGTGTGGGTAAGACCACCACCAGCGCCGCTATCGGTACCGGCCTCGCTCTGCGCGGTCACAAAACAGTCATCGTCGACTTCGACGTCGGTTTGCGTAACCTTGACCTGATCATGGGTTGCGAGCGCCGCGTGGTGTATGACTTCGTCAACGTGGTCAACGGCGAAGCCAACCTGCAACAGGCCCTGATCAAAGACAAGCGCCTGGAAAACCTCTACGTACTGGCGGCCAGCCAGACCCGCGACAAAGACGCGCTGACGGTCGAAGGCGTGGAAAAAGTCCTGATGCAGCTCAAGGAAGACTTCGAGTTCGTGGTCTGCGACTCCCCGGCGGGCATCGAAAAAGGCGCCCACCTGGCCATGTACTTCGCTGACGAAGCGATCGTGGTGACCAACCCGGAAGTGTCCTCGGTGCGTGACTCCGATCGCATGCTCGGCCTGCTGGCCAGCAAGTCCCGTCGCGCCGAGCGCGGCGAAGACCCGATCAAGGAACACCTGCTGATTACCCGTTACCATCCAGAGCGCGTAAGCAAGGGCGAAATGCTCGGCGTCGAAGACGTCAAGGAAATCCTCTCGGTGGCGCTGCTCGGCGTGATCCCTGAATCCCAGGCGGTGCTCAAGGCATCCAACCAGGGCGTTCCGGTGATTCTCGACGACCAGAGCGATGCCGGCCAGGCCTACAGCGATACCGTTGACCGCCTGCTGGGCAAAACCGTGGAACATCGTTTCCTCGATGTACAGAAGAAGGGATTCTTCGAGCGCCTGTTTGGAGGCAACTAAACAATGAACCTTTTTGACTTCTTTCGTGCCAACAAAAAGCAAAGCACCGCGTCGGTAGCGAAAGAGCGTCTACAGATCATCGTGGCGCACGAACGCGGCCAACGCAGTACCCCGGATTACCTGCCAGCCTTGCAGAAGGAACTGGTCGAAGTGATTCGCAAGTACGTCAATATCGGGTCCGATGACGTGCACGTCGCACTGGAAAGCCAGGGCAGCTGCTCGATTCTGGAACTCAATATCACCCTGCCAGATCGCTGAGTCGATCCGACTGGAACCACGGCGGTTCAGGCCAGCAGGCCTGAACCGCCGTTGGCGTTTGTAACGAGGCTGTTTAATGCCGCTGTCCAATATCCACATCATCCATGAGGACGCCGCTGTCCTGGTGGTCAACAAACCCACCCTGTTGCTCTCCGTGCCCGGCCGGGCCGACGACAACAAGGATTGCCTGATTACCCGCCTGCAGGAAAACGGCTACCCGGAAGCGCGAATCGTCCATCGACTGGATTGGGAAACCTCCGGCATCATCCTGCTGGCCCGCGATGCCGACACACACCGTGAACTGTCCAGGCAATTTCACGACCGCGAAACCGAAAAAGCCTACACCGCATTGTGCTGGGGCCAGCCGGCGCTCGACAGTGGCAGCATCGACTTGCCGCTGCGCTACGACCCGCCGACCAAGCCACGCCACGTGGTGGACCATGAATTCGGCAAGCACGCCCTGACCTTCTGGCGTGTGCTGGAGCGTTGCGGCGATTGGTGTCGCGTCGAACTCACGCCAATCACCGGCCGCTCGCACCAATTGCGCGTACACATGCTGTCGATCGGTCATCCACTGCTGGGCGACGGACTCTACGCCCATGAGCAAGCCCTGGCCGCCTGGCCACGCCTGTGCCTGCATGCAAGCATGCTCAGTTTCACTCACCCGCAGAGCGGTGAGCGACTGCGCTTCGAATGCCCCGCACCTTTTTGAGCGAGTGACCACTGAAACTCTTTGAAACGCCCTTCCTTTGAAGGGCGTTGTCATTTGTCGTTACAAATAACCAATCATGGAAATTTCGTGAAAGCATTGTCATAATTTTGTAATGAATCGTAAAATGATGGCAATTCGATACCAGGCAGGAAGCCCCGTGCTCAGCAGTAAAAAGCTTCAAAGCGACTACCCCATCACCTTTGTATCCGGCAATACCACCCTGCACCTGTGCCAGCCACCCAGCGTCGAAGCGCAACAGGCGCTTGAACAACTCATAAAAAAACGCAAAGCCAACAAGCTCACGCGGGCGAGTGCACCGCTGTCCTCTGGCCCCAGGCCGCTGTTTGCCAAGGTCCAGCCATTGGATACATTCAAGGCAAAAGTGCGCGTCACCCTGGGCAAACCACAGCGCAACGGTCGGTTCGACTGGCCACTGGAAGAGTTGCTGAACACCCGGGAAGCCCAGCGCCGCGGTGCTCCAATGCCCGCGCTGGAGGGATATGGCTATACACGGGATCGTCTGGGCCTGACCCGCGAATACTTCATCCTCACGCGCCTGCTCGATGAGCACATCGACGGTATGCGGTGGCTTAAACACAACCCGGACAAGGTCGTAACCTTCATTCTCAACGCGTTCGAATTGCTTGGCTCGCTGTCCCGAAAGAACATCACCCATATGGATTTCTGGGCCGGCAATATCATGATCCCCAAAAAGTCGCAAAAACCGTTGCAAGCCATAGACTTTGAAAACTGTTTTGCCGAGCCACCCCCTCACTTCAGTGCGACGCTCGGTTTTCAGTTGGGGTTCTTCTATCACCGCGAAATCTACAAACTGATTACCGAAGCCGACTATGACCACCTGGTTGATCAATACATCCAGGCGCTTCCCGGCGTTTCGCGAAAACAGTTCGATGAGGCTTATCACCCGAGTAAACACGAACATGTCGGACGTAAACAGCGACGTGAAGTCTTCCTCAGCGGTAAATTGATCACCGGCTGACGGCGGCACCAGGCCTTTGGACCGGGTAGACATTTCCAGACGACAGCGCACCTGCATTGCCCCAGGCCAATACGGTCAACTTGCACTCCTGTTGCCTGGGGCTACTTTTGAGCTACGACTGCGAACGCCCGGACTACATCAAGCTCGGCCGCTGCCTGCAAGCCCATGGCATCTCATCCAACAACAGTTTCAAGCTGTATAACATTGAGCACCTGGCCAGGCCTGGCGCTGAAAGCTCTTGTCCAATGCTTCGGGCCAATACGTTAAACTGGCGCCATTGCTGTCTGGAGCTACTTATGCGCGAAGAGTTGAACCAAGGCCTGATCGATTTCCTCAAGGCCTCCCCTACCCCGTTTCATGCCACCGCCAGCCTTGTTCAGCGACTGGAAGCGGCGGGCTTCCAACGCCTGGACGAACGCGAGCCATGGAACACCGAAGCCAATGGTCGCTACTACGTCACCCGCAATGACTCGTCGATCGTCGCGATCAAGATGGGCCGGCACTCGCCGCTGCACGGCGGCATTCGCCTGGTCGGCGCCCACACCGACAGCCCGTGCCTGCGGGTCAAGCCCCAGCCGGAACTGCAACGCCAGGGTTTCTGGCAATTGGGCGTGGAAGTTTATGGCGGCGCCCTGCTGGCCCCCTGGTTCGACCGCGACCTGTCCCTGGCCGGTCGTGTCACCTTCCGTCGTGATGGCAAGGTCGAGAGCCAGTTGATCGACTTCAAGGCACCGATTGCGATCATCCCCAACCTGGCCATTCACCTCAACCGTGAAGCCAACATGGGCTGGGCAATCAACGCCCAGACCGAACTGCCGCCGGTACTGGCGCAATTCGCCGGTGACGAGCGCGTGGACTTCCGCGCCGTACTCACCGACCAGCTGGCCCGCGAACACGGCCTGAACGCCGATGTCGTGCTGGATTACGAACTGAGTTTCTACGACACCCAAAGCGCGGCCGTCATCGGCCTGCACGGTGATTTCATCGCCGGCGCGCGCCTGGACAACCTGCTGTCATGTTATGCCGGCCTGCAAGCGCTGCTGACCACCGACACCGATGAAACCTGCGTCCTTGTTTGCAATGACCACGAGGAAGTCGGTTCCTGCTCGGCCTGTGGCGCCGACGGCCCGATGCTGGAGCAGACGCTGCGTCGCCTGCTGCCGGAAGGTGATGAGTTCGTGCGTACCATTCAGAAATCCCTGCTGGTTTCGGCCGACAACGCCCACGGCGTGCACCCCAACTACGCCGACAAGCACGATGCCAATCACGGCCCGAAACTCAACGCCGGCCCCGTGATCAAGGTCAACAGCAACCAGCGCTACGCCACCAACAGCGAAACCGCCGGGTTCTTCCGTCACCTGTGCATGGCCGAAGAGGTGCCGGTACAGAGCTTCGTGGTGCGCAGCGACATGGGTTGCGGGTCGACCATCGGCCCGATTACCGCCAGCCACCTGGGCGTGCGTACCGTGGACATCGGCCTGCCGACCTTCGCCATGCATTCGATCCGCGAACTGTGCGGCAGCCATGACCTGGCGCATCTGGTCAAAGTGCTGAGCGCGTTCTACGCCTGCCGCGAATTGCCGTAGGGCACCTGTAGGAGCCAGGCTTGCCGGCGAAGAACGATGACGCGGTGTGCCAGGAGCACCGCATCGCCTGGTTCGCCGGCAAGTCGGATCGCCGCACCGCTGGCTCCTACAGCGAACCAAGCGAAGCGGTGTGTCAATCACACCACCTACGCCGGTAAGTCGATTTGCCGCACGGCAGCCCCCGCAAAGCCACCTAAACTTCACTTATCCCTTTCGACAAGGCAGTCGCCATGATCACGATGTCCTCGTTCCACGCCATGCTCATCCCCATTCTTATCGGGATGATCATGCTGGCAGTCGGTTTCAATTTTCGCGACAAGAACGCTGGCGTGCTCGCCATGTGGCTCGGCATGCTGTTGATCCTGGCCACGGTGATCTTCAAGATCCTCGCCAAACTCAACGAATAAATCCCCACCCCCGCTCGCATTGGTTTTGACGGGCTCGTACACTCGGTCGATCTGCCCATTTAGAGGTTGACCGCCTAGTGTTCGCTCGCCTGTTCGCCCTGCCGTGCCTTTTCCTAATCTGCCTGATGACACTGATGGCGCCAGCGCCTGCCCAGGCCGCCGGGCTGCCGAGCCTGCTTGGCAGCCCGGCAAAAACCCAACCCGAGGCGCAGGAACCCCTTGGGCAATCCCTGGACGAAGTCATCAAGTCGCTGGAGAACGATCAGCAGCGCAGCAAACTGCTGGCGGATCTGAAGAAGCTGCGCGATGCCACCAAAAAAGCCCAACCGGCCGCCGAAGAAGGCGTGCTGGGCCTGATTGGCGGAACCCTGGCCAGTTTCGAAAAGCAATTCTCCGGCGCCGACAGCCCGATCACTCGCTGGTCCAGCGAGTTCGACCTGGCCAAGGATGAATTGATGGCGCTGGCACTGCCGGCCAGCGAGTGGCTGCCGATCATCTTCGCCTTTGCCATGATCCTGATGGTCTGGAGCCTGCTGGCGGCGGCGCTGATCTGGGTCAGCCATCGAGTCCGAATGCGTTTCGGCCTGACCGAAGAACTGCCGCAACACCCCAGGGCCCTGGACATGCTGCGTTTCGCCCTGCGCAAGCTGGGGCCGTGGCTGATTGCCCTGGTCATCACCGTCTACATGAGTTACGCCCTGCCATCGTCGCTCGGTAAAAGCCTGGCCATGGTGCTGGCTTACGCCCTGGTGGTCGGCACCTGTTTCTCCGCGATCTGCGTGATTGCCTTTTCCCTGCTCGACGGCCCTCATCGTCACAGGGCCCTGTACATCCTGCGGCACCAGGCCTTCCGCCCGCTATGGTTGATCGGCAGTTTCGCCGCTTTCGGTGAAGCCCTGAACGACCCGCGCCTGACGGAAAGCCTTGGCGTGCACCTGGCCCACACCGCAGCGACGGTGGCCAATGTGTTGGCAGCATTGTCCACGGGGTTGTTCATCCTGCGTTTCCGCCGCCCGATTGCCCACTTGATCCGCAACCAGCCGCTGTCCCGGCGCCTGACCCGCCGCGCCCTCAGCGACACCATCGAAATTCTCGGCACCTTCTGGTTTGTACCGGCGCTGGTGCTGGTGGGGATTTCCCTGTTCGCTACCTTCGTCTCGGCCGGCGACACCAGCACCGCGCTGCGCCAGTCGCTGATCTGCACCGTGCTGCTGGTGTTGTGCATGGTCATCAATGGCCTGGTGCGCCGCCACGCGCTCAAACCGCAACGCGGCGCGAAGCGTCACGCCCTGTATTCGGAACGCCTGAAAAACTTCTTCTATACCCTCGCCCATCTGTTGGTATGGCTGGCATTCATTGAACTGGGCCTGCGGGTCTGGGGCATGTCGTTGATCAGCTTCACCGAAGGCGAAGGCCATGAGGTCAGCGTCAAACTGTTCAGCCTTATCGGCACGCTGATCTTTGCCTGGCTGATCTGGATCCTCAGCGACACCGCCGTGCATCACGCCCTCACCCGCTCGCGCAAAGGCCTGGCCAACGCCCGCGCACAGACCATGATGCCGCTGATCCGCAACGTGCTGTTCGTGGCGATTTTCATCATCGCGCTGATTGTCGCCTTGGCGAACATGGGCATGAACGTTACGCCACTGCTGGCCGGTGCCGGCGTGATCGGCCTGGCCATCGGCTTTGGCGCACAATCGCTGGTGGCCGACCTGATTACCGGGCTGTTCATCATCATCGAAGACTCCCTGGCCATCGACGACTACGTGGACGTCGGCGGCCACCTGGGCACCGTCGAGGGCCTGACCATTCGCACCGTACGCCTGCGGGACATCGACGGCATCGTCCACACCATTCCGTTCAGCGAAATCAAGAGCATCAAGAATTACTCCCGGGAATTCGGCTACGCGATCTTCCGGGTCGCGGTGCCTGCCAGCATGGACATCGACAATGCGATCAAGCTGATGCGCGACGTCGGCCAGAAAATGCGCACCGATCCGCTGCAACGGCGCAATATCTGGTCGCCCCTGGAGTTTCAGGGCGTGGAGAGTTTCGAGTCCGGCAATGCGATTCTGCGAGCCCGGTTCAAGACCGCGCCGATCAAGCAATGGGAAGTTTCACGGGCGTTCAACCTGTCGCTCAAACGGCATCTGGATGAAGCCGGGCTGGACCTGGCGACACCGCGCATGAGCATTCAGGTGGTGACGGCGGGTGGTGGGCCAGCTGCGGAATAATCCCAAAACCCAGGCATAAAAAATCCCCGAACCAGTCGGGGATTTTTTATGTTCGATCAATCAGCCCGGGAGCGGATCAATCTTCGCGGTAGCGACGCAGCTTCAACTGCTTACCGGCAACACGAGTGTCCTTCAGCTTGCTCAGCAACTTCTCAAGACCGTCTTCCGGCAGTTCGACGAGGCTGAAGCTGTCACGCACCTGGATGCGACCGATGGCTTCACGCGCCAGACCACCTTCGTTGAGGATGGCGCCCAGCAGGTTCTTGGCCGCAATGCCATCACGCGCACCCAGCGCGGTACGGCAACGAGCACGACCTTCGCCCAGCGGCATCGGAGCACGACGCTCGCGGTCGCCACGCTCAGGACGATCACCGGAACGCTCTGGACGATCGCCACGCGGTGCATTGTTCGGCACCAGTGGACGCTCTTTCTCGATAGCGGCCAGGTTCAGCGCTTGACCGTTGGTTGCCTTGCGCAGCAGGGCTGCGGCCAGGGCACGCGGGCTGCAACCGATGTCGGCGGTCAGGCGATCAAGCAGATCACCGTGGGTCGATTCGGCTTCAGCCACCAGCGGCGACAGGCTGTTGGTCAGCTTCTTGATGCGCGCATCCAGAACGGCTTGAGCGTCCGGCAGGCGAACTTCAGCAACCTTCTGACCGGTTACACGCTCGATCACTTGCAGCATGCGGCGCTCACGTGGAGTCACCAGCAGCAGCGCACGACCTTCGCGACCGGCACGGCCGGTACGGCCGATACGGTGAACGTAGGATTCCGGATCGTACGGCATGTCAACGTTGAACACGTGAGTGATGCGCGGAACGTCCAGGCCACGAGCGGCAACGTCGGTCGCCACAACGATGTCCAGACGGCCATCCTTGAGGGAGTCGATGACGCGCTCACGCTGGTTCTGGGCAATGTCACCGTTCAGCGCAGCGGCTTTGTAGCCTTTGGCTTCCAGGGCGCTGGCCAGGTCCAGGGTCGCTTGCTTGGTGCGCACGAACATGATCAGGGCGTCGAAGTCTTCCACTTCCAGCAAGCTGAGAACGGCAGAAGTCTTCTGGTCAGCGTGAACCAGCAGGTGAGCCTGCTCGATCGCGGTAACGGTCTGGGTCTTGCTCTGGATCTTCACGTGCTTCGGATCGCGCAGGTGGCGCTCAGCGATGGCACGGATCGATTGCGGCAAGGTAGCCGAGAACAATACGGTCTGGCGGGTTTCCGGCATGGCCTTGAAGATGACTTCCAGGTCGTCCATGAAGCCCAGCTTGAGCATTTCGTCTGCTTCGTCGAGAACCAGGTGGTTCACGGTCGCCAGAACTTTTTCGTCGCGACGCAGGTGGTCGCACAGACGGCCCGGAGTGGCGACAACGATCTGTGCGCCATTACGGATTGCTTTCAATTGTGGGCCCATCGGCGCGCCGCCGTAGACAGCCACAACAGTTACGCCCGGCATTTGCTTGGCGTAGGTTTCGAAAGCGGTTGCAACTTGTAGCGCCAACTCACGAGTTGGGGCCAGGATCAGAGCTTGCGGCTCGCGCTTGGACGGATCAATGCGGTGCAGGATAGGCAGGGCAAAGGCAGCGGTTTTACCGGTACCGGTTTGCGCCTGGCCAATCATATCGTGACCGGCGAGAATGATCGGGATCGACTGCTGCTGAATGGCCGAAGGCTCTTCATAGCCGGTAGCGACTACTGCAGCGACAATATTAGGATGAAGTTCAAGAGCGGCGAAGCCGCCGATTTCCTGGGTCATGGGTCTGCCTCTAAGTGCATCCGCAAAGACCCATGCTCCAAAGCTGCGCATGCCGTGTTGAGACTCAAGAGTCGCCCTGGCAGCTTTGTCGGCGGGGATTTGCGAAAACGAATGAATGAAAGAATCGTTTAGGAAGAGTTCGCTGGGCGAACGTGCAACCGAATCTGACTTCGGGGAATTGCGCCACCTAAACGCGGCCCGGCTAAAGGCCGGCGCGCACTATACCGGAATTTGCCGAAAAAGGGAGCCTTTTTTTATCGCAAAACTCCCGCCCACGGCGTTCTGTCACAGGCTTTGCGGATAATCGCGCCAGCGTC
Source organism: Pseudomonas sp. WJP1 (assembly GCF_028471945.1). Lineage (NCBI taxonomy): Bacteria > Pseudomonadati > Pseudomonadota > Gammaproteobacteria > Pseudomonadales > Pseudomonadaceae > Pseudomonas > Pseudomonas sp. WJP1. Next base: position 4,982,487 of record NZ_CP110128.1, read on the forward strand.
TACTTTTCAAAGGCCCTGCCCTGCGGGCGATGACGCTAAAACGGTTCACCCATCCGCCACAGACCTTGGGTCTGCGCCCCCTCAGCCGCTCGAGGAAATGCAGCATGAAAGAGCTCAATACCAGCCGCGTGAGTCGTGAAAAGCGTGGTCATGTCCTGTTGATCGGACTGGACCGGGTCGCCAAGCGCAACGCCTTTGATCTCGACCTGCTCAACGAATTGAGCCTGGCCTACGGTGAATTCGAAGCCGACAGCGAAGCACGTGTGGCCGTGGTCTTCGGGCATGGCGAGCATTTTACCGCCGGCCTGGACCTGGTCAGCGCCAGCGCGGCACTGACCGAAGGCTGGCAAACCCCGCCCGGCGGTTGCGACCCGTGGGGCGTCTTCGCCGGGCCCAGGGTCAGCAAACCGGTGATCGTCGCCGCCCAGGGCTACTGCCTGACCATCGGTATCGAGTTGATGCTGGCCGCCGACATCAACCTGTGCGCCAGCAACACCCGATTCGCACAAATGGAGGTGCAGCGCGGCATCTTCCCATTCGGCGGCGCGACGTTGCGCCTGCATCAGGTGGCTGGCTGGGGCAATGCCATGCGCTGGATGCTGACCGGCGACGAATTCGATGCCCATGATGCCTTGCACCTGGGCCTGGTGCAGGAAGTCATGGCCAGCGAGGATTTGCTGCCGCGGGCGATTGAACTGGCCGAGCGCATTGCCCGGCAGGCGCCGTTGGGGGTTCAGGCAACTCTGATGTCTGCCCGGCAGGCCCGTTATGAGGGCGAAACCGCCGCTGCACAAGGGTTGCCGGCGCTGGTGAAGAAGTTGCTGGTCAGCGAGGATGCCCGGGAAGGTGTGCAGTCGCTGGTCGAGCGGCGGCCCGGGGTTTTCAAAGGGTGCTGAGAGAAGCGGTGGCTGTTGGAAAGTCATCGCGAGCAGGCTCGCTCCCACAGGGGACCGCGGTCAACTGTGGGAGCGAGCCTGCTCGCGATAGGGCCCGCCCAGACAACTAATGGATTAGGTGGCCGGGCGAATCGCCTTGATCAACGACTGCAACGAATACCCCAACCGCGGCGCCAATGCTTCAGCCCGGGCGGTCAGGCTCTCCATGTCCAGCACCTGATCCAGTTCCGATGGCACGATCAGGATCACGTTGCCCTCCTTCACCGGCAGCTCCCAGTAATGGCGATGATAAAGCCCGCGCAGCAACGCGGCGCCCAGTGGCTTGCCATCGTCGGTGGCCCATTGGTTAATCACCAGCCAGCCGCCCGGATTCAGGCGTTTCTGGCAGTTCTCCAGGAAAGTCCAGGCCAGATGCCCGACACCCGGGCCGACGTCGGTGTAGAGATCGACAAAAATCAGGTCCGCAGGCTCGGCGGTGTCGAGCAGTTCCAGCGCATCGCCCACGCGGATGTACAGGCGCGGATCGTCGTCCAGCCCCAGGTACTCGATGGCCAGGCGCGGCACATCCGGGCGCAGTTCGATGGCTTCGACATCTTCCAGGGGCAGGAACTTGAGGCAGGCCTGGGTCAGCGTACCGGCACCAAGCCCCAGGAACAGCGCGCTTTCCGGCTGTTCATGACACAGCGCGCCAATCAGCATCGCCCGGGTATAGTCGTACTCGAGCCAGCTTGGATCGGCCGTGAACACGCAACTTTGTTCGATGGCATCACCGAACTCCAGAAAGCGGTAATCGGCCACTTCCAGCACACGAATCACGCCAAATTCGTCCTGCACCTCGGCGAGCAGATGCTCGACGCGCTCCTCAGTCATTTCGTCTCCTGATCGTCACCGGGCCTTCTTGGGCAAACGGCAACGCGATAAACCGCAGCGGAAGCGGCAAAGACGCGATTGTCCGCGAAGCGACGGGAACAGGTCACGCACTAATTGCTGATAACATGGACGCCCGAGCGTAAAACACTAGAGATCATGATGAGTCAACCCTGGAGCCCTGACAGCTGGCGCGCCCTGCCGATCCAGCAACAACCCCAATACCCCGACGCGGCGCATCTGCAGCACGTCGAGCAGACCCTGGCCAGCTACCCGCCGCTGGTGTTTGCCGGGGAGGCCCGGGAATTGCGCCGTCAGTTCGCCGAAGTGACCCAGGGCCGTGCCTTTTTGCTGCAGGGCGGCGACTGCGCCGAAAGTTTCGCCGAGTTTTCCGCCGCGAAAATCCGCGACACCTTCAAGGTGCTGCTGCAAATGGCCATTGTCATGACGTTTGCGGCTGGCTGCCCGGTGGTCAAGGTCGGGCGCATGGCCGGCCAGTTCGCCAAACCTCGCTCGGCCAACGACGAGACCATCGACGGCGTGACACTGCCGGCCTACCGTGGCGATATCGTCAATGGCATCGGCTTCGATGAAAAAAGCCGTGTGCCGGACCCGGAACGCCTGCTGCAGTCGTACCACCAGTCCACCGCCACCCTCAACCTGCTGCGCGCCTTCGCTCAGGGCGGGTTTGCCGACCTGCACCAGGTGCACAAGTGGAACCTGGACTTCATCGCCAACTCGGCCCTGGCGGAAAAATACAGCCACCTGGCCGACCGCATCGATGAAACCCTGGCGTTCATGCGCGCCTGCGGCATGGACAGCTCGCCGCAACTGCGCGAAACCAGCTTTTTCACCGCCCACGAAGCGTTGCTGCTCAATTATGAGGAAGCCTTCGTCCGTCGCGACAGCCTGACCAACGACTATTACGACTGTTCGGCCCACATGCTGTGGATCGGCGACCGCACCCGTCAGCTCGATGGCGCGCATGTCGAATTTCTGCGCGGGGTGAACAATCCGATCGGGGTCAAGGTCGGTCCGAGCATGAACCCAGAAGACCTGATCCGTCTGATCGACGTGCTCAACCCCGAGAACGATCCGGGGCGCCTGAACCTGATCGCGCGCATGGGCGCGAACAAGGTCGGCGATCATTTGCCGCAACTGATCCGCGCCGTGCAGCGTGAAGGCAAGCAAGTGCTCTGGAGTTCCGATCCGATGCACGGCAACACCATCAAGGCCAGCAGCGGCTACAAGACCCGCGACTTCGCGCAGATCCTTGGCGAAGTGAAGCAGTTCTTCCAGGTCCACGAAGCTGAAGGCAGTTACGCGGGCGGCATTCATATCGAGATGACCGGGCAGAACGTCACCGAGTGCATCGGCGGTGCCCGACCGATTACCGAGGACGGTTTGTCGGATCGCTACCACACCCATTGCGACCCGCGAATGAATGCCGATCAGTCGCTGGAGTTGGCGTTTTTGATAGCTGAAACCCTCAAGCAAGTCCGGCGGTAGTTTTTGATCGCCTGATGTACCGCTATCGCCAGCAGGCTGGCTCCCACATGGGATTTGTGCAGGACACAGATCCAGTGTGGGAGCCAGCCTGCTGGCGATTAGGCCAGATCAGTCACCCTCTATCTGTGCCAATGCCACCTGTGCCAATGCCACCCGCAATCTTGCCGCACTCGCCCGCGGGCAATTCAGCTGGACCCGCGCCAGCCCCAGCCAATCCGCCATCTGCCGCAGATTGAGCGCCAGCGCCAACATCCCCTCGTCATCCAGCCCCTTTTCCTCTTCATGCACCGCGTGCACCGCCAACCGCCCGGCAGCCCGCTCAGCACGCAGGTCGACCCGCGCGGCAATGCGCTCATTGTGCAAAAACGGCAAGACGTAATAGCCATAGACCCGCTTACCCGGCGGCGTGTAGATCTCCAGCCGATAGCGAAAATCAAACAGCCGCTCGGTACGGCTGCGCTCCCAGATCAGCGAGTCGAACGGTGAAAGCAAGGCACTGGCCTCGAGCTTGCGTCGCACTTTCGGCTCAGGCAGGCAATAGGCAGGTTGCCGCCAACCCTCGACTTCACAGCAGAGCAACTCACCGGCCTCGACCAATTCCGCCAGACGCGGACGACTGTCCGCGGGGCTTAAACGAAAATAGTCACGCAGGTCTTTCTCGATGCCCACGCCCAAGGCTGACGCGGCATGCCGTATCAGCCCGCGCTGGGCCTCAGCCTCATTGAGCCGCGGTTGCGCCAGGATCGCCGAAGGGATGACCCGCTCCGGCAGGTCATAAAGTCGCTCGAACCCGCGCCGGCCGGCCACTGTCACTTCACCGGCGGCGAACAGCCATTCCAGCGCATGCTTTTCCGCGCTCCAGTCCCACCAGGGCCCTGCTCGCTCCTGGCGAGTCGACAGGCTGCCGGCGCCCAACGCGCCCTGCTCCTGGACGCAGGCCAGCACCCGGCGAACCGTGTCCTGCTGTTCACGACCAAAACGCGCCAGTTGTTGATAAATGTCTTCGCCACGGCTTGCCCGCTGCATGCGCCAACGCATCAACGGGTACATCGACAAGGGCAGCAAGGACGCTTCATGCCCCCAGTATTCGAACAGGGTACGCTGGCGCCCCTGGCTCCAGGCAGCCTGGTCGAGCAAGTCGGCTGAATACTGGCCAAGCCGGGAAAACAGCGGCAGGTAGTGCGAACGCACCAGTGCATTGACCGAGTCGATCTGCAAAATGCCCAGGCGCTCGATCAATCGGTTGATAGCGGCAGGCTTGACCGGCAACGACGGCTGGCGCCCGACAAAACCTTGGGCGGTCAGGGCCAGGCGTCTGGCTTGCTTCAAGGAAAAAGACTGGGATGCTGGCATCTGACGGCTCATCGGCAAGGCTCTCCCCACCTTAGCGGCAGGCGGGAAAAACGCCAATGCCAACGCCTCATCGCTTGAATGGATCATCCCAGAACGGGCGCGCTGACTCCCGCAGGACATCGGCTCGACTCAAGCCAATATCGCGCAAACGCTCGTCGCTCAATCGCGACAGTTCGGTTCGGTCCCTGCTCAGTTGGCGCCAGCGCTGCAATTGCGTAATCGCTGCCCGGACCGGCTGCCGGAGCCGGTGCAGTGCATCGCGCACGCCATGCCCTACGTCACGCCCTTCAATGCCTTGTCGTTCCATGACACCACTCCTCAATGTTGGGGAGAGGATCTTCAGCCAGTGCGCAAACAGGCTCCAGCAAAGCTCTATGACCATCTGTTTCGGGCTCGCGCCTACCCCATCAGCCCGGGCTTTCGTCGGGATGACGGGGTAGTGACAGGACATTTCCATGGGTCATCGAGCCTACTTTCCATTGCCCATCGGGTCTTGCCAGAAGTGCAGATCAGCTTCATGCGCGACGTCGGCACGACTCAAGCCGATGTCCTTCAACGCCTCATCACTCATGCTCGCCAGCAGTTCGCGCTCACGGTGCAGCTCGTACCAGCGACCGACCTTGTGCAACAGATCGGAAATCAGGTGAACCGAATGTTTTTCAGTGCCGTGAATTTCATGTTGACCTTTCATCTTGTTGCCCTCCGTTTGGATGGCTCAAGTCTCTGCCCAGGCCTAAGATCAATCCAACGAATGTTTCTGATGGTAACCATCTCGGAGATTGATGCATGTCGGCCTACCCGAGTATCGATACCGAAGTGCTGCGCACCTTCGTCGCCATCGCCGACCAGGGTGGGTTCACTCGCGCCGGTGAATTGGTCCATCGCACCCAGTCAGCCGTCAGCATGCAGATGAAGCGACTGGAAGAAGATATTCTGCAACGCCAACTGTTCCAGCGTGACGGGCGCCAGGTGCGGCTCACGGCCGAAGGCCAGGTGCTGCTGGGTTATGCGCGGCGGATCCTCAAGCTGCACAGCGAGGTGTTCAACACGCTGCGCGAGCCGCACATGGTCGGCACGGTACGCATCGGCACCCCGGACGACTACGTGATGCGTTTTCTGCCAGGGATCCTGCGCCAGTTTGCCCAGTCCTATCCGCTGATCCAGATCGAAGTGCATTGTGAATCATCAAAACAACTGCTGATGCGCCAGGACCTCGACCTGTCCATCGTCACCCGTGAGCCGGGCAGTGAAATCGGCCAGTTGTTGCGCAAGGAACGTTTTGTCTGGGCCGAGGCGCAATGCTACAGCGCCCACGAGCAGACGCCGCTGCCACTGGCGATGTTCAACAGTGATTGTTTCTGCCGTATCTGGGCCTGCAACGCCCTTGATGCCCAAGGGCGCGATTATCGCGTGGCGTATAACAGCGACAGCCTGTCGGCGATCATGGCGGTGGTCAGCGCCGGCCTGGCTGTCACCGCGCAACTTGAAAGCCTGATCACCGCGGACATGCGCATCCTCGGTGAAGCCGAGGATCTGCCGGTGCTGCCCGAGGCCAGCATCATGCTGGTGCGCAACCTGCACAATCCGTCACCGATCACCGAGTGCCTGGCCGAGCATATCGTCGAAGGCTTCAAGCTTTAAACGCAAGCATCACCGCACAGCACAGCAGGAAGCCGCAAAACAGGGCGCGCAGCAGGCGCTCCGGCAGGCTGTGGGCGATCTTCACGCCCCAGCTGATACTCATCAGCCCGCCGATTGCCAGTGGCACTCCGATCATCCAGTTCACCTGGTGATGTACGCCATAAGTGACCAGCGTGACGCCGGTGCTCGGCAGCGCCAGTGCCAGGGACAGGCCCTGGGCAACCACCTGGGTGGTGCCGAACACGCTGGTCAACACTGGTGTCGCCACCACTGCCCCGCCCACGCCAAACAGACCACCCATGGTGCCGGATGCCGCACCGAGCACGCCCAGCCACGGCCATGAATGGTTCATCTGCGCCGAAGGCGATGCGCTGGCGAGGAACATCCGCACCAGGTTGTAGGCGCAAAGCGCGATCAGAAACGCGACAAAACCGATACGCATGCTTTGCGCATCGATCCCCACCGCCCAGATCGATCCGAGCCAGGCGAAGCAAAAACCCATCGTGGCCAGCGGCAGCGCGTGACGTAACTCGATCTTGTTGCGCTGGTGGTAGCGCCACAGTGCCAGCATCACGTTGGGCACCACCATCACCAATGCCGTACCTTGGGCAATCTGCTGATCGAGCCCGCATAAAACGCCCAGCAACGGAATGGCGATCAATCCCCCGCCGATGCCAAACAAACCGCCGAGGGTTCCCAAGGCGGCGCCGAAAACCAGATACAACACAAACTCAATCACGGTGTCTCTCTCCCAAACGTCAGGCGATTCATCCTACGCAACTGCTTCTGGCGCGGAAACGCACAGCAACGCACAATGGCTATGCCAAACTCGCACAGGCATCGAGCCACACATGAATCCCAACCTACTGACCGAGCAACTGGGCCTGTTTCTCGACGTGCTGGAAACCGGCAGTTTTTCCGCCGCGTCACGCCGTCATCCACTGACCCCTTCGGCCGTGGCGCGACGCATTGACAGCCTGGAAGGTGCCGTCGGCAGCCAATTGTTCATTCGCAGTACCCATGCGGTGCGCGCAACGCCGGCAGGGCTGGCGTTTGCCGAACGCGCACGCAGGATCGTCGCCGAATTGCGCCTGGCCCGGGCCGAAGCAGTGTCCCTTAGCAGCGCACCGGAAGGCTTGATTCGTATCGATGCACCGGCCGCATTCGGGCGGCGCCACCTGGCACCGGTGATTGCCGACTTTCTGCTGCTCTATCCCGGCCTCGACGTGCAATTGCAGTTGATCGACAGCTTTGTCGACATGCAGGGCTTAAACCTGGGCAAGGTCGATCTGGTCTTGCGCGCCGGGCAACTGGCCGATACCCGGTTGGTGGCCACGCCGCTGGCGAGCATGGTGCGCATCGCCTGCGCCAGCCCCGCCTACTTGCAGCGCCGCGGCGTGCCGAGTGATCCGGCGCAGCTGGTCGAACATGATGGCCTTGACTGGGCCGGCCTGGCCCCTCCCTTCGCCTGGCGCTTCGAACGGGACGGGCAGATGCAATTGCACCGACCGTCGCGCGTGCGCATGAGCGCCAATAATGCCGAAGCGTTGATCTACAGCGCATTGGCCGGCCTGGGCATCGCCCACTTGCCGACCTGGCTCGTCAGCGAATACCTGTTGCGCGGCGAACTGCTGCCGTTGTTCTGCGAAAACGGCCTGCCAAAACCGGAAAGCTCCGGGATCTACGCCTTGCGCCTGCAACAACAACCCAATTCCCGCAGTCGCCTGCTGCTGGAATACCTGAAAACCCGTTTCAGCCCCATTCCGCCCTGGGACCTGGTGCTGCAAACCCATCTGGGCCAGCACTAGCCCAGAATTGTCTGGCGCGATAAAGATTTGCCCGCTAGATTCATGAAGATCACTGCTCAAGGCTTCCCGATGACCACCAAGCGCGACACCCCGGACCACTGCGACGACCTGCTGCTGGACAACCAGGCCTGCTTCGCCCTGCATTCCACTTCACTGATGATGACCAAGGTCTACAAACCCCTGCTGCAGGCGTTGGGCCTGACCTATCCGCAATACCTGGTGATGATGGTGCTGTGGGAGAAGGACGGTCTGACCGTAGGTGAAATCAGCGCGCGCCTGTTGACCGATCCCGGCTCGCTCACGCCGCTGCTCAAGCGCCTGGAGGCCGAAGGCGTGCTCAGCCGTACCCGCAGCCGTGAGGACGAGCGCGTGGTAATCGTCGAGCTCACCGAACAGGGCCGCGCCTTGCGCGACAAGGCCCGTGGCATTCCGCAATGCATCCTCGGCGCCAGCGGGATGACCTTGGAGCGACTGCAAAAGCTTCAAGCGGAACTGCAAGAGCTGCGTCGCCATCTGCAAGACAGCCTCTGATTTTCAAACCACCGAAAATCCCATGTAGGAGTGAGCCTGCTCGCGATGGCGGTGTGTCAGTCAACCTCGATGTTGAATGTGACACAGCTATCGCGAGCAGGCTCACTCCTACAGTCGTTTTGCGTCTGCGCTCAATTTTTTCAAAAATTTATCTTGCGCACTAACTATTAGCGCGATACATTCATCTCGCACTTACTTAGCGCGCAAACATTTAGCGCAAAACATCAAACCCGAACGAGGCTTTCACCATGCAAACTCTCTACACCGCCATTGCAACTTCCACCGGTGGCCGCGACGGTCGTGCGATCTCCAGCGACAACATTCTCGACGTCAAACTCGCCACCCCGAAAGAACTCGGCGGTGCCGGTGGCGCGGCGACCAACCCTGAGCAACTGTTCGCCGCCGGCTACTCAGCCTGCTTCATCGGCGCGCTGAAATTCGTCGCCAGCCAGACCAAACGCAAAATCCCGGATGACGCGTCGATCACCGCCCATGTCGGCATCGGCCAGATCCCTGGCGGCTTCGGTCTGGACATCGACCTGCACATCAGCATGCCGGGCCTGGAACAAGCCGACGCACAAACACTGGTCGAGGCTGCCCACCAGGTCTGCCCGTACTCCAACGCCACCCGTGGCAACGTCGAAGTACGTCTGCACGTAACGGTCTAACGCCACTTTCCATCCAGGCCCGAACAGGAAATGAACATGAACACTTTCAGCAAAGTCTTGACCGGTACCCTTCTCGCCCGGTCTGTCCACAGTGCATTCGCCGGCGACGTTGAACACAACACCCAGGCGTTTCTCGATGCACTGAATGCCGGCACCGGCAAACCGATGGAACAGATGACACCCAAAGACGCCCGCGCCGTGCTGGTGGGCGCGCAAGCCGGGGTGAAGCTGACGCTGCCAAAAGCCGATGTCAGCGAGAAGACCATCCAGGTCGATGGCCAACCGCTGAAGCTGACCATCGTCCGGCCGGCCGGGGTCAAGGGCGAGCTGCCGGTGTTCATGTTCTTCCACGGCGGCGGCTGGGTCCTGGGCGATTTCCCGACCCACGAGCGGCTGGTTCGGGATCTGGTGGCGGGCTCGGGTGCGGCGGCGGTTTTCGTCAACTACACCCCTTCGCCGGAAGCGCACTATCCGGTGGCGATCAACCAGGCGTATGCCGCGACCCAATGGGTGGCCGAGCACGGTAAAGAGATCAACGTCGACGGCAAGCGCCTGGCGGTGGCCGGCAACAGCGTCGGTGGCAACATGGCGGCAGTGGTCGCGCTGATGGCAAAAGACAAAGGCACACCGGCAATCAAGTTCCAGGTCCTGTTGTGGCCGGTGACCGATGCCAACTTCGACACCGGTTCCTATAACCAGTATGCCGAAGGGCACTTCCTGACTCGCAACATGATGAAGTGGTTCTGGGACAACTACACCACTGACGCCAAACAGCGCAGCGAGATCTACGCCTCGCCGCTGCGGGCCACCTCTGCGCAACTCAAGGGACTGCCACCGGCGCTGGTGCAGACGGCGGGTGCCGACGTGTTGCGCGATGAAGGTGAAGCCTATGCCCGCAAACTCGACGAGGCCGGGGTGGCGGTGACCTCGGTACGCTACAACGGCATGATCCACGACTATGGCTTGCTCAACGTGGTGAGCCAGGTGCCGGCGGTGCGGTCAGCGATGTTGCAGGCATCTGAAGAGCTCAAGCAACATCTGAAATAACGTTTGCCCCTGTAGGAGCACGGCTTGCCGGCGATGGCGCTCTTGCGTACGCCATCGCCGGCAAGCCGTGCTCCTACAGGGGATTGGTTGTATCCGACGCGCACAAAAAAGCCCGACTCAATGGTCGGGCTTTTTCATTCCTCAAGCAGTGCTTATTTAGCACGGCCTTTGTAGGAACCGCCTTCGCGGGTATCGATCTCGATCATGTCGCCGATTTCGATGAAGTCAGCAACCGACAGCTCGGTACCGTTCTTCAGTTTGGCAGGCTTCATCACCTTGCCGGAAGTATCGCCACGAGCGGAACCTTCGGTGTAGTCAACCTGACGCACGATGGTGGTCGGCAGCTCTACGGAAACCAAACGGCCTTCGAAGAACACGGCTTCGCAAACGTCGGTCATGCCTTCTTCGATGAACGGCAGAACGCTTTCGATGTCTTCGGCGTTCAGTTCGTACATGGTGTAGTCAGTGGTGTCCATGAACGTGTAGCTGTCACCGCTGATGAAGGACAGGGTCGCTTCCTTACGGTCCAGGATCACGTCGTCCAACTTGTCGTCGGCGCTGTAGACGGTTTCAGTCTTGTAGCCGGTCAGCAGGTTTTTCAGCTTGGTCTTCATGATCGCGCTGTTACGGCCCGACTTGGTGAATTCAGCTTTCTGAACCAGCCAAGGATCGTTGTCGATACGGATCACGGTACCGGGTTTGAGTTCTTTACCAGTTTTCATTGCGAATATCCGAATTTGGATGGGATTTACAAAAATCTAGGCCGCGTATCATATCCAATTTACATAAAACTGTACCAGCGCCGCGGCAAGATCGGTGTGCAAGGCCTGTTCCAGACACCACGTCTCGGCGTGTTTTTGCAGCTGTGGCCAGTGTTTGCGCGTCGAATGCCAGTGGTCGGTCATTGTCTCACCGGCATTCCAGGCCCGCCAGAGACCGCTGATCGCCTCGCCAGCCGCAGGCGGAAGGTCCTTGGTGTAGAGCGTGAGGAAGGCTTCGAGCTTGTCCAGATGGACATCTTCCTCCTGCTGATAGATGTGCCACAGCATGGGCCGCCCCGCCCATTGCGCGCGGACAAAGGAATCTTCGCCGCGTACTGCGTTGAAATCGCAGCACCACAGTAACTGGTCATACTGGTCCTGTCGGACGAACGGCAGCACCTGCACGGTCAAGGCATCGCGCACATGCAACGCCCCCGCCTGCAGATCCTGCGCCCCCAGCCAACGCTCGACGTCGCCCAGGATCCGCCCTTGCGGCACCAGCAGATGAGTGGGCGTCGAGTCGCTCACCAAGGTGTCCAGCCAGCTGGCCAAACCGGCGTTTTCATAGGCAAACAGCGAAATCAGCAGCGCACCCGGCGCGCGGTCGACCCCCAGGCCTTGCAGGAAGCTTCGCTGAGCTTCGGGGCTCTGTTGAAACTGCCGACGCCGTTCGAGCAATCCGCTTTCACGCAGCAGGCCGCCCGTCCCCTTGTGGAACCCGGGAAAGAAAAAATGCTTCTGCACGTGTTTGTATTTTACCGACGGCAAGCCGTGGCAGCCGATCACCCAGTCCTCGGCGCTCAAGTAGTCGAGGTTCATCCACAGCGGCGTCTTTTCTCGCAGGGCCATGGCATCCATGTAGGCGCCTGGCAACTGGCAGGCGAACGCGGCGATCACCACATCGGCCGCCTCGACCGGCTGCCAGTCGGCCGACCAATGGCACACCTCGACACCCTGCTGCCATTGCTGGCCAGCGTGAATGTCGATCTGCGGACACAGGCGCTCGAAGGCACGCAGATCGTCGACCCACAAACGCACCTCCACCCCGTGCTCGGCCACCAGCTGCCGGGACAGCCGCCAGGTCACGCCGATGTCGCCAAAGTTGTCGACCACGGTGCAAAAAATATCCCAGCGGGTTTTCTTATCAGGCATTCCAGGCTCCCGTTGGCAAAGGTGTCAATTGTCCGCATAAATCAGCCCACGCAGAAGAGCCGACGCCGATTAATCTTCGTGCGACAATCGGCACTCGCCCGCGACCCCTCGCCAGGAGGCAACCATGCCCTACCGCCCTACTCCGCGCCGACCCATTGCGATTCACCTCAGCGCCCTGCAACTGACCGGCAGCATCGCCCTCGGCCTGTGGCTGGGTTTCATCGCCATCGTGTTGACCGGCTGGCTGGTATCCCGGCTGTTTTTCAGCGAACAACTGGCACCGGTCGCAACGGCAGTGGAGCAACTGGCCAAGCCGCCGGCGGTGACACGCCCGGTACCGGACATTCCCGCACAGAGCCCCTTGTTCGAGCAGTATGAAGAAAACCTGCGCAAGAACGAGCAGGCACAACGACTCGACCAGGCGCGCGGCAGCAACCGCAACCTGTCGAACCCCCGATGCCAGTTCTGGTTGCAACAGGACCAGACGGCACCGAGTGAAAAAAGCCGCGCCAATGTCCTGCAATTTTGCGATTGATCATGAATAAGCACACTGTCCACCAACTGATTCTCGACAAGCTGCGGGTCGATCTCGACATTGCCGAGCGCGCTGCGCAAACCGCGTACGAAACCGCGACCCACGAAGAAAACATCGCCGAAAACAAGTACGACACACTGGGCCTGGAGGCGTCTTACCTGGCCGCCGGGCAGGCCAGGCGGGTCGAGGAGATTCGCCAGTCACTGGCGCTTTGCCAGAACCTGGCACTGCGTCCGTATGACGAGCAACGGGGTATCGAGATTGGTGCCCTGCTCGGTCTGGAAGACGAAAAGGGCCGCGAGCAATGGCTGTTCCTGGCGCCCGATGCGGCGGGCCTGAAGGTTGACCTGGTGGGGCAACTGATTACCGTCATCACCCCGCGCTCACCGCTGGGCAAAAGCCTGCTGGGCAAGTTCGCAGGTGACGAGGTGGAGATTCTGGTGGCGGGTGCTCGGCAACAGTTCGCTGTCACCGAGGTGGTTTGACCGGCTGGCCTGCCTGCGCGGCAGGACGCGCTATCAGTGAACCGGCAGCTCGACGCCGTCGAACAGCTCTTCCAGCTCCTGCTTGTTGTGGCACTGGATGGCCTTGGCCATGACTTCGCGGGTCAGGTGCGGGGCGAACTTCTCGATGAAGTCGCACATGAATCCGCGCAGGAAGGTGCCGCGACGGAAACCGATCTTGGTCACGCTGGACTCGAACAATTCGCTGGCATCGAGCACCACCAGGTCGTTGTCGAGCTTGGTATCAACCGCCATTTTCGCCACGATGCCCACACCCAAGCCCAGGCGCACGTAGGTCTTGATCACGTCGGCGTCCGCGGCGGTAAACACCACCTTGGGCGTCAGGCCGCGGTGGCTGAAGGCTTCGTCGAGCTTGGAACGGCCGGTGAAACCGAACACATAGGTCACGATCGGGTATTCGGCCAGGGCTTCGAGGGTCAGCTTCGAGAGCTTGGTCAGCGGGTGTCCCTGGGGCACGACCACACAGCGATTCCAGCGATAGCACGGCATCATCACCAGGTCGCCGAACAGCTCGAGGGCTTCGGTGGCAATGGCGAAATCCACGGTGCCGTCAGCGGCCATCTCGGCGATCTGCATCGGCGAGCCCTGGTGCATGTGCAGGGCAACATCCGGATACTGCTTGATGAAATTGCTGATCACCGGCGGCAACGCGTAGCGCGCCTGGGTGTGGGTGGTGGCGATCGACAGGGTGCCTTTCTTCTCGTTGGAGAATTCCTGGGCGATCTGCTTGATGCTTTCGACCTTGCGCAGGATCTCGCCAGCGGTGGTGATGATGCGCTCACCGGCCGGGGTCACGCGGGTCAGGTGCTTGCCGCTGCGGGCGAACACTTCGACGCCCAATTCGTCTTCCAGCAAACGGATCTGCTTGCTGATGCCCGGCTGAGAGGTGTAGAGACTTTGGGCTGTAGCGGAAACGTTGAGGTCGTGGTGCGCCACTTCCCAGATGTAGCGCAATTGTTGGAGCTTCATATGAATCCCTCAAAGCAGGTAGACGCCACGGGCATCAGCGACGGTATATAACTATATTAATGGTTTGAAGAATAAATCTAGAACTTTTTATCAAAATGCCATTATTCGTGTTCTAGCGATCCCCTTGGCGACGACGTTGCACCAGCGGCACCAGGTACACCGGTACCTTGGACAGTTGCAACACACGCGCTGCGGTCCGGCCTAAAGGCGTTTCCGCACCCGCACCATGGCTGTGACTTCCTACGATCAGTAAATCCACCGAGAGTTTCTGCGCCTGGTCGAGAATCACCTGCGATGGATCCCCCTGCAGCACCCGTACCGCCTTGATCCGCTCAAGGTCGTGCTCCCCCTCGTCACCCAGCTCTTCGCGAAAATTGTCGAGCACCCGCTGCTCGATACTGGCAATCACCGTGTTAAGACCCTGGCTGTGGAATTCGTTCAACGCCTGCTCGTCGAGGTAACTCTGCAGCACCGATTCGGCAAACAGCCCCATGGGCTCCACGGCGTGCACCACATACAGGTCGGCATTGAATGTTCGGGCCAGTTCCAGGGCATGCTGCATCACCACGGGTGCGTACAGCCCGAGGTCAGTGGCATACAGCATCGAGCGAATCATATGACCTCCTCGCGTGCCGACAATGGCGGAGATTGATTCAGCTTAGCAGTGCCTTGGCGAGTGCGACGTCTGGCGTAACACGTTGAACGGCGGGCTTAAACCTTTTGCTCGTTGCTTATGCCATGTGGCACATGGCCGGTGGCGACCACTTCGCGAGCCAACTCGCAATGGCCGGCCTGATCGTCGAAAAACACATCGGCGGCAAAGGCTTCTAGAAAGGCCGACTTGGTCAGGCCTCCGAGGAACAGCGATTCATCCAGGCGAATATCCCACTCGCGCAACGTGCGGATCACCCGCTCATGGGCCGGCGCCGAGCGCGCCGTGACCAGTGCCGTGCGAATCGGGCAGGCGTCGTCCGGGAATTCGCGCTGCAACAGATTGAGGGCGGCGAGGAAGCCCTTGAACGGCCCCCCGCGCAAAGGTTCCCGGGCCGCTTCGCGTTCGCTGGCCTGAAACGCCTCCAGGCCACCGGCCTGGTAGACGCGTTCGGATTCGTCGGAAAACAGCACGGCATCACCGTCGAAGGCAATGCGCAGCTCATCGCTGGCTGCACGGCTGGCGCCACCGGACAGGATGGTCGCCGCGGCGAACCCGGCGTCCAGCGCACTGCGCACGTCTTCGGCGTGGGTCGAGAGAAACAGATCGCAGCCAAAGGCCTTGAGGTACGGATACGGGCTGCGTCCGCCGACAAACGCCGCGCGGGAAATCGCCAGCCCATAGTGGTGGATCGAGTTGAACACGCGCAGGCCGGTGTCGGCGCTGTTGCGCGAGACCAGGATCACCTCGACCCGTGCGCGGCCGAGGTGGGCATTGAGGTTCAGGAGTTTTTGCACCAGCGGGAAGGCGTCGCCGGGCTCGAGGATTTCCTCTTCGTGCTCGATCTGATATTGCCGATAGGCCTCGACGCCACTCGACAGATAGACCTTGTGGCTTTCACTCAGGTCGAACAACGCTCGCGAAGAAATCGCCAGCACCAGCTTGTCGTCAATGGACTTTGGCATCCCCTTCCCCCCTCCGGTTGATCGACTCAGGTATTACGTCGATCGATGAAACTCAAGCTGCGATACATCGCCTCGATGCGGGGCAATTCACAGCCAACGGCCTTCGCCGCGGCTAGTGGCCGGGCGTAAATGGCCTCCAGCTCCAGCGGCCGCTTGTGCAGATAATCGTGGTACATGCTCGGCCAGTAGTCGGGCATTCTCTGCGTCATCATCAACAAATGTTCGGCATAGCCGGCAGGCACCTCGTGACCGCAGGCGATTGCGCCCTGGACCACTTCGCCCATCAGCGACCTGATCAGCTCACGGCTGTCGGCATCGGCCATCAGCGGCGTGGTACTCGCCCCCAGCAACACGGACAGACCGTTGTACGGGATATTCCAGACCAGTTTCTGCCAGCGCGCCTGGTGCAGGTTCGCCATGGCCTGGGCGTCGATGCCAGCGGCAAGAAACAAACCGGCCCCCTCCTCGACAATCGCGGCACGCACAGGCCCCTCGGACGCCGGCCCGCTGTGATAGCCGACATGCACCGCCCCCAGCGCCTGATGAGTAATCACACCGGGACCCTGGCGATGGACGCAGATATAGCAGAGCCCGCCCAGCACATGCAGCGCGTCGGGCAGCAGTTCACGCAGGCTGTCCTCGACATCCAGGCCATTTTGCAACAGCAACACCCTGGCATTCGGTGCGGCGGCTTGCACGATGGCAGGTGCAAGATCGCGGTTACTGGTGGTTTTCGCGCCGACCAGCAACCAGTCGCAGGGTGGCATGTCTTCGGCCGCCGAATAGGCCTGCACCGGATTCAGCGTCAGCGCGCCATGTACCGCGCTGTGCAGTTGCAGCCCGCGCTCGGCCACCGCGCAAAACTCGCTGCGCAACAGAAAATGCACATCGAAGCCGGCCCGCGCCAGCATCATCCCGTAGAACCCGCCGATTGCCCCGGTCCCGATAATTCCGATTGTCGGCTTGGCAACTGCACCCGTCATGGCAACTCCTCTGCTGTTCGACCCAGCGCCTGCCTCAAGGCAGCGTTGAGCTCGGCGCCGGTCAGGCGCGATTTTAATGCCCCATGGAATTCACCGTCGCGTACGACAAACAGCGCCGGCAAGTGAAAGACCTGATACCGCTCGACCACCCCGCCGTTGTTGCCGGCATCGATCCAGCACAGGCGATCGACATTCAGGTCGAGCGCAGGCAACCGCTCGCGGGCAAAACGGCAGGAGGAACAGCCGACACTGGTGAAAACCACCAGCGATACGCCGGTCATCGCCAGCAGCCGTTGGTCGGCGTCGAAATCGGTCAGTTCCAATTCGACCACTATACTGGGGGAAACAATGTCAGATGGCCGACACATGGAGTCCGTGCTCATGGGACGTTTTATTCCTCATCCTGACGATATACCTGTCGAATTGACGTTACTCAAACCGGAGTGCATTTCAAGGCAACAACTGCACACTATCAGCCTCGGGGGCATGGCTTGCAATTATCACCGCGCCTGGCGTCACGGCACGGCGCTGGAGGTGCGCATGCCGACCCTGAACCCGGACATGCGCTTCCTGGGCTATGTGGCCTGGTGCCTGCGAAGAAAGCGAGGCTACCTGGTGGGCATTGCCTTCGTCGACGAACAGACGCTTTTCAGTGCAAGGATGGGTGAGCAGGTGTGCCAGATCGAGCGTTACTGCCGCCAGCATGATGCCCACAACGACCTGCAGGATATCCAGGCCCTGGCCCTTGAATGGGTCCAGCAACATGCCGACGAGTTCTCCCACGACCGGGTCCACCAGGCATTTGCACAGGCTGTGCTGGATTAAACCGGGCCAGCCCATTGTCGAGCCACGGTGTAACGCGCTAAGGTTCGGCTCCCCGACGCGCTTAATTTGCTGTGCTCCGCCGCGCGGGTTCGCTGGCGGCCGGCACCCGTGACCTGACGAGTAAACGATGGCTGATTTACCGATCAACGACCTAAACGTCGCTTCCAACGAGACGCTGATCACTCCTGACCAGCTCAAGCGTGATATCCCCCTGAGCGATGCCGCCCTGCGCACCGTTACCAAGGGCCGCGAAGTCATTCGCAACATTCTCGATGGCACCGACCATCGCCTGTTCGTGGTCATCGGGCCTTGCTCGATCCACGACATCAAGGCGGCCCACGAGTACGCCGAGCGCCTGAAGGTTCTCGCGGCGGAAGTGTCCGATACCCTGTATCTGGTCATGCGCGTGTATTTCGAGAAGCCACGCACCACCGTTGGCTGGAAAGGCTTGATCAACGATCCGTACCTGGATGACTCGTTCAAGATTCAGGACGGCCTGCATATCGGTCGCCAGCTGTTGCTGGACCTGGCCGAAATGGGCCTGCCGACCGCTACCGAGGCGCTCGACCCGATCTCCCCGCAATACCTGCAGGACCTGATCAGCTGGTCGGCCATCGGTGCACGCACCACCGAATCCCAGACTCACCGTGAAATGGCCTCCGGCCTGTCCTCGGCCGTCGGCTTCAAGAACGGTACCGATGGCGGCCTGACCGTAGCGATCAACGCCCTGCAATCGGTTTCCAGCCCGCACCGCTTCCTGGGCATCAACCAGGAAGGTGGCGTGTCGATCGTCACCACCAAGGGCAACGCCTACGGTCACGTGGTGTTGCGCGGCGGCAACGGCAAGCCGAACTACGATTCGGTCAGCGTCGCCCTGTGCGAACAGGCGCTGAACAAAGCGAAGATCAAGCCCAACATCATGGTCGATTGCAGCCACGCCAACTCCAACAAGGACCCGGCCCTGCAACCGCTGGTGATGGAGAACGTCGCCAACCAGATCCTCGAAGGCAATCAGTCGATCATCGGCCTGATGGTCGAAAGCCACCTGAACTGGGGCGCCCAGGCCATCCCGAAAGACCTCGCCGACCTGCAATACGGCGTGTCGATCACCGATGCCTGCATCGACTGGACTGCCACCGAAAACACCTTGCGCAGCATGCATGCCAAGCTCAAGGAAGTGCTGCCGAAACGCCAGCGCACCTGATTGGCTTTTACCGCAGACAAAAAAACGCCGGGCTGAGCCCGGCGTTTTTTTATGCGTCGATTTTTGTCGAGGGTCACTGGCTCAGCTTGGCCGCATGGCGCTGGTGACGCTCCATGTAGCGCTCGACGTAGGAGCACGAGGGAATGACGGTATAACCCATCTCCTCGGCGTACTCGAGCGCCTTCTCGGTCAGGGCCGCGGCGATGCCGCGACCGCGCAATGCATTGGGCACAAACGTGCGATAGATATCCAGGGTCTGTTTCCCCAGATCCATATAGGTCAGGTAGGCACGATGACCGTCCACATTGGTCTCGAATTGATGACCAGCCTGGTCATGGTGGATGGACAACGCCTCGCTCATCACTACTCCTCGCGGGTCTGGGATTCTGACCCCTACCTTACCGATGTTTTTCCGGCGAAGGAACAACTACGCCACCCCGTGCCTGAATCGACACCGAGAAGAGCTACACCGATCTCGCGCAACCGAGCACGTACAAATAGTAGGCGCCATTGGCAGAAATGCTCAAGGCTCGCTCGTCATCATGCTGGTTGGCAGGTGCTGCTATGGATAACGCAGGAAACAGCTGGACCGAAGGTCTTGCAGCGGTCGACTGCCTGAACATTGCCGGATGTTGAGACATAAGACGAGCGCCCCCCGTTAAAGTCACCTGAACATGGAGAAAGATATGAGAGACACCGCGCAAATTTCGAACAAAAGTGTAGACGAATCCATCTAGACAGACTTAAGCCAAGACCGCAAAAAGAGCTTTGAGCCTGGGGAACTTTTCCTGGGCGGATCGCTCAAAACGGGCCTTGTAGCTGGATATTTTTTATACAACGCAGTTAAAAGTTGCTCGAAAAAGAATCAACGCCTACAATTTTTTTTGCTTCTTGCTTCACGTCAGTTTACTTACGACAAGTAATGGGTAGTATGTACGCCGGCTATTTCCTCACTCGGAGGAGACAGCCACTTAATAGAAAGTCCTTGAAGGGGAACACGATGAACAACGTTCTGAAATTCTCTGCTCTGGCTCTGGCCGCAGTTCTGGCTACCGGTTGCAGCAGCGCATCGAAAGAAACCGAAGCACGTCTGACCGCTACTGAAGACGCAGCAGCTCGCTCCCAGGCTCGTGCAGACGAAGCTTACCGTAAAGCTGATGAAGCTCTGGCTGCTGCTCAAAAAGCACAACAGACTGCTGACGAAGCTAACGAGCGTGCTCTGCGCATGCTGGAAAAAGCTAGCCGCAAGTAATAGTCCTTCGGGATTATTATCAAGCCGACCCATTTTTTGGGTCGGCTTTTTTATTGCCTGCGATTTCCTGCAGCCAATAAAAAACCCGCCGACGCGGCCTGCGTCGGCGGGTTTGTTTCAAGCATTACTGCAGCGGGTCGATCGGTGCACTCGTCACCATCGGCGCTGTGGTGTTCGGCACGCCGATTTCCACCGGCAGGCCATCTTCGGCCGCGACTACATCACGCACCACATCCCAGTTCATGCGCAGGTTGTTGGTGATGTCTTCACGCTTGAGCATCGCGTTGATCACTGCAGTGTGCTTGTCGACCACCGACGGGTTGCCCTTGTCGTCCAGCGGCGTGTGCGCTTCCAGGTAAACCTTGCCGCCACTCACGCCAAACTTGTAGGAATCGTTGATGATGCGCACGGACGTGCCGACCGGCACCATGCCTGCCATTTCCAGCACGTTGTTGTTGAACATGCGGAAGCAGCCATGGCTGGTGCGCATGCCGATGCCGAACTTCTTGTTCGAGCCGTGGATCAGGTAGCCCGGAGTCCCCAGGGTGAACTTGAACGGCCCCAGCGGGTTGTCAGGGCCGGCCGGCACCACGTTGGGCAGCGGATCACCGTCGGCGGCGTGCTCGGCCTTGATCGACGCAGGAGGCGTCCAGGTCGGGTTCGGCGTCTTGGCGACGATGCTGGTGTGGGCAATCGGCGAGCCCCAGCCTTCACGGCCAATACCCAGCGGGAAGGTGTACACCACATTCCGTCCTTTCGGGAAGTAGTAGAGGCGGTATTCGGCCAGGTTGATGACGATACCTTCACGGGGGCCGGGCGGCAGGATGAATCGGGTCGGCAGCACGATTTCAGTGCCGGCGCCAGGCAGCCATGGATCGACGCCAGGGTTGGCGGCTACCATTTCCGAATAGCCCAGGTCGTAGGTCGTGCCCAGGTCGGCGAAGGTATCTTCGTACTTGGCCTTGATCACCTGTACCTGGCCAACGATGTCTTCACCAGGCGGTGGCAGGGGTAGCTCCAATGCTGCGACGGGACCCGCTACACAGAGGGCGGCAAGTGTCAGGCAGCGGGTGACGGCGGGAAAGCGCGGCAACATCCGGAAAATCCTTTGCATGATCGACAGAGGGTATAAGAACGGGATTGTACACCGCTGGCCGTTATTTCGGGGAGGTTGAGGGGGGTGTAGGCGATGCAAGGCATTTCCTGTCGCCTGCCATTCGACCTATTGTTTGCTAACGGAGTACATATCCATTCCTGCGGTAACGGCCGCCTAGGGTTTCGCCCTTACGGCGAGTCACTTGGAAAAACGGAACGCCGCCCGGCCCTAAGTAACCAAGGGCTCTTGCCCCTGGCGTTCGGTGCCTCGCTAATGCTCGGCATGCCCTCGCTCCGGTCCTGCTCCGTGGGTCGCCGCGATGGGCCATCCATGGCCCAGCGCGGCTAAACCGGCATCCCTGCCGGTTTACCCACTGCGCAGAACCTCCACTCGGCCTCTCGAGGGGGCAAGAAAATCAAAAGCCAAAGCAGATCAAAAGCGCGCGAGGCGGCCTTAAAGCCGACCTAATCTTTGCCGATACACCAATACCCTGTAGGAGCCAGGCTTGCCGGCGAACCAGACGCTGCGGTGTATCTGTTGTACCGCGTTATCGTTCTTCGCCGGCAAGCCTGGCTCCTACAGGGGAATTGCGTACGGCTCCCGATCAGGTCGGCTTTAAGGCCGCCTCGCTTTTGCTTTGGATCTGGGTGCCCCGTTAACCACGATGGCCGAACGCAGGCATTGCGCAGTGGGGAAACCGGCAGGACGCCGGTTTAGCCGCGCTGGGCCAGGGACGGCCCATCGCGGCGACCCACGGAGCAATGCCGGAGTGAGGGCATGCCGAGCCTAAGCGAGGCACCGAGTGGTGGGGCAAAGCCTTTTGCTTACTTTTTGGCGTTTGAAAAAGTGAGTCGCCGTAAGGGCGAAACCCTAAGTGGCCGTTACCGCAGCAATGGATATGTACGCAGTCAACAAAACATAGGTCGGCGTTACCGCGGCAACGATCAAAGCTCGAACCGCAACTCCGGCCAGATCGGCGACGTGCCACGCTTCTGCGATTCCAGAATGGCCCGGCACAACGAACACAGGCGCTGATCCTGAAACACCCGCCGATCGACGTTCGACCAGCGTGGCTGAGCCGGCAGCAGACTGCCGCACAGGGTCCGGTCCGCCGAGCCGCCCAGCTCCAGTTGTCGGGTCACCAGGTGTACACGAACTTCCTGGCAGGCGAACAGATCCAGCTGTTCGTCAGGCTCGATCAGTTGATAGGCATAAAGTGACCAGGCAGAACGCGGCATCGGGGGCTCCAAATCGGGGGCGCCACCTTAGCCGAAAGCCTGCTCCTAGAAAAGTGTCATAACAGCGGTTTTAGCGTAGGCCAGACATTTTCCAGCAACTTGTCCTGGGCCCCGGCTGCCGGGTGGATGCCATCGGCCTGCATCAGGTCCGGATGACCGCCCACGCCGTCGAGGAAAAACGGCACCAGCGGGATCTTTTTCTCATCGGCCAGGTTGCTGTAAACGTCAGCGAAGGCCTTGGTGTATCGAGCGCCGTAGTTGGGTGGCAATTGCATGCCGAGCAGCAGCACCTTGGCACCCGCCTCCTGCGACTGCTGGATCATCGACGCAAGATTTTGTTGCAATTGTGTTGGCAGCAAGCCGCGCAGGCCGTCATTGCCCCCCAACTCGAGGATCACAAGCGCTGGCTTATGCTCTGCAAGCAGCGCCGGCAGGCGTGCCTGGCCTCCGGCACTGGTGTCGCCACTGATGGACGCATTGACCACCTTATCGTCAAAACCTTCGCGCTTGAGCCGCTGCTCGAGCAACGACACCCACCCCAAGCGGGTATCCAGTCCGAAACCGGCGCTGATACTATCGCCAACGATCAGGACCGTACCCGCCGCTGCGTTCTGGGCCATGCACATCAAGGCCAGTCCAGCACTCAAAAACCACACACGCATCGGACTCTCCATGGGCGCAAGTATTCTCACCGCGAAGAACCTTAGCAAAGTGGTACCCAGCGCGGAAGGTGAACTGACCATCCTGCACCAACTCAGCCTGGAACTGAACAAGGGCGACAGCCTGGCCATCGTCGGCGCCTCGGGCTCCGGAAAATCCACCCTGCTCGGCCTGCTCGCCGGCCTCGACCTGCCGAGCAGCGGCGAAGTCACCCTAGCCGGCCAGGGCCTGAGCAACCTCGACGAAGACCAGCGTGCACGCATCCGTGCCGAACATGTGGGCTTCGTCTTCCAGTCGTTCCAGTTGCTCGACAGCCTCAATGCCCTGGAAAACGTCATGCTGCCGCTGGAGCTCGATGGCCGCCAGGACGCCCGCGGCCGTGCCACCGAGCTGTTGCAGCGGGTCGGCCTCGGGCAACGCCTGACCCACTCGCCACGCCAGCTCTCCGGCGGTGAGCAGCAGCGCGTGGCGATTGCCCGGGCGTTCGCCGCCGAACCCGATGTGCTGTTCGCCGACGAGCCCACCGGCAACCTCGACAGTCATACCGGCGAGCGCATCAGCGACCTGCTGTTCGAACTCAACCAGGAGCGCGGCACGACCCTGGTGCTGGTGACCCATGATGAACGCCTGGCACACCGCTGCCGGCGCCTGATCCGTCTTGAAGCCGGCCTGCTGGTCGCCCCCCTGGAGCCTTGATGGCACGCCTGCCGCTGTTGCGCCTGTTCAGTCTCGCCGTCCGCCAACTGTTGCGCGATGCCCGCGCCGGTGAACTGCGCGTGCTGTTTTTCGCCCTCGTGGTCGCTGTGGCCGCCAGTACCGCCATCGGCTACTTCGGCGCGCGCCTGAATGGCGCGATGATGTTGCGCGCCACTGAGTTTCTCGGTGCCGACCTGCTGCTCGAAGGCAGCTCGCCAGCGCGCCCCGAGCAAGTAAGAAGCGGCACCGAGCTTGGCCTCGAGCACGCCCGGGTGGTGGAGTTTTCCAGTGTCATCGCCACGGACAACGGCATACAGCTCTCCAGCATCAAGGCGGCCGACGACGTCTACCCGCTGCGCGGCGAACTGAAAAGCGCCCCTGCGCCCTTCGCCCCGGAAGAATCCGGTGGCGGGCCGAAACCCGGCGAGGCCTGGGTCGAAGCCCGGTTGCTGACGGCACTGGACTTGAAGATCGGCGACAGCATCGACGTCGGCATGAAAACCCTCAAGCTGGCACGGGTGCTGACCTACGAGCCCGACCGCGCCGGCAACTTCTACAGCCTGACGCCACGGGTACTGATCAACCTCAGTGACCTGCAAGCCACCGGCGTGGTGCAACCCGGCAGTCGGGTCAGCTACCGCGAACTCTGGCGCGGCAAAGCCGAAGCCCTGGAAACCTATCGCCAACTGATCAAGCCCGGCCTGGCCGCCAACCAGCGCATCCAGGATGCCCGCGACGGCAACCGTCAGATCGGCGGTGCACTGGGCAAGGCCGAGCGCTATCTGAACATGGCCAGCCTGGTGGCGGTGCTGCTGGCCGGGGTGGCCGTGGCGTTGTCGGCGACACGCTTCGCCACCCGCCGCTTCGATGCCAGCGCGCTGTTGCGCTGCCTTGGCCTGTCCCGTCGGGAAACCATGGTGCTGTTCAGTCTGCAGCTGACCGTGCTCGGCCTGCTCGCCAGCCTCATTGGCTCCGCCATCGGCTGGCTGGCGCAACTGGGCCTGTTCGCCCTGTTGCATGACTTGCTGCCAACCGACGTGCCACCGGGCGGCCTGTTCCCGGCCATCGCCGGTATCGGCACTGGCCTTGTGGCCCTGGCCGGTTTCGCCCTGCCGCCTCTGGCCGCCCTGGGTCGGGTTCCACCCTTGCGCGTATTGCGCCGGGACCTGCTGCCGATCCCCTCCAGCACCTGGATGGTCTACGGCGCCGCATTGGGCGCCCTCGGGCTGATCATGTGGCGCCTGAGCCTGGACCTGGTGCTGACCTTCGCCCTGCTCGGCGGCGGCGTGGTTGCGGCACTGGTACTGGGCGGTCTGCTGTTGCTGTTATTGAAAAGCCTGCGACGCATGCTGGCCCGTGCCTCCCTGCCGTGGCGCCTGGGGCTGGGCCAATTGCTGCGCCATCCGTTGGCCGCCGCCGGGCAGTCCCTGGCCTTCGGCCTGATCCTGCTGTCGATGGCGTTGATCGCCCTGCTGCGTGGCGAGTTGCTGGACACCTGGCAGAACCAGTTGCCCAAGAACGCACCGAACTATTTTGCCCTGAACATCCTGCCCGCGGACAAGCAGGCGTTCACCGACCGCCTGATCTCGTTGTCGGCGCAATCGGCGCCCCTGTATCCGGTGGTTCCGGGGCGGTTGATCAGCATCAACGGCGAACCGGTGCAGCAAATCGTCACCAAGGAATCGGCGGGTGACCGGGCGATCCAGCGCGACCTGAGCCTGACCTGGGCGGCGGACCTGCCCGCGGGCAACCAGATCACCGCCGGCAATTGGTGGCCGGAGCAACCGCCGGATGACATCCCCGGGGTGTCGGTGGAGGGCAAGGTCGCCGAAAGCCTGAAGCTCAAGCTCGGCGACCACATGGTCTTTACCGTGGGCGGGGCTAATCGCGAGGCGAAAGTCACCAGCCTGCGGGAGATCAACTGGGACAACTTCCAGCCGAATTTCTTCATGATCTTCCAGCCAGGCACCCTGAAGGATTTGCCGGCCACCTACCTGACCAGCTTCTATCTGGCGGCCGGACATGACCAGCAGATCGTCGACCTGTCGCGCAGTTTTCCGGCGGTGACGATCCTGCAGGTCGAAGCCCTGCTGGCGCAACTGCGCAGCATCCTCGCCCAGATCACCCTGGCGGTGGAGTACGTGCTGCTGTTTGTCCTGGCGGCGGGGATGGCGGTGTTGTTCTCCGGCCTGCAGGCGACCCTGGATGAACGCATCCGCCAGGGCGCCCTGCTACGCGCGCTGGGGGCGGAACGGCAGTTGCTGGTGAAGGCACGACGGATCGAATTCGGGCTGCTGGGTGCGGTCAGCGGGCTGCTCGCGGCGCTCGGTTCGGAAGTCGTCAGCCTGGTGCTCTACCGCTACGCCTTCGACCTGCCCTGGCACCCGCATCCGTGGCTGCTGGTGCTGCCGTTGATCGGCGCCGTGCTGATCGGTGGCGCCGGCGTGTTCGGTACCCGGCGCGCCTTGAACGCCAGCCCCCTGACAGTCCTGCGCGAGGGTTGATAGACTCAAGCGCTCCTGATTCGAAGAAAAGTTGCCATGAGCCGTTATCGCCCTCCCCGTACCGCCGGCACCGCGCTGATCACCCCCGAAGGTGAAGCGCGGATGCGCGCCGAGTTTCATGAACTGTGGCACGTACGCCGCCCCCAGGTGACGCAAGCGGTCAGCGAAGCGGCAGCCCAGGGCGATCGTTCGGAAAACGCCGAGTACACCTACGGCAAAAAGATGCTGCGCGAGATCGACAGCCGCGTGCGCTTCCTGACCAAACGCCTGGAAGCCCTCAAGGTCGTCAGCGAAAAGCCCAGCGACCCGAACAAAGTCTATTTTGGCGCCTGGGTCACGATCGAGGACGAAGATGGCAAGCAATCACGCTATCGCATCGTCGGGCCGGATGAGCTGGATTTGAAACAGGGCCTGATCAGCATCGACTCGCCCTTGGCGCGCGCGCTGATCGGCAAGGCACTGGACGCCGAAGTACGGGTCCAGACTCCGACGGGTGAGCAATGTGTGTATATCGTGGCGATCGACTATCCATAAGCCGCAATGCGCTACGCCCCAGCGATCAGCGCCTCAGCGACGGGTAATCAGCCCTTGCCGGGCAACGCGGGTCAGTTGCCTGATCATTTCCGGAGCGTCTTCGATGCTGGGCGACTGAATCACCGCCAGGTCGAAACTGTCCGCGGCAAAGCGCGCCAAGGATTCACCGTCTTCGACAAACTGGATCAGGAAGGCTGCTGGCCCACCGGTACGGCGTGGCCAACCATCGAGGTAACGCAGGAGCGTCGGCTGATGTTTACCGCCAAGCAGGATTT
Source organism: Pseudomonas sp. WJP1 (assembly GCF_028471945.1). Lineage (NCBI taxonomy): Bacteria > Pseudomonadati > Pseudomonadota > Gammaproteobacteria > Pseudomonadales > Pseudomonadaceae > Pseudomonas > Pseudomonas sp. WJP1. The sequence goes on from NZ_CP110128.1 coordinate 5,009,632, forward strand.
TTGGATTGCGCTGGGTGAGATGTGCCGTGATCGGCGCGGGACGTACAACTGGGCTTAGTGCATTCATCGTGTCGTGTCTCAGCCTCAAAAAGTCTGCATGGCAGGTGAGAGGCAACACCGAACCAGCGCTTTAGCGGTATTTCGAAGCCTGCTTCAAGCTTCTGTCGGCAACTGATTGAGTCACCTGGCGCCCCGCAAGTAGCTGTTTAAATCGGCGCATGGGCAGCATCCTAGAGAAGCTGACCGGACAGTGTCAAGAATGACGCACAACAAAAAAGGCTCGTCCAATCAAGCGACGAGCCTCTTTTTGAACCAGCCTTGGCCCTGACGGGGCCTGCATCACAGTCGATCGCGCGCGATCCCGCTGCGAATTCGCAGGATATCGGCAAGCACGGCCAGGGCGATTTCCGCCGGGGTCTTGCTGCCCAGGTTCAGCCCAATGGGCGCATGGATCCGCGCCAGTTCCGCCTCCCCCAGCCCACCGATGCGCCGCAGCCGCTCGAAGCGCTTTTGCGAAGTCTGCAGGGAGCCCATCACGCCGATGTAGAACGCGTCGGTGCGCACCGCTTCCATCATCGCCAGGTCATCGATGCGCGGATCGTGGGTCAGCGCCACCACCGCGGTATCGCTGTGGCAGCCGCCATCGGCGATGAACACCGAGGGCAATTGACGACGAATCTCCACGTTGTCCAGCACCACGCCTTCGAGCACTTCGTCCCGCGGATCGCAAAGAATCACCTCGAAGCCCAGGCCCACGGCAAACTCCGCGCAGGCCTGGGCCACACTGGAATACCCGGCCAGCAACAGGCGTTGCGCCGCGCCGATGCGCAGCCTGACGCGATCGATCTCGCGCTCGACGCGCACTCCCTGCTCGCGATCATCGAACAGACTGCGCGCGCCGCTCGCCAGGTCGACCTCACGGATTAGCCGCCGCCGGCCCAACAGCGCTGACTCCAGCTCCCGCAGATGCGCCTGCACCTCGCAGACAGGCTCAAGCTTTTCCACCAGCACATCGAGCACGCCGCCGCAGGGCAGGCTGACCCGCGAGCGCGGGTCATCGCCTTCGCCGTAACGCACGACGCTAACCGCTTGCTCGAATGCACCTTCGGCGACGCGTTCGAGGAAGTCCTCCTCGACACAGCCGCCGGACAGCGAACCGATCCACTGCCCGTCAGCATTCACCGCCAGTAACGAACCCGGCGCACGAGGCGCCGAGCCGTAGGTGGCCAGCACGCTGCACAGCCAGACACGCTGCCCGGCCGTCGACCACGCCAGTGCCCGCCGCACCACTTGCAGATCCAGATGCTGCATGTCAGTGCGCCTTGTGCTCGAGCGGGGGCGCGTCGGCCCGCAACTTCTGCACATCGTTCAAGGCCAGGTCACCCGGTTGACCGCCCCACGCCTGGCGCAGGTAGTTCAACAGATCAGTCAGCTGCTCGTCGGTGAGCTTCTGCGCGAAACCCGGCATGGGTTGCATGTGTTCGAAGCCGGCGAACTTCTGCTCGCCGATGCCATCGTCGATCACCCGCACCAGGTTGCGCGGATCTTCCAGACGCAAAGTGGTGTTGCCGCGCATGGCCACGGCGATGTGCGGCTTGCCTTCGCCATTTGGCGCGTGGCAACCGGCACAGACGTTCAGGTAGCCCTGACGGCCGCGCTGGGCGCTGGCACTGAGCTGGTCCAGTGGCACGTCGGTCAAGACTTTCGCCGCCGGTGGCTGGTCGCCGAGGAGGAAGGTCGCCATCGCCGCCAGGTCCGGATCGTTGAGGCCCTGGGTGCTGTTGTGGAACACCGGGAACATCTCGTTGAACATGGTGCCCTGGGCGCTCATGCCGTGCTTGAGGAACGAACTCAGGTCCTGATGGTTCCAGCCACGGGCCGCCAGGTCAGTGGCCAACAGGCTTGGCGCCAGGTAGCCGTTAAGAATGCCGCCGGTCATGCGTTTGTCCTGCTGCATCGCCCCCGGCAAGCCGCGCGGGGTGTGGCATTCGCCGCAGTGACCGAGCACGTCGACCATGTACTGGCCGCGCTTCCAGGCTTCGCTTTTGCCTTCGGTCGGCGCCAGCTTCACGTCCTTGCCGTACATCATGTTCCAGCCCATCAGGCCCAGGCGCACGTTGAACGGAAAGCTCAGGCTTGTGACCGGTGCAGCACGCTCGATCGGCGCGACGGTTTTCAGGTAGGCATGGATCGCGTCGGAATCCGCACGCGGCATCAGGTGATACGAGGTGTAGGGCATCGCCGGGTACAGGTTGGCGCCATCACGTCGCTTGCCTGCGGTGAGCGCCGCGAAGAATTCGTCATCGTTGTACAGGCCGATGCCGTGCTCTTTGCTCGGGGTGATGTTGGTGCCGTAGATCGTGCCGAACGGCGAGACGATCGGCAGGCCGCCCGCATAGGGCGCGCCACCCGGAGCGGTATGGCAGGCCATGCAGTCGGCGGCGCGGGCGAGGTATTCGCCGCGCTTGACCTGATCATCCGCCTGCGCCAGCAACACAGGCGCAGCCAGGCCGACCGCCAGGGTCAGGCGGGTCAGTAGTTGCTTCATGCTTAGCCCTCCTTGACCAGGCCGAGATCGGTCAGCACGTTGCGCGTGGCGCTGTAGTAGCGCACGTATCCGGTGCAACGGCAGATGTGATGGCCGAGGCTGTCCTCGATGACTTTTTCCAGCTGGCTCTTGACGATCGGCTGACGCTGCAGCTTTTCCACCAACACCGTCGCGGCATTCACAAAACCCGGTGCGCAGTAGCTGCACTGGAAGGCGAACTCGTCGACGAAGCGCTGCTGGATCGGGTTCAGCTCGGTGACCTTGCCCTGCTCGTCGCGGGTCGCATGACCTTCGATGGTCCGGACCTTCTTGCCTTCGAAATAGTGCGCGCCGGTGATGCAGGTGCGCACTTCTTCGCTGGTGCCGTCGGGGTTGTCGACGATCACCACGCAGGCGTGGCAGATGCCCTGGCCGCAGCCCAGGCGCGAGCCGGTGAGGTTCTTGTATTCGTGCAGGTAGTCGATCATCGGCAGGTCATCAGGGATGTCCACCGGGCCGACGGATTGACCGTTGAGGGTCAGTTGAAGCGGACGGTTAGCCATTGAGGGCCTCCTTGATGCGTGCAGAAGTGATAGGCAGGTCGCGGACTCGTTTGCCGATGGCGTGGGCCACGGCGTTGCCGATGGCACCGACCACCGGGATCATCACCACCTCAGCGATGCCCTTGGATGGGTCGCTCGGCGACAATGGCGGCAGGATTTCCGCGGTCTGTTTCCACACCGCCACGTGCCGCGCCATCGGCAAGCGGTAACGGTTGAAGTTCCAGTCACCCTCCCCCGGCCCGCCTTCGTACAGCGGCATTTCTTCCATCAGCGCATGGCCGATGCCCATGGCGATGCCGCCTTCGACCTGGCCCTTGACCAGCTCTTCCACCAGCACCCGACCGCACTCGACCCACGAGTGGTGATTAAGTACCGACACTTCGTGCGAGCCCTTGTTGACCTTCACTTCCACCAGCGTCGCCACCGGGCTGTAGTAAGTCACCGCCGCGTTGTTCAACTGGGTTGGCGGGTAGGCGATGTTCTGCCGATCCAGCAAGTGGAAACCGGCGCTGTTCATTTGCGCCTGTTTCGCCTTCGGTGCACCGTCGCCGTACTTGACCGCCAGGCCATCGAGCGGCAAACGCTCACGCACGCCATCGATGCTGTACTCGGCCTCGGCCCAGCTCCAGCGGTTGAAGCCGTGCACCGTGGCACCGGTGACCAGGCCGCGTTCGTGGGCACGTTTAGCCAGCATGGCGAACGGCAAGGGCTCCATGCCGTTGGCGGTGAGCTTGCCATCGACCCAATGGGCGTCTTCGCGGCGCACCACGTAAGGGTTGGCCTGGCCGCCGTAGGGGCCTTGGCGCCAGATCTCGAGCGCCGCCGGCCACAGGCCGTGGTTGAACAGCACGCGCGCCGCTTCACGGGTGGCGTGGCTGAAGTAGTAGGCGGAGTTGGTCGCCGACGACGCCGACGCGACCTTGCCGACCCAGCGCGGGTTGCGCAGGAAGTTGTCCTGCTCGGCCTGGCTCATGATGTACGGGTTGCCGCCGCTGATCAGCTGCAACTCTTTCCATTCGGTTTCGCCGGTCTTCACTTCGTGCGCCGGGCTGCCGAGGAAATCGGCCACCACCATCGCCTGCGAAGTGGACATGCCGGTACCGATCTCGATACCGATGTGGCGCAGGGTGATGCGACCGTCCACGGTGTATTCGATGCTGGCCATTGGCGCTTCGGAACCGGTGCCGAAGTCTTTCTGGCAAATGGCGAAGCCGACGCCATACCAGTTATCCGGGTCCGCCGCTTCGCGTTGTTGCTTGATCGCGTTGCGGTTTTTCCAGACCTCGTTGACCGCCGCCTTGTCGAGAATTTCGTGCAGGCGCAAGGCACCGGCCGGGACCGCGCCCTGGGTGTTTTTCATGCCCGAACGCAGGGCATTCTTGCGCCGCAGTTCAATGGCATCGACACCGAGGCGATCGGCGATTTCATCGACCATCATCTCGGTGGACGCCATGCTCTGCAGCGTGCCGTAGCCACGCATCGACCCGGCTTCCACCGCGCGCGAGTGATAGGCGGTGACCTGCAGGTCGTTCTGCGGCATGTAGTAGATCGACTGCGCCGCCGTGGCGCCCACTGCCGCCACGGACGGGCTGTAGTTGACCCGCCCGCCGCCGTCGACGCTCATCTCGGCACGGAAGATCTTGAAGCTGTGGTCGGTCTTGTCCACCGCCAGTTGGTAGCGGATGTCGAACGGGTGACGCTTGATGCCGCTCTGGAATTGCTCGTAGCGGTCGTTGGCCAGGCGTACCGGCACACCGGCGCCGTACAACGCCGCCAAGGCCGCGTAGTAGACGAAAATATTGTGGTCTTTCGAGCCGTAGCCGACGGTGTAGCCCGGGTGCATGTTGAGGTTGGCCAGGCCGAAACGCGACGGCGCGATCATTTTCGCGGTCTCGGTCGCGGTTTCCAACGGGCACTGGGTGGCAACCACAAAGTGCAGGGTCTTGGTTGCCGGGTCGTACCAGCCGTTGCCGTTGTCCGGCTCCATCGCCGCGGGTTCGATCGACGGGGTCTTGTAGCGCTCGTCGAACACCAGCCAGTTGTCTGGCGGCGTGTCGATCTGTTGCTTCATGCGCTCGGCGTAGAACAGCCCGCGCTCGGTCAGGTTGCCGTGCAGGTTCGGCTGTGCGTTCCAGACCGGCCGGCGGTTGCGCAGCATCGGGAACAGGATCGAATCCTTGAGGCTGGCGAATTCGTCTTCGTCGGCCGACGTCGCACCGCCGACACGCACGTAGCGGAAGCTGCCATAGGGATCGCCCTCGTAGAACGGCACTTTTTCGCCGTAGCGGATTGCCTTGTCATTGAACTTGAGCTGAGCCTTGGCCTGGCGGAAGCGCTCGAAGTCGTTCCAGATCAGGATCGCCACCGGGTGGCCGATGAACATCGGCACTTTGCCAGCCGGCAACAGGGGGTCGGGGGCGTGCTCTTCCGGGAAGACGATGCCGTCCTTGACCAGGTCGTCGGCGGTAACGATGCGGTCGGGCTGCAGGTCGGCACCGAGCCACGACAGGTCGTAGCCTGCGTAGATGCGGTCGGCCTTGATGGTTTTCAGCAGCATGGCGTGGCCTTGCTGCTGCGGCCAGCCCGGCATGTCCTTGGCGCGGATGTCGCGGGCAAAGACCTTGCTGCCGCAGACCTTGGACAAGGCATCGTTACGGGCGCGAGCCTTGCCGTTGTTGCCAAGCCATTGCTCGGACGGCACGGTCACGCTGTTTTCCATCAAGGCTGCCAGCGCCTGACTGCTCAGCGGTGTAAGCGTCACGCTCACACCCGCCACCAGCCCGCCCTGAAGGAACGAGCGCCGGGATATTTCACGGTTGGACATGGATCATCCTATGGGCGGTCATGGAGGCCGCCCTTCTGGTTATGTTCTGGAAATCTCGAGTCGCGCAGAAGCCCCTTTTGACGATGCAAGGGGCTGTGATGACAATTCAAAGCTGACCGATAGGTTAACTTTAAAGGTTTCTGCGCTCGCGGAAAACAAAAAACTGACCAAGGAATCAAAAAACCGCGGCTTTTCGACGCAGCAGGCTGGTGGAGCGGATGGTGAGGACGGGTTGTTGAGCAGGCTCGTACGCATACAGATCATCTGCAAGGCTGAGTTTGCAGTGTGGCTGATGCCGGCATCGCGAGCAGGCTCGCTCCCACAGGGGATTTGTGCTGCTCATTGAAACGATGCAACTTCGCAAAACCAATTCGACGGGGAGGGGGCGTTAGAGAGGAGAAAAAGCTAAATTCCAGAAACAAAAAACCCCGGTCTTTCGACCAGGGTCTTTGCTATCGACTCGAAGTAAACCAGTGGCTTTCTTCGTAGCTTCAAGGCGTTCAGTGGGCCTCGAAGCAGATATGGCGCAGCGGACGGGACTCGAACCCGCGACCCCCGGCGTGACAGGCCGGTATTCTAACCGACTGAACTACCGCTGCGTATCGCTGTGGACTTGCGTCCAGGTAACTCGTTTGATCGAAAAGCTTCGGTGCTCTTCAATCGCGAACCAGATCGTAATCTGCTTCGTAAATATGGCGCAGCGGACGGGACTCGAACCCGCGACCCCCGGCGTGACAGGCCGGTATTCTAACCGACTGAACTACCGCTGCGCGTCGGTGGAGGCATTTCAGCCTACCTCTTGCTTTCGCAAGTTTCTCGGAAGTGGTGGGTGATGACGGGATCGAACCGCCGACATTCTGCTTGTAAGGCAGACGCTCTCCCAGCTGAGCTAATCACCCGTTTGCATCTCCGAGGCCGCGAAATTTACGCAGGTAGCGAACCTAAGTCAATAGCAGGATTGAAGTTTTTCTAAAAAAGACAAAATTCTTTCAACCGATACCGTGTCGACCGCTTTCGCGAGCAGGCTCGCTCCCACAGTGGATCGCATTTCCAATGTGGGAGCGAGCCTGCTCGCGAAGACGATGGCGCATTCAACATCAATGCCCGGCTCAACCTACTCGCTGTAGATCATCTTCTTGGTCATGCCGCCATCGACCACGAACTCCTGCCCCGTGACGAAGCCAGCATTCTTCGACAGCAGCCACGCCACCATCGCCGCCACGTCCTCGACCGTCCCTACCCTGCCCGCCGGATGCTGGGCATGGTCGGCATCGGTCAGCGGCTCGGCGCGACGCACGGAAGGGTCCCGCGCATCGATCCAGCCGGGACTGACCGCATTGACCCGGATCTCCGGGCCAAGGCTGATAGCCAGCGCGTGAGTCAAGGCCAGCAGACCGCCCTTGCTCGCGGCATAGGCCTCGGTGTCGGGTTCCGACTGCCCGGCGCGGGTCGAGGCCAGGTTGACGATCGCCCCGCTATGGGCCCGCAGGTAAGGCGCGCAGTGCTTGGCCAACAGCATCGGCCCACTGAGGTTCACCGCCAGCACCCGGTTCCAGTAGGCCAGGTCGAGGCTTTCCAGGGTGATGTTGTGCGGATCGGCAACCGCCGCATTGCACACCAGCGCATCCAGGCGCCCGAACTGTCCCAGCACCTCGGCAACACCCAGCGCCACCTGCCCTTCGTTCGAAACGTCCATGGCGATGAACCAGGCATTGTCGCCAAGCACCTTCGCCACCTTCGAACCACGCTCGCGATCGAGGTCCGTCAGCACCACTTGCCAGCCTTCGCTGATCAACCAGGCCGCAATACCCAGGCCAATGCCCCGCGCCGCACCGGTCACCAGTGCAACGCGGCCATTGGAACCCGGTGGCGTGGACAACTCGATCACAAGGCAGCCAACCCGCGCGCCAGGTCGGCTTGCAGGTCTGCCACGTCTTCCAGGCCGACCGCAATGCGGATCAGGCTGTCACGAATGCCCGCGGCCTCACGCTCCTGCGGCGCCAGGCGGCCGTGGGAGGTGGTGCTCGGGTGGGTGATGGTGGTCTTGCTGTCGCCCAGGTTGGCCGTGATCGAAATCAGGCGGGTCGCATCGATGAAGCGCCAGGCGCCCTCTTTGCCGCCCTTGACCTCGAAGCTCACTACCGCACCGAAGCCCTTCTGCTGACGCAGGGCCAGCTCGTGCTGTGGATGGCTCTTGAGGCCGGCGTAATGGACTTTCTCGATGCCGTCCTGCTGCTCCAGCCATTCGGCCAGTTGCTGGGCGTTGGCGCAATGGGCCTTCATCCGCAGGTTGAGGGTTTCCAGGCCCTTGAGGAAGATCCAAGCGTTGAACGGGCTCAAGGTCGGCCCAGCGGTGCGCAGGAAGCCGACCACTTCTTTCATCTGCTCGCTGCGCCCGGCCACGACACCCCCCATGCAACGGCCCTGGCCATCGATGAACTTGGTTGCCGAGTGCACGACGATGTCCGCGCCCATTTTCAGCGGCTGTTGCAGCGCCGGGGTGCAGAAGCAGTTGTCGACCACCAGCATCGCGCCCTTGGCGTGAGCGATTTTCGCCAGCTCGGTGATGTCCACCAGCTCGGCCAGCGGGTTGGACGGCGATTCGACGAACAGCAATTTGGTGTTGGCCTTGATCGCCGCATCCCAGCCGGACAGGTCCGCCAGGGGCACGTAGTCGACTTCGACGCCAAAACGCTTGAAGTACTTCTCGAACAGGCTGATGGTCGAGCCGAATACGCTACGCGACACCAGCACGTGATCGCCGGCACTGCACAGGCTCATCACCACCGCCATGATCGCGGCCATGCCGGTGGCGGTGGCCACGGCTTGCTCAGCGCTTTCCAGGGCGGCAATGCGCTCCTCGAAGGCGCGCACGGTGGGGTTGGTGTAGCGCGAGTAGACGTTACCCGGCACTTCCCCGGCAAAACGCGCAGCCGCGTCGGCGGCGGTGCGGAATACGTAGCTGGAAGTAAAGAACATCGGATCACCGTGTTCGCCTTCCGGCGTACGGTGCTGACCGGCACGTACGGCCAGGGTATCGAACGCTACGCCTTCGAGGTCGCTGTCCAACCGACCGGCATCCCAATCCTGACTCATGCTGTCACTCCTTTCCCTATTCTCGAAAATTAAAAGCCAGATACAAAACCGGCCCCTCAGGGCCGGTAGTTACTCAGTTGTTGTACAGATCGATGATCGCGCTGACTGCCTGGGTCTTGACCTTGGAGGCATCGTTACGCGCCTGCTCGATCTTGTTCAGGTAAGCCTCGTCGACGTCGCCGGTGACGTACTGGCCGTCAAACACCGCGCAATCGAACTTGTCGATCTTGATCTTGCCGCCACCGACCGCTTCGATCAAGTCAGGCAGGTCCTGATAGATCAGCCAGTCGGCACCGATCAGGTCCGCAACGTCCTGGGTCGAACGGTTGTGGGCGATCAGCTCGTGGGCGCTCGGCATGTCGATGCCGTAGACGTTCGGGAAACGCACGGCCGGGGCTGCGGAACAGAAATAAACGTTCTTGGCGCCCGCTTCGCGTGCCATCTGGATGATCTGCTTGCAGGTGGTGCCGCGCACGATGGAGTCGTCCACCAGCATCACGTTCTTGCCGCGGAATTCCAGTTCGATGGCGTTTAGCTTCTGGCGTACGGATTTTTTCCGTGCTGCCTGACCCGGCATGATGAAGGTCCGGCCGATGTAGCGGTTTTTCACGAAACCTTCGCGGAACTTCACGCCCAGGTGGTTCGCCAGCTCCAGGGCCGCGGTGCGGCTGGTGTCCGGGATCGGGATGACCACGTCGATGTCGTGATCCGGACGCTCGCGCAGGATCTTCTCGGCAAGCTTCTCGCCCATGCGCAGGCGGGCCTTGTACACCGACACGCCGTCGATGATCGAGTCCGGACGCGCCAGGTAGACGTGTTCGAAGATGCACGGGGTCAGGGACGGGTTGGTCGCGCACTGACGGGTGTGCAGCTTGCCGTCTTCAGTGATGTAGACCGCTTCGCCCGGAGCCAGGTCGCGAATCAGGGTGAAACCGAGCACGTCCAGGGACACGCTTTCGGAGGCGATCATGTACTCGACGCCTTCGTCGGTGTGACGCTGGCCGAACACGATCGGGCGGATGCCATGCGGGTCGCGAAAACCGACGATGCCGTAGCCGGTGATCATCGCTACGACCGCGTAGCCACCGACGCAACGGTTGTGCACGTCGGTGACGGCAGCGAATACGTCTTCTTCGGTCGGCTGCAGCTTGCCGCGCTGGGCCAGCTCGTGTGCGAACACGTTGAGCAGCACTTCCGAATCGGAGCTGGTGTTGACGTGGCGCAGGTCAGATTCGTAAATCTCCTTGGCCAGTTGTTCAACGTTGGTCAGGTTACCGTTGTGCGCCAGGGTGATGCCGTAAGGCGAGTTGACGTAAAACGGTTGAGCTTCGGCCGAAGTCGAGCTGCCCGCGGTCGGGTAGCGCACATGGCCAATGCCCATGTGGCCGACCAGGCGCTGCATGTGACGCTGCTGGAACACGTCACGCACCAGGCCGTTGTCCTTGCGCAGGAATAACCGGCCATCATGGCTGGTCACGATACCGGCAGCGTCCTGGCCGCGGTGCTGGAGGACGGTTAGCGCGTCATACAGCGCCTGATTGACGTTCGACTTACCGACGATACCGACGATGCCACACATGCGACGCAACCCCTACTTAATGGATCTGAACTGAACAACACTCACTGAGGCGTTTTGGCCATCGGCAAGAGCTGCTCCTTGAACGGAATATCAGCGGGTACGCTGATACCGCTGGCAAGCCACTGACTGCTCCACCCGAGAATCAGGTTTTTGGACCAGTCGGCGACCAATAAAAATTTTGGCACGAGTTGGGACTCTTTCCACCACCCGTCCTGTTGTACCGGCCCCAGGCTCAACAGCCCGACCGCCACGACCACCAGCAACACGCCACGCGCTGCGCCGAACGCCATGCCGAGGAATCGATCGGTCCCGGACAACCCGGTGACGCGAACCAACTCGCTGATAAGATAATTGACCATTGCGCCTACGATCAGCGTGGCGACAAACATGATGGCGCAGCCCGTGATCACACGAGCCGATGGGGTCTGGATGTATCCGGCGAGGTACTCGGACAATGAGCCACCGAACATCCAGGCAACAGCTCCTGCGATGATCCAGGTCACCAGCGACAGTGCTTCTTTAACGAAGCCGCGGCTCAGACTGATCAAAGCGGAGATGGCGACGATTGCAACGATCGCCCAGTCAACCCAGGTAAATGGCACAGTGCAGCCTACAGACGGATAAGGCGGCGCATTTTAGCAGAGCCCATGCTTATCGGTAAGCTGCGATTGTCAGTGCATTTCAAATCGAGGCGATAGATTTAGCCACGCTCTGGCTGAAAGCGCACGACAAACCCCTTGAGGTTCTGTTGGCGGTTCAACAGGTCACGCAGGCGATCGGCTTCTGCACGCTCGATCAGCGGCCCGACAAACACGCGATTCTTGCCATCGGCCGTACGGATGTAGGCATTGTAACCCTGGCTGCGCAGGGTTTTTTGCAGCTTTTCCGCGCTTTCGCGATTGGCCAGACTGGCCAGTTGCACCGACCAACTGACCGACAGGCCATTGGCGTCGACGCGGCTTTGGCTGGTATCGGGCTTGCCCGATGCGGCGGTGATCGGTTGCGACGGCGGCGTGGCGGGTTTGGCCGCCAGCGCCGGGACAGGGGCTGGCGCAGGGGGCGGCGTGACCGGCTTGGCGGCAGGTGCCGGTGCTGCAGGTGCAACCGGTGCAACCGGTGCTTCCTGCTGGGCGATTTCTTCGTCGCTCGGCACAGGCTCCTGTGGCAGGGCTTGCGGCTCAGGCACCACCACCGGCTCCACCTGCACTTGCGGCATCGCCGGTGCTTGCGGCGCGGCCGGGGCCTGGACCGTCACCTGACGCTGTTCATCCTGGCGGGAAAACAGCATTGGCAGGAAAATCACCGCCAGCGCTACCAGGACCAGGGCGCCGACCATCCGCTGTTTGTAAGCCTTATCCAGCAATGCCATTTGCCGCTTCCTCCGTGGAGCGCCGGGCCAGCCACTCAAGGGCCTCGGCAACACAATAGAATGATCCGAACAACAGAATCTCGTCGTCGCTCGTCGCCTGCGCACACTGCCCTTCCAGGGCGGCGGCCACGCTATCATAGGACGTCACCGAAGCACCGCGCTTGTCCAGCGCCTCGCGCAAGTCGACCACCGGTCGCGCCCGGGGCGAATCCAGAGGCGCGACAGCCCAGTGCTCGACACTAGCACTCAATTCGCCAATGACACCATCCAGATCCTTGTCTGCCAACAATCCGAATACCGCCAGACGCTTGCCGACCGGTGGACGGCTGGCCAGGCGGCGGGCCAGATACTCGGCGGCGTGGGGGTTGTGCCCCACATCCAGCAACAGATTGAGGCGCTTGCCCTGCCAGTCGACCTGCCGGCGATCGAGTCGACCGACGATCCGCGTCGCTTGCAGCGCCTGGACAATCTGCGCACTCACCCAAGGCAAACCGAGCAACAGATAGGCCTGCAGTGCCAAGGCGGCGTTTTCCATCGGCAGGTCGAGCGGCGGCAAATCGTGCAATTCGACCACTTGCCCCTTGGCATCGACCCCGCGCCATTGCCAATGCTGATCGGTCACACCCAGGTCGAAATCGCGTCCACGCAGGAAAAACGCGCAATTGAGCTCGCGCGCCTTGTCCAGCAGGGGCTGCGGGGGATTCAGGTCGCCGCAGAGCGCAGGCGCGCCCTGGCGGAAGATGCCGGCCTTCTCGAAGGCCACGGATTCGCGGGTATCACCCAGGTAATCCGCATGATCCACGCCAATGCTGGTGACCAGCGCCATGTCGGCGTCCACCACGTTGACCGTGTCCAGGCGCCCGCCCAGCCCCACTTCCAGGACCACGGCGTCGAGCCCGGACTGTTGAAACAGCCAGAACGCCGCCAGGGTCCCCATCTCGAAATAGGTCAGGGAAGTGTCGCCGCGACCGGCTTCGACCGCAGCGAAAGCCTGGCAAAGCTCGGCGTCAGTGGCTTCGACGCCATTGACCTGCACCCGCTCGTTGTAACGCAGCAGGTGCGGAGAACTGTAGACACCGACGCGCAGGCCCTGCGCTCGCAGCAATGAAGCCACGAATGCACAGGTAGAGCCTTTGCCATTGGTGCCGGTGACCGTGATCACCCGAGGCGCCGGCTTGCCCAGTCCCATGCGGGACGCTACCTGCTGCGAGCGCTCAAGGCCCATGTCGATGGCCGAAGGGTGCAACTGCTCAAGGTAGGCGAGCCACTCGCCAAGGGTGCGTTGGGTCATATGTTTGCAGGCACCGGTGGAACCACGACTGGCTCGATTGGCGCAGCGACGAATTTCGGCGTCGGCAGGCCCATCATTTGCGCCAGCAGGTTACCCAGGCGCGGGCGCAGCTCCTGACGGTGGATGATCATGTCGATCGCGCCGTGCTCCAGCAGGAACTCGCTGCGCTGGAAGCCCTCAGGCAGCTTTTCACGAACGGTTTGTTCGATTACGCGTGGACCGGCGAAGCCGATCAGGGCTTTTGGTTCGCCAACGATCACGTCGCCCAGCATCGCCAGGCTGGCGGAAACACCGCCGTAAACCGGGTCGGTCAGCACGGAAATGAACGGAATGCCTTCTTCACGCAGACGCGCCAGCACCGCGGAGGTCTTGGCCATTTGCATCAGCGAGATCAGGGCTTCCTGCATCCGCGCGCCACCGGAGGCGGAGAAGCAGATCATCGGGCAGCGTTTTTCCAGCGCGTAGTTGGCGGCGCGCACGAAGCGCTCACCGACGATGGCGCCCATCGAACCACCCATGAAGGAGAATTCGAACGCCGAAACCACCACGGGCATGCCCAGCAGGGTACCGCTCATCGAGATCAGCGCGTCTTTCTCGCCGGTCTGCTTCTGCGCTGCGGTCAGGCGATCCTTGTACTTCTTGCCGTCGCGGAATTTCAGGCGGTCAACCGGCTCCAGGTCAGCACCCAGTTCGGTACGACCTTCGGCATCGAGGAAAATGTCGATACGGGCGCGCGCGCCGATACGCATGTGGTGATTGCACTTGGGGCAAACGTCCAGGGTCTTTTCCAGCTCCGGACGATACAGCACAGCCTCGCAAGACGGGCATTTGTGCCAAAGACCTTCAGGCACCGAGCTCTTCTTGACCTCGGAACGCATGATCGAAGGGATCAGTTTGTCTACTAACCAGTTGCTCATGCTTTCTTTCTCCAGTACCGGCGGCCCGAACGCTCTGGTTCGCAGCCCCGCGTATGCCCTTGAGCTAAATTCATGTGTGCGGCGATGTTCGATGGGTGCCGGGTCAGTGCAGCGTGACCTGCGTACACCCCATCAATCCTCAGCCGTTTTGTACAGTGCAGTGGACGGCGGCAGTCTGCCAGCCGTCACATCAACGTGGGAGCTCCTGTGAGCTTCTGCGTACCGCGTCGATGAACGCCTGAATCTTTGCGTGATCCTTGATGCCCTTGCTCGCCTCTACCCCGCCGCTGACATCCACGGCATAAGGTCGAACCCGGGCCACCGCCTCGGCGACGTTTTCCGGGGTCAGGCCGCCCGCCAGGATAATCGGCTTGCTCAGGCCTTGCGGTATCAACGACCAGTCGAATGCCTGACCGGTTCCACCGGGAACGCCTTCGACATAGGCGTCGAGCAAAATACCGCTGGCACCGGGATAAGCGTCGCAGGCCGCCGCGATATCATCCCCCGCCTTGACCCGCAGGGCCTTGATGTACGGACGATGCCAGCCCTCGCAGTCCTCTGCCGTTTCATCGCCATGGAACTGCAGCAGGTCCAGCGGCACGGCGTCGAGGATTTCTCCCAGCTCGCAGCGGCTGGCGTTGACGAACAAGCCCACGGTGGTGACGAACGGCGGCAACGCCTTGATGATCGCGCGCGCTTGCTGGAACGTCACGCCCCGCGGGCTCTTGGCGTAGAACACAAAGCCGATGGCATCGGCCCCGGCCTCGACCGCCGCCAACGCATCTTCCATGCGGGTAATCCCGCAAATCTTGCTGCGAACGGCTGACATGTCGAGAAATCCTCACGGTAAATCCGGGAAAGTCCCGGATGGTAACAAAAGCGTTCGAAGGCGTCAGCCGTCAAGTTCGCTGAAACCGGTAAGGAAATGTGGGCCGATGTAACGCTCGGGCAACTGGAACTCGTCGCGGTACTCGACCTGCACCAGATACAGGCCGAACGGATGCGCCGTCACCCCGCCGGAACGGCGAATTCGGCTCTCCAGCACTTCCTTCATCCACTCCACCGGACGCTCGCCGGCACCGATGGTCATCAGCACGCCGGCAATGTTGCGCACCATGTGGTGCAGGAAGGCGCTGGCGCGGATATCCAGCACGATCATCTTGCCGTGGCGCGTGACGCGCAGGTGATGCAGCTCCTTGATCGGCGACTTGGCCTGGCACTGGCCGGCACGGAAAGCGCTGAAATCGTGGGTACCCACCAGGTACCGGGCCGCCTCGGCCATGCGCTCGACGTCCAGCGGACGATGGTTCCAGGTGATTTCTTCGTTCAGGTGCGCCGGTCGGATCTGGTCGTTGTAGATCACGTAGCGATAGCGCCGGGCAATGGCCTTGAACCGGGCATGAAAGTGCGCCGGCATGACCTTGGCCCAACTGACGCTGACATCGTGCGGCAAATTGATATTGGCGCCCATGACCCAGGCCTTCATCGAACGCTCTACTTGCGTGTCGAAGTGCACCACCTGGCCACACGCATGCACGCCGGCATCGGTACGCCCGGCGCACAGCAGCGAAACGGGAGAGTCGGCCACCTTGGACAAGGCGTTTTCGAGGGTTTCCTGCACCGTGAGCACGCCAGAGGCCTGTCGCTGCCAGCCACGGTAACGCGAGCCCTTGTATTCAACGCCCAACGCGATCCGGAAAAAGCCATCGGCCGCCATTTCGGCGGCCGGGTTATCTATGTTTGCCAAGGAGTGACAGCCTGCTGATGTACGCAAAGGGGGGCATTATAAGGCTGTCGAGCAGGGACGCCAGTACAACAGAGGGTCCTGTGGTGAATGGGATGCCGCTATCGCGAGCAGGCTCACTCCTACAGTGGACCGCGTTTCTTCAGGCAAAACGCCTTCCCCTGTAGGAGCGAGCCTGCTCGCGATAGCGGCAGCACAGACAGCATCACATCGCCCGCAAACAAAAACGGCAGCCCCAATGGGCTGCCGCTTTGTCTACAAACGGTCAATCACTCAAGCCAGGCGCGCGAGCATCTCCTTGGCTTCGCTCTTCTGGCCGTCGTCGCCTTCAGTCACCACCTCGTTGAGGATGTCACGGGCACCGTCATTGTCGCCCATGTCGATGTAGGCCTGGGCCAGATCCAGCTTGGTGGCGACTTCGTCGGTACCAGCCAGGAAATCGAATTCCGGCTCGTCATCCACGGTTGCCAGGGCGTCATCGACCGTGAAACTTGGCTCACTGATGCTTTGGGACAGGTTCTCCAGCTCGGCGCTGATGTCATCCAGCTCAGGGGTCAATGCCTGCGCAGGCGCCGGAACGTCCATTTCATCAGCCAGGGACAAATCGAAATCAGCCGGCAGGTCCAGATCGTCCAGGGTCACTTGCGGCACGTCCGGCGCTGGCGCGGCCGGCTGGTCCTTGACGTCTTCATCCAGGCTCAGCAGGAAATCGTCCTCGGCCAGGATCGCCGGCGTTGGCTCGCCACCAAGGTCCATGTCCAAGTCGAACTCCGACAGGTCATCGAGGTTTTCCTTGATTTCAGTCTGCTGCTGCAGGACCGACTCGAAACTCAGGTCATCGTCCAGCGGGAAATCTTCCAGATCGGCCAGGGTTGTTTCCGGCTCCGGCGCTGGTTCTGGTGCTGGCTCCGGCGCAACCGTTACCGGCGTGACGTTTTCCAGGTCATCCAGGCTCAGGTCGAACGCGCTGTCAAAGTCGTCATCGACCGCAGCCGGCGCTTGCGGCTCGTCGAGCAACAGGTCCTTGACGTACTGTGCGTCCAGCTCGGCGGCGACGGCCGCAGCGGCAATACCGCCAGCAGCGACCAGCGCCATGGCCGGGAAACGGCTCTTGAGCTTTTCGACCTGGGCATAGTTGTCGCCGTTGGCTACCAACTGGCGTTCCTGGACCACGAACGCGTCGCGATCGCCCTGCAAACCGTAGACTTCCATCAGCTTGAGGCGCAAATCGCTGCGCTGCGGCTCTTGTTTGACGCCTGCCTCCAGCAACGTGACCGCCTGATTCAGGCGACCACCGTCGATGTGCAACTGCGCGCGGTCCAGCACATCGTCGGAATGCTCGGCGGCGGGCGACACCAGCGGCGCGGCAATCGGCGGCGTGACCACGACCGGGGCGATCACCGGGGCGGGTGCTGGAGCTGGAGCTGGAGCTGGTTCTGGAGCCGGTGCAGTGGCAAGTTTCGGGCTCGGCGGCTCAACCTCTTCCAGGTCGTCGAAGATGCCTTTAGACAGGTCAAGCTCGGAGGAAAACTCCTGCTCTTCGGCCAGGGCGCGAGCCATGCGCAGATGTTTCTCGGCTTCCTGCTGGGCTTTGCGGCGACGGGCCAGCAACAGCAGCAACAGCAGCGCTACCACTGCCCCGCCACCCGCCAGGCCCAGCAGCCACGGATTGGTCAGCAATTCATTGAATTTATGCTCGTCCGAGGCTGCAGGCGTCGGTTCGACCGGCGTTTCTGCCGGGGCCGGAGCAGGAGTCGCTTCTGGCGCCGCTTCAGCCGGGGCAGGCGCCGGCGCCGCTGCTTCGGCCGGAGTTGGAACAGGCGCTTCGGCAGGGGTTGCCGCAGGATCGGCGGGCAGCTCAGCCGGGATCGCCGCAGCGGTCGCCGTTGCCGCCGGCGTTCCCGCCGCACCTTCGGCCTGCAATTTGGCCAGTTGGTTGTTCTTCAGCTCAATGAGGCGTTGCAGCTTGTCCATCTGACTTTGCAGATCGGTCATGCGGCTTTTCAGTTCAGCGCTGTCACGGCGCTTGGTATCGAGGCTTTCCTGGGTTACCGCCAGCTGGTTGTTCAAGGCCTTGGCATCGCCTGCGGCGCCCTTGCCCCTGGCCTTGCCGGATTCGGCGGAAACCAGGCTCAGCTTGTCCTGGCCAGCTTGCGTGGAAACGGTTTCACCGCGACCGCGATTGGTCGCATCGAGCTGCTGCTGGCCTGCACCCGGCTTGGCGACATAACGACGCCCCTGACGCCAGGCGGTGTTTTGCGCAGCCACTTCGGCGATGGCCTTCGATTGCGGCAGGCTCGTGCTTTGGGCCTGATCCGGCAGGCGCAACACCTGACCGGTCTTGAGCCGGTTGATGTTGCCATCGATGAAGGCATCCGGGTTCAGCGCCTGGATGGCCAGCATGGTTTGTTGAATCGAACCGCCATTACGCGCCTTCGCGGCGATTTCCCACAGGGTATCGCGCCGCGTGGTGGTGTATTCGGACGGCTGGGTCGCGCCGGTGACGGGCGTAGTACCGGTTTGAACAGGTGCAGGTTGCGCGGCCGCCTCAGCGGTCTGCGGCGAGAATTTGGACGGATCGAGCAGCACGCTGTAATCGCGCAACAGACGACCGTTGGGCCACATCACCTGAACCAGGAATTTCACCATCGGCTCGGTCAGGGGCTTGCTGGAGGTCACGCGCAGGATGCTTTTACCGCTGGCATTGAGCACCGGGGTAAAGGTCAGGTCGTTGAGAAACGCCTGGCGGTCGACACCGGCCTTGGCGAAATCTTCAGGAGAAGCCAGGCTGGGCACCACTTCGGCAGCGGTGAGTTCCTTGACGTCGAGCAACTCGATTTCGGCCACCAGCGGCTGGTTCAGCGTCGACTTCAGGGTCAGTTCCCCGAGCCCGAGGGCATGCGCCATACCGGAGGACAGCGCCGAGGCGGCCGCTATTGCTAACACCAGTTTGCGAACTTGAACCATAGCTTATCCTTAGTTTTCACATTCCTCGGCCAGCGAGGCAGATAGCCGCTGCCGTAAGGCATTGCGCGCGGGCGAAGGTCGCCGCGCGCGATCGTTTCATGCATGCCCTGCAAAGTCCTTCAGGGCGGCTCGCCTTCGACATTACGGCCAAGCATGACGCTCGTTTGGAAGTATCTTTTACAGCAGGTCTTTTATCAACAATTCGGCCACCTGCACAGCATTGAGCGCCGCGCCTTTGCGTACGTTATCTGACGTCAGCCACACATTAAGTTCCGACGGTTCGTCGATCCCCAGGCGCACCCGACCAACGTAGACCACATCCTGCCCTACCGCATCACCGACCGCTGTCGGGTAATCGCCGGCTTCCACCAGCTCGATGCCGGGCGCGTCTTCGAGCGCGGCGTTGACCTTTGCCAGGTCGATGTCGCTCGCGCACTGCAGGGTCACGCTATAGCTATCGCCAAAAAACACCGGGGCTTGAATGCAAGTGACGGAAATCTTCAAAGCAGGCAACGCCATGACCTGACGCAGTTCGCGCACCAGACGCTTTTCCAGCAGGGTATGGCCCTGCTCATCCGGCTTGCCGACCTGAGCCAGCAGGTTGAAGGCCATCTGCCGGTCAAAGAAGGTCGGCTCCAGTGGGCGCACATTCAGCAGTTCGGCGGTTTGCCGGGCCAGCTCGGTCACGGCTTCGCGGCCCTGTGCAGAAACCGCCAGGCTGGCGGTCAGGTTGATGCGTTGCAAATCGAGCAGCCCCAGCAGGGGTGCGAGCAACACCGCCAAGGTGGTGGCCGCCGGGCTCGGGCTGCTGACCTGGAATGGCTTTTTCAGGCCGGCCAGCACTTGCGCATTCGCCTCCGGGACAACCTGTGGCGCCTGGTCGGCCGGCAAGGCGCCGGACAGATCGATGACCGAGCAACCGGCCGCCGTGGCGCGTGCGGCGAAACTCAAGGTGGCTGCCGGGCCCGCGGCGAAGAACACCAGCTGGACCTTGCTGAAATCGAACTCATCGGCTTCGCGCACACGCACGTTCTTGCCGCGGTACGGCACCGAACTGCCGGCGGATTCGCTGCTGGCCAGCAGATGCAGGCTGCCGATCGGAAAATCACGCTCTTCAAGGATCTGCACCAGCGTTTCGCCGACAGTACCGGTGGCGCCGATCACGGCAATATCAATGGTCTGGCTCATGGTTTTACCTCTGGCGAAACGGGGGGAGCGGCACTTTACCGGGTGGGGGGCATGCAGGCAATTCTGTGGCACCCAAGCTGGCCTCATCGCTGGCAAGCCAGCTCCCACAGAGATCGTTGTCGAACCTTATTTTGTGTGCACCACTGTAACCTGTGGGAGCTGGCTTGCCAGCGATGAGGCCAGACCAGACCAACCGAGAAACCTCAGGCATAAAAAAACCCGCGTCTCTTTCAAGGCGCGGGCTCTTTCATAGCTTCAGTCGATCAACGCTCGAGCAGGATCCGCAGCATGCGACGCAGCGGCTCGGCCGCGCCCCACAGCAGTTGGTCGCCGACGGTGAACGCGCCGACGAACTGCGAGCCCATGTTCAGCTTGCGCAGACGGCCAACCGGGATGTTCAGGGTGCCGGTGACCTTGGTCGGGCTCAGCTCCTGCATGCTGATGTCACGGTTGTTCGGCACCAGTTTGACCCAAGGGTTGTGCTGGCTGATCAACCCTTCGATGTCGGCGATCGGCACGTCCTTGTTCAGCTTGATGGTCAGCGCCTGGCTGTGGCAGCGCATGGCGCCGATACGCACGCAGATGCCATCCACCGGGATCGGGCTCTTGAAGCGACCGAGGATCTTGTTGGTCTCGGCCTGGGCCTTCCACTCTTCACGGCTTTGACCGTTCGGCAGTTCCTTGTCGATCCACGGGATCAGGCTGCCGGCCAGCGGTACGCCGAAGTTTTCGGTCGGGTACGCGTCGCTGCGCATGGCTTCGGCCACACGACGGTCGATGTCGAGGATCGCGCTGGCCGGGTCGGCCAGTTGATCGGCAACAGCGCCGTGGGTTACGCCCATCTGCTTGATCAGCTCACGCATGTGCTGCGCGCCGCCACCCGATGCCGCCTGATAAGTCATGGCGCTCATCCACTCCACCAGGCCAGCCTCGAACAGGCCACCCAGGCCCATCAGCATCAGGCTGACGGTGCAGTTACCGCCGATGTAGTTCTTGGTACCGGCATCCAGCTGCTGGTCGATGACCTTGCGGTTGACCGGGTCCAGCACGATGACCGCGTCATCCTGCATGCGCAGGCTCGAAGCCGCATCGATCCAGTAACCCTGCCAGCCGGCTTCGCGCAGTTTCGGGAAGACTTCGCTGGTGTAGTCGCCACCCTGGCAGGTCAGGATCACGTCGAGGGTCTTCAGCTCTTCAATGCTGTAAGCGTCCTTGAGCGGAGCAATGTCCTTGCCCACGGACGGGCCTTGGCCACCGACATTGGAAGTGGTGAAAAACACCGGCTCGATAAGATCGAAATCCTGCTCTTCCAGCATCCGCTGCATGAGCACGGAACCGACCATACCGCGCCAACCGATCAGACCTACACGTTTCATCGCAACTACACCTTCTTGAAAAGTGGGCCGCTGCCTTTGGGGGTAAAAGTGGCAGCGGGCCCGAGAGATTACAGATTCCGCAGCGCGGCGACTACTGCGTCGCCCATTTCCTGCGTACCGACTTTAGTGCAACCGTTCGACCAGATGTCACCGGTGCGCAAGCCCTGGTCCAACACCAGGCTAACGGCTTTTTCGATGGCATCGGCGGCGGCCTGCTGGTTGAAGCTGTAACGCAGCATCATCGAAACCGACAAAATGGTCGCCAACGGGTTGGCGATGCCTTTGCCCGCGATGTCCGGTGCCGAACCGTGGCACGGCTCGTACATGCCTTTGTTGTTGGTGTCCAGGGACGCCGACGGC
Organism: Pseudomonas sp. WJP1; assembly: GCF_028471945.1. Taxonomy (NCBI): domain Bacteria; kingdom Pseudomonadati; phylum Pseudomonadota; class Gammaproteobacteria; order Pseudomonadales; family Pseudomonadaceae; genus Pseudomonas; species Pseudomonas sp. WJP1. Next base: position 5,031,433 of record NZ_CP110128.1, read on the forward strand.
AGCATGCCGATGGAACCGGTGAGCATCGACGCCTGGTCGGACAGGATATCGCCGAACATGTTGTCGGTGACGATCACGTCGAACTGCTTCGGTGCCCGCACCAGTTGCATGGCGGCGTTGTCGACGTACATGTGGCTCAGTTCGACCTGTGGGTAGTCCTTGGCCACTTCCTCGACGATTTCACGCCACAGCTGGCTGGAGGCCAGTACGTTGGCCTTGTCCACCGAGCACAGCTTTTTGCCGCGAACCATGGCCATGTCGAAACCGACACGGGCGATGCGGCGGATTTCGCTTTCGCTGTACGGCAGGGTGTCGTAGGACTGACGCTCGCCGTTTTCCAGGGTACGGGTACCGCGTGGCGCGCCGAAGTAGATACCGCCGGTCAGCTCGCGGACGATCAGGATGTCCAGCCCGGCAACGATTTCCGGCTTCAGGCTGGAGGCCTCGGCCAGTTGCGGGTACAGGATCGCCGGACGCAGGTTGCCGAACAGGCCCAGTTGCGCACGGATTTTCAGCAGGCCGCGCTCAGGGCGGATGTCACGCTCGATGGTGTCCCATTTCGGGCCGCCCACCGCGCCCAACAGCACGGCATCGGCGGCGCGGGCACGTTCCAGGGTTTCATCGGCCAAAGGTACGCCGTGCTTGTCGATGGCCGCGCCACCGATCACGTCGTGGCTCAGCTCGAAGCCCAAAGCGAACTTGTCACTGGCCAACTCCAGCACCTTGACCGCTTCGGCCATGATTTCCGGGCCAATACCGTCACCTGGGAGAATCAGAATCTGCTTGCTCATGCGTTCCTCATGTCATCAGTCGGTGCGCCTGGGGCGCTCCCGGAAAAAGTCTGTTAATCGCTTATCTTTCAGCCATCAGTACCAGCACATCGGTACTGAACGAACCATCGGCCTCAATCTCGAAATATTCGCGCACTTCGTTGCCCATCGACTGCTGCAACTCGCGGATCGCCGCGCGCATCACCTGTGGTGTGCGCATGCGCTCGACCCAGGCGTTGTACTCCAGACGCAGCCGTTGGCGATTGGTGCTGCGGGTATGCAGCCCTGCCTCACTGACCTGGCGCAGCCACTCACCGGCGCTATAGTCGCGCACATGGCTGGTGTCGCGCAGCACTTCGACGCTCTGCAGGTAAGTGTCGAACAACGGGCTGCCCGGTGACAACACGTCGATGAATACCGCGACACCGCCTGGTTTCAATACTCGCCGCACTTCCCGCAGGGCCAAGCCGAGATCGCTCCAATGGTGCGCCGAATAACGGCTGAACACGAAGTCGAACTCGCCATCGGCGAACGGCAGGTGCTCGGCGGCGCCGTTGACCGTAGAAATATTGCCCAGGCCCCGATCAACGGCTGCGGCGGCGACCACGTCGAGCATCTGCTGCGACAGGTCGTAGGCCACCACTTCCTTGACCAGCGAAGCCACCTGAAAACTCACGTGACCGGCGCCGCAACCCAGGTCCAGGACACGGGCCTCGCCCTGCCCCGCCAGTTCGGCCTGCAACAGCGCGAATTCGGTGCCTTGAGCGTGAACGGCGCTGCTCAGGTAGGCCGCGGCCTGTTCACCGAATTGCTTCTGGACTACCTGGCTGTGCTGGGCGGCGCTGGTCATCGGGACTTCCTTTTTGGGGTGAGTCTTGTGGTGTTTGTTCGGGCCTCATCGCGAGCAGGCTCGCTCCTACAGGGGTTCGCATTTCAAATGTAGGAGTGAGCCTGCTCGCGATGGCGTCATGACGGCTTTCGCATACTTACGCGTCGCGGAACAACCACGGCTGGCTCGCCCGGTGTTTGGCCTCGAACGCCGCAATCGCATCACCGTCCTGCAAGGTCAGGCCGATATCGTCCAGGCCATTGAGCAGGCAGTGCTTGCGGAACGCATCGATCTCAAAGCTCAAGACCTTGCCGTCCGGACGGGTCACGGTTTGCGCCTGCAGATCGATCTGCAACTGGTAGCCCGGATTGGCCTCGACCTGCTGGAACAGCTCGTCGACTTCAGCGTCGCTCAGGATGATCGGCAGCAAGCCGTTCTTGAAGCTGTTGTTGAAGAAGATGTCGGCATAGCTCGGCGCGATGATGCTGCGGAAACCGTACTCTTCCAGGGCCCATGGCGCGTGCTCACGGCTGGAGCCGCAACCGAAGTTCTCGCGGGCCAGCAACACGCTGGCGCCTTGGTAACGCTCGGCATTGAGCACGAAGTCCTTGTTCAATGGGCGCTTGGAGTTGTCCTGATACGGCTGACCCACGTCCAGGTAACGCCATTCGTCGAACAGGTTCGGGCCGAAACCGGTGCGCTTGATCGACTTCAAGAACTGCTTCGGGATGATCTGGTCGGTGTCGACGTTGGCACGATCCAGAGGCGCGACAAGTCCAGTGTGCTGGGTGAAAGCTTTCATGCTGCGCTCCTTTAGATCAATTCACGGACGTCGACGAAACGACCGTTCACAGCGGCGGCGGCGGCCATGGCCGGGCTGACCAGGTGGGTACGACCACCGGCGCCCTGACGGCCTTCGAAGTTGCGGTTGGAGGTGGAAGCGCAATGCTCGCCCGACTCCAAACGGTCCGGGTTCATCGCCAGGCACATCGAGCAACCCGGCTCGCGCCATTCGAAACCAGCTTCGAGGAAAATCTTGTCCAGGCCTTCGGATTCAGCCTGGGCCTTTACCAGGCCCGAACCCGGCACCACGATGGCCTGCTTGATGGTCGATGCCACTTTGCGGCCCTTGGCGATCACTGCCGCTGCGCGCAGGTCTTCGATCCGCGAGTTGGTGCAGGAGCCGATGAACACGCGGTCCAGCTGAATGTCGGTGATCGCCTGATTGGCGGTCAAACCCATGTATTTCAGGGCGCGTTCGATGGAACCGCGCTTGACCAGGTCCATTTCCTTCGCAGGGTCCGGAACGTTCTGATCCACAGCCAAAACCATCTCGGGCGAAGTGCCCCAGCTGACTTGCGGCTTGATCTGGGTCGCGTCGAGCTCAACGATGGTGTCGAACTTCGCATCGGCGTCGGACACCAGGTCTTTCCAGGCTTCGACGGCCAAATCCCATTCCGCGCCTTTCGGGGCGAATGGACGGCCCTTCACGTAAGCCACGGTTTTTTCATCCGCTGCCACCAGGCCAACACGGGCACCGGCCTCGATGGCCATGTTGCAGATGGTCATGCGGCCTTCGACGGACAGGTCGCGAATCGCGCTGCCAGCGAACTCGATGGCGTGACCATTACCACCGGCGGTACCGATCTTGCCGATCACGGCGAGAACGATGTCCTTGGCGGTCACGCCGAACGGCAATTGGCCTTCGACGCGCACCAGCATGTTCTTCATTTTCTTGGCGACCAGGCACTGGGTGGCGAGCACGTGCTCGACCTCGGAAGTGCCGATACCGTGGGCCAGGGCACCAAAAGCGCCGTGGGTCGAGGTATGGGAGTCGCCGCAGACCACGGTCATGCCCGGCAAGGTTGCACCCTGCTCCGGGCCGATGACGTGGACGATGCCTTGGCGGACGTCATTCATCTTGAATTCGACGATGCCGTATTCGTCGCAGTTATCGTCGAGGGTCTGGACCTGCAAACGCGAGACCTGGTCGGCAATGGCTGCGATGCCGCCCTTGCGCTCAGGGGTAGTCGGTACGTTGTGGTCCGGGGTCGCGATGTTGGCATCGATACGCCATGGCTTGCGCCCGGCCAGACGCAGGCCTTCGAAGGCTTGCGGCGAGGTCACTTCGTGGATGATGTGACGATCGATGTAGATCAGCGCAGAGCCATCGTCGCGCTGCTTGACCAAATGCGAATCCCAGAGCTTGTCGTAGAGCGTTTTGCCGGCCATCAGACGGTTTCCTCATCAGCTTGTTTCTATGCCCTGGGTCTTGAGTGATTCAATAACCCTTTGGCTTGTGAGGCTGATCCTATGGGGTTACATTAAATAACTCAAATTCATATTTTTTATGCTTTGGATAACCAGCTGGAATACTGATATGGACCTGGCCAACCTCAATGCCTTTATCGCCATCGCCGAGACCGGAAGCTTCTCCGGTGCGGGCGAACGCTTGCATCTGACGCAGCCAGCGATCAGCAAGCGCATCGCCGGGCTGGAGCAGCAATTGAAGGTGCGACTGTTCGATCGGCTGGGCCGCGAAGTCGGCCTGACCGAGGCCGGCCGTGCCCTGCTGCCCCGGGCCTACCAGATTCTGAATGTCCTTGATGATACGCGCCGCGCCCTGACCAACCTCACCGGGGAGGTGACCGGTCGTCTGACCCTGGCCACCAGTCACCACATCGGCCTGCACCGTTTGCCGCCTTTATTAAGGGAGTTCACCCGGCGCTACCCCGAGGTGGCGCTGGACATCCAGTTTCTCGATTCCGAGGTGGCCTACGAGGAAATCCTCCATGGTCGGGCGGAACTGGCGGTCATCACCCTGGCGCCGGAACCCCACGCCCTGGTCAAGGCCACTCCAGTGTGGGACGACCCGCTGGACTTCGTGGTGGCCCCGGAGCATTCGTTGCTCAACAACGGCAAGGTCAGCCTCGCGGACATCGCCCGACACCCGGCGGTGTTCCCCGGCGGCAATACCTTTACCCACCACATCGTCCAGCGCCTGTTCGAAGCCCAGGGCCTGACGCCGAACATCGCCATGAGCACCAATTACCTGGAAACCATCAAGATGATGGTGTCGATCGGCCTGGCCTGGAGCGTCTTGCCACGCACCATGCTCGATGACCAGGTTGCGCGAATACCTTTACCGGGCATACAACTGACTCGCCAGCTAGGCTATATCCTGCACACGGAAAGGACGCTATCGAATGCAGCACGGGCCTTCATGGCCTTGCTGGATGCTCAAATCGATCTGCCAGGGACTCAAGGCTGACTTGTGCTACTCCTATAGAGCCCGAATTTCTGTACCCGATACCCAATTCAGCTCAAGGCTTGCCAATGCCGAAATCTGTTGACCGTATTCCGCCGATGCCGCGCATCCAGGCGCTTGACCCGAAAAGCTCCGAACAAAGCTGGGAAAGTGCCTCGCAATTGCTGGCCGCGCTCAACGGCGCGCGCCTGGGCGCGTGGTATTGGGATATCGAGCGTGGGCAGATCAGCTGGTCCCGGGGCACGCAGGCGCTGTTTGGCTTCGATCCCCGGCAACCGTTGCCGGCCGACCTGGAATACCTCGACCTGTTGCCTGTCGAAGATCGGGCAAAGACCCTTCGCGCCTTCCATGCCGTGATCGCTGGCGCGCCGCTGGAGCAAGCGATGCACCACCGCGTTCGCTGGCCCGACGGTAGCCTGCATTGGCTGGAGATCAGCGGCAGCCTGCTGCCGGACAAGCACGGCCGTCCACGCATGATTGGCGTGATCCGCGAAATCACCCACCAACGCCTGCGCGAACAGGCGCTGAGCAGCTCGGAGAAACGCTTCGCGACGCTGTTCCACCTGTGCCCGAACATGGTCCTGCTGACGCGCCAGGATGATGGCCTGATCACCGAAGCCAACCAGTATTTCGAAAGCCTGTTCGGCTGGCCGGTGCAGGACGCGATTGGCCGCACCACGCTGGAACTGGGCCTCTGGGTGCACCCCGAGCAACGCGCGCAACTGGTCAAGGCCACCAAGGCCAAGGGCGAACTGACCAGCATGGAAGTGCAGTTTCGTGCCAGCAACGGGCAGATCCACGATGGCATCCTCAGTGCACAAAAGGTCGAACTCGAAGGCCAGCCCTACCTGCTGAGCACCTTCCTCGACACCACCGAACGCAAAGCCGCCGAACACGCCCTCAAGGACAGCCAGGAGCGCCTCGACCTGGCCCTGGACTCGGCGCAGCTGGGCACCTGGGACTGGCACATTCCCAGCGGCATGCTGTATGGCTCGGCCCGCGCCGCCCAGTTGCACGGCATGGATCCCATCCCGTTCCATGAATCGTTCGACGATTTTTTCGAAGGCGTGCCCGGCGAAGAACGCGACACGATGCGCGATGCCTACCGCAGCCTGCGCGAAGGTCCGGCCGGCAACTATCAGCTGACCTATCGGGTGCAAATGCCGGACGGCAGCTCACGCTACCTGGAGAGCCGCGCCCGCCTCTACCGCGATGAAAACGGCGTGCCCCTGCGCATGGCCGGCACCCTGCTCGACATCACCGACCAGGTCGAGCGCGAACAACGCCTGGTGGCCTCCGAAGAGAAATTCGCCACCCTGTTCCAGGTCAGCCCGGACCCGATCTGCGTGACGCGCCAGGACACCGGGCAGTTCATCGAGATCAACTCCAGCTTCACCCAGACCTTTGGCTGGAGCGCCGCCGATGTGATCGGGCGCAGCGCCGACGAAATCGGCCTGTGGGACGCTTCGGCAAAAAGCCTGCAGCGGATCGAACAGGTGATCCGCGAACAAGGCCTGAACAATGTGGCGATCCTCGTCCAGCACAAGGACGGGCAGTCGCTGACCTGCGTGATTTCCAGTCGTCAGATCAGCGTCAGCGAACAGCCGTGCATCGTCACCACCTTGCGCGACATCACCCAACAGCAACGCTCGGAAGCGGCGCTCAAGGCCAGCGAGGAGAAGTTCGCCAAGGCCTTCCACTCAAGCCCGGACGCCATCACCATCACTGAACGCGATACCGGACGCTACCTGGAGGTCAACGACGGGTTCTGCCGCCTGACCGGCTACCGCGCCGACGAAGTGATCGGCCGTACCGTGTACCAGGTCGGGATCTGGGCCGAAGAGAAACAGCGCTCGGCGCTGCTGGCCGAACTGCAGATCAAGGGCCGGGTACATCACCAGGAAATGCTCGGGCGCAACAAGCGCGGCGAGTTGCTGACCGTGGAGGTGTCGGTGGAACCGATCACCCTCAACGAGACCGCGTGCCTGCTCTTGACCGCACGGGACGTAAGCCTGCTGAAAAACGCCGAGGCGCAGATCCGCCACCTGGCCTACCACGACCCGCTGACCAACCTGCCCAACCGCGCATTGCTGATGGATCGCCTGAGCCAGCAGATCGCCCTGCTCAAGCGCCACAACCTGCGCGGCGCGTTGATGTTCCTCGACCTCGACCACTTCAAGCACATCAACGACTCCCTCGGCCATCCGGTGGGCGATACGGTGCTGAAAATCATCACCGCGCGCCTGGAAGCCAGCGTGCGCATGGAAGACACCGTCGCGCGCCTGGGCGGGGATGAGTTCGTGGTGCTGCTCAGCGGCCTCGAAGGTTCGCGCAACGAGGTCAGCGACCAGGTCTGCGAACTGGCCGATACCATTCGTGAGCTGCTGTCGGAACCTATGTTCCTCGACGGTCAGCGCCTGCAGGTGACGCCGAGCATTGGCATTGCCTTGATTCCCGACCACGGTGCCACGCCGACCGACCTGCTCAAGCGTGCCGATATCGCCCTTTATCGCGCCAAGGATTCAGGGCGCAATACCGCACAGATGTACCACAACACCATGCAGAAGGCCGCGAGCGAACGCCTGCGCATGGAAACCGACCTGCGCCTGGCGCTTTCACGAGGTGAGTTTCGCGTGCATTACCAACCCCAGGTGGACGCCCGGGATAACCGCATTGTCGGTGCCGAAGCGCTGGTGCGCTGGAACCATCCGGAACTTGGCGCGCAGTCGCCCACCGAGTTCATCAAGGTATTGGAAGACAGCGGGTTGATCCTCGAGGTGGGCACCTGGATCGTCGACGAAGCCTGCCAGGCCTTCAGGCAACTGATCGCCGATGGCCGGGTGGACCCGCTGCAATTCAGCCTGTGCGTCAACATCAGCCCACGCCAGTTCCGCCAGAACGACTTCGTCGAGCGCATCGAAAACAGCCTCGCCACCTACGGCCTGCCCAGCTCGCTGCTGAAACTGGAAATCACCGAAGGCATCGTCATCCAGAACCTGGAAGACACCATCAACAAGATGCTGCGCCTGAAAAAACTCGGCGTGAGCTTTGCCATGGACGATTTCGGTACCGGCTACTCTTCGCTGACCTACCTCAAGCGCCTGCCGGTCGACACCCTGAAAATCGACCAGTCGTTCATTCGCGACGCCACCACCGACCCCAACGATGCCGAGATCATCCGCGCCATCGTCGCCATGGCCCGCAGCCTCGGGCTGGAGATCATTGCCGAAGGGGTGGAGAACTCGGAACAGCTTGAGTTTTTGCAGGGCCTGGGCTGCCATCTCTATCAGGGGTACCTGCATAGCCGGCCATTGCCGGTGGAGGAGCTGCAAAAGCTCCTGTAAGAGCGAGCCTGCTCGCGATGGTCGTCAACGATAACGCGGGGAGCCTGACACCCCGCGACACTCTCAGGTTCATCGCGAGCATGCTCGCTCCTACAAATCCCCACCTTCGATTCAATCCCCCTTTCCTACACGTATTCCGGAAACGTCTGATTTACGCCTGACACCTTCGTATTGAACCCTTGTGCTGCAGATCGCCAACAGACAAGGAGTTGCAGCAATGGCTAGGGGATATTTCATTCGCAAGGGCGACAAGACCAGTTGCGGTGGCGAGGTGCTGGACACCGATACCCGCATCATGATGTATGGCTTCGCCCACGCTCGCGCCGGGGATCCGGTTTCCTGTGGCAAGAACGACGAAACCTATGAAATCGAGGGTGGTATCTCGTTCATGGACAGTCACGGCAGGCTGGTGGCGGGGTCGTTGGACAGCCGCAGCGGCTGTCCCTGCAAGGCCGGGCTTATCCCCTCGTTTACCACCGCCACCTATGAGTCCAGACAGGGAGCTGCGCCGCCAGCCGCAAGGAGTGCCCCTCCACAGGCGACCGCGCCAGTTGCCCCCAGCAATCCGGTCGCGCCGCAACAATCCGCTTCCACTTCAGCGCGGGCACCCTCACCGACGCTCAGCGAACGGCCAGGGACGGCCTGCGAAAACCTGTGGCGCGGCTACCAGCAAAGGGTCGAAAACGTCGTGGCGCCGGGAGGCAAGCTAATCGCCGACCCCAAGGCGCGCAACAAGGCGATCAATGCCGCCTACGCCCAGCTGTGGCGCCACGACCCGCGATTCCAGTGGGCCGGGTTGGCGGCGTTCGCTTCGAAACAGGTGGGCTGTGGATTGCTGCACGCGGCCGACACGATCGAGAAAATTCAGGCGGAAGAAGAGACGATACAGCAACTGAGGGACAGTGCCAGACAAGGATTGAGAGGTTTGCTCAGCCCCAGTGAGCGGGAAAAGCGCGCGACCATTCGGGCGTTCGAGCAGCGTCAACGCGAGTACGAAGAGGCCAACCGGGACAACCCGGTGTGGGGCTTCACCCATTGGGGTGCCGACAGCCCCTTGACCTACTCGCAACGGATGTACCGGTTTGTGTACGAAATGCTGGCCATGGGGAATACCACGCTGTTCCTGGATGTGTATCCGTTGCATGTGTTCTACCGGGAGCGGGGGCTGGAGGCGCTGAAGGATTGCCTAGCTGCACGGAAAAACATCTATGGGAGTGGTCAGCATCCGGTGCTGTGGCCCGTTGGGCAGGAAACACTAAGATTCGGAATTAACCACAAGGAAATCGTCCTGGCCTTCGAGGCGATCGAGGCGATCGAGGCGGGTAACATCGCCGAAAGTGTTGAGCATCTGGCCAAGCACGAACAGCAGAATATTCTGCAACCAGCGATGTACGACGACAGCGGTCTGAAATGGTTATTGCGCGGTAATCATGCCTCCTACGTCACTAACATCCCCTCCGGCGCCGCTCAGGCCATCGAGCTGACGCTGGCCAGCCATTGCCGTCCAAGCGAAGACGGACGCACCATTGGTTTCGGCAGCAATCCCTTTGCCAACCTGGCTGACATCGAACGGCGCATGGCCTTTGTGCTCAAAGCCGCGGCGCAGTTTGACGATTTGCTGCACAGCGACCAGCGCGACCAGATTGAGCAATCGATTCGGGATATCGCCTGGGGTGGAGGCGTGCGGTGAGCCTGATCCAACGCATGGGCTGGCGACGCGGTGTGTTGGCACTGGCGATCGCAGCCCTCCTGACGTCAGCCGCGATTCGAGTACTCTCGGATGACCCGGAAATCGCCCTGTTGATTGGCGAACCTTACGAGTCCATGCGCCAGCGCTCCAGCGCTAGTATTGGCCCAGCCATTGCGGGGCACTCCTGGTTCAGTGTTCCCAAATCTGATGCCCGTCTGCGCTTCGTAGATTCTGAGTTTGGATTTGTGACCCCGCAGGCCCGTTTCTTCACGGTGGGTTTTGGACGCGATGGTCGGATCGACGGTGTCCGCATGTCTCCGCAAGTTGAGCCGCTATTACTCAATGACACCCTCAAGGTCGTGCTAGATCTGCAAGAGCAATGGCGTAAAGCCGGCTGGGTACCCATCCGCGTAGAAGAAGATCCACCCTTCGCTGACACTCCAGAATGGCGTGCCCAACTGCGCGACGTGAACAAGGGGGGCACCTCCTACTGGCATGCAGGCACCCAGTATCAAGTGATGCTGGTGGTCAATCGCTTCAAGGATTACAGGCACCCCACCGAGGAGCGCTATCTCATCACCCTTTCACTGGCCACACCATGGACGAATCCCTGACTTCCTTTATCGCGACAAGATCACTCACCGGAAGCAGTCGCCAAATCCATCCCCGGATGCCATCTACACTCAGTAACCATATCGCCTCCCCCGAGACCTCACTAACGTGCCCAGCATCTACCAGATCAAACCTGCATTCCAAAACCTCCTGCGCCCCCTGGTCCGGCGCTTGTTCGCCAAGGGCACCACCGCCAACCAGGTCACCCTGCTGGCCGGCATCGGCTCGATACTGGTGGGCGTGGTGGTCGCAGGTTTCGTGAGTCACCCCTGGGTGTTCGTGCTGGTACCGATCTGGATGCTGGTGCGCATGGCGCTCAACGCCATCGACGGCATGCTGGCTCGAGAGTTCGACCAGCAGTCGCGCCTGGGGGCCTATCTCAACGAGTTGTGCGACATCACCGCCGACTGTGCCTTGATCCTGCCCTTTGCCCTGCTTCCCGGTGTCAGCCTGTGGCTGGTGCTGCTGGTGACCTTGCTCGCCTTGTTCAGCGAGTACAGCGGCGTGCTGGGGCCGATGGTCGGGGCTTCGCGGCGCTATGACGGGCCCATGGGCAAAAGTGATCGGGCTTTCGTGCTGGGGGTCGTGGCCGCCGGCATCGTACCGGGCTGGATCAGCCCGTTCTGGATCAACACGGTGTTCGCGATCATCGCGATGCTGCTGGTTTACACCATGGTCAACCGGGTCCGCCAGGGCCTCAGGGAAGTACACATCGACAGCTCTTCAGCCTAAGGAAATGGCAATGCGCGAAGCACAGCAACAGACATTTACCACCCACGACGGCGTGCAGTTGTTCTACCGCCACTGGCCCGGCAGCCCTGAACCGGGAACGCCACGCCAGGCCGTACTGTTGTTTCACCGTGGCCATGAACACTCCGGGCGCATTGCCCATCTGGTGGATGAACTGGAGCTGCCCGGCTTTGATTTCTTCGCCTGGGATGCCCGGGGCCATGGCCTCTCGCCGGGCGCCCGGGGCGACAGCCCCAGCTTTGCCACCAGCGTGTGGGACGTACAGACCTTCTGCGAGCACCTGAGCGCGGTTTACGGTATCAATGAAGAAAATATGGCGGTGATCGCCCAAAGCGTCGGCGCGGTAATCGTCGCCACCTGGGCCCACGATTACGCGCCGCGCATACGTGCGCTGGTGCTGGCGTCACCGGCGTTCAAGGTCAAGCTCTATGTGCCCTTCGCTCGCCAGGGGTTGGCGCTGATGCGCCGGTGGCTCGGCAACTTTTTCGTCAACAGCTACGTCAAGGCGCGCTTTCTCAGCCATGACCCGCAGCGTGTCGCCAGCTACGACAACGACCCGCTGATCACCAACGCCATTTCAGTCAATGTCCTGCTCGGTCTCTACGAGGCCGCCGACCGAGTGGTGGCCGATGCCCAGGCCATCGCGATCCCCACTCAGATGCTGATCTCCGGTGCCGACTTCGTCGTGCATCGCCAACCCCAGGAACAGTTCTTCGAGCGCCTGGGCACTGTGCACAAGGAAAAACATGTCTTGCCGGGGTTCTTCCACGACACCCTGGGTGAAAAGAACCGTGGACATGCCGTCGCCAGCGCACGTCGCTTCATCCTGCAGAACTTCGCACAGCCCACTGAACGCCCTTGCCTGCTGGCCGCCGATCGCCTGGGCCTGACCTGCGCCGAATCCGAATCACTGGCCGCGCCGCTGCCGCGCAACTCCCTGCGCGATCTGTATTGGCGCATGACCCGCGCCAGCATGCGCCTGGGCAGCCAACTGTCGTCCGGGATCAAGCTAGGCTTCGACACAGGCTTCGACTCCGGGAGCACCCTGGACTACGTCTATCGCAACACCGCCACGGGCACCTCGGGTGTCGGCCGCCTGATCGACCGCAATTACCTCGACTCCATCGGCTGGCGCGGCATTCGCCAACGCAAGCTGCACGTCGAAGAACTGCTGCGCCTGGCGATGCAGCAATTACGCGACCAGGGTCGCGAAGTGCGCATCGTCGACATCGCCGCCGGACACGGACGCTACATTCTCGAAGCCTTGCAGGGCGTCAGCCCGTTACCCGAATCGATTCTGTTGCGCGACTACAGCGATATCAACGTACGTGACGGCAGCGCGCTGATCCGGGAAAAAGGCCTGGAAGGGATCGCACGATTCGTCAAGGGCGATGCCTTCGACCGTGCCGATCTGGCCGCGCTGGAGCCCAAACCGACCCTGGCGGTGGTCTCCGGACTCTACGAATTGTTCGCCGACAACCAAATGGTCAGCGCATCCCTGGCCGGCCTGGCCGAAGCCGTGGAACCTGGCGGGTACCTGGTCTACACCGGTCAACCCTGGCACCCGCAGCTGGAACTGATCGCCCGCGCCTTGACCAGCCACCGTGAAGGCCAGGCCTGGGTCATGCGCCGGCGCACCCAGGCGGAAATGGATCAACTGGTGGAGGTCGCCGGATTTCGCAAGGTCGGCATGCGCGTCGACGAGTGGGGGATTTTCAGCGTGGCTCTCGCGCAACGGGTGTCGTGATGCCATACACCGCAACAACCGCACGCGAGCCCGGCTTGCTCAAGCCCGCAGTGCTCTGGCTGCTGCTCCTGGCGCCCTTGTTTTTCGGCACCTACGGCTTCGCCACCTGGGTCACCACCCAACGCGACGATGTCGGCAGCCTGGTCTTCGGCTGGGAAACCCACATGCCGTTCTGGGCCTGGAGCATCGTGCCGTACTGGTCCATCGACTTGCTGTACGGTCTGTCCCTGTTGTTGCCCACCAGTCGCGTGGAGCTCAGGCGCCACGCCTTGCGCCTGCTGACCGCGCAACTCATTGCGGTCAGTTGCTTTCTGATCTGGCCGTTGCGCTTCACCTTCGCCCGGCCGGAACTGGATGGTGTATTTGGTTGGCTGTTCGACGTACTGGCTGGTTTCGACAAGCCGTTCAATCAGGCGCCATCGCTGCACATTGCGTTGTTGGTCATCCTGTGGACCTGCTATCACCGGCACTTGCAGGGCTTCTGGCGCGGATTGATGGATGTCTGGTTTACCCTGATCGGGCTCTCGGTTCTGACCACTTACCAACACCACTTCATTGACCTGCCTACCGGTGCGTTGCTTGGCTGGCTGTGTGTCTGGCTGTGGCCGCTGGAGGAACCGGGGCCTCTGCACGGCGCCCGACTGGCAACCGCGAAAAAACGCTGGCAACTGGCGTTGTATTACCTGTTGGGGGCTGCAGCTTTCGCCGTCCCGGCCTTTCACTTCGGCGGCGCTTGGCTGTGGCTGGCCTGGCCGGCATCGGCCTTGCTGCTGGTATCGCTCAACTACGCCGTCCTGGACGCAGGAGGCTTTCAGAAGCGCGCCGATGGACGCCTGTCCCCCGCCGCGCGCTGGTTGCTGGCGCCATACCTGGCGGCCGCCTGGCTCAACTCGCGCCTGTGGACCCGCAACAATCCGCTGCCAGACCAAGTACTCGATGACGTCTGGCTCGGGCGCATACCGACGCGCCGGGAACTCGAGAGCAGTAACTTCACCGCGGTGTTCGACCTGTGTGCCGAACTGTCGCTCGATCCTGGCGCCGTCGCCTACCGTACGCTGCCTATCCTGGACCTGACCGCCCCCACCACCGCGCAATGCCAGGAAGCCGCATTGGCCATCGAAAGCCTGCGCCAGCACGGGCCGCTCCTGGTCTGCTGCGCCCTGGGCTATTCGCGCAGCGCCACCGCCGTAGCCGCCTGGCTGTTGCATACCGGGCGGGCCAGCAGTGTCGCCGAAGCCTTTTTGTTGATCCAGCGCGCACGCCCGGGGATTGTCCTGGGGCCGCGTCACCGAGAGGCGCTGGGGCCGCTGGCGACCCACACGGAGACGCGCAGTGTCCATTGATATGCAATTACAGACGACAGCCAGCCTGTTGCGTCGCGGCGACTCACTGGATCGACTCTCCAACGGCCTCACCCTGCTGGGCGCCCTGCTCGGCCTGAGCCAATTCGTAATTCCCGGACTGGGGTGTTGGGGCCTGGTCTGCAGCAGTGGGCTGCTGGTGCTCGGTCTGTGGCAAAAGTACTGGGCGCTGCGGGTTGCCTTCGACGCCGAGCTGTTCCGGCACCTTGCCAACCCTGCCGAAGACCTCCCTCAGCGCACCCAAGCCCTGGACCAGGCACTGGCGGCCCTGGGCCTGCAACCCGCCGACCGCGGCGGCCGCCCCTGGAACGAGCGCATCGCCGGCGCACTGAGATTGTTACGCCGCCAGGCGCTGCTGGTGGCAGCACAACTGTTATTGACGCTGGCTTTCATCCTGGCCGGCCCCTGGCTGTCCATTGCTGGATAAGGAGTTCCCATGCTCGAACCCGTGGTTGCCACCCTCATCACCTCGGCCGCGCGCATCCTGACCGGCGCACGCAGTTTGTGGCTCGGCTGTGCGCCGGAACCGGTACAACGCATCTACTTCGCCAACCACAGCAGCCATGGCGATTTCGTCCTGCTGTGGGCCTCGCTGCCGCCAACCCTGCGCACCATCACCCGGCCCGTGGCAGGCTCCGACTACTGGCTGAAAAGCGCGCTGCGGCGCTACATCATCAACCAGGTGTTCAACGGCGTGCTGGTTGACCGTGAACGCAAGGAACCCGCCGACAACCCCTTGCAGCCGATGCTCGACGCCCTGGAAAACGGCGACTCGCTGATCATCTTTCCCGAAGGCACGCGCAACCCCGATGAGGGTTTGCTGCCGTTCAAGAGCGGGCTGTACCATTTGGCAAGGCAGTATCCCCAGGCGCAGTTGATCCCGGTGTGGATCGCCAACCTCAACCGCGTCATGCCCAAGGGGCGGGTCCTGCCGCTGCCGTTGTTATGCACCATCAGCTTTGGCGCTGCGCTGACCCTGGGCGAAGACGAAAGCAAGACGCACTTTCTCGAACGCAGTCGCGACGCGCTGCTGAGCCTGGCCGGGGAGCATGCCTGACATGGATAGACAGACCTTGATGTTGTTCGGCGGGATTGGCGCGTTTCTGCTGCTGGCCTCGGCGATTGGTTGGGTGCTCAAGCGCCGCAGCCAAGGCAGCCCCAACCCGGTGATCGACAATCTCAACGCGCGGATCAACGCCTGGTGGGTGATGGTCCTGGTGATCGGGATCGCCTTCTGGCTCGGCACCACCGCGGTGATCCTGCTGTTCTACACCGTATCCTTCTACGCCCTGCGCGAATTCATGACCCTCACGCCCACCCGCCGCAGCGACTACCCGGCATTGGTCGCGGCCTTCTACCTGGCGCTGCCGCTGCAGTACCTGCTGATTTACTACGACTGGTACGGGCTGTTCTCGATCTTCATTCCGGTCTACGTGTTCCTGCTCCTGCCGATCCTGGCGTCCCTGGGCGGTGACAGCACGCACTTCCTCGAACGCGCCTCGAAAGTCCAGTGGGGCCTGATGATCGCGGTATTCTGCGTATCCCATGTCCCCGCCCTGCTGACCCTGGACATCGCCGGTTATGAGGGGCGAAACCTGCTGCTGATCGCCTATCTGGTGATCGTGGTGCAGATGTCGGATGTGCTGCAGTACGTGTGCGGCAAATTGTTCGGCAAACGCAAGATCGCCCCGAACCTGTCGCCGTCCAAGACCGTGGAAGGTTTTGTCGGCGGCATCCTGCTGGCCTCGCTGATTGGCTGCGCCTTGTGGTGGATCACGCCGTTCACCGCCTGGCAGTCGCTGCTCATAGCGCTGCTGATCAACCTGCTGGGGTTCGCCGGCGGCATCGTGATGTCGGCGATCAAGCGCGACCGTGGGGTGAAGGATTGGGGGCATATGATCGAGGGTCATGGCGGCATGCTCGATCGCCTGGACTCGGTGTGTTTTGCTGCGCCGATCTTCTTTCATCTGGTTCGGTATGGGTGGACCTGATTGCATTGATCCCAGCCACATGAGCGGACTAGCAGTTCTGATAGTGGGCAAAAACTGAAAAGGCGCCGATGCTTTAGGTTCAGCTTTATGGACCTTGATCGGAGCTCAGCCAATGCCCATATCACCTCGCCCGAATCTGCTATGCAGTTACCGCTATGACGCCCTGGATCGATCTATCGATTGGGCGCCGATTGGGCAAGCAAGCATTCAGCGTTTTCACTGCAAAGAGCGCTTGGCCACTGAAATCCAGGACTCAGTCAAGCATAGTATTTTTCAGCATGAGGACCAGGTGTTGGGGCAACAGCAGCATATGGACGACAAAATCGACATCACTCTGCTGACAACCGACCTGCAAGGGTCGGTATTGAATGCTCTCGACACGCACCGACCAAATCCCATTGCTTATACGCCCTATGGCCATCGCCGACCCGGCAGCGGATTGCTTAGTCTGCTTGGGTTTAACGGCGAACGGCCCGATCCGGTGACCGGGCATTATCATTTGGGGCATGGGTATCGGCAGTTCAATCCGGTGTTGATGCGATTTAACAGCCCGGACAGTTTGAGTCCGTTTGGAAAGGGCGGGTTGAATTCTTATGTTTATTGCGGCGGAAATCCAGTTAATCGTGTGGATCCGAGCGGGCATAAACACAAGCTTCTCAAAGGATTAAAAACAAAATTCCGTAAAAGCACTAACGATTCAATGTCGCCCACCACCGAAGATCTGATAAATACACACGCACAAAACCTATCAAATAAAAATAACAAATCAAACAGAATGTCAATGCGTGAACGCATGACTAGCGAAACGTATTACTATGGGGACGACATGTTAATACGCATAAAACAAAAGCAAGAGCTTAAATCCACAACAAAAAAACAAAAATATGAATGGGAGTCCGCTCTCGAATTAGCTAGATCACAGCTGGAGGAAATGCTCGACACATTGAAAGACATGACTCACCTTTACAAAAATGATGCTGCTATTCTGAAGACACAGAAGCAATGGCAAAACTTCCATTCGGAAGTACTGAAAACTCAATCACATTTTTCTAGTATTCCAATGCACCGATTTGAGCGCCCTTCTTCAGGAGCAACAACTCGAGAGGCAGCAACGAATATACGGAATTCCACCAAAGAAAAAATGGACTAAAAGAGAATAAAAAGTGAGTAAAGACAGTAAAGGAGACCGACAGTAAAGGAGACAGATTTATTTTACTCTATAAAAAGGGCGCCTGATGGCGCCCTCTTCCTGCTCTTACTTAATGTTGCAGAGCCGGCTTTTGCGTTCCGTTGATCGGGATGCGCTTGGCTTTCGCCTCTTCCGGAACAACCCGCAACAGGTCGATGCTCAACAGACCGTTGCGCAAGTCCGCGGCCTTGATTTCGATGTGATCGGCCAGGCGAAACGACAGCTTGAACGCACGCTGGGCAATGCCCTGGTGCAGGAAGGTCACACCTTCATTGGCGTCGCGTTTGCCGCCACTGATGGTCAGCACGCCCTTCTCGACTTGCAGGTCCAGGTCTTCTTCCTGGAAGCCGGCCGCCGCCACGACGATGCGGTATTGGTCGTCACCGTGTTTCTCGACGTTGTAGGGTGGGTAGGTGCTGCCTGGCTCGTTGCGCAGGGCGGTTTCGAACAGATCGTTGAAACGGTCGAAGCCTACCGAGGAACGGAACAGTGGGGCCAGGGAAAATGCGGTACTCATGGTTCAAATCTCCTGAAAACAATCAGCAAGGTTTTTGTCTCCGCGACCCGAATTCGGCATCGCGTAACCCTTAGATAGGGACCGCTGATTGGTTTTCAAGAGATTTTCCGCAGATTTTTTCAGGCCGCTTCAGCCACCTGCAGACCCAACAAACGTGAGACCTGATCCAGTTCAGTCTCACGGCGCAGGACGGTGAACAGCTCTACCGCCTCCGGATAATTGCGGGTCAACATCGCCAGCCACTGCTTCAAGCGACCCGGCGATTGGCGTGCTGTCATCTGCGCCTTGGCTTGCAGCCAGAAGTCCTGGATGAGCGGCAACAGTTCGGCCCAGGTCATCTCGACGACTTCTTCACCGGCCTTCGCCGCTGCGATTTGCCGGGCGAGATCCGGGCGCGAAACCAGGCCACGACCGAGCATGATGTCTTCCACGCCACTGATTTCCCGGCAACGGCGCCAGTCTTCGACGCTCCAGATATCGCCGTTGGCGAACACCGGCACCTTGACCACGTCCTGTACGCGCGGGATCCACTCCCAATGGGCGGGTGGCTTGTAGCCGTCGGTCTTGGTCCGTGCGTGGACCACGATATGCTCGGCGCCGCCTTCAGCCAGGGCCGTGGCGCAGACCAGCGAACCGTCCGGGCTATCAAAGCCCAGGCGCATCTTGGCCGTTACCGGGATGTGCGCCGGAACGGCGCGACGGACATGCTCGACGATCTGGTTGAGCAGCTCAGGCTCCTTGAGCAGCACGGCACCGCCCCGGGACTTGTTGACCGTCTTGGCCGGGCAGCCGAAATTGAGGTCGATCACCTCAGAGCCCAGCTCGCACGCCAGCGCGGCGTTTTCCGCCAGGCACACTGGATCGGAACCCAGCAGCTGTACGCGCAGTGGCACACCAGAGGCAGTCCGGGCACCGTTCAGCAGCTCCGGGCCGAATTTATGGAAATAGGCAGGCGTGAGCAGTTGGTCGTTGACCCGAATGAACTCGGTCACGCACCAATCAATACCGCCCACTCGGGTCAGCACGTCGCGCAGGATATCGTCGACCAACCCCTCCATGGGTGCCAAGGCAATTTGCATGAAAAACACACTCAACGAAAAACGTGCGGCAGTTTACTGGTTTCGGCGTGCAGAAGGTATTTCGTCAGACCGGATGGTGGCGTTTGTGCGGACGTCTTCGCTGTAGGAGCGAGGCTTGCCCGCGAAGAGGCCCGTTCGGACAATCAGATCGTGAGCTGCAACGCAGGCCCGTAACCTTCGATGAATTCCGCAGGCATGCGCTTGGGCTTGCCCGTGGACAGCTCGATGCAAACGAACGTGGTTTGCGCGCGCAGCAAGGTCGAGTTGTCGCTGGGGCGCTTCAGCTGGAAATGCCGGGTCATCCGCAGGCGCTGGTCCCAATCGACGATCCAGGTCGCCAACTGCAGCTCGTCGCCTTCATAGGCGGCCGCCAGGTAATCGATCTCGTGCCGCACCACCGCCATCGCCCGGTCCAGCCGCCGATATTCGACCAGATCCAGGCCGAGGCGCTGGGAGTGGCGCCAGGCACAGCGTTCGAGCCAGGTCACGTACACCGCGTTATTGGCGTGCCCCAGCCCGTCGATGTCTTCGGCGCCCACTTGCAGATCAATGATAAACGGCGTTGCCCGATCCCAGCCCATGCCCCACTCCCCGGTCAGATTGATTCGACCCGGGCAGTGTAACGGATGCTCAGGCCGATTGGCGCGATTGCAGGCTGCGACCGGCCAGCAGTGATAACACGCCATCAATCACCCGCGGGTCGGCCAGCACCCGCTGATGACCGCCTTCCTGCAGACGCAGCAGGCGACTGTCGAACCAGGCTTCGTGGATCAGCTGCGATTCCTTGACCGGGACATGGGTGTCATCTTCGGCATGCACGATCAGGCCAGGCATGTCGAGCTGGTAGTGCGCGACATCCAGCATCGCCGCGCGCATGCCGACGTCAGTCTCGACCTGGCGGATGAACGCCGAACGGGCTTTCGGGGGCAACCCCACATAGCGTGCGAAACCGCGCAATACCCCGAGAATCCGCGCCGGGGCGGCGATGCTGACCAGGGTTTCGGTGCGCAGGCCCAATTGCACGGCGAGCATGGCACTGGCACCGCCCATCGAGTGGCCGATGACCGCTTGCAGCGGCGGCAACTCGGCGGCAGCTTCAAGCATGGCACGGGCGAACAGCACGACATTCGCCTCACGCCCGGGCGAGCGACCGTGCGCCGGGCCGTCCAGGGCGACAACCGAATAACCGGCATCGACCAGCGCCGTGATCAGGCTGGCAAACTGCGTGGGCCGGCCTTCCCAGCCGTGCATCAGCAACACTGCCGGGCCTTGCCCCCAGCGCAAGGCCGAGAGGCCGAAACGCAAAGTGATTCGTTCGGATTTGGCCAGCAGCGGCAATTCCCAATCACGCGGTGGAAAATCGCGCGGAGTCATGAACGCCAGCCGCATTTTGCTCGCCACCAGCTTGGGGGCGAACCAGCCCAAGGTGCCATTAACGCCACGAACCCACTTCAACGTGCTCATCGCATTCTCCCCAGGCCGCAGCCTTCAGGTCAACGCACCGCCGACTTGGCCGCGCGCAGCAAACGATCGGATAAATCACCGGGGCCCAGCGCCCGTGCCAGCGCCAGGCCGCCCACCATCAAGGCCAGATCGGCCAGGGCTTTGTCGGTGTCTTCAGGACTGGCCGCCAACTGCGCGACCATCAGTTCCATGTGCTCATTCAGGGCGATTCGAAACGCCTCAGGCAGGCGTCCGAGTTCACCGATCGAGGCCGGGATCGGGCACGCAGATTCGCTGGAATCACGGTGTTTGCGTGACAGATAAAACGCAGCGACCAACGCGCGACGCTCTTCACCGGTCAATTGGGCATCCATGTCGGCAATCAGGTCACGGCGGTGACCCAGCAACTGCTTGAACGCTTCGAGCATCATGGCGTCCTTGCTTTCGAAGTGCGCATAAAAGCCGCCGACGGTCAGGCCGGCTGCGCCCATCACTTCGCCAACGCTTGGCTCGGCCGGACCGCGCTGGATCAGCGCGGCGCTGGCAGCCTTGAGGATGCGTTCGCGGGTTTGAGCTTTTTTATCGTTCATCGTTGCCTCCGAATATTACGACTAGAATATTATTCTCATAATAATTTTCTGCAAGTCGTGGATGTGACCGCTGGTCTGAAGAACAGTTTGGGAGAAAGGGGGAGATTTGGCCAAACGCCAGACAAACAAAAGGGCCATTCAATAATTGAATGACCCTTATAAAATCCCGCAGAGCGGGTAATCGTGGCGTCCCCTAGGGGACTCGAACCCCTGTTACCGCCGTGAAAGGGCGGTGTCCTAGGCCACTAGACGAAGGGGACGCAAACCCTTCTATACACTGATCAGCGCTGAGAACTGATCGATTCAAGGCCGGTGTGGCCAGACCTTGAACTGTAAAATTGGTGGAGCTAAGCGGGATCGAACCGCTGACCTCCTGCATGCCATGCAGGCGCTCTCCCAGCTGAGCTATAGCCCCAGATTTTTCGCCTCGCGGCGGAGCGACATCTTGCAACATCGCTTCTGTAAAACTGGCGTCCCCTAGGGGACTCGAACCCCTGTTACCGCCGTGAAAGGGCGGTGTCCTAGGCCACTAGACGAAGGGGACGCAAACCCTTCTATACAACTGATCAGTGCTGAGTACTGATCGATTCAAAGTCGGCGTGGCCAGACCTTGAACTGTAAATTGGTGGAGCTAGACGGGATCGAACCGTCGACCTCTTGCATGCCATGCAAGCGCTCTCCCAGCTGAGCTATAGCCCCTCATCGTTGATGTTGCCGTTGGCTTCATCGCTGAGGACGGGGCGAATCTTAAGGGCGTATCGAAAGTCTGTCAAACTTATTTTTCAAAA
This sequence comes from Pseudomonas sp. WJP1, assembly GCF_028471945.1. NCBI lineage: Bacteria > Pseudomonadati > Pseudomonadota > Gammaproteobacteria > Pseudomonadales > Pseudomonadaceae > Pseudomonas > Pseudomonas sp. WJP1. The sequence goes on from NZ_CP110128.1 coordinate 5,053,401, forward strand.
AATTTAAAATTTTTTGCCGACATAACAATCACTTACCGCCCTCCCCCCGAAAAATCGGGAGTCTGAGGACCACTGCGCGCCCAACGACAGGCGTGCGCAATGGCCATCAGTCCGTCATCAAGCGTGTCAGGCGATAGCGCCCAACAGCTTTTCCCACTCCTTGTTTTCTTTCTTCGACACGCCGCCCAGCAGGTCGATCGCCTGGCGCAGACGGAAACGGGTCAGGTCCGGCCCGAGGATTTCCATCGCATCGAGCACCGACACCGAGCTGGCCTGGCCGGTGATCGCGGCGAACATCAGCGGCATGGCGTCACGCAGCTTCAGCTCCAGGGATTCGACCACCGCCTGAATGGTCGCGGTGATGCTGTCCTTCTCCCACTGGCGCAGGCTTTCGAGCTTCCACAGGATCAACTGCATCAACTGGCGAACCTGATCACCCGAGAGCTTCTTCGATTCGAACAGCTTGGCGTCCGGATTCACCCCACCGGCAAAGAAGAACCCGGCCAGCGGTGCGACCTGGCTGAAGGTCTCGACGCGGCCCTGCACGTGCGGCGCGATCTTCATCATGTATTCAGCGTTGAACGCCCACTTCTGCACGCGCGCGGCGAATTCTTCCACCGGCAGGTCACGCAACCACTGGCCATTGAGCCACGACAGCTTCTCGATGTCGAAAATCGGCCCGCCGAGGGAGACGCGCTTGAGGTCGAAGTTATCGACCATTTCCTGCAGCGAGAACTTCTCGCGCTCGTCCGGCATCGACCAGCCCATGCGGCCCAGGTAGTTGAGCATGGCTTCGGGCATGAAGCCCATGCGCTCGTAGAAGGTCACCGAGGTCGGGTTCTTGCGCTTGGACAGCTTGCTCTTGTCCGGGTTACGCAGCAGCGGCATGTAGCACAGCTCCGGTTGTTCCCAGCCGAAGTATTCGTACAAGAGGATCAGTTTCGGCGCCGACGGCAGCCACTCTTCGCCGCGCAGCACGTGGGTGATGCCCATCAGGTGGTCATCGACCACGTTGGCCAGGAAGTACGTCGGCAGGCCGTCGGTCTTCATCAGGACTTGCATGTCCATGCGGTCCCAAGGAATTTCCACGTCGCCACGCAGCATGTCCGGTACCACGCAAACGCCTTCGCTCGGGACTTTCATGCGGATCACGTGAGGTTCGCCAGCGGCCAGGCGGCGCGCCACTTCTTCCTTGGACAGCAACAGCGCACGGCCGTCGTAACGTGGGGTTTCGCCACGGGCCATTTGCTCGGCGCGCATCTGGTCCAGCTCTTCGGCGGTGCAGAAGCACGGGAAGGCGTGACCCAGGTCGACCAGCTGCTGGCAGTACTTCTGATAGATCTCGCCGCGCTCGCTCTGACGGTATGGACCGTGCGGGCCACCAACGTCCGGGCCTTCGCTCCAGTCGATACCCAGCCAGCGCAGGGCGTCGAAAATCTGCTGTTCGGACTCGCGGGTCGAACGCAGCTGGTCGGTGTCTTCGATCCGCAGGATGAACTCACCGCCGTGCTGCTTGGCAAAGCAGTAGTTGAACAGTGCGATGTAAGCGGTACCTACGTGGGGGTCCCCGGTAGGCGATGGCGCGATGCGCGTGCGGACGGTGGTCATGGCAAGTCTCGAAAAGAAGATCAAACAAAGGGCGAATGGTAACAGGCGACACCCGCCCCGCTCCAGTGAACAGGGCATTTAAGCCAAGTTTGCGCCTACAACGCCTGTATGCCGTGGTGAATGGCCGAATATCAGCCGATGGCATTTACCGTTTATCGGCTGTATGCCAGATTCACCTGCTGATAACTTTCCTTACATATTCTCGACTACAGTTTGCCCCATGCCTGCCCAACTCAAGCGTCGCCTGTCCATCTTCCTGTTGATTGTCCTGCTGATCGCCGGGGGCTTTTTCGCCCATTGGTTTTTCAACGGACGGTTTTATGAAAGCACTGACAACGCCTATGTCCAGGGCGAGATCACCCGGGTGTCGAGCCAGTTGGGCGCGCGCATCGATGAGGTGCTGGTGCAGGACAACCAGCACGTCGAGAAAGGCCAGTTGCTGATCCGGCTCGAAGGCGATGACTTCCGCCTCGCGGTCGAGCGCGCCAACGCGACGCTCGCCACCCGCCAGGCCGAACGCCTGCAAGCCCAGAGCAAACTGACCCAGCAGGCCAGCCTGATTGCCGCCAGCGACGCGCAGGTGGCGTCCAGTCAGGCGAGCCTGGGCCGTTCACAGATCGACCTGACCCGCGCCGAGACCTTGCGCAAGCCCGGTTATGTCTCGGAAGAACGCGTGACCACGCTCTCCGCCGACAACCACATTGCCCGCTCACAGCTGCTCAAGGCCCAGGCGGACGCCCAGGGCCAGCGCCAGCAAATCAACGCGCTGAACGCCGAAATCAAACGCCTCGACGCGCAGATTGCCAATGCCAGGGCCGACCTGGCCCAGGCCGAGCTGAACCTCACCCGCAGTGAAATCCATGCGCCGATCAGCGGCCTGATCGGCCAGCGTGCCGCGCGCAATGGCCAATTCGTGCAGGCCGGCGCCTATCTGTTGTCGGTGGTGCCCGATGAAGACATCTGGATTCAGGCCAACTTCAAGGAAACCCAGATTGGCCATATGCAACCCGGACAGAAAGCCGAACTGACCTTCGACGCCTACGGCGACACGCCGATCGAAGCCCGTGTCGACAGCCTGTTCGCCGCCTCGGGGGCGCAGTTCAGCCTGTTGCCGCCGGACAATGCCACGGGCAACTTCACCAAGGTCGTGCAACGGATCCCGGTGAAACTGACCTTCGCCGCCGACAACCCTCTGCGCGGCAAGATCCGCCCAGGCATGTCGGTGACCGCCAAGGTCAACATCAAGGACACGCCTGAAGACCTCACCAGCAAACTAAGCAGCAAAGACACCCCTGACGATGGCCGGTGATCAACTGATCCGCCCGGTCGGGGAACCGACCCGGCGGGACTGGATCGCGGTTATGAGCGTGATGCTCGGCGCCTTCATGGCGGTGCTCGACATCCAGATCACCAACTCCTCGCTCAAGGACATTCAGGGCGCGCTGTCGGCAACCCTGGAAGAAGGATCGTGGATTTCCACCTCGTACCTGGTGGCGGAAATCATCATGATCCCGCTGACCGCGTGGCTGGTTCAGCTGTTATCGGCGCGACGCCTGGCGGTGTGGGTGTCCCTCGGTTTTCTGGTTGCCTCGCTGCTGTGCTCCATGGCCTGGAGCCTGGAGAGCATGATCGTCTTTCGTGCCTTGCAGGGCTTCACGGGCGGCGCGCTGATTCCGTTGGCGTTCACCCTGACCCTGATCAAACTCCCCGAACATCACCGCGCCAAAGGCATGGCGATGTTCGCCATGACTGCCACCTTCGCTCCTTCGATCGGCCCGACGCTCGGTGGCTGGCTGACGGAAAACTGGGGCTGGGAATACATTTTCTACATCAACATACCGCCTGGCCTGCTCATGATCGCCGGCCTGATGTACGGCCTGGAAAAGAAGGCAGCCCACTGGGAACTGCTGAAAAGCACCGACTACGCCGGGATTGTCACCCTGGGCGTCGGCCTGGGCTGTTTGCAGGTGTTCCTGGAGGAAGGCCATCGCAAGGACTGGCTGGAGTCGGACCTGATCGTGGCTCTGGGCAGCATCGCGCTGATCAGCCTGATCACCTTCGTGATCGTACAGTTTTCCAAACCCAATCCGCTGATCAACCTCGGCATCCTGGGCAATCGCAACTTCGGTCTATCGAGCATTTCCAGCATCGGAATGGGGGTTGGGCTGTACGGGTCGATCTACCTCTTGCCGCTGTATCTGGCGCAGATCCAGAACTACAACGCCCTGCAGATCGGCGAAGTGATCATGTGGATGGGCGTGCCGCAGCTGTTCCTGATTCCGCTGGTGCCCAAGTTGATGAAGGTTGTCTCGCCGAAATGGCTGTGCACGATTGGCTTCGGCCTGTTCGGCCTGGCGAGTTTTTCCTCTGGCGTGCTCAACCCGGATTTCGCCGGGCCACAGTTCAACCAGATCCAGATCATTCGCGCCTTGGGCCAGCCGCTGATCATGGTCACCATTTCGCTGATCGCCACGGCGTACATCCTGCCCCAGGATGCGGGCTCGGCGTCGAGCCTGTTCAACATCCTGCGCAACCTCGGCGGCGCCATCGGCATCGCCCTCCTCGCCACCCTGCTGGATGCGCGGACCAAGACCTACTTCGATTATCTGCGCGAGGCGATCGTGCCGAGCAATCCGCAGGTGGCCGAACGCCTGGCGTCATTGACCAGCACCCTGGGCAACGAAACGGCGGCGTTGGGCAAACTCAGTGAGATCGCCCACCAGCAGGCGTCGATCATGGCCTACAACGATGCGTTTCATTTTGTCGGGATTGCGCTGGGGATCAGCATGTTGGCGGTGTTGTTGACCAGGACATTGCCGGCAGGGTTGAAGGCTGGGGAAGCACATTGATTTTGTAGCACCCTGAATGGCCTCATCGCGGGCAAGCCCGCTCCCACAAGGTTTTGTGTCGCAAACCGATTATGTGAACACCGCAAAACCTGTGGGAGCGGGCTTGCCCGCGATGAGGCCAGTCCAGGCACCGCAAATCAAACGGTAATCAACCGCTCCCGCAACTTGGCAATCTCGTCGCGCATCTGCGCCGCCGCTTCGAATTCCAGGTCACGCGCCAACTGGTACATCTTCTCTTCCAGCGCCTTGATGCGCTTGGCGATCTCACCCGGCGAGCGCAACTCGGCTTCGTAGCGGGCGCTTTCCTCGGCGGCCTTGGCCATGCCCTTGCGCTTCTTGCTGCGCGAACCCGGCACGGTGGCGCCTTCCATGATGTCGGCAACGTCCTTGAACACGCCCTTGGGCGTGATGCCGTTGGCCAGGTTGAAGGCGATCTGCTTGTCGCGGCGGCGCTCGGTTTCACCAATCGCCCGCTCCATGGAGCCCGTGATCCGGTCGGCATACAGGATCGCCCGGCCATTGAGGTTACGCGCCGCCCGGCCGATGGTCTGGATCAGCGAGCGCTCGGAACGCAGGAAGCCTTCCTTGTCGGCATCGAGGATCGCCACCAGCGACACCTCCGGCATGTCCAGGCCCTCACGCAGCAGGTTGATCCCCACCAGCACATCGAAGGTGCCCAGGCGCAAGTCGCGGATGATTTCCACCCGCTCCACGGTGTCGATGTCCGAGTGCAGATAACGTACGCGCACGCCGTGATCGGCCAGGTAGTCGGTCAAGTCCTCGGCCATGCGCTTGGTCAGCGTAGTGACCAGCACTCGCTCTTCCAGCGCGACACGCTTGCTGATTTCAGATAGCAAGTCGTCAACCTGGGTCAGTGCCGGGCGGATCTCGATTTGCGGGTCTACCAGCCCGGTCGGACGCACCACCATGTCAATGACGCGCCCGGCGTGTTCGGCTTCATAGTTGCCCGGCGTCGCCGAGACAAAAATCGTCTGCGGGCTGATGCTTTCCCATTCGTCGAAACGCATCGGCCGGTTGTCCAGCGCCGACGGCAGACGGAAACCATATTCCACCAGCGTCTCTTTACGCGAGCGGTCGCCTTTGTACATGGCGCCCACTTGCGGCACGCTGACGTGGGATTCGTCGATCACCAGCAAGGCGTCGGCCGGCAGGTAATCATAGAGGGTCGGCGGCGCTGCGCCGGCTTCGCGACCGGACAGGTAGCGCGAATAGTTCTCGATGCCGTTGCAATAACCCAGCTCGAGAATCATCTCCAGGTCAAACCGGGTGCGCTGCTCCAGACGCTGGGCCTCCACCAGTTTGTTGTTGGAGCGCAGGTATTCCAGGCGTTCCTGCAACTCGACCTTGATCCCTTCGACGGCGCCCATCAGGGTTTCCCGGGGCGTTACGTAGTGGCTTTTTGGATAGAAGGTGAAGCGCGGCAGCTTGCGAATGACTTCACCGGTCAGCGGGTCGAATGCCGACAGGCTTTCCACTTCATCGTCGAAGAGTTCGATGCGGATCGCTTCAAAATCCGATTCCGCCGGGTGGATATCAATCACATCGCCGCGTACACGGAACGTCGCGCGGGCGAATTCCATGTCGTTGCGGGTGTATTGCAAGTCGGCCAGGCGGCGCAGCAATTCACGCTGGTCTAGCTTGTCGCCGCGATCCACGTGCAAAACCATCTTCAGATAGGTTTCCGGGCTGCCCAAGCCGTAGATGCACGACACCGTGGTGACGATGATCGCGTCCTTGCGCTCCAGCAGAGCTTTGGTCGCGGACAGCCGCATCTGCTCGATATGGTCGTTGATCGAGGCGTCTTTCTCGATGAAGGTGTCCGAAGACGGCACGTAGGCTTCAGGCTGGTAGTAGTCGTAGTAGGAAACGAAGTACTCGACGGCATTGTTCGGGAAGAACGCCTTGAACTCACCGTACAACTGCGCGGCGAGGGTCTTGTTGGGCGCCAGCACCAAAGTCGGGCGCTGTACCTGGGCGATCACGTTGGCGATGCTGAAGGTCTTGCCTGAACCGGTCACACCGAGCAACGTCTGGTGCGCCAGGCCGGCCTCAATGCCTTCGACCATCAGGCGGATGGCCTCCGGTTGATCGCCGGCGGGCTCGAAGCGGGTGACTAGCTGGAATTCCGACATGTAAAACCCCTGGGATCACTCTTGCCGGTAAAACCGACACGAACGAGAAAGACCGCAAACGACCGATGTCGCCCGAGGAAAAAACTGGATTGCGCTCAATGTGGAGCCGATTGCCAGCGCTTTCAAGGCAAACGTCCTACAACGGGTAAAGCCTTTGACGGCGCCAATCGACTAACGGTCGAAAAATAATGGAAAAAACTTACCTTAAAAGCCGATTCGTCTGTCGCCATCACTCGCGGATGGCCTCTATACTAGCTCCCCGTTTGTGCACCGCTCTAGTGCATTCGGCTGGAGCGCGACACGTCCCTCCATTCTCCATTCAGAGCCGCCGCAAAAATGAGCCTGTTCTCCGCTGTCGAAATGGCACCACGCGATCCAATCCTGGGCCTCAACGAAGCATTCAACGCCGATACCCGTACCAACAAGGTCAACCTGGGAGTCGGTGTTTATTGCAACGAGGAGGGGAAAATTCCACTCCTGCGCGCCGTTGTCGAAGCCGAAACCATTCGCGCCGCTCAACACGTTTCCCGTGGCTACCTGCCAATCGACGGCATCGCCGCCTACGACCAGGCTGTGCAAAAACTGCTGTTCGGCAATGATTCGCCGTTGATCGCCGCTGGCCGTGTCATCACCACCCAGGCTGTCGGCGGTACCGGCGCACTGAAAATCGGTGCCGACTTCCTCAAGCAACTGCTGCCGAACGCCGTTGTGGCGATCAGCGATCCGAGCTGGGAAAACCACCGCGCGCTGTTCGAAACCGCCGGTTTCCCGGTGCAGAACTACCGTTACTACGACGCCGCGACCCACGACGTGAACCGTACCGGCATGCTGGAAGACCTGAACGCGCTGCCAAACGGCTCGATCATTGTGCTGCACGCCTGCTGCCACAACCCGACCGGCGTGGACCTGAGCCCGGCGGACTGGAAAAACGTCCTGGAAGTCGTTAAAGCCAAAGGCCACGTGCCGTTCCTCGACATGGCCTACCAGGGCTTCGGCGATGGCATCGACGAAGACGCCGCTGCCGTACGTCTGTTTGCTGAGTCGGGCCTGACTTTCTTCGCTTCCAGCTCGTTCTCCAAGTCGTTCTCGCTGTACGGCGAGCGCGTTGGCGCCCTGTCGATCGTCAGCGAATCGAAAGAAGAAAGCGCGCGCGTGTTGTCGCAAGTCAAACGCGTGATCCGCACCAACTACTCCAACCCGCCGACTCACGGTGCCAGCGTTGTCGCTGCGGTGCTGAACAGCCCGGAACTGCGCGCCCAGTGGGAAACCGAACTGGCCGAAATGCGCCTGCGCATTCGTGGCATGCGCACCCAGATGGTCGACCTGTTGGCACAAAAAGCGCCTCAGCGCGATTTCAGCTTCGTCGGTCGCCAGTGCGGCATGTTCTCGTACTCCGGCTTGAGCGTTGAACAAGTGCATCGCCTGCGCAACGAGTTCGGCATCTACGCCCTGGACACCGGTCGTATCTGCGTGGCTGCGCTGAACCAGAGCAACATCAAGGTTGTGACGGATGCGATCGTTCAGGTGATCTGAACTGTCTGCTGACATGAAAAACGGGAAGCCATCGGGCTTCCCGTTTTTTATTTGTCGCAGATAATTTTCAAAGCAGAGCCTCACACCTCTAAACTTCACACAATTCAAATGTGGGAGCGGCGGCGCCGCTCCCACAGGTTTTGTGTGCACCCGAGAACCACTGCGAGAACTGATATGAAAATCGATGACCTACGCGCTGACCGCGATGATCGCGACGACCTGGATGATTTCATCCCCCGCGCCCCGGCCAAACGCGGCAACAACCTGGTGATGCAAGTCGCTGCCGGCGTGTTTCTCGGCGGCCTGGCCCTGTGGCTGGTGCAGTTGGGTGCCACGGCGCTCTACGCCAAACTGATGCTTGGCACCATCACCTTCGGCGGCTAAGCCAGTTCGGTCGCGCGCTGGCTGGCGGCATCGTCATAGGCGACGTACAGCGATTCAGCCACCTGGCTCTTGATCGCCTTGGTGCTTTCCAGGCCCTGGACAAAACCCTCGGCCTTCCCCCCCGCACGGTTCAACTCATCGGCGTTGCTGGCCTGGGTGATTGCATCGAACAGTTTTTCGGCGTGCGGGCCGACCCCCTTGGGCAGGCTGATTTGCGCGATGCTCATGGGAACACCCCGTTGTGTCGAGGTTTTGTGGCGGTCAAGCAAGTCATGGCACGTACCTTATCGGCGAATGGCCGGCAGCGCGTGGAACCACTTCCGGGCAGCCATGTTAGCCCCCGCCAGCGATTCCGGTAACCGCCAATCAGCGATAAACCACCGTCCGTCCCGATGAAAACCTCATTTTACTATCAAACGCTTGACTTCTCTTTTTGAATCAGTAACATAGGCGCCATTCCGCGATAGCTCAGTTGGTAGAGCAAGTGACTGTTAATCACTGGGTCCCTGGTTCGAGTCCAGGTCGTGGAGCCAGACAGCAATATCGAAAAGCCCCTGAATCGAAAGATTCAGGGGCTTTTTTGTGCTCGATACAAAAGGCTGCAATCTTTTTATCCGCAAAGAAAAAGCCGATCTGTCTATTCAACAGATCGGCTTTTTTTTCATCCGCGATGCAGGTCAGACATGCTCGCTGCTTTTAGCCAGCACCGGCCGCGGGTCGACCGTCCCGTGCGCCGACTCCACCACCGGGATCTCCTTGCCATCACAGTCGTGCAACTTGCCGTCGCTGAAGTAATCCCCTTCGCGCAACGCCGCCAGGTCCTGATAGCGCAGTACCCGCTCGGTACCCGCTGCAAACACCGACTGCTGATCGGAGTTACCGGCGGTGAGGTGGTTGAAGGCTAGGTTGAGCACGATGGCCATGATTGCCGAGGAGCTGATGCCCGAATGGAAGATCGTGGCGAACCAGCTTGGGAAGTGGTCGTAGAAGTTCGGCGCGGCAATCGGGATCATGCCGAAACCGATGGAGGTCGCGACGATGATCAGGTTGACGTTGTTGCGGTAGTCGACCTTGGACAGCGTCCGAATGCCGCTGGCGGCAACGGTGCCGAACAGCACGATACCGGCCCCGCCGAGGACGGAGGTCGGCACGGCGGCGATCACACGCCCCATGAACGGCAGCAGGCCGAGGATCACCAGGAACAGGCCGCCGGTGGCCACCACATAACGGCTCTTGATGCCCGTCACCGCCACCAGCCCGACGTTCTGGGCGAAGGCACTTTGGGTGAAGGAGCCGAAAATCGGTGCGATCATGCTCGACAGCATGTCCGCGCGCAGACCATTGCCCAGGCGCTTGGAGTCGACCTTGGTGTCGATGATTTCACCCACGGCCAGGATATCGGCCGAAGTCTCCACCAGGGTCACCATGACCACGATGCACATCGACAGGATCGCCGCGAAGTGGAAGGTCGGCATGCCAAAGTGGAAGGGTGTCGGGAACCCGAACATCGGCCCCTGGCCGACGGACGAGAAATCCGCCATGCCGAGGAACACCGCGATCACCGTACCGATGACCATCGCCAACAGGATCGACAACCGGGAGATGGTGGCGCTGCCGATCTTGCTCAACAACAGCACCAGCACCAGCGTCACCGCTGCCAGGCCGATGTTGGCCATGCTGCCAAAGTCAGGGGCGTGACTGTTGCCACCCATGGCCCAGCGTGCCGCCACCGGCATCAGCGTCAAGCCGATGGTGGTGATCACGATGCCCGTGACCAGCGGCGGGAAGAACTTGGTGATTCGCGAGAACACCGGTGTGATCAGCAACCCGATCAGGGACGCGGCTATTACCGCCCCCAAGATCGACTGGAACCCGCCTTCACCACCGCTGCTGACAATCGCCACCATGGTCGCGACGCCGGAAAACGAAACGCCCTGTACCAGCGGCAACTGACAACCGAAAAACGGTAGACCCAGGGTTTGCAGCAACGTGGCCAGCCCCCCCGCAAACAATGAAGCAGCAATCAACAAACCGATGTCCGCCGGCGACAGCCCGGCGGCCTGACCAATGATCAAAGGCACCGCGACGATGCCACCGTACATGGTCAGAACATGTTGCAGGCCGTAAGCCATATTCGCGCCGATCCCGAGATTTTCATCTTCAGGCCGTTGGTGTGAAACATGGGGCGTTTTCATGTTAGGGGGTTCCCTGGTTTTTGTTATGCGCACACTGTATTCAAGATCCAGGACAAATGTCTATAGAGTTGTATACAACTTGCCAGTCAAATTATGAACGGTCGTTCATGCAGACTGTGTGCCACCGCGCTCCACCTCGCAAAAAACCCTGCAATACATCCGCCCGCCCCATTCTCCCGCGCCCACTAGTATTTTGATTTCCTGGTGACCACCGGTAGTGATCGCCGCCTTCCATATACATATTAAGTATGCATAATGAAGCCATTCGAAATTCAATACCACAAGGCCAAGAACGCAGCCAACAAACTCAAGCACCTGGGCATCAGCCTCGCAGAGACGGAGCCAGTGTTCCATGATGAACGGGCGCTGACCCTTGAGGACGATCACCATGATGAACAACGCTGGATCATCATGGGACTGGACGGCAAAGGTCGTTTGCTGGTCGTGGCGTACACCTACCGTGACCCGAATTTCGTTCGAATCATTTCCGCGCGCCTCGCCAGCAAGAACGAGCGCCGCCAGTACCTGGAGGTTTGACCAATGAAAGACGAGTACGACTTCAGCCATGCCAGTCGCGGGGCAATTGCCCCCAGCAAAGGCAAGACCCGCATCACCATCATGCTTGATGACGTCGTAATCGAGGCGGCACGCGCGCTCGCGGAGAGCGAGGGCTACGGTTACCAGACCGCGATCAACAACACCCTGCGTCGGGCGTTGCTGACCGAGCATGACAAAGCAGAGCGCAGTACGTCCAAACACCTGAAAAAAGGGATCACCGCCTCTGAGTTGAAAAACCTGGAAAAAAAGCTCGCGCAAGCCCTCAGCGAAATTCAGCGGGTGATGGAGCCCGAAGCCCGGCCGTAATAAGGCACGCAAAAGGGGCAGGCCGATCCAATCCGCACCTTTATTGTGTGCACGATGAACCGTCTATTGCGGCGTTATCAATCGCTCAAGTGTGCGCATCAACGTCGGATCCGTGGGCACCCGAATATCGAACTCGCTTTGCAGCACGCCGATCAACGCCTCTACATCGGCCACTTGCCGGCGTTCACTGTCCTGCCCCATGTGATGAATGGCAAAGCTGCCGTTGTTGAGGGTACGTCGCCACCCTTCCCCGGTTCGGGCCACCATCAGCTGTTTAACGAACGATGATTCGGGGTGGGTCGAGACGTACCAGTTGCCGACCGTGTAATCGATGTCCTCCTGGCGCTGCAGGTCGAAGATGTACATTGGGCGCCACTCATTCGCGACCTTGGCGCGAAGGGTGTAGCCGTCGGCGTGCTGCTCGATGCGATACGGCTCATGGGGAGTCAATTGCTCATCGAGGCTGTCGAGCAACAGCGGTGCGGTGGGCACCATGCCGCCGAAACCGACGTCGGTGATGTAGCGCACGCCATCGAGGGTCACCAGGCTCAAGCGGTGAGTACGCGCGGTCCAGGCGCCTTCCGGCTGGCCCATGACCACGCGCCCGCTGATGCCCCGCGCGTCGAAGCCGAGCGCCTGGAGCAAGGCCAGAAACAGATGGTTGAGTTCGTAGCAGTAACCGCCGCGCCGATCCCGCAGGACCTTTTGCTCGATCGACGCCAGGTCGATGCGCACCGGCTCGCCCGCCAGCGTGGTGAGGTTTTCAAACGCAAAGGCACCGGTGTGACGCAATTGAAGCAGGCGCAGGGTTTCAAGCGTCGGCGCCGGGGGCGCTTCGAATCCCAGGCGTTGCAGGTAGGCAGCAGGGTTTGTCAGACGTGGCTCGCTCATCGCTTGATCCTTATGCACGCAAGCTGTGGACGCTATGTATAAGGGATGAAGGGGCACGGCCGACAATTGATTTAGCCAATCGGCCGGCAAGAAAAATCAACGGCGCTTGCGCGAGCCCAATTGAATCCAGGTGGGCGCATGGTCGCTGGCATGGGGTTCGTTGCGCACCCAGGCATCGACACCGGCCTCCTCCAGGTAAGGACTCAGGGCCGGGTTGAGCAACAGGTGATCGATGCGTAACCCGGAGTTCTTCTGCCAGTGCTGGCGAAAATAGTCCCAGAAGGTGTAGACCCGCTCGTGCGGATACAGGTGTCGCACGGCATCGGTCCAGCCCTGATCCAGCAGACGCTGATAACACTCGCGGCTCTCGGGTTGCAGCAAGGCATCCTTGAGCCAGGAACGCGGGTTGTAGATATCGAGATCGGTGGGAACCACATTGTAGTCACCCGCCAGCACCACCGGATGCCCGCTGCCCTGTAGCGTCTGCGCGTAGCGTATCAGGCGCTCGAACCAGGCCAGTTTGTAATCGAACTTCGGCCCCGGTTGCGGGTTGCCGTTGGGCAAGTACAGGCACCCCACCACAATCCCGTGTACGGCCGCTTCCAGATACCGACTGTGACTATCGTCGGGATCGCCCGGCAGGCCTCGGCGGCTTTCCAGCGGCTGCGCATCCCGCGCCAGGATCGCCACCCCGTTCCACGACGCTTGCCCCTGCCAGATCGCCCCGTAGCCGATGGCCTCGAGCTGCGCGGCGGGAAACGCACTATCGACCGACTTGAGTTCCTGAAGGCAGGCGATGTCCGGCTGCTCACGCTCAAGCCAGGCCAACAGATTCGGCAGGCGGGCGCGCATGCCGTTGACGTTGAACGTCGCGATTCGCAGCTTTTTCATGACCACCGCCCCCTTTGGCTGAGCCTCTTGGGTGTGACCGCGCTGCCTGCCAGGTGTTCGCTCCACCGTAGCCTGCCACTCGTCATCCAGCCGGCACCAACCGCCCTGCCCTTCACACCAATCTCAGGTAACGACTCATCTTTTGGAGACGGACCATGATGAACACCAGAATCACCTCGCTGCTTCTCGCTGGATTGCTGTGCACGGCCTCCCTGGCCACCTTCGCCGCCTCCGGCGATGATGCTGATGCTGATGAGGCAGGCACTAAATCCGGCGCAACCAGCGGCCCAGTCATGCCACCGGACAACACACCGAGCTCGCCCTCGGGCGGCAACGCCGGTGACGGTGGTGCAACCGGTTCTTCAAGTGGAAGTGCAGGCAGCAACAGTGGCTCTGGTGCCGGAGGCGGCACCGGGGCAGCCGGCGGTGGGACCGGCGGGGCTGGCGGCGGGACGGGCAGCTGAACGCGTAAAGGCAGCCGATGATGATCCACCGTCGGCTGCTTGCAACATCAGTGCATTAAACTCATTCGACGATTGTCGGCAGACTTTCCAGGCTATCTCCGGGGGTGTTATTGACGACTGTTCGTAAAAAAACCTCGTCATGTACTTCGACCCTGGCGCCCTTCACATAATCGTAGTCACGACTCTTCAGCAGTGTGTTGAACGGCACCCCCTGATTGATCAACTGCACCACAAACGCCGCAGGCACCCAACACCATTGGGGTTCGTCCCTCCCACAGGCAAAAACAGCGAGAATATTTCCGCTGTTGCGATCTGTCTTCGTCTTGGCTATGTAAAACTGCATACGACTCATACGGCTTAATCCTTTAAATAAAATATCCCTGTCACGCGCATCAGAATCACACCCGCAACAAACGATCCATGTGAACCGCAGATCATAAAATGCAGCGCTTCCATACGCTCGAACGCATGTATTGGGAAAGGTTACCTGTAACCAGGTGAACCCTGCCGGCAGTGCAGCCGATGACGTCCAATCGTCGGCTGCCTCGATTGCCCGCGCCTACATCTGCTTGACCGCCGGCGGATTCCACTTGCCGTTCAACGCCTCGGCCTTCGGACCGTACAGGCGCATGGTCAGGTTGAACGGCCCCTTGGGCGCCGGTAGCCAATTGGCTTCCAGCTCCTTGCCGGGGCTTTCATTCTGGAAGTAGATGTCCAGCGAACCGTCGGCGTTGCTCTTGAACGGCATCCAGCTGCTGACCGCAAAGCGGTTGAGCCCGTTGCCTACCTGGAAACCTTCGGGGTCGTACAGCGTGATCGACCAGAAGGCGTTCACCGGAGGCGCCTCATCCTTGGGGAAATGCAGCACGTACTTGTGCGTGCCGTCGAGGGGCTTGCCGTCTGCATCGCCGATATTCAAGGGGTAGATCGCGTCTTCGGGCAAGTTGGCGCCGAGCCCCACCTGCGCCACGATCGCGCGCTTGAGGTAGTAGTTGCCGTAGACGCCCATGGTGTCGGTGTTCATCGACCAGCCGTTGACCACGCGTGCAAGGGTCGGCACTTTCCACGCCATCAGTGCTTGGGCATCCTTGGGCGCAGTCGCCAGGGCCGCTCTTATTTCAGGGTCGAGGGCATCCATGCTGAACGACTTGCCTGGCTCAATGCCGATGCGCTTGATCTGCGCCAGTAGCGGCTGATCGGTGCTGTGGGCCGGATGCACCTTGAGCAGTTCGGCGGCATAGGCGAAGTAGTCGGCCGCCGACATCGTGTCAACCTGGATTTTCGGTGGGGTCGTCATGTCCACGGCCGGGTCGATCTTGACAGCGACCGGCTCGGCGCCCTTGCCCAGCCGGGACAACGGCGTCACGGTATAGCCGGCCTGGATCTTGTGCACCGCCGCGTAGTCCGCCGAACCATCGGTCTTGGTTCGCCCGATCACCCAGACAAAGGGCGTCGGCGCGGGAAGATGGTTCAGTCCCGCAGGCACAGTGCCGGTCCAGCCCGGTGGCGTCACCAGGAACTGCGCGGCGTCGGTTCCCGTGGTGCGCCAGCCCGGCGAAGCGAATACGTCACTCCACATGTCGAGCATTGGCAACAAGTAGAAGCGTCCGGCGGTGTCCGGCGCAGCGATGACCAGCGGTTCCTTGGTCAGGTCAAGCCAGGCGATGGAATACAACGTGTCGAAATTGGACCGCACCACCCCTTTGAAACTCGCGGGCGGGTACTCAGGCACACTCACGAACATGTTCATCGGGCCTTTGCCGAACTCCTTGCCCGGCTCGATGTTGGTAAATTGTTTGCGGGTGATGTCCATGGTCAACAGCGGGTAAAAATAAACGTAAGCATCCACGCCGATGGCATGCGCTTCTTCGGCGGTGATTTTCGATTGCGCCTGACTGACCAGCGGAAACACCGCGCTGGACACAACGATAAGGGCAATGGAGGTCAAAGCTTGGGTTATCGACATAGTGGCGACCGTCCGTGCGATGGGGAGATCTGCCGGGGCCGGCAGAGCTATCGGAACTCTAGACGATCAATTGGACAAGTTCTGACAGGCAGACAATCGGCTACCGGCAATCGCGCAGCGGCATCAGCGATCCGATCGCATCAGCGCCTCGGCCACGCCCTCCATCGACAACGTCGCCGAACGGTTCCTGCCCGAATGCTTGGCCTGGTACAACGCCGCGTCCGCGCGCTGGATGAACACTTCCATGCTGTCGCGCCCCGTCGGCACGAACGAATAACAACCCAGGCTGACGGTCACGTATCCGCTGGGCGAACCCGTATGACTGATGTTCTTGCCCATGACGGCGCGGCGAATCTGTTCGGCAAGGGTCACGGCGCCCTGGATATCGGTGTCAGGCAGCAACACCGCAAACTCTTCGCCACCGTATCGCACCGCCAGATCGGCCTTGCGATGGCAGCAACTTTTCACGGCACGCGCCACTTCGGCCAGACAGTGATCGCCCACCACGTGACCGTAGGTGTCGTTGTAACGCTTGAAGAAATCGATATCGAGCATGATCAGGCTCAGCGGACTTTGTTGCCGGGCGCCGCGGCCGAATTCGATATCGAGGGCCCGTTCGAACAAGCGGCGATTGGCCAGGCCGGTCAGGCTGTCGTGGGTGGCAATCAACTCCAGCGCTTGCTGAGCCTGGCGCAAATCCGCCTCGACCTGCTCACCCACACGCACCTGGCGGATGAACACCCAGCCGATCAGTCCGATGCCCAGCATAACCAGCACGACGATGGCGCTGGAGCGAAACGCCGTGTCGTACCAGTCTGCCAGGATCGAGTCCCGGGACGACGCCGCCGAGACCACCAGCGGGTAAGCCTCCAACTGCCGATAACCATGCAGGCGGACAATCGAGTCCATCTCGGAGGCGAACATCGCGTTGCCGGAAGTCGCCCGGGGCAGCAGGTTCTGAAAGATTTCCCCCTTGGCCAATGACGTACCGATCTGCGCCTGTACATAGGGTCGACGGGCCAGCAAGGTGCCATCGGTCAACGCCAGGAACATCGCGCCGTTGTCGTCGATGCTGAAGCTTTTGAAGAACCGCTCAAAGTACGACATCTTGATCCCGGCCAGCAACACCCCCTGGAACTGGCCATTCCTGTCATTGACCCGCCTGGAGATCGGAATGATCCATTCGCCATTTTCCCGACTGCGGATGGCCGGGCCGATGTGCGCGACGGTTGAAACATTCTGCTGGTGAAATTTGAAGTATTCGCGATCCGCCACGCCGTTCCCGCGAGGCAGTGCTTCAAACGAGGTGACGACCCACTGGCCCTTTTGGTCGAACAACAGGATGCCGTGCAATTGCCCCAGCACCTGCACCCGCCGGGCGAAGGTTTTCTGCAAGCGCGGACGCTGGGCCGGGCCGGATCCGTCGGCCTGAATCCAGTCCACCAGACTGGTCAGCACCAGATCGGCTTGCATGAAGGTGTCTTGTGCCTGTTGTGCCATGGCCCGCGTCAGGTTCGACGAAGCGACCTGGGCCTGGCTCAAGTCATGGCGACGGGATTGTTCCAGTTGCAAGCCAAGCAAGGCGCACAGGCACAGGCACACCGTGCCGATAAACAACACCGCGGCCTTGCGCAGCGGTATGCGTTTCAAGGCAACGCCCTGGGCGTGGTACAGGTCATCAAGGCGTGTTGGCAAAAAGCGCTCCCTGAAAGGACAAGGCACGAGCAACCCCCCATGCCTCCTGATTTTGTGTGCCAAGTTTACGGTGTTACCCTCGAGAAAAGGGCAGCAAATGCCAAATGATTACCCCCGCCTCTGGAAGTCGTCGGAGGCATGACGCAGGACAACAGCCGCATCACTCTCAAGGAGCTACGATGAGTGTTACACCACGACAGGGAACTGAAATGAGCAAGGCAGACGAGCTGGCTGCAAAACTGAAACACACCCGGCCTACCAGCCTGATCGATCAGGCCATCGACAGCTGGCCGGACCAGGTCAACGAGCTGTATGACCGGATCGATGCCTGGTTAAAGCCCTTGACCGAGGCCGGTCTGGTCCTGCGGCGCAACCCCACTCACGTGTTCGAGAGCCACCCGCAGGGTGACACCTTCGACTATGCCATCGACCAACTGGTGATCACCGGCAATCACCACAGCATCACGTTCGACCCCACTGAACGCTTCACGGCGGATGGCGAGGGACGTGTCGAAATTCACTCCAGCGACAATGAACTGGCCTTGCTGCGCACCGTGGACGAACACGGCGCAACACATTGGTGGCTACAAGTGATCGAGCAAGCCACACCGCGACCGGATGCGGTGGCGCTGACTGAAAACAATCTGCTGTCGGTAGTACAGGCAGGATTGGCGCTCGGTTGATCACCGCAAAGGCGGAACCCGGATTTCCCCGGCGCGGCATTGTGTCTTCACACCTTTGCCGCAAGAGGCAAACGCCAGGTCCTTGTCCATGCAGACCCGAACCTCGGATAACTGCGGCCCGTTGCAAATCACCACAATGCCATCTTCCGCCATCCCTGGATTGCTCTGGCGAAACATCTGCGCAATATCCCGGGCTGAAAAATAATGGGTGCTGCTCAACGGTTGCAGTTGCTCAGGAATCCTGACCGCGCCCAAGGCCTTGTCGGAGGCCTCCAGATAACCGATGGCGCCGAGGCCGCTGCAAGTGCCGTGCTTGGCCCATTCGTGATCGAGCAGCTTCTGCGACGGGAACAGCATCAAGCCCTTCGCCCGTTCCTCTGGCGAGAGTTTCACCCTCGGCCCGCAAGACTTCGGCCAACCACCCTGGGTGTATTGCGGCCAAAGGCCGTGTAGTACAAAGCCATAGCCTTTGCCGGAACATTGTGCATCGTCACGATGCGTCAGGCAGTAGGTGGGTGACCAGGACAGCGCCAACAGGTAGTAGTCGAACACCCCCGCCACGGATTGAGGCCTGGTGCTTCCTGAATCCCGGGCGCTGCTCGGGCCGACGTTGGCGAACGTCAGCACGATCAGCGCGACCACGGCGTTAAGTCTGTTCATCGGCACGCTCCTGCGGGCGGGCTTGACCGCCAATATCATCGGGCGACGATGGGCCGGTCGAAAAAAGCCGGTACTTTGGCACAGCCACGGACGCTTTCGCACCACGAGAGTGATTCGAAATGATTAATGCCGTGCAAACGAACGATTCAGAGCAACCTGTCGAGTTCTGCCAGGGTTATGCGGGGAATCACTTGCGCTGGAATTTTCGAGACGTCGGACAGGTTGTAGACCTGAAAATCCTCGTTCACGACCTGCTTGGACAGGATCTCGAACGACGGCAGGATCCTCGTCTCAAAATGATGATCGAGCGCGCAGGGAGAAACGAACCCGCCTGGACCTTCATAGAAACGCCCCGCTGTCGGGTTCAGGTCCACGCCCACCAGGAACACCCGGTTGAATCCCAGGTGGTAGGCAAGCTGCAAAGCCAGGTAGGCGACGGTACGAGCGTCAAAAAAACCACGTTTGAGGTTCTTGCTGAAACCCAGGGTCTTGTTCCGGCTACTGCCCAGCTTGCGGACCCTGACAAGCTCTTTGTCGGTCCTGAAAAAATCACTCCACAACAGCCTGGGTGCCCGGTTCAACAAATACAGCTTGCCCTCAGGCTTCAGCGAGGTGTGCCAGACATGTTTTTCGAACAGCGCAACCCGCTCGCTGATGCGCATGGCCTCGGTGAACAGCTGCGGCTGTTGTTCGGAAAAACCCTGGTCGGTGCAGACATAAAAGTACGGCTTGATGCCCGTCCCGGTGAATTTCGAAATGGCGCCGTTCATGGTGATCATTGGAACGTCGACATACTTGTGCAACGGGAAGTCTTTGGCCGATGCACCCGAGGCCACGATAAACACTGGCCCCTTTTGAATGTTGCGACACTCATCCAGGTCGTGCACCCGAAGCGCCCCCGTATTGAGTGTCGTTTTTTTGTCGGCAACATCCATCATCAATGCCCCTATCCCTGTTAATTTAATCAACTGCGACCCGCTTTCATTTCCATAGTTTCAATGCATTCCCCCGACCTGGCTTGCCATAAGGCGCCATGACTACAACTTGTCTTGACCTGTCACGACCAGTGATGGCTCTGCACGTTGCAACTCCAACGCGGGCAACTTGGAAGGCTGGTTCAAGAGTCGCAGCACCGGGGAATCGTAACCGTAAACGTCCGGTTTGAACGTTACCCGTCCGTCATTATTCAGGTCTACGGTCCAATAGGCCAGCAGCACAGGCACCTTGACCGGCAGCTTGATGTTTTGGGTCTTGCCATTGGCCAGCTGCTTTTGAATACCCGCCGCGTTCCAGCGCACAGGGTCGTTGAACAGCAGTTCCACAAGCTGCAACGGGTTCTCCACCCGGATGCAGCCGGAACTGGTGGCACGCATGGATTTGGCGAACAGCTCGCGATGCGGGGTGTCGTGGAGGTAGATCGCATAGTCGTTGGGGAACCGGATGACCACCTGCCCGAGCGAGTTTTCCGGGCCGGCGTCCTGGCGCAACGTGATGCCGCGCGCATTGGACCAGTCGACGGTCGACGGATCCAGCGTGTTGCCTTCCCGATCCAGAGCGCGAATCCGGTTGGCCGCGAGGTAGCCCGGATTCTGCTGGATCTTGGGCAGCATATCCTTGACGAGAATCGTCGGCGGCACGGTCCAGGTGGGGTTGAACGTGACGTAGGTAATTTCGGACTGGAACACCGGCGTGCTGCGAAACGGCTTGCCGACCTGCACCCGGGAACGCCAGATCGGCTGACCGTCGCGGTACAGCGCGACCTTGTAGCCGGCGATATCGACGATGACAAAAGTGCCTTGCAGCTTATAGAGCAACCAGCGCGCACGCTCCATGTTTACCCGAACCTGGTCGATTCGCGCCTCAACCGGCACATTCAGTGCCGCCAGTGTCCCTGCCCCTGCCACGCCATCGGCGCCGAGGTATTGTTCGAGCTGATACTTCTTCACCGCGGCAATGACACTGTCGTCGTAATCGGTACGCTTGGACTTGTGGGGGTCAAGGTATCCGGCCGCCACCAGGCGCGCGCGCAATTGCCTGACCGCGGCATTGTCCATGCCGGGCTTGAGCGACTGCCCTTCGGCAACTTTCGGCCAACCGCCGGCATCGCGCACCTTGCGCAATTGCGCAAGGCTCTCACGCAGGCTGCGATAAACCGCCTCCTGGGGCGGCGCTTGGGCGAAAGCGCGATCGACATCGTGATCATCCAGGGCGGTAAAGAAGCTATTCACGTCCTCGCGGGGATCGACGCCCTCGGGTTCGAAGTTCCAATGAAAATCCAGGCGTGCCGGATCGACCTTGCCGCGCCGCAACTGCAGCAGCGCCGTGATGTACGTGCGGGTTGCCGCGAGATCGAAAGCCGCCCATTGCGCCGGAGTCGGCGCCGTTGCCTGCAACGCCAGTTGCGCCTGGGCCAGTTCGCCAGCCCGGTAATCCTCAGGCACAAGGCCATCGGCCTGGGTGCCATCCAGGCCCTTGAGCAATTGGCTGACATCGCGCCCGTTCATCCAGGCGGCGCGGAAATTGCGGTGCGAATAGAAATCCAGAACCACCCGGGTGACATCCACCCGTTGATGTTTACGCGAGGTCAGCAGCGGAGGAAATGCTGATTGCAAGGGTTCGAGCTGCGCCTGGATTGCCTGGCCGACCTCATCATCGGGTGCAGCACCGAGCACGCTCACTGGCGCCGGAGATGCCGGCACGATCGGCGAAGTTTCACCCATAGCAGTGCCGCTGATCAGAAAGACCATAAAAAATGCACGGCTTATGACGAATAACCTTGTTAATTGACCCATGGATAATCCTTAATCGCCTGTAATCAAAGGGCTAGCGTTCAACTCGCTGCTAGACTCGACATATTCCTGATGAGACATTTTTATGGCGCTACTTCGCTTTGGCTCACTGACAGCCCTGTTGCTGACGTCGGCTTTCCTTCCATCAGCCTACGCCGATTCGCTCGAAGTCGCGCTGGCCAAAGCTGCTCCAAACGCCAATGCCAAGGTCATTGCCCTGGCGGTTCGCGCAACACAGTGTACCCGCACCCAAGGCGCGGCTCCGGCACAGAGACTAGCAGTGATCGATTATTCCCTGCCTTCGACCGAACAGCGCCTGTGGGTATTCGACCTGAAAAAACGCAAGCTGCTGTTCCACGAACTGGTCGCCCATGGCCGCAACAGCGGCGAAAACATGGCGACCCAGTTTTCCAACCAGAATGAAAGCTTCGCCACCAGCCTGGGCCTGTACCGCACCCAACAGAGCTACGTAGGCCAGAACGGCTACTCCTTGCGCATGGAAGGCCTGGAGCCCGGCTTCAACGATAACGCCTTCGACCGGGCCATTGTGATTCACGGCGCGCCCTATGTCAGCCCGGTACTGGCGCGCGCCAACGGCCGGATCGGCAGGAGCCTCGGCTGCCCGGCAGTCCGGCCGGCCATCGCCCACCGCTTGATTGACTCGATGAAAGACGGGCAGCTGCTGTTTTCCTACTACCCGGACCAGCGCTGGCTGAAATCCTCTTCGTACATCAATTGCGGCAGCGGCACGGTGGCCTCGTCGGACAAAGTCACTTCACGCCAATAAACCGTCTATTAAAGCGGTCATTGCCAAAGGCGGGCACGGCATCACGGAATTTGCGTCACCCACGCGCTTATAATCCGCTCGTTCGCCCGCATTCGAGACCGGTATGACCGCTATCCATATCAAGTTCCCCTCCCTGACCCTCAAGGCCGGCGCCCGGGCCCTGGCACGCATTCGCGAGCGGGGCTTGAGCGCCGCCGATGTCGGCACGCTACCCGGTGCCGCGGGCGGTCCCAAAGCCTTGGGAATTCAGGGGTTGGACCTGGCACTGTTCGGCGAATGGCTGCCAGCGGCGCCGCGCGAACGCTCGTTGATCGGCGCCTCGGTGGGCTCCTGGCGTTTTGCCAGCGCCTGCCTGCCGGATGCCGCCGAAGGCCTGCGGCGCCTGGGCCACCTCTATACCGAACAGAACTTCGCCAAAGGCGTGACCATGGCGCAGATCAGCCAAAGCTCACGGCGCATGCTCGATGATCTGCTCGATGGCCGTGACGCGAGCCTGCTCGACAACCCCCACTACCGCTTGAACATCATGGTGGTGAAAAGCCACGGCCTGCTCGCGCAAGACCACCGCGGCCGCCTGGGACTGGGCTTGTCGGCGGTGATCGCCGACAACCTGCGCGGGCGTGCGCGGCTGGCCCGGCACTTCGAACGGCTGATCATCCACGACCCACGCCTGGCACCGCCGGTCAACCCGCTGAACGACTTTCCATCGCGCTTCGTCGCGCTGGACGCCTCCAATCTACGCCAGGCCCTGCTGGCCTCGGGTTCGATCCCGATGGTGATGGAAGGCGTGCGCGACCTGCCCGGTGCCGGCGCGGGCACGTTCCGCGATGGCGGCCTGCTGGACTATCACCTGGACTTGCCCTACAGCGGCAACGACATCGTGCTGTATCCGCACTTCACCGACCGGGTGATTCCCGGCTGGTTCGACAAGACCCTGCCGTGGCGCCGCGCCTGCCCTGCACGCTTGCAGGATGTGCTGCTGCTGGCGCCATCGAAGGAGTACCTGGCGCGTCTGCCCTATGGCAAATTGCCAGATCGCAATGACTTCAAGCGCTTCATGGGCGACGCCCCGAGCCGTCAGAAATACTGGCGCACGACGATGGATGAAAGCCGCCGCCTGGGCGACGAGTTTCTCGAACTGACGGCCAACGGTCGTCTTGCCGAACGCTTGCTGACCCTTTAGTCAGGACAAGCTGTTAAACTCGCCTCCTGCCCACATCGCTGCGGCGATCGCCACCTGAACAGAGCTGAAACCACTGTGGAAATCTTCAAAGAATTTACCTTCGAATCCGCCCACCGCCTGCCCCACGTCCCGGACGGCCACAAGTGCGGCCGCCTGCACGGTCACTCGTTCAAAGTGGCGATCCACCTCAGTGGCGACCTCGATCCGCATACCGGCTGGATTCGTGACTTCTCGGAAATCAAGGCAATCTTCAAGCCGCTGTATGAGCGCCTGGACCACAACTACCTGAACGATATTCCTGGCCTGGAGAATCCGACCAGTGAAGTGCTGGCCAAATTCATCTGGGCTGAACTCAAGCCGCTGCTGCCGGAACTGAGCGCCATCCGCATTCACGAGACCTGCACCAGCGGGTGCATCTATCGCGGCGAGTGAGCCAATCGATCAAAAAAACCACCGAGACCGGTGGTTTTTTTATGCCTATGCTTTTGCCCTCGCATCCGCCAAGAGGACACGCCAATGACTGACTGGCCGCTGGCTCAAAGCTATCGCTTCAATGGGCATAATGTTCGCTACGCCGTGCGCGGCGATGGACCGCCGCTGGTGTTCGTGCATGGCACACCCTTCTCTTCCTTTGTCTGGCACAGGATTGCGCCGCATTTCATCACCACGCACCGGGTGCACTATTTCGACTTGCTAGGCTACGGGCAATCGGAAAAGGTCGATGGCGACGTCTCCCTGAGCGTGCAAAACCAGCTGTTGGCTCAATTGCTGGAACACTGGGGCCTGGATCGCCCGGATGTGGTGGCCCATGACTTCGGCGGGGCGACCGCCCTGCGCAGCCATTTGCTCAACGGCAAGGATTACCGCAGCCTGACACTGATCGATCCGGTGGCGCTGACGCCCTGGGGTTCACCGTTCGTGCAGCATGTACGCCAGCACGAAGCCGCGTTCAGCGGCCTGCCGGATTACATCCAGCAGGCCGTCGTGGCGGCTTATATTCGCGGGGCGATCAAGCGCGACATCCCGGACGACGAACTCGCACCGTACGTGCAACCGTGGCTGGGCGAACCTGGGCAAGCGGCGTTCTATCGGCAGATCGCACAAATGGACGAGCGCTACACCCACGAGGCCGAGGGGCTGTACCCGACGATTCGCTGCCCGGTGCAGATTCTCTGGGGAGAGGACGACCAGTGGATTCCCATCGAACGCGGGCGGGCCTTGCAGCAGATGATTCCAGGGGCGCAGTTTCACCCTGTTGTCAACGCCGGGCACCTGGTGCAGGAGGATGCTCCCGAAGCCATCGTCGCTGCGTTGATGCGTTTTTTGCCACTGACAATGGCTGTTTGACGCCAGCCGCTAAAGAATGTGGACGACATACACCGCGCGGCGGCCTTGAGCATTGTGTTGGTCTTTCGGGCGCCTTCGCATGTAGGAGCCAGGCTTGCCGGCGAACCAGGCGCTGCAGTTTGTCTGTTGCACCGCGTCATCGTTCTTCGCCGGCAAGTCGGGTCGCCGCACCGCTGGCTCCTACGGGCGTTTACCCGCCACAGTCGCGCAATCAGGCTCAAGACGATATCTACAAAAGACCACTGGCGGCATTTACTGCTGCCGAGCTAACGTAGAGGTAATGTCCAAACGGTTCACTGAAAGGATCTGCCTGATGCACATCATCAACGCCCGGCTGCGCAACCAGGAAGGCCTGCATGAGCTGCACCTTGAAAACGGCCTGATCAGCAACATCGCCCGGCAGACCGAAGCGCCGACCCTGGGCCCCGACGATCTGGACGCCGGTGGCAACCTGGTGGTGCCGCCCTTCGTCGAGCCGCACATCCACCTCGATGCCACCCTGACCGCGGGCGAGCCACGCTGGAACATGAGCGGCACGCTGTTCGAAGGCATTGAATGCTGGGGCGAGCGCAAGGTCACCATCACCGAAGAAGACACCAAGGTGCGCGCCAGGAAAACCCTGCGAGCCCTCGCCGCCCATGGCATCCAGCACGTGCGCACCCACGTCGACGTCACCGACCCGCAGCTCACGGCGCTCAAGGCCATGCTCGAGGTGCGCGAAGAAAGCCGGCATCTGGTCGACATGCAGATCGTCGCATTCCCCCAGGAAGGCATCGAGTCCTACCGCAATGGTCGCGAGCTGATGGAAGAAGCCATCCGCATGGGTGCCGACGTGGTGGGTGGCATTCCGCATTTCGAGTACACCCGCGACCAGGGTGTCAGTTCGGTGAAATTCCTCATGGACCTGGCCGAGCGCACCGGTTGCCTGGTGGACGTGCATTGCGATGAAACCGACGACCCGCAGTCGCGGTTCCTGGAGGTGCTGGCCGAAGAAGCCCGCAGCCGCGACATGGGCTCGCGGGTCACCGCCAGCCATACCACGGCCATGGGCTCGTACGACAACGCCTACTGCGCCAAGCTGTTTCGCCTGCTCGGGCACGCCGGGATCAGCTTTGTCTCGTGCCCCACCGAAAGCATTCACCTGCAAGGCCGTTTCGACAATTTTCCGAAACGCCGGGGCGTGACCCGGGTCAACGAACTACTGGAAGCCGGCATGAACGTCTGTTTCGGCCAGGACTCGATCGTCGACCCCTGGTACCCGCTGGGCAACGGCAACATTCTGCGGGTACTCGAAGCTGGCCTGCATATCTGCCACATGCTCGGTTATCGCAACCTGCAAAACGCACTGGACCTGGTCACCGTCAACAGCGCCAAGGCCCTGGCATTGGGTGAGCGCTACGGGCTTGAACCCGGACGGCCGGCGAACCTGTTGATCCTCTCGGCGGAAAACGATTACGAGGTGATTCGCAGCCAGGGCTTGCCGCTGTATTCGGTGCGCGGTGGCAAGGTGTTGATGAAGCGGACGATGCCGGTGGTGGAGTTTTCCAGCGAACAGGTCTGAAGGTTGCTGTGACTGGACTGGCCCCTTCGCGAGCAAGCCCGCTCCCACAATGGAACTGTGTTCGCAGGACTAGTGTGGGAGCGAACCTGCTCGCGAAGGCGATCTCAAATTCACCTCACTAATCGAGCCGTACCAAACAGGCTGACCCGACTCAGCTCCCCCTGCTCTTCCTCCAGCAAAATCGGCGCCGTACCACCGGGCATCGTCACCTTCACCTCACCGGCACTCACCCAACCTACCCGCCACGCCGCGCACGCCACCGCCGACGCACTTGTCCCCGAGGACGCCGTCGGACCTTCACCGCGCTCGAACACCCGCGCGACGACATGATCTTCGGACCCACGCATCGCCCATTGCAGATTAATCCCTGCCGGACAGGGTTTACCCCCGCCAGCTGGCATCGCATAAGCGATCCGCATCAGCCCCTCGGCCAATGGCGATTGCCTCATCTGCTCATTGCCTGGCAAAGCCTCAACACTGTCCACCAGCGTCACGCAATGCGGATTGCCGACCCGGGCGAACTGACTGCGCGACCAGGCGTCATTGAGTGCCGACAGTTGGCGCACGTGGCTGAGCTCACGGCCGTTCATCTGCGCTGCCTCAACGCCAACGGCACTGACCGCCGACGGCCCGAAGCCAGGCTGGCCCAGGTCGAGCCAGAAACCCTGCACACCCTCGACGTGCGCGGCTTTCACCGACGTCTGCCCCGGCGAGGGTGTGTCGGATTTGTCGTGATGTACCCTGAGTACACAGGCTTCATCGCCCGGAAACAGTCCCAGATCGCTCAACGCCTGGGAGAAAATCGTCAACCCGTTGCCGCTGCGCTCGGCCAGGGTGCCGTCGGTGTTGACGATCAACAGATCAAAGGGCGGCGATGCCTGAAACGGCCCGACCAGCAAACCGTCACTGCAATGCTCCTTGCTGCCGGGCGGTTGCGTGCCGGGTGCCCAGGCACAGCACGCTTCGATGGCCGCGGGCGCCCAGGCCTCGCGGGTTTGCGCGGCGCGGTCGGCGTGATCGGGCACATTGATACCCTGTTGGCGCAGCGCCTCGGGCGCTACCACGTTGTAGATATTGCCCCGTGCATCGTACATCCGCGCCATGGCGCCCTCCCTGTTGGACATCTGGTTCTGCCACAACATATCGCGAAACACGCTCGGGCTGTGCAAGGATGTCAGCCTGTTGGGCGCGCAAGATCGCCGACGCTGAACGAACCCTCGGGGCCAGCTCACTGTCCCTTGCAGACGCGACGTTTTTTCCAAGGATTGATATGACCAACCTCAATACCCAGACCTCATTCGTGCCAGGGCGCCTGGAACAGATGTCCACGCGCATCGCCTTTTTCATCGCCGGCTTCGGCATCGCCGCGTGGGCACCGCTGGTGCCATATGCCAAGGCGCGGGCCGGGCTGGATGAAGGCACCCTGGGTTTGCTGCTGTTGTGCCTCGGCGTGGGCTCGATATTGGCAATGCCCGTGGCCGGTTTCCTGGCCACGCGCTTCGGTTGCCGCAAGGTGGCGACCGGTGGCACCTTGCTGATCTGTGCGGCGCTGCCGCTGCTGGCCACGGTATCGTCAATTGCGGCCTTGATCGGCGCATTGTTCATGTTCGGCGCGGGCCTCGGCACCGTGGATTCGACGGTGAACCTGCAGGCGGTGATCGTCGAACGCGCCAGTGGCAAAAACATGATGTCGGGGTTTCACGGGTTGTTCAGCCTGGGCGGAATCGTCGGCGCGGCGGGCGTCAGTGCGCTGCTCGGCCTGGGGCTCGCGCCGCTGGGGGCGATGCTGGTGGTCATTGTGTTGCTGCTGGTTGCACTACTCAAGGCTGCCCCGCACATGCTGCCCTATGGCAGCGAAAGTTCGGGGCCGGCGTTCGCTGTTCCCCACGGCATCGTGCTGTTTATCGGCGGGATGTGTTTCATTGTGTTCCTAGCCGAAGGTGCCGCCCTGGACTGGAGCGCGGTGTTCCTGGCTCAGGAACGCGGCATCGACAAGGCCTACGCCGGATTGGGTTATGCGGCATTTGCCCTGACCATGACGGTGGGCCGGTTGACCGGTGATTCAATCGTGCGTCGCCTGGGTGCGACGCGGGTGATTGTCTTTGGTGGGATGACGGCAGCGGCCGGACTATTCCTGGCCACGTTCGCCCCCAGCTGGGAAGCGTCGCTGGTGGGTTATGCACTGCTGGGCGCCGGATGTTCGAACATTGTGCCGGTGCTGTACACCGCGGTGGGCAAGCAGACCGTGATGCCGCAAAGTATCGCCGTGCCAGCCATTACCACCCTGGGTTACGCCGGGATTCTCGCAGGGCCTGCGGTGATCGGATTTGTCGCCCATGCCGCCAGTCTGAGTTTTGCCTTCGGGTTGATGGCGCTGTTGCTGCTGGCGGTGGCGATTGGCGGGAAAGTGTTGAAGGTTTAACGCGAAAAGATCGCAACCTGCTCCTCTGTATTAGCGGCTGAAGGCTGCGATCTTTTGATCTTCGGCTATTAAAACCCGACGCTGGCCTGCACGAAGAACGTACGCGGCGTACCGACGTACATGCCCGCGTTGTTGTCGCTGGAGCGGGTGAAGTACTGCTTGTCGAAGATGTTTTTCACCCCGGCCCCCAGCTTCAGGTTCGACACCTGCGGACCGAAATCATAGCCGGCGCGCACGTTCCAGGTGACGTAGCCCGGAATGTCGCCGTACTGCCCATCCGCCGTGCCTTCGGTGATGTAGTTGTTGCTGAAGCTGCCGTCAGCGTTCACCGCCACGCCCGGGGAGCGTTGTTTGGACTGGGCGAAGGCATCCAGGTTGTAGGTCCAGCGATTGATGTCGTAGCGCAGGCCGGCGGTCGCCACCTGGCGCGAGTAGAACGGCAGGTCCCGCCCCTTGAAGTCCGGAATCTCACCTTCATAGACCGCACGGGTGTAGGTGTAGCCGGCGTTCGCGGTCAGGCCGGCGAGGCGAGGGTCCAGCGCGGCCATGTCGTAGTGCACCGAAGCCTCGATACCGCGGTGCGTGGTGGCGCCTAGGTTCGTCCAGCCCGCATCGTTGCTGATGTATTGCAGCTCTTTATCGAAGTCGATGTAGAACAGCGTCACTTCACCGCCCCACACTTCATCGTTGTAGCGCGTACCGATCTCGTAGGTCTTGGCTTTTTCCGGCTCAAGGCCGTTGGCCGTTTCGTCACCCACGCCACCCTGGCCGAGCTGGAAATACTGCAGGGAGCCGAACGAGGTTTCGTAGTTGGCGAACAGTTTCCAGGCATCGGACATGTGATACATCACGCTCAGCGCCGGCAGCGGCTCGTTACTCTCGATGCTGCGGCGTTTTTCCTGCACCGGCTTGCCCGCGGTGTCGAGCACCGGGCGGTCATGCCATTCGGTCTGGATGTGTTCGAAACGCACACCCGGGGTGATGGTCCAGTTGCCGACATCGATTTTGTTGTCGACATACACCGCGTGGGCTTCAGTACCACCGGTACGGTCCTGGTACACATGGCCGTCCGACGTCTTGGTCACCACCGGTTCGTTGCTGCTGTTCAGCCCCAGACGGCTCGCTTGCTCGTGCATACCTTCTTTCAGGTAGCGATAACCGACGCTGACTTCCTGGGTCGTCTGGCCGACGTCGAACACGTGGGACACACGCGGTTCGATGCCATAGGTGTAGTAGGTGCGCGGAAACGAACCCAAGGTCTTCTGGTCGCGAGCGGCGATGTTGCTGCCACGGAAACTGTCGGAGTAGTAGGTCAGCACTTCGGCCTGGGTGCGGTCGTCGAGTTGCCGAATCCACTTGAACGACACGTCCTTGCGGCGACCGCTGAAGTTGTCGTTGTCACGGTCGGACTGGAACGGATCGGCGTCGTACTGGGCCTGGGTCAGGCCACCGGGCATGTCGGCGCTGGCGTCGTAGTAGTGAAAGTTGAGGCTGAAATCGTCCACATCGGTCGGCGCCCAGTGAGTCTTGAGGATCACGTCGTCGATGTCATTGCCATTGTTGCTTTTGCGATAACCGTTGCCATTCACCCCGGAATACAACAGCGCCACGCCCATGCCGTTGTCTGCGGTGCCGCCGGCGAACAGCGTATCGATGTGCTTCCAGCCACCGTGCTGGGAGGTTTCCAGCGTGCTGCCGATTTCAGCCGAGGCTTGTTCCGGGATCGCCCGGGTCACGAAGTTGATCACCCCGCCGACGTTCTGTGGCCCATAACGCACCGAGCCGGCGCCGCGTACCACGTCGATGCTGTCGAGGTTGCCGGAGGAAATCGGCGCCATGGACAACTGCGGCTGGCCATAGGGGGCGAAGGCCGCCGGAACACCATCGATCAACACGGTCGAGCGTGGCGACAGGCGCGAGGTCAGCCCGCGAACGCCGACGTTCAGCGAGATATCACTACCACCGGTGCCGTTGGCCTCTTGCACTTGCACACCCGGCACGCGCTTCAAGACGTCGCCGACGTTCATCGCACCTTGCTCGACCATGGCCTCGCGGCGAATCACGGTTCGGGCGCCGGGGTGGTTCTGCACCACCGCGGCATCGGCATCACCGAGCCAGTCGCCCACCACCTTGATGTCGGTCATGCCCAGCTCCAACGGGCCGTTTTCCGCAGAGGCCGGGGCCGGCAGCAGGGTCACCGAGCCTTCATTGATCTGGTATTGCAGGCCGCTACCTTGCAACAACTGGCGCAGCGCCTCTTCCGGGGCGATATTGCCATCCACCGCGGGGGCCTGCTTGCCGGCCACCAGTTCAGGACTGAAAAAAACCTGCAGCGAAGTTTGCTGGCCCAACTGGCTCAGGGCCTGCCCCAAAGGTTGCGCCGGGATGTGAATAGCATCGGCAGCGAATGCCTGGGGCAGCGCCAGGTTGACCGCCAGTGCAAGGGCCAGCGGCAACCAAGGGGAATTGTTGTTTTTAGCGGTGGTTTTTTCACGTCGAACGTAGTCCTGAAGATCGCAAGAGTGTGCGCTTGTTAATGCAAACCAATTGCAGTTGAACAGGAAGACGATGAACTCGAAAAAAACCTGAATTTTATTTTGAAATTATTTCCTGGCTGCCGTCATCGAGCGTGCGCACGGCCACCGGAAGGATGCTCGGCAGGGCCTTGAGCAACGCGTCGGTGTTGTCGGACTTGAACACGCTGGTCAGGCGCAGATTGCCCACCGCCGCGTTGCCGACCTTGAGCGGCTTGTCCCGATAACGCGAGACCTGCTCGGCAACATCGGCCAGGCTGGCGTTGTTGAACACCAGCTTGCCGTTGCGCCAGGCCGTGAGTTCAGCGGGGTTGACCGCGTAGGCAGCCGCGACTCTGCCTTGGGCATCGACCTGGGTACCCAGCCCTGCGGTGAGGTTGACGAAATCATTGTCGGCCGCCGAGCGCCCTTGCACCTTGACCGTGCCCTGCTCCACCACGACCCGGGTTTCGGCGCTGCCCCGGCGCACATCGAAGCGGGTACCGGTGACCGTGACCTTGCCACTTCCGGCTTCAACCACAAACGGCCGACTGCTGTCATGCTGGACGTTGAACATCGCCTCGCCTTCGCTCAGCTCAATGGCGCGACGATTCTTTTCAAACCGCACCTGAATCCGGCTGCGGCTGTCCAGATCGATCACCGAACCGTCGGGCAAGGCTACCTGGCGACGTTCGCCCAGGGCTGTGGAAAACTCCGCCGTATAAGGCGACGGTTGCTTCAGACTGTTGAACAGTCCCAAGCCGACCGCTACCGCCAGCACACTGGCGGCCACCGCATAGCGCAATATCGGTCGCCGTTTGCTGCGCGCCGGCGCTTCTTCACACAACGCCCGCAGACGCGCCGCCGGCAACAGGTCAGCGGCTGTCCACAGGCCCTGGAGCAATTGGAATTCGCTGCGGTGTTGAGGGTGTTCCTTCAGCCAGCTTTCGAATTGGCGTTGCGCGTCGACATCGACGGCGGGTTCCTGCAAACGCACAAACCACCGCGCCGCTTCATCGCGAACCGTTGTTTGCCCGCACGCACAATCACGAGTATCCATCATGGAAGTTCCTGTTTGGCTGGGGATGAGAAAGCGCGGCCGCTCATGGGTACAGTCCTTCAAGGCGGTCGCGCAGATGCCGCAGCGTGCGGATCATATACTTTTCCACCATGTTCTTGGACAGACCCAGGCGTTCGGCGATTTCAGCCTGGGTCAGGCCTTCGATTTTCTGCCAGACAAACACCTTGCGGCAGTTGACCGGCAGCTCGGTGAGCGCCCGTTCGATGGAATCAGCCAACTGGATCGCTTGCATGTAATGCTCCGGGTCGCCGGATGACGACACACTTTCATCGATCGCCTCCGACTCCATGGCGCCCCGCCGATCCTCACGTCGATAACCGTCCACCGCGATGTTGCGCGCGGTCTGGTGCAGATAGGCCCGCGGTTGCTGCACCGTCGCCGAATCCGACTCGAGCACCCGCACGAAGGTATCGTGGGCCAGGTCCTCGGCCTGCTGACGGTTTCTCAGGCGACGGGTCCAGGTGCCAACCAACTCTTCGTAGTGCTCGAAAAAGCCGTGTCTGCGGGGCAGCTTGGGGGTCATTGCGGTGTGCTGTGGAGACGAGGGTGTGAATAGTAATGCTTCCTATTAACCCAAGGCAACGGTTTGCGGCTGAGCGGCCAAAGGCTAACGCTCGTTAGCCTTTGGCGCCGCGAGTACCGGGCAGTTCAACACGCGCCACCAGCCCTGCGCCGTCGCGATTGCGCAGGGTCAGCTCGCCACCCTGCTCACGAACGATCGCCCGGGCAGCGGAGAGTCCCAGTCCCACCCCACCGGTGTCACGGTTGCGTGAGGTCTCCAGGCGGTAGAAGGGATCGAACACCTGTTCGAGGGCGGACTCGGGGATGCCGGGGCCCTCGTCACTGACTTCGATACAGACCCTTTGCCCGTCCCCCTTCAACTCGATACCTGGCTTGCGGCCATACTTCACGGCGTTTTCCAGCAGGTTGACGATCACGCGCTTGATCCCGAGCGGGCGGCCGTCGTACACCAGGTGGGCGGGACCTGTGAAGTGGACGTCGATGTCCTGGTCGCGGAAATCGTCGACGATCGTTTGCAGCAATTCCGAAAGGTCGAATGCCGTGGCGTGTTCCCCGTGGCTTTCATCACGGAAAAACCCCAGCGCCGCGTTGATCATCGTCTGCATTTCTTCGATGTCGCGCACCATTTTGCGCTGCTGTTCCCGGTCTTCCATGAATTCGCTGCGCAGACGCATCCGTGTCAGGGGGGCGCGCAAGTCGTGGGAAATGGCCGCGAGCATCTGCGTGCGCTCGCTGAGAAAGTGTCGGATCTGGGCCTGCATGGTGTTGAAGGCAATGATCGCCTGGCGTATCTCATCGGGGCCTTCGATCTTGATCGGCGGCGCGCGCAAGTCATCACCAAAGCGCCGTGCAGCGCTGGCAAAACGTTGCAGCGGGCTGGCCAGTTGCCGTGTGGCAATCCAGGCGACCAGCAGGGTGGCCACCAGCCCCAGGGCGATGATGATCGCGATCCGTACGCTTGAATCGAGCCCCCAGCTGCGTTCCGGCGGCGTGAACGACAGCCAGCTGCCATCGCGCAGTTCAACGAGTGCCACGTAGTGCGCCCGGGGGCTTTCATTCGGCCAGTCGCTGGGGTTGAAGACTTGAATGCGGCGCGCAACATCGCCCAGCAATCGGTGCAGCGGCGAATGTTCGGGCCCCACCTGCGTACCGCCCGGGGGCAGATGGAAGTCGCCCCGCTGGCCGTGCCAGACCACTTCGAGCATCGGGTGGCTCGCGGCGGCGGCCAATGACGGGCGCAACGGCACAGGCGCCGCCTCGATCACCCGGACATTCGCAGCGATTTGCTCCAGCAGGCCGGTGCGCTCAATGGGCGGGCGGCCCCAGGTGCCAGCAAGCTGCACGAACAATCCATTGAGGAGCAGCGAAGCGAGCATCGCCGCGACGATGGTCAGGGCGATCCGCGACCTGAGGGTATCGCGCGGGACTATTCGAGCGACCATGCGACGGATCACGAGCGGGTCACCTTGGCGCAGAACATGTACCCACCGTTACGCACGGTACGAATGAGATCCGGGCGCTTGCTGTCCGGTTCGATCTTGCGTCGCAGTCGACTGACCTGCACATCGATGCTGCGGTCATAGGCATCGTGGCCCTGGCCACGCGTCAGGTCGATCAACTGCTCGCGGGTGAGAATGCGTTGCGGATGCTCGAGAAACACCCGCAGCAAATCGAACTCGCCGGCGGACAACGGAATCATCACACCCTCGGGCGAACGCAATTCGCGACAGGTGATGTCCAGGTGCCAATCGGCGAAGGTGATGACCGGACGCGTCGGCTCGTGCCCCGGGCTTTTCTCGCCGGCGCGACGCTGCACGGCACGCAGCCTGGCAAGCAACTCCCGGGGGTCGAAAGGTTTGGTCAGGTAATCGTCGGCGCCCAGTTCCAGGCCGACAATGCGGTCGCTCAGTTCACCCATCGCGGTCAACATGACGATCGCAATATCCGTCTGCGCCCGCAGTTTCTGGCAGAGGCTCAGGCCACCTTCGCCGGGTAGCATCAGGTCTAGGATGATGATGTCCGGGCGGTTTTTTTCGATCATCGCCCACATGGCCTCACCATGGGTGGCCAGGTCCACCTCGTACGCATGCTGCACAAAGAACTGCTTCAGCAGGGACAGGATTTCCACATCGTCGTCGACGATCAGCAGTCTGCTCACGTTCAGGGATCCACGGCGAAAAAAGAGCGTATCTAAAACCATTCCGCTCTCAGGGTCATATATTTCAATCCAGCAACATTCCTGCCCGCCTGACATCAATCGGACATACGGTCGCAACCCCCCTGCGGCACCCTGCGCGAATTCCAATTCATGAGGTCTTCCATGCAGGGTTCGAACATCGCCTACGCGACCGAGACAACCGATAGCACTCATTCGGTGATCCTGAACCAGCGCACCAGTGCGCCAGCGCAGGATGAGCCGATTTTATTCCAGCAATCGTGCCTGGGACTGACCGACGATCGGACCCATGTCGTGCTGCGCCGCTATTTCGAGCAATACAGCCCGACCACCGGCACCTGGGTGGAATACATCCACCGCGTGCCGATCGCCGAGTTCACCCAGTGGATCATGGCTCATGGCGATCTGCGGATCGAATGCTCGGAAGACCTTCCAGGCTCCACCCTCCAACCAGGAACACCTTGATGAGAAAGCGCTACTCGCTACCGCTATTGGCCGTTGCAACCCTCGTCCTCTCGGCGTGCAGCAACAAAAAAGTCGCATCATCGGACACCTATTCAGGCTTTCTGAAAGACTACAGCGCCTTGACGGAGCACCAGTCACCCTCGGGGGAGCCGGTATTGAGCTGGGTGAACCCGACCCTTGAGCTCAACCGTTACACGCAGGTCTATATCGAACCGAGCCGGTACTACCCGCAGCCCGCACCCAGCAAGCGCCTGCCACAGACCACGCTTGACGACACGACCTGGTACTACGATGCGGCGCTCAAGCACGAGCTGGGCAAGGTCTTGACCGTGGTCACCACCCCAGGCCCCAAAACCCTGATCGTGCGGCCGGCAATCACGCGAGTGACGGCCAGCACACAGGGCCTGCGCTTTTACGAATGGCTGCCGATCACCCTGGTTGCGGCAGGTGTCAGCACCGCCACCGGGATCCGTGACCAGGACAGTGAAATTGCCACCGAAGTAGCCTTTGTCGATGGCGGGAACAGGACCCTGGTCGCCAAAGTGGTGCGCAAGGGCACGGGAGTGCCGCTGGAAAACGACAAAGAGGTGATCACCACGGCAAACGTCAAGGGCGTGCTCGACGGCTGGGCCAGCGACCTGCGCAAGTCGTATCTTGCGATGCGCCAGTAGGAGGCGACTTAATGCTCCTACGGAGTGGTGCAGAAAACTGAACTACTACAGCTTGCCAAATAAGTTCATTTCGCGGTTATCCCCAATCACTGTCGAAGCCGGGTTGCCCGCAAGGTGGCCGGCGCTGCCAGCGAGCGAGCATCTCGGAAAGAGCAGCAATGACCCATCAATCGAACACGCAACCCTGGCGCACCTATCAGTTCTGCTAGTACCCGACTTTTGCAAAAGCGCCAATACTGAGCTCCCGCACTTCGGACCTTGGGGGTAACCACCCATGACATCATCACCGCGCGAAGCCGTACTCTGCCATTACCACTACGACCCCCTCGATCGCCTGATCAGTCATGTTCTAGCAGATACCCCCGAACGCCAGCGCTTCTACTGCAAAAGCCGGTTGTCCACCGAGATACAGGGGGCGATTCGCTACTCGATCGTCCAGAATGAAGAACAGTTGTTGGCACAACAACGAAGCGAGGGTGATGCACCTGAAACCACGCTGCTGGTCACCGACCAGCAGCGTTCGGTGTTGCACAGGCTCAAGGCCAATCATCCACCGCAACCCATCGCTTATTCGCCCTATGGTCACCGTCCTGTTGGAAGCGGGTTGCTCAGCCTGCTCGGTTTTAACGGCGAACGGCCGGATCCGGTGACCGGGTGTTATTTGCTGGGGAATGGGTATAGGGCGTTTAATCCCGTATTGATGCGGTTTAATAGCCCCGATAGTTTTAGCCCGTTTGAAAAAGGAGGAATTAATGCATACGCGTATTGCGGCGGAAACCCTGTAAATCGAACTGACCCCACCGGACACTCCTGGGTGGATGATATTATAGATGAAGTCATAACAAAAATCCCTCTCGGAAAAGAGCACCTCAAGAAAACAATTGCAAAAAATACAGCTAGAGAAATAGCGGAGAACACCCCTCCTGCACTCAGAGGCATAGACCCTCCAGACGAATTATATTTCGACAGATATACAATAATAAAAAACGCCCGCAATAAGACAAGAGAAAAATTCGAGACAGCACTGGCCAAGGTAGAAGAGCTTAAAAGGCTGCCACCCTCTATTCAAAACTTAGAAAAAATGAGCAAGCTTTTCTCAAACGCAAAGAAAAACCTGGACGCTTCATACGTATTTGATCTCGCGCGAATAGATCATAAAGTGATGATTTCTATGAAAATATCACCACCTATTCAAAAAAGTATACCAACAACCGCAACCTCTATCTCAAACAGCCCCTCCCCCTCAGCTAGTGCAGCTAATATCAGGAAAAGCGAACAAACAAAAAAGTAGAAACTGGTCAGACTTATACATAGGAAAAATTTAACGTGGTGCCTGGACTCACTCAAAACAACCGATGCAGTGCACTTGGAATTTTAAGGCTGAGATAGCTGCAACCTGTTTCAGGACTAGGCACCTTTAATTTTTTCCAGTCTTCGCTTCATCCCTACCGGCCAATTTTACACTCCTGCGCCTAAATTATGCCTGCGCTGACAGTTGTTACGAATAACATTATCAATTAGTGAATCCCCCCGAAAACCCCGCCATGACGATGCCCACTGTCTTATCTGTGTACCTTGCTACATCCGTTCCACAGGGACATGGACACTGGCAACAAAATAGAGAAAACAAATGATGACCGACGGACAGAAATTGGGAAACGAACGCCCCATCAAAGGGGGGGGGATGGCTGCGCACAACAAATAGAAGTCTCCAGCCGCACCAATGAGGTACCAGTCGACCAAGATCAGCGGATGTCTCAGGGCGAGCGTATCGTGTAAGAATCGGATGGCCGGCATGGGATCGGGATCTTGTTTATGGGTGGTGCAATACAAGCTGGCAACCCGCGTAAGCCTTTAATTCTTAACTTATTGATTCAATGAAAGAATCTTGACCTTTAAGGCTCCACCCCCTTTCTTCAAACTTTTGACGCCATAAGGTAACGAAAAGTACTATCGCAAGAAGCCTTCCAACCTTTGCAGAGGATTGAAATAGAGTTTGACCGGATGATTTGATTTGCTTGGCCTAGCGTCATCGCAGGCAAGCATGACTCCCACACCAATCTATGCAAAATATTGAGAAAGCTGATTCAGGCAGGCAGTCAAAGCAATCTGGCAGGAATCCAAATGCAGGCGTCGACTGGCTGTAGCAAAGTGCAAGCATGCCAGCCACCGGCTTTTCCCCCAGGAATGCACACATGTCCAGCGCCAAAGCATCGCCCAAAAGATCACCGTTTGCCCGGCTCGCCCTGGCCATCTCCCTGAGCGCCCTCGGCCTGCCGTTGTCCATGGGCAATGCCCAGGCCCACGGCGGTCACGCCGAAATGGTGCCTTTGCAAGCGGGCCTCGAGGAGTTTGGCGCCAGCGTCAAATGGGACGACTACTCGAACCTGTTCACCATTGCCAAGGACGGGGTCTACCTCAAGGTCAAGCCGGACAGCAAAGTGGCCATGCTCAACGGCAAGCGCATGGAGCTGACGGTGCCCGTGGTGTTCAAGGGCAAGACGGCGTTCATGTCCAAGGACTTCATCAACCAGGTCTTCCAGTCCGGCCTGGACACGACCTTTGTCGTTGAGACCCGCCCTAACCCGCTCAACCCCCTGACGGCGGACGAAATCACCGCCGCAGTGGACATCATCAAGAAGTCCGAGCACTACAAGCCCGACTTCCGCTTCACCGAAGTATCGGTCAAGGAACCACCGAAGGATCAGGTGTGGAACTTCGTCTACACCGGGCAAAACGTGACCCAGCCGCGCCAGGCCAATATCGTGGTGCTGGAAGGCAAGCATGTGATCGAAGCGCTGGTGGATCTCGACAGCAAGGCGCTGCAATCCTGGAAGCCGATCGAAGGCGCCCACGGCATGGTGCTGCTGGATGATTTCGCCACGGTGCAAACCGCCGTCGAGACCAGCCCCGAATACGCCCAGGCCCTGGCCAAGCGTGGCATCAACGATGTGAAGAAGGTCGTCGCCACGCCGCTGACCGTCGGTTACTTCGACGGCAAGGACGGCTTGGCCCAGGACAAGCGCCTGCTGAAGATTGTCAGCTACCTCAATGTCGATGACGGCAACTATTGGGCACACCCGATCGAGGGCCTGGTGGCGATCGTCGATCTGGAGCAGAAAAAACTCATCAAGATCGAAGACGAAGCACTCGTTCCGGTCCCGATGAAACCGACGCCCTACGACGGACGCGGGCGCAAGGGCGTGGCGGTCAAGCCGCTGGAAATCATCGAACCCGAAGGCAAGAACTACACCATCACCGGCAACAGCATTCACTGGCAGAACTGGGACTTCCACGTTCGCCTCGATTCGCGGGTCGGCCCGATCCTGTCCACCGTCACCTACGACGACAAGGGCAAAAAGCGCAAGATCATGTACGAAGGCTCCCTGGGCGGGATGATCGTGCCTTACGGCGACCCGGATGTGGGCTGGTACTTCAAGGCTTACCTGGATTCCGGCGACTACGGCATGGGTACCCTGACCTCACCGATCGCCCGTGGCAAAGACGCTCCGGAAAACGCCGTGCTGCTGGACGCCACCATCGCCGACTACACTGGCGCACCGACCTCGATTCCGCGCGCCATGGCGGTGTTCGAGCGCTATGCCGGTCCGGAATACAAACACCAGGAAATGGGCCAGCCCAACCTCAGCACCGAGCGGCGTGAACTGGTGGTGCGCTGGATCAGCACGGTCGGCAACTACGACTACATCTTCGACTGGGTCTTCCAGCAGAACGGCACCATCGGCATCGACGCCGGCGCCACCGGCATCGAAGCGGTCAAGGGCGTGAAATCGAAAACCATGCACGAAGAAACCGCCAAGGAAGACACGCGCTACGGCACCCTGCTCGACCACAACATCGTCGGCACCACGCACCAGCACATCTATAACTTCCGCCTGGACATGGACGTGGACGGTGAAAGCAACTCGCTGGTGGAAGTGAACCCGGTGGTGCTGCCCAACGACCGTGGCGGGCCGCGCACCAGCACCATGCAGACCGAAACCCGCGTGGTCAGCACCGAACAGCAAGCGGCGCAGAAGTTCGACCCGTCGACCGTTCGCCTGCTGAGCAACCTCAGCAAGGAAAACAAGGTCGGCAACCCGGTGTCCTACCAGTTGATTCCCTATGCCGGTGGCACGCATCCGGTGGCCAAGGGCGCCAACTTCGGCACGGACGAATGGCTGTACCACCGCCTGAGTTTCATGGACAAGCAGCTGTGGGTGACGCAATACAACCCGGAAGAGAAGTACCCGGAAGGCAAGTACCCGAACCGCTCGGACAAAGACTCGGGGCTGGGGCAATTCACCCAGGACAACCATTCCATCGAGAACACCGACGACGTGGTCTGGCTGACCACCGGCACCACCCACATCGCCCGGGCCGAGGAATGGCCGATCATGCCGACCGAGTGGGTACATGTGCTGTTGAAGCCGTGGAACTTCTTCGATGAAACGCCGACGCTGAACCTCAACTCCCCGAAATAAAAGGCAGGACGCCCCCCTGTAGGAGCGAGCCTGCTCGCGATGAACGTCCGGACAACGCGGGCACTCAGACAGCCCGCGTCATCGTTGACGTCCATCGCGAGCAGGCTCGCTCCTACAGGGTTATTCGGTGCTCAGGAAATCTCAGGCATGCCGCTTGCGATATTCCCCCGGCGCAATGCCGAAGCGCGATTTGAACGCCGTGGAAAAGTAGCTCGAATCGGAAAAACCCCACGAATACCCCAGCACCGACAACTTCTGCTCCTTGCCCGATTGGCGCAGGGATTCAGCGCACAGGTCCAGCCGGCGGTTCTTGATGTAGCGCGCCACCACCAGGCCTTTCTTGGCGAACATCCGGTACAGGCCACGGGTCGACATGCCCACTTCCCGCGCCAGCCATTCCGGGCACAGCTCTTCGCTGCGGATGTGCTGGTCGATGACGCTCAGGGTCTTGCGGAAGGTGCGCTCGTGCGGATCCGTGCAATCGTCGCCCTGGCTGATGGCCGGGCGCAGCAGGCTGACAATCGCCTCCAGGGTCGCTTCGCTTTCCTGGCGGCTGAGGTTCTGCTGGCGCGTGGCATCGAGGATCAAGCGGTGCGAGAGCATGGCGATGGGCGATGTAGCGGCAATCCGGTGGCCGCACTTGACCTGGTTGAAGCGCAGGGTCTGCTCGACCACTTGATACGGCAGTATCAGCGACAATTGTCGGGAGTTTTCGCTGAAGGTGAAATCACTGGGCCGCGCAGCATCGATCAAGGTGATGTCCCCGGCGGACAGCAGGACCCTGTCGTCGCCCTGGGCCATGCCCGCGGTGCCCTCGAGCTGGAACACGGCAAAGTACTTGCCGCCCTCGCCCGCCGCGACTTCCTGCGGCGTGCGATACAGCCGCGCCTGGCAGGCATCGACGAAGCTGAGCTTGAGGGCATCGCTGCGGTATTCGCGAATCTGCCCGGCAAAGTCGGCGCCCAGGGGTTGTGCGTTGAAGGCGCCACAGATCTGGTTGATCTGGTGGATCCACTGATCGAACCCTTCCTGGCGCTGTGCGGTTGTAGAAATCATGTCAGGCCTCACGCAGGCTTATTGTTATTGTCTACGTCAATCAACAGGTTCTCCTGAACAGCGACTCTCCCTACCGTCGACGGGTTATTTCAACCCGCCAAAGCGTCGATAAAAACTCTCGCCCACATCCGGCAACGGTCCGTCGGCGGTTTCCAGTGCGCTGTTCAGCCATTCCTCGGCCTTGGCGTAGATCAAACGGTAAATGTTGCGGCACAACTGTCGGGCCGCCCGCCCTTCCCAGTCGCCGGGCAACAACTCGTCCGGCAGTTGCGGGTCGCGTAGCAGCAATTTGCGGTACTCGTGAATAAGCAGGATCCGCGCCAGGAAGCAGTCGGCCGGCTGCAGGTTTTCCTGTTCGCGCAGTGCTTGCCAGA
Organism: Pseudomonas sp. WJP1; assembly: GCF_028471945.1. Taxonomy (NCBI): domain Bacteria; kingdom Pseudomonadati; phylum Pseudomonadota; class Gammaproteobacteria; order Pseudomonadales; family Pseudomonadaceae; genus Pseudomonas; species Pseudomonas sp. WJP1. Next base: position 5,095,668 of record NZ_CP110128.1, read on the forward strand.
GCGGGCGGAACAGCTGGATGAACTCACTGTAGTGGGTCGCCAGCTCCTCGATGTTCCAGCTCTCGCGCACCTGCAGGCGCAGGGCCTTGGAGGCCAGTACGTCCTGGGCGGTGGTTTCGAAGACGATGGTTTCTTCCTGGGCACCAAGGTCGAGCAGTGTCGCGTTGACATCGGTGCGGTCGCTGCGCGGACAGGCCAGCACCACCGGCGAAATCGCACCAAAACCTTGCCATTCCAGCTCTTCGCGCACTTGTTTGCGCTTGTCCTGGGTCAGTTGCGACAACATCACCAGGCACCAGGAACCATCCCAGGCCGGCATGCTGGTGCTGTAGACCCGCTTGAATGCCTTGTCGAAACGCCGGCGACCGGTGCCGGTCAGGCTGTAGTAACTGCGACGACCGACCTTCTCGGCAGTCAGCCAGCCTTCCTTGGTCAGGCGGAAAATCGAGGTGCGGATCAGCCGCTCGTTGATGCCGATCGGTTCAAGCAACTGGATCAGGCTGCCCAGCCAGACGGTCCCGCCATGGGGTTCGATGGCATCACCGTACAGGGTGATGATCAAGGAACTGGCGCGGATCGGCGTCTGCTCTTGAAAGCGTGTAATCAGATGGTTCAAGGGTGTCAGGGACGACATGGGCGTACCGGGCTAAAAAAAGAAAAGGAATATACCGAAAGCAATGGGGTTAATCCCAATCCCTTGTAGGAGCCAGGCTTGCCGGCGAAGAACGATGACGCGTTGTATCTGGAACACCGTGTCGTCTGGTTCGCCGGCAAGCCTGGCTCCTACAAGGTGCTATTACCCTTGGGGCGATGGCTGCTGTCGCTGATTCGCGGCCGATCCGATTCAGGCTCGCTCAACGGCTCGCAAACCTGCATCTGCGTGAGGCAACGCTTGGCCAGCTCTTGATACTCACGCGTACCCGCCTGTTTCCACGCCACTTCCTGATCGCTGAGCATGCGTTTGACACTGGCCGGCGCGCCCATCACAAGCGACTGCTCCGGGCATTCGAACCCGGCCTTGACGAACGCTGCCGCCGACACGAAAGACCGCGGGCCGATGTGCGCGTTATCCATCACCACCGCGTTCATCCCCACCAGCGCGTCGGCGCCGATCCGGCAACCGTGCAGCACGGCGCCGTGGCCGATGTGGCCGTTGCGTTCGACCACGGTGTCACTGTCGGGGAAGCCGTGCATCACGCAAGTGTCCTGAATGTTGGCCCCCTTCTCCAGCACGATCCGCCCGAAATCACCGCGCAGGCTGGCCAGCGGCCCTACATAGCAGTGGGGGCCGATGATCACGTCACCGATCAACACGGCGGACGGGTGCACGTAGGCGCTCGGGTCAACCACCGGGGTCAGGCCATCAAGGCTGTAGCAGGTCATGGCAGCTTCCTTCGAAAGCGATGCAAATATTGACTTATTTTGTATCACATCGCTTTTACATTCACAAAGACAAAAAACCGTATCACTTGAAAAGAGCTTTTCCGACGACCTGCCTTTTGCCGTGCAGACAGCCAGAAAACCCAATAAAACCGGGAGCAAACCCGCAATCCGCAGCGACTGCATATCACGGATAACAAACAACACCACCTTCAATAGGACACATTAAATTAACTTTGCTGTTGATTTTGCGTATCACATTGTAGGTATACTCCGGCAAAACCGGCCCCTGCTGCCGATCCAATAACAAGCCGGCATCACCGCCGAGCGCTCACCGTGAGGGCATCCGCCATGCCTCAAACCCTTGACGTCGAATTCATCGAGCCTGGCGTACGCCTGATTACCCTGCAGCGCCCACAAGCGCTGAACGCCCTGAACACCCAATTGCTGGGTGAACTGGCCGAGGAACTGAGCGTCGCCCAAGCCGACCCCGAGACCCGTGCCGTGGTCATGACCGGCAGCCGCAAGGCCTTCGCCGCCGGTGCCGACATCAAGGAAATGGCCGAGCGCGACCTGGTCGGCATCCTCGACGACCCGCGTCAGGCCTCATGGCAGGCCATCACCCGCTTCAACAAACCGCTGATCGCCGCCGTCAACGGCTTCGCCCTGGGCGGTGGCTGCGAACTGGCGATGCACACCGACATCATCATCGCCGGTGAAGACGCGCGTTTCGGACAGCCGGAAATCAACCTCGGGATCATGCCCGGCGCCGGTGGCACCCAACGCCTGCTGCGCGCCGTTGGCAAATCCATGGCCATGCAGATGGTGCTCACCGGCGAGCCGATCGACGCCCGCCAGGCCCAACGCGCCGGCCTGGTCAGCGAAGTCACCCAGCCTGAATTCACCGTCGAACGCGCCCTGCAGGTGGCCCGCCAGATCGCCGCCAAGGCCCCGCTGGCGGTACGCCTGGCCAAGGAAGCGCTGCTCAAGGCCATGGACACCGACCTGGCCAGCGGCCTGCGCTTCGAGCGCCACGCCTTCACCGTGCTGGCCGGCACCCGCGACCGCGATGAAGGCATTGCCGCCTTCCAGGAAAAACGCACGCCGACTTTCACCGGCCAGTAACCCGCCTTACGAATTCCAAGAGAGCGCCAAGACCATGAACTTCGAACACATCCTGTTTTCCATCGAGGCCGGCGTCGCCCTGCTCAGCCTCAATCGCCCGGATCAGCTCAACAGCTTCAACACCCAGATGCATGGCGAAGTGAAGGAAGCGCTGAAACAGGTGCGGCAGAACCCCGACGTGCGTGTTCTGCTGCTGACCGGCGAAGGCCGCGGCTTCTGCGCCGGCCAGGATCTGAGCGATCGCAATGTCGCGCCGGGCAGTGCCGTGCCGGATCTGGGCGAGTCCATCGAGAAGTTCTACAACCCGCTGATCCGTCAACTGCGCGACCTGCCGATGCCGGTGATTTGCGCGGTCAACGGCGTGGCCGCTGGTGCCGGCGCGAACATTCCGCTGGCCTGTGACCTGGTACTGGCCGCGCGCTCGGCGAGCTTCATCCAGGCCTTCTGCAAGATCGGCCTGATCCCTGATTCCGGCGGCACCTGGACCCTGCCGCGCCTGGTCGGCATGGCCCGCGCCAAGGCACTGGCCCTGCTCGGCAACCGCCTGAGCGCCGAACAGGCCGAGCAATGGGGCTTGATCTACCGCTGCGTGGAAGACGCCGAACTGCGCGATGAAGCATTGAAACTGGCACAACACCTGGCCACCCAGCCGACCTACGGCCTGGCGCTGATCAAACGCAGCCTGAACGCCAGCATGAGAAACAGCTTTGATGAACAGCTGGAACTGGAGCGAGACCTGCAACGCCTGGCCGGGCGCAGCGAGGATTACCGCGAAGGAGTCGGCGCCTTCATGGAAAAACGCACCCCAAGCTTCAAGGGACGCTGAGTCATGAGCGCATTGAACACTTCTGCACGCATCGCCGTAATCGGCGCCGGTGCCATGGGCGCCGGCATTGCCCAGGTCGCGGCTCAGGCCGGGCATCCGGTGCAACTGCTGGACAATCGCCCCGGCGCTGCCGCCCAGGCCATTGAAGGCATCGACCGGCAACTGGGCAAACGGGTCGAAAACGGCAAGCTGTCCGCCGATTCGCGCAGCGCAACCATCGCCCGTTTGCAGGCCGTGGAAGCCATTGAAGCCCTGGCCGATTGCGATCTGATCATCGAAGCCATCGTCGAGAACCTTGAGGTCAAGCGCGCGTTGTTCCGCCAGCTGGAAGGCATCTGCAGCGCGCAGTGCATCCTGGCGAGCAACACTTCGTCGCTGTCGATCACCAGCATTGCTGCACAGCTGCAACACCCGCAACGCCTGCTCGGCCTGCACTTCTTCAACCCGGCGCCGGTCATGGCGCTGGTGGAAATCGTCTCGGGCCTGGCCAGCGATCCGGCTTTGGCCGAGTGCCTGTACGACACCGCCAAGGCCTGGGGCAAGAAACCGGTACACACCCGCTCCACGCCAGGTTTCATCGTCAACCGCGTGGCCCGGCCGTTCTACGCCGAAAGCCTGCGCCTGTTGCAGGAAGGCGCCGCCGCTTGCCCGACCCTGGATGCGCTGATGCGCGAGGCCGGTGGTTTTGCCATGGGCGCCTTCGAGCTCACCGACCTGATCGGCCATGACGTTAACTATGCCGTGACTTGTTCGGTGTTCGACGCCTACTACCAGGACACCCGCTTCCAGCCATCGCTTATCCAGAAAGAGCTGGTGGACGGTGGACGACTGGGGCGCAAGAGCGGACAGGGTTTCTATAGCTACGCCCAAGGCGCTGAACGCCCGCAAGCGGCTGAAATCAGCAGTGCGGCGACCGTCGATGTTTGCGTTGCCGAAGGTGATTTGGGCATCGCCCGAAGCCTGCTTGAGCGCCTGCGCGAGCAAGGCGTCGAAGTTTTGCAACGCGATGGCCGCGGCTTGCTGCGGGTCGGTGATGCAGTGCTGGCCCTGAGCGACGGCCGCATGGCCTGCCAGCGCGCTCGTGAAGACGGACTGCGTAACCTGATTCTGTTGGATCTGGCCCACGATTACGCCAAGGCCCAACGCATCGCGCTCAGCTGTGCGGCAGGCATTGATCCGCAGGCACTGGAACAAGGCGTCGCCCTGCTGCAACGGGCCGGGCTCAAGGTCAGCCTGCTCAGCGACAGCCCGGCCCTCGCCGTCCTGCGCACCGTGGCGATGCTCGCCAACGAGGCCGCCGACGCCCTGTTGCAAGGCGTGGCCTCGGCTGCCGACATCGACCTGGCGATGCGCGCCGGGGTCAATTATCCCCAAGGCCCGCTGGGCTGGGCCGACGCCGTGGGCCTGCCGCACATCCTCAGCACGCTGGACAACCTGCAAGCCGCGTACGGAGAAGAACGCTACCGGCCATCGCTGCTGCTGCGCCGTCGCGTGGCCGAAGGGAGAAACTTCCATGACTAACCATGAAGCGATGAACCTGGCCAGCGACTGCGCCCAAGCCTTGTTCCAACGCGACAACGCCAGCCAGGCCATGGGCATGCGCCTGCTGTCCGCCGGCCCAGGCTCCGCTCGCGTGGGCATGACCGTGCGCGCGGACATGGTCCAGGGCCACGGCACCTGCCACGGCGGCTACCTGTTCGCCCTCGCCGACTCGGCGTTCGCCTTTGCCTGCAACAGCTACAACGAAGCCACCGTGGCCATCGGCTGCAGCATCGACTACATCGCCCCGGCGCGCCTGGGCGACACGCTCAATGCCGATTGCATCGAGCAAAGCCGCTCCGGCCGCACCGGCAACTACGACGTACGCATTGAAAACCAGCAGGGCCAGTTGATCGCCCTGTTCCACGGCAAGTCCTACAAAGTGCGCGGCTCGGTGCTGGCACAGGAGACCCCAAATGAATGACGCCCTGATCATCGACGCCGTACGCACCCCCATCGGCCGCTACGCCGGAGTGCTGAGCAGCGTGCGCGCCGACGACCTCGGCGCGGTGCCGCTGCGCGAACTGCTGCGCCGTCACCCGCAAGTCGACTGGAACACGGTGGACGATGTGATCTACGGCTGCGCCAACCAGGCCGGCGAAGACAACCGCAACGTCGCGCGCATGTCGGCGCTGCTGGCCGGTTTGCCGGTCAGCGTGCCCGGCACCACCCTCAATCGCCTGTGCGGCTCCGGGCTGGACGCGGTCGGTACGGCGGCGCGGGCGATTCGCAGTGGCGAAACCGGGTTGATGCTGGTCGGAGGCGTCGAGTCGATGTCCCGCGCGCCCCTGGTGATGGGCAAGGCCGAACAGGCGTTTTCCCGTGCCGCCGAGATTTTCGACACCACCATCGGCTGGCGCTTCGTCAATCCGCTGATGAAAAAGACCTATGGCATCGATTCCATGCCGGAAACGGCAGAGAACGTCGCCGAACAGTTCAACATCTCCCGGGTCGACCAGGACGCCTTCGCCCTGCGCAGCCAGCAACGCGCTGCCGCTGCCCAGGCCAACGGACGCCTGGCGAAAGAAATCGTCGCGGTGGAAATTCCCCAGCGCAAAGGCCCGGCAAAAGTGGTCGAGCACGATGAGCACCCGCGCGGCGACACCACCCTTGAGCAACTGGCCAAACTGGGCACGCCGTTCCGTGAAGGCGGCAGCATCACGGCCGGCAACGCCTCGGGCGTCAACGACGGTGCCTGCGCCCTGCTGCTGGCAAGCCCCGAAATGGCCAAACGTCACGGCCTGACCGCCCGCGGTCGGGTGGTGGCGATGGCGACCGCTGGCGTCGAGCCGCGCATCATGGGCATCGGCCCGGTGCCGGCCACCCGCAAGGTACTGGAGGTTGCAAACCTGAGCCTGGCGGACATGGACGTGATCGAGCTCAACGAAGCCTTTGCCGCGCAGGGCCTGGCGGTACTGCGCGAACTGGGCTTGAGCGACACCGACCCACGGGTCAACCCCAACGGCGGCGCTATCGCCCTGGGCCATCCGCTGGGCATGAGCGGCGCTCGCCTGGTCACCACCGCCCTGCATGAGCTTGAGGAACGCAATGGCCGCTATGCCCTGTGCACCATGTGCATCGGTGTCGGCCAAGGGATCGCGCTGATCATCGAGCGTCTATCCCACTAAAGAATCGCGATTCCCGGGGAGCCGAGAGGTATCCTTGGGGCATGCACTCAAAGCCCCTGCATGCAGGGGCCGGAACACAAAAACAATTCGAGTGAACACATGAACATGCCAATTGCCCAAACCGTGCTGGATCCCGTGCTGGACCCGCTGGAAACCGCCAGCATCGACGAGCTGCGCCAGCATCAGCTGGAGCGCCTGCGCTGGAGCCTGAACCACGCCTACAAGAATGTGCCGCTGTACCGTCAGCGCTTCGATGCGCTGGGCGTGCACCCCGACGACATCAAGTCCCTCGACGACCTGGCGAAATTCCCCTTCACCACCAAGTCCGACCTGCGTGACAACTACCCCTACGGCATGTTCGCCGTGCCGATGCACGACGTGGTGCGCCTGCACGCGTCCAGCGGCACCACCGGCAAACCGACCGTCGTCGGCTACACCCAGAACGACATCGACACCTGGGCCAACGTGGTTGCACGCTCGATTCGCGCAGCGGGTGGCCGACGTGGCGACAAGGTGCACATCTCCTACGGCTACGGCCTGTTCACCGGCGGCCTGGGCGCGCACTACGGTGCCGAACGCCTGGGTTGCACGGTGATCCCGATGTCCGGCGGCCAGACTGAAAAACAAGTGCAGCTGATCAAGGATTTCCAGCCGGACATCATCATGGTCACGCCGTCCTACATGCTCAACATCGCCGACGAGATCGAGCGCCAGGGCATCGACCCGCACAAACTGGCCCTGCGCCTGGGCATCTTCGGCGCCGAGCCCTGGACCGCCGAGCTGCGCAGCGCCATCGAGGCGCGCATGGGCATCACCGCCCTGGACATCTACGGCCTCTCGGAAATCATGGGCCCGGGCGTCGCCATGGAATGTGCCGAGACCAAGGACGGCCCGACCATCTGGGAAGACCACTTCTACCCGGAAATCATCGACCCGGTCACCGGCGAAGTGCTGCCGGACGGTCAGATGGGCGAACTGGTGTTCACCTCCCTGAGCAAAGAAGCCCTGCCGATGATCCGCTACCGCACCCGCGACCTGACGCGCCTGCTGCCAGGCACCGCGCGGCCGATGCGGCGTATCGACAAGATCACCGGGCGCAGCGATGACATGCTGATCATCCGCGGGGTGAACGTGTTCCCGACGCAGATCGAGGAGCAGGTACTGAAAATCAAACAGCTTTCCGAGTGCTACGAGATCCATCTGTATCGCAATGGCAACCTGGACAGCGTTGATGTGCACGTGGAGCTCAAGGCCGAGCATCAGCACCTGAGCGACGAACAGCAGAAGGCTGTGTGTGGCGAGCTGAGCAAGCACATCAAGACCTACATCGGGATCAGTTCGCGGATCGTCCTGCAGCCTTTCCATTCGATCAAGCGTTCCGAGGGCAAAGCCTGCCACGTAGTGGATAAACGCCCTAAAGCATGACTGCTGCACCCCTTTGAGCCCCGCTGATGCGGGGCTTTTTTTTGCCTTTTTCTGCGCGGCGATCTCAGGTCCATCGCGAGCAGGCTCGCTCCCACAATTGGATTGGGTACATCCGCGCAAATCAGGTCGGCTGTCAGGCCGCCATCGCTGCGATGCGGCGACCCGACAAGCCAGCTCCCACAGGTACGCGCGTTCGCAGGGAACAGCGTACACCCACCAAACAGGTCGAGTGTCAGCTCGCCTCGCCTGCTTTTGATCTTGATCCACCCGCCCCTTCGGGAGGCTGAGTGGAGGTGTTCATCCGGGGATTGGCGCGCAGCGCCGTTCGACGCAGTCGAACACATCGCATGTAGGTGCCAGCGAAGCCAACCGGAGGGCGATGCCCCCGGATGAATGCCGGAGCGAAGGAACGCCGAGCCCCAGCGAGGGGCCGGACGCTCGGGGCGAGCCTTTTTTTGCTTACTTTTTTTTGGCGTTTGAAAAAAAAGTGAGTCGCCGTAAGGGCGAAACCATAGGCGGCCGTTACCGAAGAAATGGATATGTACGCCGACCTCCCTACCCCCCAAAACCACCACTCATCCCAAAGCGATACAAAAACAAATACGACACGTCATTTTCCGTTTGATATTAATTTCTGTATCGCTTATAAAGTTCTCCATGCCCTCGAACAGATTCACGGCGGGAGACCCCCATGTACGCACAGCTCGTAGAAACAGGCGTAAAGCGCATCAAAGACCTCTCGGAGATGTCCGATGAGGAGCGCGCCTTCCAGGAAAAAATCGATTCGGAAATCAAGATCGAAGCCAAGAACTGGATGCCAGATGCCTACCGGCAAACCCTGATCCGGCAGATTTCCCAGCACGCCCACTCGGAAATCGTCGGCATGCTCCCGGAAGGCAACTGGGTCACCCGTGCACCAAGCCTCAAGCGCAAACTGCAATTGATGGCCAAGATCCAGGACGAAGCCGGTCACGGCCTGTACCTGTACAGCGCCATGGAAACCCTGGGTGCCGACCGCGATGAAGAGATCGCCAAGTTGCACAGCGGCAAGGCCAAGTATTCGAGCATCTTCAATTACCCGACGCTGAACTGGGCCGACATGGGCGCGGTGGGCTGGCTGGTGGATGGCGCGGCGATCGTCAACCAGGTGGTGCTGCAGCGCACCTCCTACGGTCCGTACTCGCGGGCGATGATCCGCATCTGCAAGGAAGAGAGCTTCCACCAGCGCCAGGGCTACGAAATCCTCCTGACCATGATGCGTCACGGTACCCAGGTGCAAAAAGATATGGTCCAGGACGCGATCAACCGCCTGTGGTGGCCGTCGCTGATGATGTTCGGCCCGAGCGACGAACACTCGCCGAACAGCGCGCAATCCATGGCCTGGAAGATCAAGCGCCAGAGCAACGACGAACTGCGCCAGCGCTTCATCGACCAGACCATCCCGCAGCTGGAACTGCTGGGCTGCACCTGCCCTGACCCGGACCTGAAGTGGAACGCCGAAACCGGCCACTACGACTTCGGCCAGATCCAGTGGGACGAATTCTACGAAGTGCTCAAGGGCAACGGCCCGTGCAACCAGGAACGCGTCGCCACCCGCCGCAAGGCGATTGAAGACGGTGCCTGGGTCCGTGAAGCCGCCGTCGCCCACGCCCGCAAAAAACAAAACAAGAACGCCGCCTGATTCGGCCACCTGATGTGGAGTAATTGAAATGTCCGAGTGGACCCTCTTCGAAGTCTTCGTGCGCAGCAAGCACGGCCTCAACCACAAACACGTCGGCAGCGTGCATGCCGCCGACACCACCATGGCCATCGAGAACGCGCGCGAGCTCTACACCCGTCGCAGCGAAGGCGTGAGCCTGTGGGTCGTGCCATCAGCGCTGATCACCGCCTCGTCGCCGGATGAAAAAGACCCGCTGTTCGACCCGTCGGACGACAAGGTCTACCGCCATGCCAGCTTCTACGAGCTGCCGGCCGAAGTCGGGCACATGTGAGGTCGACCATGAATAACAAGACCGATCTGATCGAATACCTGCTGCGCCTGGGCGACAGCGCCCTGATCCAGGGCCAGCGCCTGTGCCAGTGGTGCGGCAAGGCCCCGGCACTGGAAGAAGAGCTGGCGCTGATGAACGTCGGCCTCGACCTGGTGGGCCAGGCGCGCAACTGGCTGGATTACGCCGCCGAGCTGCTGGACGACGGCCGCGACGCCGATGACCTGGCGTTCCGCCGCGACGAACGCGCCTACCGCAACCTGCTGCTGGTGGAACAACCCAACGGCGACTACGCGGTGACCATCCTCAAGCAATTCCTGTATGACGCCTGGCACCTGCCAGTCCTCCAGGGCCTGAGCCAGTCCAGCGACGAACGCATTGCCGGGATCGCCGCCAAAGCAGTGAAGGAAGTCACCTATCACCTGCGCCGCTCCGGCGAGTGGGTCGAGCGCCTGGGCGACGGCACCGAGGAAAGCCACAAGCGCATGCTCGCGGCCATTCCCGAAGTCTGGCGTTTCACCGTTGAACTGATCGCCGCCGATGACAGCGAACAGCGCCTGTGCGAAGCCGGCATCACCCCGGACATCGCCAGCGTGGCGGCGCAATGGCAAGCCAAGGTCAACCAGATTTTCGCCAGCGCCACCCTGCCCGTGCCGGCCGCGCCAAGCTATTTCTACCTGAACGCACGCAAGGGCCTGCACACCGAGCACTTAGGGATCCTGCTGGCCGAAATGCAGTTCCTGCCACGAGCGTACCCCGATGCAACCTGGTGAGCTGATCGCCAGCGACCAGGGCGCCCGGCCGGTTCAACCGAGCGACTTAACCGCCGCCTGGGCGATCCTGTCGCAAGTCATGGACCCGGAAGTGCCGGTGGTCAGCGTGGTTGACCTGGGGATTGTCCGCGATCTCGATTGGCAGGCCGGGCACTTGCACGTGGTGGTCACGCCGACCTACTCCGGCTGCCCCGCCACCGAAGTGATCGAGGGCGATATTCGTGAGGCGCTGGAGCAGGCCGGTTTCCAGGCGCCAAACCTGGAACGCCGCCTGACCCCGGCCTGGACCACAGACTGGATCACTGACAGCGGCCGCGAACGCCTGCGCGCCTACGGCATTGCGCCGCCCGAGGGCAGCACCAGCAAACGCAGCCTGCTCGGTGAGAGCCCGGTGATCGCCTGCCCGCAATGCGGCAGCGTCCACACCGAGGTGCTCAGCGAGTTTGGCTCCACCGCGTGCAAGGCGCTGTATCGCTGCGTCGATTGCCGGGAACCGTTCGACTATTTCAAGTGCATCTGAGCGGCATCGGCCGTCCAGCTGGAGAACAACAATGAGCAAATTTCACAGCCTGACCATCAAGGACGTGCGCACCGAGACCCGTGACGCGGTGTCCATCGCCTTCGAGATTCCGCAGCACCTGCAAGACAGCTTTCATTACACCCAGGGCCAGCACCTGGTGATGCGCACCCAGCTGGACGGCGAAGAAGTGCGCCGCTCCTACTCGATCTGCACCGGGGTCAACGACGGTGAACTGCGCGTGGCGATCAAGCGCGTGGCCGGTGGACGCTTTTCCGCGTTTGCCAACGAGCAGCTGAAGGCCGGGCACAGCCTGGAAGTGATGCCGCCAGCCGGGCATTTCAGCGTGGAACTCGACCCTGCTCGCCACGGCAACTACCTGGCGGTCGCGGCCGGCAGCGGCATCACGCCGATCCTGTCGATCATCAAGACCACCCTGGAAACCGAGCCCAGCAGCCGCGTCACCCTGCTGTACGGCAACCGCTCCAGCTCCGGCGCCCTGTTCCGCGAGCAGCTGGAAGACTTGAAGAACCGCTACCTGCAACGCCTGAACCTGATCTTCGTGTTCAGCCGCGAGCAGCAGGATGTGGACCTGTACAACGGCCGGATCAACGCCGAGAAATGCGAGCAGCTGTTCAGCCGCTGGCTCGACGTCAAGACCCTCGACGCCGCCTTCATCTGCGGCCCGCAGGAAATGACCGAGACCGTGCGCGACAGCCTCAAGGCCAAGGGCATGGAGCCTGCACGCATTCATTTCGAACTGTTCGCCGCCGCCGGCAGCCAGCAGAAACGTGAAGCCCGCGAAGCCGCCCGCCAGGTGGATGCGGCGGTCAGCCAGATCACCGTGATCAGCGATGGCCGTGCCCTGGCCTTCGACCTGCCGCGCAACAGCCAGAGCATCCTCGATGCCGGCAACGCCCAGGGCGCCGAACTGCCCTACTCGTGCAAGGCCGGCGTGTGCTCGACGTGCAAATGCAAGGTCATCGAAGGCGAAGTGGAAATGGACAGCAACCACGCCCTGGAAGACTACGAAGTGGCCGCCGGCTATGTGCTGTCGTGCCAGGCCTTCCCGATCACCGACAAGGTGGTACTGGATTTCGATCAGCTCTGATATCCGATCTACCGGACTTACACAAAACCCTGTGGGAGCGGCGGTGCGACGATTCGACTTGCCCGCGATGAGGCCATCAGATTCAACATTGATGTCGCCTGATATTCCGTCTTCGCGGGCAAGCCCGCTCCCACAATGATCTGTGTTGTATCCCATAGCTGCGCCCACAACAAAAACAACAAAGGACACCACCATGAGCCCCAAAGACATAGAACTCATCCACCAGCACCCCGACTTCATCCAGCTGGTACGCCGCAAGCAGGCGCTGTACTGGTCGCTGTCGCTGATCATGCTGGTGATCTATTTCGGCTTTGTCCTGTTGGTGGCGTTCTCCCCCTCCACGCTCGGCCAGTCCCTGAGCGGCGGCGTGACCACCGTGGGCATGCTGGTGGGCGTGGTGATCGTGGTGCTGGCCTTTGCCTTGACCGGTTTCTATGTCTATCGCGCCAACAACGTGATCGACCCGCTGAACGAAAAACTCAAGCAGGAGTGCATCCGATGAGCCGCCTTCTCGCGTTGTTCCTGCTGCCGCTGGCAGTGGTGACGGACATGGCCGTGGCTGCAGACGGCGCCTCCCGTCCACTGAACTGGAACGCCATCGGCATGTTCATGCTGTTCGTGCTGTTCACCCTCGGCGTGACGCGCTGGGCCGCGTTGCGCACCCGCTCGGCCAGTGACTTCTACACCGCCGGTGGCGGCATGACCGGTTTCCAGAACGGCCTGGCGATTGCCGGCGACATGATTTCGGCAGCATCCTTCCTCGGCATTTCCGCGATGATGTTCCTCAACGGCTACGACGGCTTGCTCTACGCCTTGGGCGTGCTGGCCGGCTGGCCGATCATCCTGTTCCTGATCGCCGAACGCCTGCGCAACCTCGGTAAATACACCTTCGCCGACGTGGTTTCCTATCGCCTGGAACAGACACCCGTGCGCCTGACCTCGGCCTTCGGCACCCTGACCGTCGCCCTGATGTACCTGGTGGCGCAGATGGTTGGCGCCGGCAAGCTGATCGAATTGCTGTTCGGCATCGACTACCTCTATGCGGTGATGCTGGTCGGCGTGTTGATGGTGTTCTACGTCACCTTCGGCGGCATGCTCGCCACCACCTGGGTGCAGATCATCAAGGCGGTGATGCTGCTGTTCGGCACCAGTTTCATGGCGTTCATGGTGCTCAAGCATTTCGGTTTCAGCACCGAAGCGATGTTCGCCGGTGCCACCGCCGTGCACGCCAAGGGCAGCGCGATCATGGCGCCCGGCGCCTTGCTGTCCAACCCGATCGATGCGATTTCCCTGGGGCTGGGCATGATCTTCGGCACCGCCGGCCTGCCGCACATCCTGATGCGCTTCTTCACCGTCAGCGACGCCAAGGAAGCGCGTAAAAGCGTGTTCTACGCCACCGGTTTCATCGGCTACTTCTACCTGCTGCTGATCATTGTCGGCTTCGGCGCGATCGTCATGGTCGGCACCGATCCGGCGTACCGCGACGCAGCTGGCGCGATCATCGGTGGCGGCAATATGGTCGCCGTGCATTTGGCCCAGGCTGTCGGCGGCAACCTGTTCCTCGGGTTCATCTCGGCGGTGGCCTTCGCCACCATCCTGGCGGTGGTGGCCGGGCTGGCGCTGTCCGGCGCTTCGGCGGTTTCCCACGACCTGTATGCCTGCGTGATGCGCAAGGGTCAGGCCAGCGAACAGCAGGAAATGCGCGTATCGCGAATCGCCACGCTGTGCATCGGTGTGCTGGCGATCATCCTTGGCCTGTTGTTCGAATCGCAGAACATCGCCTTCCTGTCCGGCCTGGTACTGGCCATCGCCGCGTCGGTGAATTTCCCGGTGCTGTTCCTTTCGATGTACTGGAAAGGCCTGACCACCCGTGGCGCGGTCATCGGCAGCCTGATGGGGCTGGTGTCGGCCATCGTCTTGCTGGTGTTGAGCCCGGCGGTATGGGTCAACGTCATGCATCACGACAAGGCGCTGTTCCCGTACTCCAACCCGGCCCTGTTTTCCATGAGCCTCGCTTTCTTCAGCGCCTGGCTGTTTTCCGTCACCGACCGTTCGCCACGTGCCGCCCTTGAGCGCGGCCGTTATCTGGCGCAGTTCATTCGTTCCATGACCGGCATCGGCGCCTCGGGCGCCAGCCAACACTAATCCTTTATGACCGGCGCGGCTGCGGCTGCGCCAGACACTGACCAAACCCGGAGCATTTGCAATGTCCCACGCCCCTACCCTGCAGAGTTTCATCGCCGGCCGCTGGATCGGCCAACAAGGCGCGCAAATCCTGCGCAGCGCCGTCGACGGCCATGAAATCTTCCGCACTCATGAAGAGCGCCCGGACTTCGCCGAAGCCATCGAACACGGTCGCCGCCAAGGCGTCAGCGGCCTGATGGCGCTGGACTTCCAGCAACGCGCCCAACGCCTGAAAGCCATGGCCCTGTACCTGGCCGAGCGCAAGGAACAGCTCTACGCGATCTCCCACCACAGCGGCGCGACCCGTGCCGACAGCTGGATCGACATCGAAGGCGGCAACAGCACCCTGTTCACCTACGCCAGCCTCGGTTCCCGTGAGCTGCCGTCGGGCAACGTGGTCCACGAAGGCCCGGCGCTGCAACTGAGCAAGATGGGCACCTTCGCCGGCACCCACATCCTCGTGCCGCGCGGTGGCGTGGCGGTGCACATCAACGCCTTCAACTTCCCGATCTGGGGCATGCTGGAAAAATTCGCCCCGAGCTTCCTCGCCGGCATGCCGTGCATCGTCAAGCCAGCCAGCGCCACCAGCTACCTGACCGAAGCCGTGGTACGCCTGATGGACGAATCCGGCCTGCTGCCTGCGGGCAGCCTGCAACTGATCATCGGCGGCACCGGCGACTTGCTCGACCGCTTGCAAGGCCAGGACGTGGTGACCTTCACCGGTTCGGCCGACACCGCCGCCAAGCTGCGGGTCAACCCGAACCTGATCCGCAACTCGGTGCCGTTCACCGCCGAAGCCGACTCGCTGAACTGCGCGATCCTCGCCCCGGACGTCACCCCGGACGACGAAGAGTTCGAGCTGTTCATCAAGGAAGTCGCCCGGGAAATGACCACCAAGGCCGGGCAGAAATGCACCGCCATCCGCCGCGCCATCGTCCCGGCCAAGCACATCGATGCGGTGGCCACGCGCCTGCGTGATCGCCTGGCCAAAGTCGTGGTCGGCGACCCGTCGGTGGAAGGCGTGCGCATGGGTGCGCTGGCGTCCCACGATCAACAGAAAGACGTTGCCGAGCGCCTGGAAATGCTGTTGCAGAGCAGCGACCTGCTGTTCGGCGCCCGCGACGGTTTCGAACCGCGCGGCGAGAACGTCGACAAGGGCGCATTCTTCGCCCCGACCCTGTTGCAGGCCCGCGACCCGCATGCCGAAGGCGGCGCTCACGACATCGAAGCGTTCGGCCCGGTCAGCACTCTGATGGCCTACGACGATCTGGACGAAGCACTGGCCCTGGCCGCACGCGGCAAAGGCAGCCTGGTGGCCAGCCTGGTGACGAAGGACCCACAAATCGCGGCCAAAGCCGTACCGGTGGCCGCTGCACTGCACGGCCGTCTGCTGGTGCTGGACCGTAACTGCGCCGGTGAATCGACGGGCCACGGCTCGCCACTGCCACAGCTCAAGCACGGTGGCCCGGGTCGTGCCGGCGGCGGTGAAGAACTCGGCGGCCTGCGTGCAGTGAAACACTACCTGCAACGCGCAGCCGTACAAGGTTCGCCAACCATGCTGGCGGCGGTCACCGGCGAGTACGTACGCGGTGCCAAGGTCATCGAAACCGAAGTGCATCCGTTCCGTCGCTACTTCCAGGACCTGCAGATCGGCGAGTCGCTGCTGACCCACCGTCGCACCGTCACCGAAGCGGACCTTGTGAACTTCGGCTGCCTGTCGGGCGACCACTTCTACATGCACTTCGACGACATCGCGGCCAAGGAATCGCAATTCGGCAAGCGCATCGCCCACGGCTACTTCGTGCTGTCGGCCGCCGCCGGCCTGTTCGTATCTCCAGGCGTCGGCCCGGTCCTGGCCAACTACGGCCTCGACACCCTGCGCTTCATCAACCCGGTGGGCATCGGCGACACCATCCAGGCCCGCCTGACCTGCAAACGCAAGATCGACCAGGGCAAGAAGAGCCCGCAAGGCATCCCGCAAGGGGTGGTGGCGTGGGATGTGGAAGTCACCAACCAGCTCGGTGAGCTGGTGGCCAGCTATGACATTTTGACCTTGGTGGTCAAACGCGAGGATTGATCAAGCCTCCTGGTTGACCACAAATCTTGTGGTCAACCAGGATCAAATGTGGGAGCGGGCTTGCTCGCGAATGCGGAATGCCAGTCGACATCATCATTGACTGATACACCGCATTCGCGAGCAAGCCCGCTCCCACATTTCGTTCTCTGTCGAACTTCAAATTTGCGTTCACTGATACCCACAAAAGATCCCCGCCGTGCCCCACAGTCCCACATATTTCGCGGAAAAAACCATCGGTAATCCAAGAAATGTCTGACTGTTCATCCGTATCCATTTGGATACAGTCACGCAATGAATTATCTTGTCCAGCAAACAGCGATTTTCTCCGCATGGCACACCTCCATCCGTGATTTGCGGGCCAGGATTGCCATTGCTCGTCGCATTGAACGCGCTTGCGCGGGAAATTTGGGCGATATCAAACCAGTAGGTGATGGCGTTTCCGAAATGCGCGTGGATGTAGGTGCCGGATACCGGATTTACTTCACGATGCGCAAGACTGTCGTCATCGTCTTGCTTGCAGGGGGCGACAAGTCATCACAAAACGCTGATATCAAACGTGCAAAAAAATTGGCAAAGGAGGTCTAGCCATGAGCCAGACTTTGACGACTTTCGATATGGCGGCTCTGCTCGACAGCGACGAGGCCATCAGCGAGTACCTATCCCAGGTGCTGGCAGACGGTGACAATGAGGAGTTTCTTCGTGCCGTCGGGTACGTTGTAAAAGCCCGCGGCATGACACAGGTAGCAAAAAATTCCGGAATGGGTCGCGAAAGCTTGTACAAGGCCTTCGCTCCTGGCGCAAAACCACGTTTCAATACAGTTTTGAAAGTGATTCACGCACTGGGTATCGATCTATGTGCGCAACCGGGTCATGTCATCAATCACTCAAACTCTTGAGTGGATCAACACCGCCATTGCGAGCAGGCTCGCTCCCCCACGGATTGAGGTGGTTCAGGCGTCAATTGACGTAGGAAATTTCTGTTTTTCCTAGGCTTAGGGTATGCCCGTTGTCCCTCACCCACAATCAACTGCCCCGTTTTGCGGATATTCATTGCGTAGGTCCTAGGACATTTCTGGACAAGGTCTTCGGAGATTTCCTTCGAATTGTGGCGATTTGCGTGAACTGGTTTGGAAGGTGCTCATTCGATAGTCTTTGGGGGTCACTGAAATTCAGTGATGGGGTGTAGGAGCCTCCAGAATCTGAGATGCACACTATGGCGTCATTGCCTGGTTTGCGGCCGTTCGAATGCGTCCGTAAGATCAGCCGCGGTGGCCATGTACGGGCATGCTTCGGCGTGGTCGAGAGGTGCTCTCAGATCTCGATTTCCTACCCCGTACATGGCTGCCACCCAGGCCCGTAGGAAAGGCCTTTGGCAGCTCCATTTTCTAAATGAGAGCTCGAAACCATGAAAACCATTCATCCCGATCCACCCTACGAAAAACCAACCCCTCACCCCGACAACCGCTTCATGGCATTGACCAGCAACTGCACTGACATGCCCACCCTCTTCGTCGACACCCACGCACCGCTCGACATCCTGATGGACGCCGCCAACTACCGAATCCGAACCGTGACCCAGGTACTCGAAAACCTGTCCATGCGTGGTTCGATCGAATGCGAATCCTTCATCCTCAGCGACTTTTCATTGCTTTGCGCCATCCCGTTGCGCGATGGCTGTGATGTGCTGGATGTGGTCGGGCGACGGTTACGGGCGCGCTGACCAGCCCTACAGGAGCGAGCCTGTCGAATCGTCGCACCGTCGCGATGGTGGTCAACGATAACGCAGGCTGTCTGACTGAACGCGCCGCCTGGACGCTCATCGCGAGCAGGCTCGCTCCTACAGTGTATCGGTTGTGTCAGGCAATCAATGCCCGCGCAACCACTCGATAAACAGCGCAAATAACTCCGACTGCGACCCCACCTCCAGCTTCAAATACAGATTCTTGCGGTGCATGCGCACGGTTTCCGGGGAGATGTTCATCTGGCTGGCCGTGGATTTCACCGAGTGCCCGCGCAGCACCATGTGCGCCACTTCGCGCTCGCGGTCGGTCAGTACGTCGCAACCGAATTGCTCGAACGCCGATTGCACCCGATGCTTGAGATCATCGCGCAGGCCTTGATCGTTATTGCCCTGGATCTCGCTACTGCGCAGCAGGCCACGCTGGCTGAATTCGCTGATGAATTCACGCACCAGCGGTTCGACGGCGCGCAGCAAGTTCAATTGGTCGGCCCGCAGGCATGCACCGCCGAAACCTTGATAGAGGCTCACCGAGATCTTGGTGTCATTACCGGTATCGACGATGTAGTAGCTGTCTTCCGAGCAGCCCGCATTGAGGTAATAAGCCTTGTAGTAATCACTGTCGAAGAAGTTGTCCGGCGCGATTTCTTCCAGGTGATAAAAGCCTTGCGCCAACCCCTGCTCCACCGCCAGGCAGAACGGGTCGAGCAAATACCCACCGGCAAAATAGCGTTCGAGTATCGAGACCTGATACTCCTGGGCAATCCCGCGCTGATACAGCAGCTGCGGCGCGCGGTCCTTGCGCTCCAGGCTGATCATCATCGACTCGATGGACACCAGCTGCGCCAACGCCGACGCCAGGTATTGCAGGGCGTCGGGCTCATCGATATGGGCGAATGCCTCGCGCATTCCCCCATGCCATTTGTGCAACGCCCCGAAGGGCATTGCGATCAGCGTATCGTCGTCTGGTTTGCTCATGCCCCGCAGTCTAGCGGCTGCACACGCCCTTGGTAACAACCCGACTGACGAAATCATTGGCCGGCGTACTGCCCGCTCGCCTCGAGCTCGGCCGCCACTTCGAGGATACATTCGCGCAGGATCTCGACGATTTCATCGACCTGGGCATAAGTCAGGATCAGCGGCGGCGACATCACGTTCAGGTGCATGATCGGCCGCACCAGCAATCCCCTGGCCTGGGCCCGCACATGGATCTTCTCGCCGATGTTGATCTCATCGGCGAACAACGCCTTGGTGCGTTTGTCGGCGACGAACTCCACGCACGCCATCAATTTCAGGCATCGCACATCACCCACCAGTGGCAGATCGCGCAACGTGGCCAGGCGCTGTTCCAGATAACCGCCGACATCGTCGACGTGGGCCAGCAGGTTTTCCCGTTCAATGATTTCGATGTTCTTCAATGCCGCCGTGCAGCACACCGGATGGCCGCTGTAGGTAAAGCCGTGGGTGAAGCAGCGGCCCTGGCCCGGCTCGGCGATGACCTTCCAGATGCGCTCGGAAAAGATGCACGCGCCCAGCGGCAGGTACGCCGAGGTCAGGCCTTTGGCGGTGGTGATGATGTCGGGCTGCACGTCGAATACGTCTTTTGAAGCGAAGAACTTGCCCAGGCGCCCGAACGACGTGACCACCTCGTCGGCGACGAACAGGATGTCGTAGCGCTGGCAGACTTCCCACATGCGCTTGAGGTAGCCCTTGGGCGCAATGATCACCCCGCCCGAACCCATCACCGGTTCGGCGAAGAACCCGGCGACCTTGTCCGCGCCAATCGACAGGATCTTGTCTTCGAACTCCTTGACCAGGAACTCGAGGAACTGCGCCTCGTCCATGCCCTGCGGCGCGCGGTAGGGATTGGGGTTGGACACGTGGTGAATCAGCGGGTTGGCGTAATCGAACTCCGGCACCCGGTCGGCGGCCTTGTTGCCGATCGACATGGTCAGGGTGGTGGAGCCGTGGTACGCGTTGAAACGGGCGATGACGTGCTTCTTTTCAGGCAGCCCGCGGCAGTTCTGGTAGTACTGGATCAGGCGGTACGCGGTGTCCACGGCGGTTGAGCCGCCGGTGGTGAGGAACACGTGGTCGAGGTCGCCGGGCGCCAGGCTGGCGAGCTTTTCGCACAGCTCGATGGCCACGTTGTTGGACATGTCGGAAAACGGATTCGAATAGGCCAGTTGCCGCACCTGATCGGCGATGGCCTGGGCCATTTCCTCACGGCCCAGGCCGATATTGGTGCACCACATGCCGCCCACCGCATCGAGAAAGCGGTTGCCCTGGGTGTCGTAGATGTAGGCGCCGTCGCCTGCGACGATGTTCAGGGAGCCTTGTTCGGCGTGCTCGTCGAACACGTGATAGCCGTGCATATGGTGGGCCTTGTCGGCCTTGACCAGCCGGGACTCGTCCGCTGGGGAAAAAACGGTGCGTGTTGGCGTCGCCATAAATAAACCTCTAACCGGATTGACTAACGATCGAACGAATCAGATGCCGCTTTTCACCGTGCTCCAGACCCGGGTCATGGCGCGCATGTCCTTGGCGTCCTGGGTTTTCTGTGGGAACAGGCGCTCGCGGGTGGCGTCATCGGGGTAGATCGCCGGGTTGTTGCGCACATCGGCATTCAACAAAGGTGTGGCTGCCGCGTTGCTGTTGGCGTAATGGATGTAATCGGTGACGTCCGCCATCACCTGCGGCTGCATCAGGTATTCGAGAAACTTGTGCGCGTTGGCGACATGGGGCGCGTCGGCCGGGATGTACATGTTGTCGAACCAGATCAGCGAGCCTTCCTTGGGAATGAAATAGGACAGGTTGATGTTCAACTTGGCTTCTTCGGCGCGGGCCATGGCCGTCGCGTAGTCGCCGGACCAGGTCATGGCCATGCACACGTCGCCGTTGGGCAGGCTGGTCAGGTAATTGACCGAGTCGAATTTGCGGATATACGGGCGCACCGACAGCAACAGTTCCTGCGCTGCTTTCAGGTCCTCCGGCTTGGCGCTACGCGGATCGCGGCCCAGGTACTTGAGCGCCAGGGGGATCACTTCGGTGGGCGCATCCACCAGGGTCACACCACAGTCGGCGAAGCGCGAGACGATCTTCGGATCGAAAATCATCGCCAGCGAGCCGATCGGCGCATCCGGCATGCGCTCCTTGATTTTGTCGACGTTGTAGGTGATGCCGTTGCTGCCCCAGGTATAAGGCGCCGAGTAGGTCGGGCCCGGATCGAACCCTTGCAGGTCGTGCAAGACCTTCGGGTCCAGGTTGCTCCAGCCCGGCAGCAGTTTCTTGTCCAGAGGCTGGAACACCTTGGCCTGGATCAGCGGCGGCGCGAGTGAGGCATTCAGCACGATCAGGTCATAACCGGAGTGACCCGTGAGCAACTTGGCCTGCACCGTTTCATAGGCGTCGAAGGTGTCGTAGATCACCTTGATCCCGGTGGCCTTTTCGAAATCGGCCAGGGTTTTCTCACCGATGTAGTCCGCCCAGTTGTACAGCCGCAGCGTATTGCTGTCGTTCACCTCACCGGCGTGGGCACTCAGGGTCAGCGGTACAACAAACAGACTGGAAATCACCTTAAGCAGTGTCTTGCCCATAGCAAATGCACCTTATCAAGCGAGTTCGGCTCTGGATGAGCGATGACCCTACTATTGGTGGATTCGCCGGACCGCACCATACCCCGAATGGGTGTGTGGGTTGTTTTCACGGCGCGATATGGCAAAAAGCATCAGGTCGGTTGACCCGTTTTGTCATAGCTGCGGGGATTGCCTGACGCTTAAAGTGTCCGTTGAACCGACTCTGCCAGAGCCATCCATGACCGACCTGATCAAACAAGAACTGCGCGATGGCGTGCTGACACTGACCATCGATCGCCCAGACAAGCTCAACGCACTGACCAACGGCATGTACACGCGCTTGGCCGACCTGCTGTTTGCGGCTGACGAGAACGACGAAATCCAGGTGGTCATCGTGACCGGTGGCCCGAACTGTTTTACCAGTGGCAACGACCTGGTGGACTTTCTGCAAGAGCCGCCAACGCACCTGGACAGCCCGGCATTCCGCCTGATGCGCGCCGTGACCCACCTGCAAAAGCCGTTGATCGCGGCAGTGTGCGGGGCCGCCATCGGCATCGGTACCACCTTGCTGCTGCATTGCGACCAGGTGCTGGTGACCCGTAATGCCAAGCTGCGTACGCCGTTCGTCAATCTGGGCCTGTGCCCCGAGTTCGGCGCCAGCCTGCTGTTGCCACGCCGGCTGGGCCAGGCCCGTGCGGCGCGCCTGCTGCTGTTGGGCGACAGCCTCGATGGCAACGAGGCGGTGGCTTGGGGCCTGGCCAACGAAGCCTTTGATGACGGCGAACAGTGCATGGCTGCGGCAAACAAAATTGCCCAACGCTTTCTGGCGATGCCCCAGCAAGCCCTGCGCCAATCCCGGCAATTGATGACGCAGGCCGGCATGGCCGAACTGCAAGCCACCCTGCGCGAAGAAAACCTGCTGTTCATCCAGCGCCTCAACACCGTCGAGGCGAAAACGGCCTTGAACGCCCTGCTCAATCGCAGTACAGATAAGAATCCAGCGAAAGGAACACAACCATGAACACCCCGGAAATTTACGTCGTCAGCGCCGCCCGTACCGCCATTGGCACCTTCGGTGGTTCACTCAAGGATGTGCCACCGTCGGAGCTTGCGACCACCGCCGTGAAAGCCGCCCTGCAACGGGCCGGCGTAGACCCGGCGCTGGTTGGCCATCTGGTGATGGGCCACGTGATCCCGACCGAAACCCGCGACGCCTACATCTCCCGGGTTGCCGCGATGAACGCCGGCATCCCGAAGGAAACCCCGGCCTACAACGTCAACCGCCTGTGCGGTTCGGGCCTGCAAGCGATCATCAGCGCGGCGCAGACCCTGCTGCTGGGCGATGCCGACATCGCCATCGGCGCCGGTGCCGAATCCATGAGCCGCGGCCCGTACCTGCTGCCATCCGCCCGTTGGGGGGCGCGCATGGGCAATGTCCAGGCCGTCGACTACATGCTCGGCATCCTGCATGACCCGTTCCAGAACATCCACATGGGCATCACCGCGGAAAACGTCGCCGCACGCAACGGCATCACCCGTGAAATGCAGGATGCCCTGGCCCTGGAAGACCAGAAACGCGCAGCCCATGCGATTGCCAACGGCTACTTCAATGACCAGATCGCGACCGTGGAAATCCAGGATCGCAAGGGCACCAAGCTGTTCAACGTCGACGAGCATCCACGCGCCACGTCCCTGGAACAGCTGGCTGCGATGAAGCCGGCGTTCAAGAAGGACGGCTCGGTCACCGCCGGCAACGCCTCGGGCCTCAACGACGGTGCCGCCGCACTGGTCATGGCCACCGGCGCTGCGGTACAGGTCAACAACCTGCGCCCACTCGCCCGACTGGTCAGCTACGCCCACGCCGGCCTAGAACCGGAACTGATGGGCCTGGGCCCGATCCCGGCCACACGCCTGGCGCTCAAGCGCGCCGGCCTGACTGTCGCCGACATGGATGTGATCGAAGCCAACATCGCTTTCGCCGCACAAGCCTGCGCAGTCAGCCAGGAACTGGATCTGGATCCGGCCAAGGTCAACCCGAACGGCTCGGGCATCGCCCTGGGTCACCCGGTGGGCGCGACCGGCGCCATCATCGCCACCAAGGCCATCCACGAACTGCACCGCGTCAATGGCCGTTACGCGCTGGTGACCATGTGCATCGGCGGTGGCCAGGGCATTGCGGCGATTTTCGAACGCGCCTGATCCCTCTGTAGGAGCTGTAGGAGCTGTAGGAGCTGTCGAGTGAAACGAGGCTGCGATCTTTTGATCCTGAAAAATCAAGGTCAAAGGATCGCAGCCTGCGGCAGCTCCTACACCGGCAGTGCTACGGTCAGGCAACATCCTTTCCGTCGCGGCTCGTCACGCGCGCATCCCGCCACTTGATCGCCGACAACATCAGCGCCAATACAGCACACAGCAACAGTGTCTGCCCCAAGGCCTGCCCCCAGGCTGCAAGCATCAGCCCGCCACCGATCAACAGGTAATACAGCAATCCGAACAACGCGCCCGCCGTGCCCAGTCGATCACCATAGTTGACCAGGGCCGAGCCAAGGATGTTGGGGATCGCCATGCCGAACGCCAGCACCACCAACAGCATCGGCAGGACAAACAGAACGCTGTGCTCCAGCAGCAACACACCGCTCGCGCCCAGCACCATCATCGCGGCAGCCACCTGGATCAGTTGATGCCCGCTCAGTCCACGTTGCAACAGCCGTTTGTTGAACCAGGCGCCAAGGCCGGAGCCCAGGGCCAGGACAACGCCGCTATAACCAAACCACTGCGCGCCCAAATCCAGGCGCTGGAACACGAAGGGGCCGAGGCTGTAGTAGCTGAACAGGGCAATGTTGAATGCCGCGACCAACAGCGTCGACCACCAGACGTCACGGTCGCGCAGCATTGCGCACAGCGTCTCGAACAGTGCCGGGGTTTTCACCACCCGTGGTCGGGTTTCCGGCAGGTCTCGCAGGCACCAGAGCCACAGCCCCAGCGACAGCGCTAAAAGACAGGCCAGTACACCCCGATAACCGAAGGCCTGCACCAAGCTCGCACCGGTAAACAAGCCAATCGCCGGGCTGGCCGCCAACGCGATGCCCATCACCGAAAAAACCTGGGCCAGTTGCGCACCCTGGAAGCGGTCGCGCAGCACGGTTTGCGTAACCACCGAACCCACCGCCGCATCGAACGCGGCCAGGCCTTGCGCGACCAACAGCGCATCGAAGGTGCCGGCACTGAGCCCCATCGTCGACGCAACGGCGTACAACACCAGGCCGGCGAGCATCGATGGTCGACGCCCAATGCGATCACACAGCCGTCCCCACACCACTACACCGAACGCGAAAGCCAGGAAAAACACCGACAAGGTTTGCGCCGCTTGTTGTGGGCCGACAGAAAAGGCCTGGCCGATATCCGCCAACGCCGGGCTGTAGAGGGTTTGGGCGATCTGCGGAAACATCAGCAGGGCAACGGCCAAGAGGAGGAGCTTTTTTCCGTTCATCACAACTTCACTCGCAAGAAATCCGCTGAACAGCTTAAGCAGCCGCAAGTGGCGTACTATCGAAACCCTGCCAACTTATCAATGAAATCGGACAAAGCATGGCTTGGCTGGAAGCCCACACACCCTTCGATCCCGATCGCCATGACGCGCCCGTCATCGGCATCGCCGCGACACTCGGCGATCACGATTCGGGCATGCATCAGCATCGACGCGGGCAGTTGCTGTTTACCCGTCAGGGCTGCATGCGCATTACCCTGGCGCAGCAGCTGTGCCTGTTACCGCCCTCCCGCGCGGCCTGGATACCGTCCGGCGTTGCCCATCGCGCCGTCATGCATAAAAGCGTCGACTACCGCTCCATCTACCTCTCCCCCGCGCTTTGCGCAGAGCTGCCACAACAGGTTTGCGTCATCGAAGTCAGCCCGTTGCTGCGGGTGGTGTTGGAGTCGATCGCCAACGCCGACTTCGCCACCGACTGGCAGCAGGGAAAACACCTTCATCTGCTGGCCCTGTGCATGAGCGAGATACGCGACGCCGCCCGCCAACCGATGTTGCTGCCACTGCCGTCGGATAAACGCCTGGCACCCCTACTGGCCACCCCCGAGAAACTGCCACCCAGACTTCAGGTCCTGCAGCAACAACTAGGTGCCAGCGGCCGCACCATCGGACGAATCTTCCAGCGTGAAACCGGCATGAGTTATCAGCAATGGCGACAACAGTGGCGCCTGATGCGCGCCATCGAACTGCTCGCAACCGGACGCAACATCGGCTACAGCGCTTTCGAACTCGGCTTTGCCAGTGACAGCGCCTTCATCGCGTTCTTCAAGGACATGACCGGAATCACCCCGGGCGACTGGCTGAAATAGAACCTGACAGCCGGCAGCAAAAATCATTTGCGACTAAATATTACATGCGTCATATTACGTTCGTAATTAAACGCTTCCCACAGGTAATCCTCCATGACCAGCATGCCCACCGTAGAGCCCGACCTTGCTGTCCCGGTGAACACTCGCAAGCCGCTGCTCAAACGCCTGCTCCTGCCGACACTGGGCATCGCCGCGCTGGTACTCGCTGGTGTGTACGCCGCGCACTGGTGGACCGCCGGCCGCTTCATCGAGGAAACCGACGATGCCTACATCGGTGGCAACGTGACGGTGATCGGGCCTAAAGTGGCGGGTTACATCGATGAAGTGCTGGTGACCGACAATCAAAAGGTCAAGGCCGGTGATGTGCTTGTCCGCCTCGATTCGCGCGACTACCGCGCCAACCTGGCCAAGGCCGAGGGTGCGGTGGCGGCTGAGGAAGCCCTGCTCGCCAACCTCGACGCCACCGAACAACTGCAACAGGCCGTGATCGGCCAGGCCCGCGCCGGCATCGATGCCGCCGGTGCCGAAACCGCCCGTTCACGCGATGACGATGCACGCTACAAAAAGCTCGTCAGCACCAACGCCGTTTCAGTGGAAAGCGCGCAACGGGCCAACGCCACGTTCAAGACCGCCCAGGCCCAAAGCAACCGCGCCCAGGCTGAGCTGTTGGCCGCGCAACGGCAGCTGAACGTGATCGCCACACAGAAACAACAAGCCCGCGCGGCCCTGATTCAGGCCCGTGCCGAACGCGACCTGGCGCAGTTGAACGTCGGCTACACCGAACTTCGCGCACCGGTGGACGGGGTGATCGGGAATCGACGGGCACGGGTTGGCGCTTATGCCCAGGCCGGTTCGCAGCTGCTGTCGGTCGTGCCGTCCAGCGGCCTGTGGGTCGATGCCAATTTCAAGGAGGATCAACTGGCACGCATGGTGCCTGGGCAGCGGGTGATCATTCACGCCGACGTGCTTTCGGGCCAGGAATTCCATGGTCATCTGGACAGCCTGGCACCGGCCAGCGGCTCACAATTCAGCGTGCTGCCACCGGAAAACGCCACCGGCAACTTCACCAAGATCGTCCAGCGGGTACCGGTGCGCATCCACCTCGACCCGGCCGACGGCGTGCTTGGCCACCTGCGCCCCGGCCTGTCGGTCACCGCCGAAGTGGACACGCGCAAGGCGCCTGAAACGCCAGCCGTGGCCAGCGCGCCATGAGCCGCGCCCTCGCCGCCCCGGCACAACCGTTCAATGCCGCGAACATGGCGACGGCGACCAAGGTGTTCGCCTTCGCCAGCATGTGCATCGGCATGTTCATTGCGTTGCTGGATATCCAGATCGTCTCGGCGTCGCTGCGTGACATCGGCGGCGGGCTCTCCGCCGGCACCGATGAAACCGCCTGGGTGCAGACCAGTTACCTGATCGCCGAAATCATCGTGATCCCCCTCTCTGGCTGGCTGTCCCGGGTGTTTTCCACACGCTGGTTGTTCTGCGCCTCAGCGGTGGGTTTTACCCTGACCAGCCTGTTGTGCGGCATGGCCTGGAACATCCAGAGCATGATCGCCTTCCGCGCCCTGCAAGGCTTTCTCGGCGGCTCGATGATCCCGATGGTGTTCACCACGGCGTTCGTTTTCTTCACCGGCAAGCAACGGGTGATCGCCGCTGCAACCATCGGCGCGGTGGCGTCCCTGGCCCCTACCCTGGGGCCGGTGATCGGTGGCTGGATCACCGACATATCGTCCTGGCACTGGCTGTTCTACATCAACCTGGTGCCGGGAATTTTCGTGGCCGTGGCCGTGCCGATGCTGGTGAAGATCGACCAACCGGAACTGTCGCTGCTCAAGGGCGCCGACTATCTGAGCATGGTGTTCCTGGCGCTGTTTCTCGGCTGCCTGGAATACACCCTCGAAGAGGGCCCGCGCTGGAACTGGTTCAGCGACCGCACGATCCTGACCACGGCGTGGATCAGCGGCCTGGCGGGCCTGGCATTCATTGGCCGCACCCTGCACGTGGCCAACCCGATCGTCGACCTGCGGGCCTTGAAAGACCGCAACTTCGCCCTCGGCTGTTTCTTCTCCTTCGTCACCGGCATCGGCCTGTTCGCGACCATTTACCTGACCCCGTTGTTCCTCGGCCGGGTACGTGGCTATGGCGCGCTGGACATTGGTCTGGCGGTTTTCTCCACCGGCGTGTTCCAGATCATGGCGATTCCGCTGTACGCCTTTCTGGCCAACCGCGTCGACCTGCGCTGGATCATGATGACCGGCCTCGGCTTGTTCGCCTTGTCGATGTGGGATTTCAGCCCGATCACCCATGACTGGGGGGCCAGGGAATTGATGCTGCCACAAGCGCTGCGCGGGATCGCCCAGCAACTGGCGGTACCGCCCGCGGTGACACTGACCCTCGGCGGCCTCGCGCCAGCGCGACTGAAACACGCTTCGGGGCTGTTCAACCTGATGCGCAACCTGGGCGGCGCCATCGGCATCGCCGCCTGCGCGACCATCCTCAATGACCGCACCAACCTGCATTTCACCCGGCTGGCGGAGAACCTCAACAGCACCAACGAAGCCCTCAACCAGTGGCTGTCCCAGGTCGGCCACAACTTCGCCGCCCTTGGCCAGAGCGGCGACCTGGGTGTCACCGCCAGCCTGCGTCAGCTCTGGCTGCTGACCTACCGCGAGGCGCAGACACAAACCTACGGCGATGCGTTCCTGATGATCATGGTCTGCTTCATCGTCGCCACGGCGATGGTGCCCTTGATGCGCAAGGTGCAACCACCGGCTGCGCCGAGTGCCGATGCGCATTGAGGCTCGGCACTCGTCATAGGCGAAAATCAGGCCTGAGGCGTCTTGCGGAAGCCCACCGCCAGGCGGTTCCAGCCGTTGATGGTGTTGATCGCGACGGTCAGGTCGACCATTTCCTTGGGGGTGAACTGGGCGGCGACCACTTCGTAGTCTTCGTCTGGCGCATGGGTCAGGCTGAGCTGGGTCAGCGATTCGGTCCAGAGCAGTGCGGCGCGTTCGCGCTCGGTGAAGAAGGGTGCTTCGCGCCAGGCCGTCACGGCGAACAGGCGACGCGGGGTTTCGCCGGCCTTGATCGCGTCAGCGGTGTGCATGTCGATGCAGAAGGCGCAACCGTTGATTTGCGAAGAGCGCAACTTGACCAGTTCGATCAGGGACTTTTCCAGCGGCAGTTTGGAAACGGCGGTTTCCAGGGCGATCATGGCTTTGAGGGCGTCAGGGGAAGCGGTGTAGAAATCGATACGCGGTTGCATGGCATGCTCCTGGGCAAGTGGGTGTGCCACTAAGTTAGCCCCAAGGCCTGCGCGCACAAATAGCCAATCCGGCCGAAGTCGAGGAGGCCAATGGCCCGCGTAGTGACTATTCCCCCTTCACACTCGACTGCGCAGCCAGTGCAAGAACCCTTTCTTCGGCACAATGACGGGCACATCGGCGATCAGCGACTTTGCCTTGTTCAGGCGGAAATCCAGCAAGGTCTTCATCGCATCGTTGATGTCCTGACGGGCATCCAGGCAGGGCTTGAGGTACTGCTTTTCGATGCGATAAAGCGTGCACGGGGTTTTCGCGGTGAACTGGGCGGGTAGCGCGCTGTCGGTCAGGATGCCGGCCTCGCCGATCACCTCCCCCGGCCCCATGCGCCCGGATTCGATGGGCGTGCCATGACGGTTCAACGTGACCGAAACCACCCCGGACTCGATGATGAACAAGTGATCGCTGACCTCCCCCGCCTCCAGTATCGTCTCGTCGGTGCGGAAGGATTGCAGGGACATGTTCTGGCTGAAGGTTTCCTTCTCTTCGTGGCGCAGGGTGGAGAACAGCGGCGAGCTGTCGAGCAGCGCCCGTGGCCGGGTGAGGTCGCTCGACGGGTTGGCTTCGACGCTCGACAGCAAATGGATCCCTGATGCGCGCAAATGCCGGTAGGCCAGATCGAACAGTTGATTGCGTACCGAGCGCTTTTCGCTCATCGAGGCGACAAACCCGCTGATTTCGTATTCGTTGCCGGCTGCGCTGGAGCTTTTGAGCGCGACTTTGCCGCCGGGTGACGTCAACAAGGTCCGGCAGCCCTGCATTGCCCGCTCAAGGGCATCGATCACGATCTGCGGACGGACATGGGGGCTGACCTGCAAGCTGATCGAAAGGCCGAACATATCGCTGGGCCGGCTGAAGTTGGTGATCTTGGCCTTGGCCGCCAGCGAGTTGGGGATCACGATCATGCTGCCCTGGGAGGTCTGCAAGCGCGTGGCCCGCCAATCGATGTCGATGACCCGGCCTTCGGTGCCGTCGATGGCGATCCAGTCATCCAGTTGATAGGGCTTGGTGGTGTTCAGCACGATCCCGGAAAACACGTCGCTGAGGGTGCTTTGCAAGGCCAGGCCGACGATGATCGCCAAGGCGCCGGACGTAGCCAGTACGCCTTTGACCGGCAGATTGAGCACGTAGGCCAGGGCGGCGATGACCGCGACCAGGAAAATCACGGCGCCGAGCAAGTCCTGCAACAGTCGCCCGGTGTGCCCTACCCGCTGCATCATGCCCGCACCGATCAGCACGGTCAGGGTGCGTGCAGCGAACAGCCACCAGCCGATCTGCAACCCGGTGGCCGCCAGATGCAACGGCACGTTGTCGACCCAGGGCGCAGGCTCCAGCGGGTTCATGCCTTCGTTGAACAGCACCAGGCTGAACAGCGAGAAAATCACCACCCGCACCAGCAGTTTCACGTTGTGGCCACGGGTACCGATCAGGCGCCACAACACCAGATCGGTGAGGATCAGGACCAAGGCGCAAACCAGCGGGTGTTCGGTCAGTAACGACAGCATCAAGCAACTCCGGCGCGGGACAATGTGCGAAAGATCTCACACATTGGCCAGAGTGTAGTAGGAGCGAGCATGCTCGCGAATAACCAGAGAGCGACGCGTTGATCCAGACAGAACGCGTTATCGTTGACGAAAATCGCGAGCAGGCTCGCTCCTACAGAGGGCGATGCGTGCCGGGTTACTTGGTCAGGGTGCTGTAGCTGGTCATCAGGTTGCGATAATCCGGGATGTGGTTGGAGAACAGCGTGCCCAGGCCTTCGACGTCGTTGCGCCAGTCGCGGTGCAGCTCACAGGCCAGGCCGAACCAGGTCATCAGCTGCGCGCCGGCGGTGGACATGCGATTCCACGCCGATTCACGGGTCAGTTCGTTGAACGTACCGGAAGCATCGGTGACGACAAAGACATCGAAGCCTTCGGCCAGCGCCGAGAGTGCCGGAAACGCTACACAGACTTCAGTGACCACACCGGCGATGATCAATTGCTTCTTGCCGGTTGCCTTGATCGCCTTGACGAAGTCTTCGTTGTCCCAGGCATTGATCTGACCGGGACGCGCAATGTACGGGGCATCCGGGAACTGTGCCTTGAGCTCGGGCACCAGTGGGCCGTTGGGGCCGGTTTCGAAACTGGTGGTGAGGATGGTCGGCAGCTTGAAGTACGTGGCCAGATCGGCCAGGGCCAGTACGTTGTTCTTGAAACGATCCGGGTCGATGTCGCGCACCAGCGACAGCAGGCCTGTCTGATGATCCACCAACAGAACGGCGGCGTTGTCCTTGTCGAGACGCTTGTAGGAAGTTGTCATGGCAGTAGTCCTCGCGTGTTATCGATGCCGAAAAAGTCGGCGTGGTTTTCCCGGTTAGCGCTGCGAATCCAGCACTTCATGTTCGTTCGCCACTTGTTGAGCCTTGAGGTAGCTCTCGATCAACAATTGATAATGCGGCATGGCCTGGGCATAGACAGCGGCCCACTGCTCGGCGTCCGGACGGTTCCACGAGCCTTGCAGCTCTGAGAGCGTAGCCATGATGTCGATCGGCACCACCCCGGCCTGGGCCAGGCGGGCAACTGTCAGATCAGTGGCCAACTTGGAGTGGTTGCCCGAGGCATCGACCACGGCGAACACCTTGTAGCCTTCATGCACCGCCGCAATGGACGGAAACGCCAGGCACACGCTGGTCAGGGTGCCGGCGATCACCAGCGTTTTCTTGCCGGTGGCTTTTACCGCCGCGTGAAACTCCGGGTTATCCCAGGCGTTGATTTCGCCCTTGCGGGCCACGTATTGGGCATGCGGTGCCGCCTCGTGGATTTCCGGAATCAGCGGCCCGTTCGGCCCTTGCGGCACCGAAGCGGTGGTGATCACCGGCATCTTCAGCAAGGTTGCCGCCTTGGCCAGGGCGATGGCGTTGGCGCGCAGTTGCGGTACATCCATGTCCTTGACGATCTGGAACAGTCCGCTCTGGTGATCGATCAACAGCATGGCGCTGTCATTGGGGTCGATCGTCGGTTTCTGGCCATTGAAGTTGGCCGCATTGACGGTGTTCATCAGTGTTTCCTCTTTTGACAGGCAACAGCCATCCCTGGCCTGGGAACCGGCCTACTCATCCTGTGTAGAGCGGGTTGTTGGAGCGAAGCGGATTAACCGTGCATCTGGCCGAAGCGACCGGACTGGAAGTCGGCGAACGCCTGGTGGATTTCCTGCTCGGTGTTCATCACGAACGGTCCGTGGCCGACGATCGGTTCGTCGATCGGTTCGCCGCTGAGCAGCAGCACCACCGCGTCCTCGCTGGCCTGGAGGGTCATCTGATCGCCCTCGCGGTCGAACAAGGCCAACTGCCCTTGACGCACCGACTCCAGGCCGTTGACCTCAATCGTGCCGCGCAAAACCACCAGTGCGGTGTTGCGTCCTTCATGCAGATCCAGTGTGAGCAACTTGCCGGCATTCAGGCGCAGGTCCCAGACGTCGATTGGGGTAAAGGTGCGCGACGGCCCTTTGTGGCCTTCAAATTCACCGGCGATCAAGCGCAAGCTGCCGGCGTTGTTCTTCAAGGCAATGCTCGGGATGTCACCATCAAGGATGGTCTGGTAACCGGCGTCGGCCATTTTGTCCTTGGCCGGCAGGTTGACCCACAACTGCACCATTTCCAGGGTGCCGCCGCTCTTGGCGAAACCTTCGGAGTGAAACTCTTCATGGAGAATCCCCGAGGCGGCGGTCATCCATTGCACGTCGCCGGGGCCGATCTTGCCGCCACTGCCGGTGGAGTCGCGGTGTTCCAGTTCGCCCTTGTAAACGATAGTCACGGTTTCGAACCCGCGGTGCGGATGCTGACCAACGCCACGTCGCGCGGTGGTCGGGGTGAACTCAGCGGGGCCGGCATGATCCAGCAGCAGGAACGGGCTGATGTGCTTGCCCAGGTTGTCGTAGGAAAACAGCGTGCGAACCGGAAAACCGTCGCCGACCCAATGGGCCCGCGGGCTGGTGTAGATACCGATGATGTTTTTCATGGTGTCTCCTGATGAGGTGGGTGAAGCCATGGACAGAGCTTAAAACCGTGACCTTTGCTGCGCTAGACTGCAAAAATCAGCTTTAGCGTTCTATCTGGAGAACGATGGTGGAAGACCTCAACACCCTCTACTACTTCACCCAAGTGGTGGAACATCAGGGTTTCGCCGCGGCCGGGCGGGCCCTGGACATGCCCAAGTCCAAGCTCAGCCGACGCATTGCCGAACTCGAGGAACGCCTCGGCGTACGGTTGCTGCATCGCAGCAGCCGGCATTGTTCGCTGACTGAAATCGGCCAGGCTTACTACCAGCGTTGCCTGGCGATGCGGGTGGAGGCGGAAAGCGCCGCCGAACTGATCGAACGTAACCGCTCCGAACCCCAGGGCGTGGTGCGCATCAGTTGTCCGACGGCGTTGCTCAACTCCTGGGTCGGGCCGATGCTGACCCGCTACCTGCTCAAATATCCACTGGTGGAGTTGTTCATCGAGAGCACCAACCGCCGGGTCGACTTGATCCACGAGGGTTTCGACATCGCGCTGCGGGTGCGATTTCCGCCGCTGGAAAACACCGACATGGTGATGAAGGTGCTGGGTAACAGCACCCAGAGCGTGGTGGGCAGCCCGGCCTTTTTACCGCGCCTGTCGACACCCGCCTCCCCGGCTGACCTAAGCGGTTTGCCGAGCCTGCACTGGGGGACGGTGCAACGCGAGTACCAGTGGGAGTTGTTCGGCTCCGATGGCAGCAGCGCGATGATCAGGCATGCGCCGCGAATGGTCACCGACGACCTGTTGGCCTTGCGTCACGCGGCGGTAGCCGGCATCGGGATTGTCCACCTGCCCAGCGTGGTGGTGCGCGATGAGATCGCCGCCGGCCAATTGGTCGAACTGGTGCCGGGCTGGGCGCCCAAAAGTGGCGTTATCCATGCGATCTTCCCGTCACGCCGTGGCCTGCTGCCGTCGGTGCGGACCTTGATCGACTTTCTTGGCGAGGAGTTCAGCCGCAGTGATATTGCCTGAGGGCAGCTGCAAGCTTTCAGCGGCAAGCTGGTTTGAGGGGTAGCGCAGATTTTACTTTGGGCATAACATGCTGAAAAATTACAATCATAATATTTTCTCAGCTGAGGATCTGTACATGCAAAGCCCAAGCCGCGAAGCCACCCTCGCCCAATGGATCGCCCAGGAACAGGCCATGCGCGCCCGCCTTGCCGGGCCTGGCAGTTTGTCCCTGGCCGAAGTCAGCGCCCTGTCGCCCGCCGAGTTTTTCGAGGGCATCGGCAACGGTGAACTGCCCTCGCCGCCCATTGGGGCCCTGATGGATTTCATCCCTATTGAATGGTCCGCCGGGCTGTTCATTTTTCAGGGCACACCGGATGCGCGGCATTACAACCCGCTGGGCACCGTGCATGGCGGTTATGCGGCGACCTTGCTGGATTCGTGCATGGGCTGCGCGGTCCATACGCAACTGAAAAAAGGCCAGGGTTATACGACGCTGGATCTGCGTATCAGTTATGTCCGGGCCCTGAACAACGCCAGCGGACCGGTGCGGGCCGAGGGCAAGATCGTGCATCTGGGGCGTTCGACGGCGTTGGCCGAGGGGCGGATTTATGATGTGGATGGGCGGCTGTATGCGACGGGGACGACGACTTGCATGATTCTTGAGGCGCTGGGGTAAGTCTGTAAACCGAGTCGCATTCTTCGCGAGCAGGCTCGCTCCCACAGGGGACAGCGATCCAATGTGGGAGCGAGCCTGCTCGCGAAGGCGTCTGCCCAGACACCTTCAATCCCCAGACTGCCCATCGATTTTTGATCTGCGGTAAACATTGCTTTGCCCATCCAGCGGTTTTTCTCACGGATACGGGCGTGGATACTCGCGGCCATTCCCACTGCAACCTCTGGAGTCATTCATGTCTATCCCCGCTTTCGGCCTGGGTACGTTTCGCTTGCAAGGCCAGGTGGTCATCGATTCGGTGAGCACCGCCCTGGAACTGGGTTACCGGGTCATCGACACCGCGCAGATCTACGAAAACGAAGCCGACGTCGGCCAGGCCATCGCCGCCAGCGGGGTTGCCCGCGAAGACCTGTTCATCACCAGCAAGATCTGGGTCGCCAACTTCGCCAAGGATCGCCTGATCGACAGCCTCAAGGAGAGCCTGCAAAAACTGCAGACCGACTACCTGGACCTGACCCTGATTCACTGGCCGTCGCCGGAAGACCAGGTGCCGGTCGAAGAATTCATGGGGGCCTTGCTCGAAGCCAAACAGCTGGGCCTGACCCGGCAGATCGGTGTCTCCAACTTCACTATCGACCTGATGAAACAGGCGATTGCCGCTGTCGGCGCCGAGAACATCGCCACCAACCAGATCGAACTGCACCCTTACCTGCAAAACCGCCAGGTCGTCGAGTTCGCGCAAAGCCAGG
Organism: Pseudomonas sp. WJP1; assembly: GCF_028471945.1. NCBI lineage: Bacteria > Pseudomonadati > Pseudomonadota > Gammaproteobacteria > Pseudomonadales > Pseudomonadaceae > Pseudomonas > Pseudomonas sp. WJP1. Next base: position 5,131,642 of record NZ_CP110128.1, read on the forward strand.
GCATCCACATCACCTCGTACATGACCCTGGCCTACGGTGAAGTGCTCAAGCATCCGGTGATTGCGCAGATCGCCGATCGCCTTCAAGCGACCCCGGCACAAATCACCCTGGCCTGGGCACTGCAATTGGGCTATGGCGTGATTCCTTCGTCGACCAAACGCGCCAACCTCGCCGGCAACCTCCAGGCCAGCGCCATCACGTTGAGCGATGCCGACATGGCATCGATCGCCAGCCTGGATCGCGGCCATCGCCTGACCAGCCCCAAGGGCCTTGCGCCAGCCTGGGACTAAACAGCCGGGTTCAAGCCTCAGCCCTGTTCAAGCGTTTTTTCCAGGCGCGTCATGGCCTGGTGCAACTGATCGACGGCAGCGTCGATCAGTGAGGCATCGTCCTCGACACAGGCACGCTCCAGTTGTTCGCAACACACCACCAGTGCCTGTGCCCGGACCATTTGCGCCCCACCCCTGATGCGGTGCGCCAGGTCTTTCAAGCCATGGCGATTACCGCTGGCATGTTCTTGCAGCAGGCGTTCGCGATCCTCACGGTTGGTCACGGCCAGATCCTGCAGCAGTTGCACGATCAGCTCACTGTCGGCCCCCGTGTAGCGTTGCAACCCGCTCAGATCGATTTCGGTGATGGGCGGCGCTTCGGGCACGCCTGCCGATTCGCCGGGAAATCTGCTGGCCAACCATGCGCTCAGGTCGACCAATCGAATGGGTTTGAACAGACAATCGTCCATGCCCGCTTCAATACAACGAATTTTCTCCTCTGGCTGCGCGCTGGCGGTGAAGCCCAGGATCAAGGTCGACGGTCCCACCTGAAAACGCTCCGCATCGCGGATCGCACCCGCCAGTTCATAACCGCTGACCACCGGCATGTTGCAGTCGGTGACGACCAGATCGCAGACGTGTTCGCGCCATTGCTCGAAACCTTGCTGGCCATCCTCGGCGAGCAGCACCTGGTGCCCGAGGTAAGTCAGTTGTCGCGAAAGCAGCAACCGGTTGGCCGAGTAATCGTCCACCACCAAAATCGTCAGCGGCCGAGTCCTTGCCGGCGCTTCACCCGGTGTTGTTTCAGAGGCGGGCAACGCCTGCAATGCCAGCAGTTCAAGGCTGATGTCCAGGCAGGTACCGCGCCCCAGGACGCTGGTAAGTTGCAAGCGCCCCCCCATCATTTCGCACAGCGTGCGGCTGATCACCAGCCCCAGGCCGGAGCCCTGCCGGCCCGAGGCCTGACGGTTGCCGGCCTGCACGAACGGGCTGAACAGGCGTTGCTGGTCAAAGGTGCTGATACCGCTGCCGCTGTCCTCGATACGCACACTGACCGCGAAACGATCCGGCGACACGGGCACAACCCGCAACCTCAGGCTGACCTCGCCTTTGTGGGTGAACTTGATGGCATTGCTCAACAGATTGGACAGCACCTGCTTGAAACGCGTGGGGTCGATCAACACATCGCGGTCGCTGTGTTCGTCCAGGTCGATGCGCCAGTGCAGGTTCTTCTGCCGGGCCAGGCCTTCGAAGACCCGGCACACCGACACCACCAGCGCCTGCAGATTGGCCCGCTCCGGCGTCAGCGACAAATGCCCGGACTCGATACGGGCAATGTCCAGGATGTCGCCGATCAAGGCCAGCAACTGTTGCCCGGCATTAGACGCCACCTCGATGGCCGCACGGTCGGTAACGCCCTTGTCGGCGGATTTCAGCGCCAGCTCAAGCATGCCGATCAGGGCATTCATCGGCGTGCGGATCTCATGGCTCATGGTCGCCAGGAACGTGGTCTTGGCCCGGTTGGCATCGTCGGCGGCGTCCTTGGCCTCCTGCAATCGGGCGAGCCATTGCTGGCGCTGGCGGATCTGCCGGCGCTGCCAGGCGATCCACGCCAGGGCAAGCAGAAGCGAGGCGCCAGCGGCGGCGAACGCCTGGAAAATCGTCTGTCGATGACGCAGCCAATAACTCTGCTCCACCATCAGGTCATTGCGCCAAGGCTGTATCAGGTCGTCGATTTCTTCGGGAGGGATACTGAGCAAAGCCTTGTCCAGGATCGAATGCAACTCCGTGTCGTCGCGACCGGTCGCCAGGGTACTGCGCGCGGGATCAATACCCACCGTGCTGGTGACATGGAGACGATCACGATACTGCCGGGAGATCAGGTAGCGGGCGCTGATCAACGAATTGATGCCACCTTGTGCCTTGCCTTGGGCGACTATTTCCATGGCATCGGCCGACAGTGGCGCATCCACGAAACCGATTGACGGGAAGTGTTGGCGAATGAACTCGCCAGCGATATTGCCCTCGGTCAGCGCCAGGGTTTTTCCGGCCAAATCATCCAGGGTCCTGGGGCTGTCCGGCGCCATGCGCGTCACCAGCACCGAGGGGCTGGTCAGAAACGGCCGAGTGAACAGCAAGTCTTCCTCGCGCCGGGAACTCAGGCCGATGCCGGCCAGCACATCGACCTGGCCGCTCTTGATTGCCTGCAGCATCTCGGCCACTGAGCGCATGCCCCGGATGTCGAATTGCAAGCCGGTGCGCAGGCTGATTTTCGCCAACACATCGACACCGATGCCGCGAAACCTGCCTTCACTGTCCATGAAGGTGATCGGCGGGATGTTCTCGTTGATCGCCACACTCACGCGCGGGTGCCGGTCGAGCCAACGTTGCTCGGCCACGCTCAATTGCAGTGACTGCGTGCCCGGCATGGACACCCCGCTCGCCCCCCAGCGGCGCAGGATGTTCATCTGTTCATTGGCCGTTATCGCCGCCAGGGCCTTGTTGACGATGCGCAGCAGCGCTGGGTTGTCGCGGGCCATGGCAAAGGCGAAGCGCCCCGATTCCATGGGCGAGAAATCCGCCAACTGGACGTTGTTCAGGTAGTTTTTGCTGATCAGGTAATGGGCGCTGATCGCATCGCCCAGGTAGACATCCGCCTGGCCGAAGGCGACTGCGCCGACCGCCGCCAGTGTCGAGGGAAAAAGCTGAACCTGGGCTTGGGGATAAAATTGCTGCACGTTTTGTTCAGGCAAGTAGTGGTAGAGCGTTGCCAGGCGCTTGCCGGCCAAGGTCGGGTCCAGTACCTGTGGCGAATCAATGCGGGTCACCAATACCGGCTGATCCACCGCATAGGCGTGGGACATTTGTAATTGGCGGTCCTGGGACTCGTAGCTGTTGGACGTTCCCAGCAAGTCTGCCGTCCCTTGCTTGACGGCTCGGACGGCGTCTTCGCGGGATGCATAGCGCCGCACTTCGATCTCCACCCGCAGCAGTTGCCGCAGCAGATCGGCATAGTCGGCTGTCACCCCTTCCAGCACGTGATCGGTGGTGATGTCGAAAGGCGGATAGTCCGGGGCCGAAACGGCAAGCACCAATCGGGCTTTTTGCCGCAACCAGCGCCAATCGGCTGCTGACAACGACAGCACCTGGCCGTCCACGCTGGAACGGCCCAGTAACGTCAATGTTTGCGGCTGCGCAAAGACACTCGATGCCCCCAGGCAAAGCGCCAACAGCAGGTATCGAAGAGTGTTCATTCAGATCAAGTGATGACGCTGGGCAAGATCGCGCAGATGCACCGACGACTTCACGTTGAGTTTTTCAGTCAGGCGGGTTTTGTAGGTGCTGACGGTCTTGTGGCTCACGTGCAGGATTTCGGCGATTTCCTTGTTGCTCGTGCCCCGGGCCAGATGCAGGAAAATGGATAACTCGCGGTCCGAAAGGCTGTTGATCAACTGTTTTTCACTACGCAGTACCTGGCTCACCGACACCGAGCTCGAGGGCAACCGGGTGAAGTATGTGTAACCCGCCATCACGGCGTGCACGGCTTTGTGCAAATGCTGCAGATCGTTGGTCTTGGCGACGTAGGCCACGGCACCGGCACGCATGCAACGATCCTGGAAAAACGCCGGTTCCTGGGCCGTGAACACCACCACCCGGCAGTGCGCCTCTTCCATCTGGATTCGTGCCAGTACATCCAGGCCGTCGAGCTTCGGGATGTTGAGGTCCAGCACCACCAGTTCAGGTTTATGCTCGCGGATCATCGACAGGACTTCATTACCGCAGGCCGCTTCAAAGATACGTTTGTATCCCTCAAGCTTGAGCACGATTTTGACTGCACCGCGAATCACCGGATGATCGTCCACAACCAGCGCGCACTTCATGGCAACTCCCTATGCATAAACACGACATTCGGACACTGACGGCCCATGGGCAAGAACACGCACATGGCTGCGCATAGACTCTTGCACGTAAAACCCGATTGAACTACCTGACAGAAATGACAGTGCCGACGAACGGTTTGGGTCGATCGATGATCGCCATCAACCGCTGGATCGTCGCCAGGTCTGGCAGCAAGGCGTGGCTCACCTGCACCTTGTGCCGCTCAGAGGCTGCAATGATGGGGAGCTGCGCGTGCTTGCCGTCGAAGATCAGGGCGTGCGCCAGCTGTTCGTTGTCGAGACAGAAATCCAGAAGGTTCAGCTTGCCTTGAGCCAGGCCAGCATTGATGACCAGCAGATCGAATGGCTCGCAGCCATATTCGACCAGGTTCAGAAGCTCCTCGAGGCTTTGCACCGGCGCCACCCGGAAGTAATCGAGCTGGTTGAACAACCGCTCGATTTTCATCCGGTTGAAGTGTTGATTGTCAGCGATCAGGATGCGTAAGGACTTGCTGGGCAACGTGGCCCCCCGGGTCAGATTGATGAGGGGGCAAGGCTACGGAAGACCTACAGCGCATTCTGTAGGAAAAATCCGAAATACCGCCCGCCAAGTCTGACGCGGGTCATGGAGATGCGACGAAGGCGGCCTCACAGCCGCCGAAGTTCTCAGCTGGCCGTCGCCAGGAGCAAATCCGCCATCGAGCGATGCCCGCGCTTCTTGCCATGGTCATACAGCGACCCGGCAATCTCGTCCGCGCGAATCGGCAGGATCGACAGCAGCGTGTCGCTCAAGCCATGGCTGGCCTGGCAGAAGCCCTGCATATAGATGCCGGCCTTGCAGCGCTCGTCGGTGATCAGTTTGTAGTTGCGATCCACCTCGAAATCACCCAGGTACTGCTCCAGCGGGGCCAGCAGCTTGCGGTGCATCTGCCGCTCGTAACCGGTGGCCAGCACCACGGCGTCGTAGTGACGGACCGTGACTTCGCCGGTGGCGTTGTTGCGCACCGCCAGTTCGATGCCACGCTCGGTGGCGCTGGCTTTTTCGATAGTGGTCAAGGTACGGAACGCATGGCGAGCAATGCCCGAGACTTTCTGCCGGTAGAAAATGCCGTAGATGCGCTCGATCAGGTCGATGTCCACCACCGAATAGTTGGTGTTGTGGTATTCGTTGACCAGGCGCTCACGCTCGCTGCTTTCCTGCTGGAACACCAGGTCGGTGAACTCCGGCGAGAACACCTCATTGACGAACGGGCTGTCGTCCGCCGGTTTCAGGGCAGAACCACGCAGGATCATGTCGACCTGCACCGACGGGAAGCTGTCGTTAAGATCGATGAAGGCTTCCGCTGCGCTCTGCCCGCCACCGATGATCGCGATGCTCATCGGCTGGTTGTTCACGCACGGCTGTTTGGCCATCTGCGCCAGGTACTGCGAATGGTGAAACACCCGATTGTCGCCCTTGAGCGCCTTGAACGCCTCGGGGATCCGCGGCGTACCGCCCGCGCTGACCACCACCGAGCGGGTGGTTCGCACATGTTGATGCCCAGTGCTATCGCGAGAAATCACCCGCAGCGCTTCGACCTGCTGGTTGTGCAGCACCGGTTCGATGGTCAGCACTTCTTCGCCATAACGGCTCTGATTCTCGAATTGCGCGGCTACCCAGCGCAGGTAATCGTTGTACTCCATGCGGCAGGGATAGAACGTGCCCAGGTTGATGAAGTCCACCAGGCGACCGTGGGCCTTGAGGTAATTGACGAACGAGTAAGGACTGGTCGGGTTGCGCAGGGTCACCAGGTCCTTGAGGAAGGAAATCTGCAGCTCGCTCTGGGTCGACAGGGTGTTGCCATGCCAGCTGTAGTGGGCTTGCTTGTCGAGAAACAGCACATCCAGTTCGCCCTGGCTCGGCCCGCGCTCTTGCAGGGCGATGGCCAGTGCCAGGTTCGAAGGGCCGAAACCGACGCCGATCAGGTCGTGAACGATGGGCGATGCAATTGCCTGTGTCATTTCCAGTGTCCTCTGGATGAACCCCCGAGCGGCGGGGAGATAAGCCTAAGTGACCTGGCCGGCCTTGAGCAGGACAGCAGGTCGTCTGTTGATTAGGAACGAGGACAGTGAAATAAAATTTAACAAGAACAGGTCAGCGCGAGGATCAATGCGCATCCCATTGGCGCATCCGCACCCGGCAATGCTTCATGGCGTTGACGATGTGCTTTTCTACCAGGGCCTTGGAGATGCCCAGGTGTTCGGCGATCTGCGGATGTGAAAGGCCTTCGATCTTGCGCAGCAGGAAACTCTCGCGACACAGTCGGGGCAATTCCGCCAGGGCGCGCTGGAGCATGTCCAGGCGCTGGCCGTGATCGAGGCTGCTGAGGGGCGATGGGCTGAAATAGCGCTCTTCGTTGTCGAGCACCTCCAGCGACTCGACCTGGCGCAATGCATTGCGTCGGTGATCGTCGATCACCAGGTTCAAGGCCGTGCGATAAAGGAATGCCCGGGGCTGCTCGATCGGCGTGTCGCTGGAGCGTTCCAGGACTCGCAGATAAGCGTCATGCACCACATCTTCGGCCACCTGGCGGTTGCCGAGCTTGGCGTTGAGGAAACACACCAGCTCTCGATAGTAGTTTTCCAACATGACTCCCGTCCGCAGGGGTGCGGTTTCTGTCCTTGAGCCCGCTCATCGACCACAAAAACAGACAGTGGCACGATAGTGGCAATTGAAGTGCGTAATTTATAGTAATTCTCATATAGATTTAAAGTGTTGCTTTGTCTTGCCCGACAAATAGTCATGGGCTACCGCTGATCGTTCCCATGCTCTGCGTGGGAATGCAGCCCGTGACGCTCCGCGTCACCCTTGCGCAAGATCCGAGCCTTGCGTCGGCAGTGGAACGCGGAGCGTCCCTGGCTGCATTCCCACGCGGAGCGTGGGAACGATCAGTTGAGGCAAGCCACAGTGTTACGCCGTGTGTCCGCGGCTAAATTCCCTGCTGCTGTCCTCGTCTACAAGGACAGCTCCATGTTCCTGCCGGCTCCACGGCAGTGTTCAACTGCTTTGGAACCCTGCATGAATCGTCCCCGTCACACCCGACGCGCCCTGCTTGTAGCACTCAGCCTGATTCCCGTTGTCGCCGTCGCGGCCTGGCAGTTCATCCCGCCCGGGCGTGACCAGTTCGCCACCGTGCAAGTCACCCGCGCCGACATCGAAAGCAGCGTCACGGCCTTGGGTACCCTGCAACCCAGGCGTTATGTCGACGTCGGTGCCCAGGCGTCCGGGCAGATTCAAAAGATCCATGTGGAAGTCGGGGACGTGGTCAAGGAAGGCCAGCTGCTGGTGGAAATCGATCCCTCCACGCAACAGGCCAAGCTCGATGCCGGGCGTTTCTCCATCGAAAACCTCAAGGCGCAGCTTCAGGAACAACGCGCGCAACACGACCTCGCCCAACAGAAATACCAGCGTCAGCAAAACCTCAAGGCCGGCAACGCCACCCGCGAAGAAGACGTGCAGACCGCCCAGGCCGAACTGCGCGCCACCCAGGCGCGCATCGACATGTTCCAGGCGCAGATTCGCCAGGCCCAGGCCAGCCTGCGCAGCGATCAGGCCGAGCTCGGCTACACCCGGATCTATGCGCCCATGTCCGGCACCGTGGTCGCGCTGGATGCCCGGGAAGGCCAGACCCTTAACGCCCAGCAACAGACCCCGCTGATTCTGCGCATCGCCAAGCTGTCGCCAATGACCGTGTGGGCCGAAGTCTCCGAAGCCGACATCGGCCACGTCAAACCCGGCATGAACGCCTGGTTCACCACCCTCAGCGGCGGCACCCGACGCTGGAAAAGCACCGTACGGCAGATTCTGCCGGTCCCGCCCAAACCCCTGGACCAGACCAGCCAGGGCGGCGGCAGCCCGGCCAGTTCGAGCAAAAGCGGCAGCGCGCGGGTGGTGCTGTACACCGTGCTGCTGGACGTCGACAACGCCGACAACGCGCTGATGGCGGAAATGACCACCCAGGTATTTTTCGTCGCAGACCAAGCGCAGAACGTCCTGACCGCGCCGATCGCCGCCCTGCAGGCCGGCGTGCAAGCCGACAGCCAGACCGCGCAAGTGGTGGCCAGGAATGGCAGCATCGAACAGCGCAACGTCCGCACCGGCATCAGCGATCGGCTGCGGGTGCAGATCCTCGACGGCCTGCAGGAAGGCGATCACTTGCTGATCGGCCCGGCCGACGGGAGTGGCGGTTGAATGCAAACGCCCCTGATCGACCTTTCGGACATCCGCAAAGCCTACGGCGGCGGCGACGCCCCTGAAGTCCACGTATTGCGCGGCATCGACCTGTCGATCCATGCCGGTGAGTTCGTGGCGATCGTCGGCGCCTCCGGTTCCGGCAAGTCGACACTGATGAACATCCTCGGCTGCCTCGACCGGCCGACCTCGGGCGAATACCGCTTCGCCGGAGAAAACGTCGCCGCCCTGGACAGTGATGCACTGGCGTGGTTGCGCCGCGAAGCCTTCGGTTTCGTGTTCCAGGGTTACCACCTGATTCCGTCCGGCTCGGCCCAGGAAAACGTCGAGATGCCGGCAATTTATGCAGGCACCCCGGCCGCCGAACGCCATGCCCGCGCCGCCGCCCTGCTCGAGCGCCTCGGCCTGGCCACGCGCACTGGCAATCGTCCGCACCAGCTTTCCGGTGGTCAGCAGCAGCGGGTGTCCATTGCCCGCGCCTTGATGAACGGCGGCCATATTATCCTCGCCGACGAACCCACCGGCGCCCTCGACAGCCACAGCGGCAAGGAAGTCATGGCGCTGCTCGACGAGCTGGCGAGCCAGGGCCACGTGGTGATCCTCATCACCCACGACCGCGAGGTGGCGGCGCGGGCCAAGCGCATCATCGAGATCCGCGACGGCCTGATCATCAGCGACAGCGCCCGGGACAACCCCGCCGCGCAAACCTGCGCCAATCCCGGCGCGTTGCAAGCGGTGGACCTGCGCAAGCGCCTGACCGAAGGCGCGCAAGCCAGCGGCGCCTGGAAAGGCGAACTGGTCGATGCGGTGCAAGCTGCCTGGCGGGTGATGTGGATCAACAAGTTCCGCACCGCGCTGACCCTGCTGGGGATCATCATAGGCGTCGCTTCGGTGGTGGTGATGCTGGCCGTCGGCGAAGGCAGCAAGCGCCAGGTCATGGCCCAGATGGGCGCGTTCGGCTCCAACATCATTTACCTCAGCGGCTCGTCGCCCAACCCGCGAACACCGCTGGGCATCGTCACCCTGGACGAAGTCAAGGCAGTGGCGAGCCTGCCCCAGGTCATGCGCATCATGCCCGTCAACGGCCAGGAAGCCGGGGTCCGCTTTGGCAACCTCGACCACCTGAGCTACGTCGGCGGCAACGACACCAACTTCCCGGCGATCTTCAACTGGCCGGTGGTGCAAGGCAGCTATTTCACCGAGGCCGATGAACGAAACGCCGCGGCGGTCGCGGTGATCGGGCACAAGGTGCGGACCAAGCTGCTCAAGGACGTGGCCAATCCCATCGGCCAGTACATCCTCATCGAAAACGTGCCATTCCAGGTGGTCGGCGTGCTGGCGGAAAAAGGTGCGAGCTCCGGCGACTCCGACAGCGACGACCGCATCGCCATCCCCTACTCCGCGGCCAGTGTGCGGCTGTTCGGCACCCATAACCCGGAATACATCGCGATTGCCGCCGCCGATGCGCGCAAGGTCAAGGAGACGGAACAGGCCATTGAGCAATTGATGCTGCGCCTGCACAACGGCAAGAAGGATTTCGAACTGACCAACAACGCGGCGATGATCCAGGCCGAAGCGCGCACGCAAAACACCCTGTCGCTGATGCTCGGTTCGATTGCCGCGATTTCGTTGCTGGTGGGCGGTATCGGGGTGATGAACATCATGCTCATGACCGTGCGTGAACGGACCCGCGAGATCGGCATCCGCATGGCCACCGGCGCCCGCCAGCGCGACATCCTGCGCCAGTTCCTCACCGAAGCGGTGATGCTCTCGGTGGTCGGCGGACTGGCCGGGATCGCCCTGGCGCTGATTGTCGGCGGCGTACTGATCCTCAGTGAAGTCGCCGTCGCGTTCTCCTTGATAGCGGTGCTGGGCGCCTTCGGCTGCGCCCTGGTCACCGGTGTTGTCTTCGGCTTCATGCCGGCCCGCAAAGCTGCCCGACTCGACCCGGTCACGGCCCTTACCAGTGAATGATTTCTTGATGAAGCCGCAATTGAGTTTGCTGACCCTTTGCCTGTTGCTAGGCGCCTGCGGCAGCCCTGCCCAGCGCCCGGACAGCGGCATTGCGCCGCCCGCCGCCTGGCAATCGCCGCACACAGCGGGTTCCACCCGCGACAACCAGCAATGGTGGAACCGCTTCGGCAGTCCGCAACTGGGTCGCCTGATCGAACAGGCCCGAGTCGGCAGTTACGATTTAGCCGCCGCTATTGCCCGAGTACGCCAGGCACAGGCCGAAACAGTAGTCGCTGGCGGCTCGCAGTTACCTGAGGTCAAGGCCGGGTTGAACGCCAACCGGCAGAAGTTGCTGCGCGGCAATGGCTACAGTCAACTCGACGCCGACAGCGATAACAACGCGGTCGACTACTTCACCGCCAACCTGACTGCGAGCTACGAAATCGATTTCTGGGGCGGCCAGCGCGCGTCCCGTGACAGTGCGCAATTCGCCTTGCGGGCCAGCGAGTTCGATCAGGCGACCGTCGAGTTGACGCTGCTCAGCGGTGTCGCCAGCACCTATGCGCAAACTTTGTCGCTGCAGGAGCAGAGCCGAATTGCCGAGCTTAATCTGGCCAACGCCCAGAATGTTTTGAAACTTGTGCAGACCCGCTACGACTCAGGTTCGGCAACAGCTCTGGAGCTGGCCCAGCAGAAAAGCCTGGTGGCCGCGCAACAACGGCAATTGCCACTGGTGCAGCAGCAGGCCATCGACGCGCAGATCAGCCTCGCCACCCTCCTCGGTCGCCCGGTGCAGGAACTGGCGCTGGGCCAGGAACACTTCGATCAATTGTCCTGGCCCGCCATCGACGCAGGTGTCCCCAGCGAATTGCTCAGCCGCCGCCCGGACATCGCCCGGGCCGAAGCGCAACTGGCCGCCGCCCAGGCCGACGTCACCGTGGCCCGCGCCGCGATGTTGCCGACCGTGACCCTGAGCGCGGAAATCGGCTCCGGTGCCGACCGTGCCGGCGACATCCTGCGCAGCCCCTTCTACAACCTCACCGCCGGATTGCTCGCCCCGGTGTTCAACAACGGGCGCCTGGGCGCCGAGCGCGACAAGGCCACCGCGCGCCAGGAAGAACTGCTGGAAACCTACCGCGGCGCGATCATCAATGGCTTCGCCGACGTGGAAAAAGCCTTGAACAGCATTCGCGGGCTGGACGAACAGCGCCAGTGGCAAAGCGAGGAACTGAGCCAGGCGCAGACCGCGTTCAACATCGCCCAAAGCCGCTATGAAGCCGGTGCCGAGGACTTGCTGACGGTGCTGGAGACGCAACGCACGCTGTATGCGGCGCAGGATTTGAATGTGCAGCTGAGGCTGTCGCGGATGCAGGCGAGCATTGCGTTGTACAAGGCACTTGGGGGTGGGTGGCAGGTTTTGTAATTGCTGCGCCTGTCAGGCCGCCATCGCTGGCAAGCCAGCTCCCACAGGTTATGTGTCGAGCCGAAATCATGTGCCACGCATTATTCCCTGTGGGAGCTGGCTTGCCAGCGAAGAACGATAACGCGGTCGTCAGACCTGACTTTGCTTGGCCTTCAAATTCCGCGCATACCAAGGCCGCTGCGGCACCTTCCTGAACAGATCCGCCAGCTTCTTCTCATCCTCACCAAAGGTAATCCGCAGCGCCAGCTTCATGGTCTCCGGATCCATCTCCACCGACTTGCCCGCCTGCAACCCCGGCGTGGTGTTGCAACCATGGGTGCCCGGACCCAGCCACGGATCGTCGATCTCGACCCAGCGCCCCGGTGCGAACCACTGCACGCCATTGACCTCAAGCCGGCTCACCTCCCCCGGATGAAAGCGTTCATGGGCGCGGAACCAGTCTTCCAGGCGATCGTCGATCCAGCCGTGGAAGTGCCAGAACACCGGGTTCACATGGGACGAGAAAGGATCGCCGAGAAAGTCGTTTTCCGGCGCATACCAGCGTGCGGAAAAGTCCGCCGGATCGCGGGCGAACGGCACCGGCTGACCGTTGGACGGGTCGCGCGGCACCGAGGCCCAGCGCATGTGCAGCCAGTCATGCAAGCCCAGCTCGACCTCCGAGCCAAACTGCCCCAGGGTCAACTTCGACAGGTAACGCGGGTCGCGGTACTGCGACTCCCAGACCTGGAAATTGCTGTGGTAGGTCTCGGCGGTCTTGATGTCGCTGACCCATTGCGAATACTCGTCATCGTCTTCGGCCAGCCAGGTCGGCGGCAGCGCCGTGCCGTCGTGGTTGTCGAAATAATGGGCGAAGCCGATGCGGTCCCGGAGCAACTCCGGTTGCGGCAAGGGGAACTGCGTCCACGACGGCAAATCCTGCATCGAACGTGCGGTGCCGAGCATGTGCCGGTGCATGAAGAAAAAGTCCACGCCCGAGCCGTTGCGATCCTTGCGCGTGCCACGGGCGTCACGTTCCTTGTCCCGCGGCCCGGGCTGCCAGCCAATACCGCGCAAGGCGTTGCGCTTGTCTTCGGGCAAGGTGTGCCATTTATCCCTGGACGCATGCCAGAGCTGGTGGAACAACCGATGCTCCTGGGATGTCAGCCAGGCCAGCAAAGGCGGATTCAGACCGGTGCGTTCGCGGGCTTCGGGGAACACTTTCTTGACCGCAACGAAACGATTGTCCTGGGCCGTCATCATCAAGGGACGATCCAGGTCCAGCACGCGACCACTGAGGCTGCCGCTACCGGCATTGCCGAAACCGGCCCAGACTTCGTCCAGCGCCATGCTGAACTCGTAGTCACAGCTGCCACGGGCGCTGAGCAAGCGCCAACTCAACTGCGCCGGCTTGACCCCGGCCACATCACCGAGCACCTGATAGCGCGGCACTTCGTGTGAACGCAAGCGCTCGGCGGTGTCGAGAAAACCAACCAGACCACGGCCCTTGTGGCCGATGTCGAGAAACAGCTCCAGTCCGTCCCGTGGCAAGCCTTCGAGCCCGGCATCACGGCCTTCGAAACGGATCTGCCAGACACCGCGCAGCGTATTCGCCAAGCGTTGACCGGCAACATCCGCCACATCGAACGACGCTTCGCCGGGGGTGATCGTCGGATCCGGCTTCGTCCACTGGCGATGCCCATAAAAAGCCGCGGGCACGGCAGCACCGGTCAGCGCCAGGCCTGCCATGAACCATCGTCGAGAAATCTTCATTGCCCTACCTGTGTCAGCCATGAAGCAGGCTTTATCCAAGCTAGAACGTTTGTTGCTCTCACAAATTTAAAAGCTTCGCGAGCAGGCTCGTTCCCACATTGACCGAGTGAACACTGAAGATCCCCTGTGGGAGCGAGCCTGCTCGCGAAGAGGCCCGCACAAACACTAAATTCCTCCCCCGCTGACTCGTTCCTCCCAGATAGCAAAGGCTCCCTGACTGAGAAGGCAATGACAAAACCACGTTCGAAAAAGGCTCTTTTCATCGGCCTGCCGTTGGCCCTGGCGATCAGCGCGGGTGCAGGCTTTGCGGCCTGGGATTACTGGTTCAAGGACAATCCCGGCTACCCGGTCAAGGTGATGAAGCAGGCCGATGAACTGCATGAGCGCCTTCTCTCGTTCGACAGCCACATCACCGTGCCCATGGATTTCGGCACCGCCGGCAATGAAGCCGACAAGGACGGCAGCGGCCAGTTCGACCTGGTCAAGACCGGGCGCGGACGCCTGTCCGGGGCGGCCCTGACGATTTTCGGCTGGCCGGAAATCTGGAACGGCCCCAACGCGCCGCATCGCCCCACCGCCGGCTTCATCGAAGAGGCACGCTTCGAACAGGAAACCCGCTACAAGATCATCAGCGCCCTGGTGCGCGACTTCCCCAACCAGGCTGCCATCGCCTACACCCCCGACGATTTCCGGCGCCTGCATGGCGAAGGCAAGTTCGCGATCTTCCTCAGCATGCTCAACGCCTACCCCCTGGGCAACGACCTCAATGCCCTGGACAAATGGGCTGCGCGGGGCATGCGTATGTTCGGTTTCAGCTACGTGGGCAACAACGCCTGGGCCGATTCGTCCAGGCCCTTGCCGTTCTTCAACGATTCGCGGGATGCCCTCGGCGGTCTCTCGGACATCGGCAAGCAGGCTGTACAGCGTCTCAACGACCTTGGCGTGATCATTGATGTGTCGCAGATGTCGACCAAGGCCCTGGAACAAGTGGCCCGCTTGAGCCGCACGCCGATGGTGGCGTCGCACTCCGCCCCGCGCGCCCTGGTGGACATCCCGCGCAACCTCAGCGACCACGAAATGCAGTTGATCAAGGACAGCGGCGGCGTGGTGCAGATTGTCGGTTTCCCGACCTACATCCGCCCGCTGAGCCAGGCCACCCAGGACAAACTCAACGCCCTGCGTGCGCGTTTCGACCTGCAACCGCTGCAAGGCCTGGAGATGGCGTTGATGCCGGGCGACCCGATCATCACCGTATGGTCTGAGCAACGTTTCGGCGAATACGCCAGCCAGCTCTACGCGATTGTCGACGAAGAACCCAAGGCCACCCTCAAGGACTACGGCGACGCGATTGACTACGCGGTGAAGAAAATCGGCATCGATCACGTCGGCATCAGTTCCGACTTCAACGATGGCGGCGGCCTGGACGGCTGGAAGGACGTCAGCGAGGCGCGCAACGTGACCGCAGAGCTGATCAGCCGCGGCTACAGCGAAGCCGATATCGCCAAACTCTGGGGCGGCAACTTCCTGCGGGTCTGGGACCAGGTCGAAAAATCCTCCAGGCCCGTCGCCAAAAACTGATGCCACTTTTGCCAAGCGAACCCGAAGCCATGACCAACCGTCGCTCATTCCTCAAGCAGGCCGGCATTCTCGCCGCCGGCCTGCCCCTGGCTGCTGGCGTGAACCTGCCAGCGGTAGCCGGCAATCCGCCGCCTTTGCCCAAGGGCAAATGGGCGCAATTGCGCCAGCTGTTCAATCAGGACCCGGACTACCTGCATTTCGCCAACTTCCTCGTCACCTCCCACCCCACGCCGGTGCGCAACGCGATCGAGATGCACCGCGCCAACATCGACCGCAACCCTGGCCGGGCCATGGACTGGGACCTGCAGGAAACCGAGAAACGCGAGCACAACGTGCGGGTCTGGGCCGGGCGTTACCTCAATGCCAAACCCGAGCAGATCGCGCTGACCGGCAGCACCACGGAAGGCCTGGCGATGATCTATGGCGGGATTCATGTGCGGCCCGACCAGGAAATCCTGGTCAGCGAACATGAGCACTACTCGACCAACTACACCCTGGAATTTCGTCAGCAACGCCAGGGCACGAACGTGCGCAAGCTCAAGCTGTTCGAGAACAGCCGCGACATTTCCGTGGACGAAGTGCTGGGTTCGATCGCCAAAGGCATCCGCCCGCAGACCCGCGTGCTGGGCATGACCTGGGTGCAATCGGGCAGCGGCGTGAAACTGCCGATCGGCGACATCGGCAAACTGGTCGAAGAGCTGAACCGCAAGCGCGACGAGAAAGACCAGATCCTGTATGTGGTCGACGGGGTGCACGGCTTTGGTGTCGAGGACTTCGAGTTTCCCGACATGCACTGCGACTTCTTCATCGCCGGCACGCACAAATGGATGTTCGGCCCCCGTGGCACCGGAATCATTTGCGCCCGCTCCGCCGAGCTCAAGAACGTCACGCCGATCATTCCGACCTTCAGCGAATCCACCGACTTCGCGACCATCATGACCCCCGGCGGTTATCACAGTTTCGAACACCGTTGGGCCGCGGATGAAGCGTTCAAGCTGCACCTGGATTTGGGCAAGGCCGAGGTCCAGGCGCGCATTCATGAGCTCAACACCTATGCCAAGGATCGCCTGCTGGAACAGCCGCGGATCGAACTGGTCACGCCAAAAAGCCCGCAACTGTCCGCCGGTTTCACCTTCTTCCGGATCAAGGACCAGGACTGCGAGAAGGTCGCCAGCCAACTGATGCAGAACCGTGTGGTCTGCGACTCGGTGGAGCGTGACGCCGGCCCGGTGGTGCGCATCGCCCCCGGCCTGCTCAACAGCGAACACGAAATCGACCGTTTCATGGCGTTGCTCAACAAAACCGCCTGACGCCGTCTGCAATCCTTGGTGCCGATTGCTTTTTTGTAGGAGCCAGGCTTGCCGGCGAAGGCGATCTCAAGGACGCCTTCGCCGGCAAGCCTGGCTCCTACAGATACCGCTTCCGGCTCCAGTTCCGGTTCCGGTTTTGGTCCCGGTTTCGCACCCGTTTTTTCTTTGATCGAGATGTCTCATGAACAGTGATCTGCTGTCTCCCCTCAAGGCCCTGGCCCTGACCGCCCTCATGGCCAGCCTGCTGCCGTCTGCCGCACAGGCCGCCACTGCCCCGCCAGCGGGCAAGGTATTCAAGGACTGCAAGAACTGCCCGGAAATGGTCGTGCTGCCCGCCGGGACCTTCACCATGGGCACCCCGGATGACGAAGTCGGTCGCGAGCCCGATGAAGGTCCGATGCATGCCGTCACCTTCGCCAAACCCTTCGCCATGAGCCGCTTCCAGATCACCGCCGGTGAGTGGGACAGCTATGTGAAGGAAAGCGGCGTGACCATCGCCAACGGCGATACCCGGCCAGGTCGCGAGTGCGTCGCCAGCAAGCCGCGTTACCCGCAGGGCCCGCGCCAGCCGGCGGTGTGCATGAACTTCGACGATGTGAAGAACTATGTCGCCTGGCTGTCGAAGAAAACCGGGCAGACATACAGCATGGTCAGCGAAGCCCAGCGTGAATACGCCGCACGCGGCGGCACCCAGGGTCCGTTCCCCTTCCCGTTCGATGAAGGCAAGGGATACAGCATCGCCAAACACGCCAACACCTACGGTCCGGCGGACGGCTACAGCTACAGCTCGCCCGTGGGCAGCTACCCGCCCAACGCCTTCGGTATGTACGACATGCACGGCAACGTCTATGAATGGGTCGAAGACTGCGAACACCCGGACTACGTCGGCGCCCCCACCGATGGCAGCGCCTGGCTGGAACCCAATTGCGAAGCCGTGCGCATCCGCGGCAACGACTGGGGGGAAGCCCCGGTGTTCTCCCGCTCCGGTAACCGCAATAGCCAGTACCCGCAGGAACGCGGGGACTGGATGGGCTTTCGCGTAGTGCGCGAGCTCTAACCCACCCCCGCCCCCCCTGTAGGAGCGAGCATGCTCGCGATGGACGTTAACGATTACGCGGGGGGGCCAGGTACCCCGTGGTGTCCTGAAGTCCATCGCGAGCATGCTCGCTCCTACAGGGTTCCATGTGATGCCTGTCACCACCAATCGCCCACCCTCTAAATTAACCCCTCGACCAGACGTTCTACTGGGTATCTGCCTTCCGACCCAAGGAACCGTCTTCCATGACCCAGCCTACCCGAGGCGCCATCGGCGAATTGTTCGCCCTGCTCAAACCCTTTCGACTCATTGTCGCCGCGTCCATATTCCTGGGCATGGTCGGCGGCCTGAGCGTCACGGTGTTGCTGGCGACCATCAACAATGCCCTGCATTCGGACAGCGGCCTGACCCAGGGCGTGGTCGCGCTGTTCGCCGGCCTGTGCCTGCTGGCGCTGGCCAGTTCGATCTGCTCCGACATCGGCACCAACTACGTCGGCCAGCACATCATAGCCAAGCTGCGCAAACAGTTGGGCGAGAAGGTGCTGTCGGCGCCGATCGAGCAGATCGAGCGCTACCGCAGCCATCGCCTGATCCCGGTGCTGACCCACGACGTCGACACCATCAGCGATTTCGCCTTCGCCTTCGCACCGCTGGCGATTTCCCTGACCGTGACCCTGGGTTGCATGGGCTACCTGGCGATCCTGTCGTGGCCGATGTTCCTGATCATGGTGGCCGCGATCCTGATCGGCAGCGCGATCCAGGCCTACGCCCAGAGCAAGGGCGTGCAAGGTTTCATGGCCGCCCGCGACGCTGAAGACGAGCTGCAAAAGCACTACAACGCAATTGCCGAAGGCGCCAAGGAACTGCGCATCCACCGCCCACGCCGCCAGCGCATGTTCACCTCGGGCATCAAGGGCACCGCCGAATTCATCTGCAACACCCAGGTGCGCTCGATCAACACCTTCGTCATCGCCAAGACCTTCGGCTCGATGCTGTTCTTCGTGGTCATCGGCCTGGCCCTGGCCCTGCAAACGTTCTGGCCGAGCGCCGACAAGACGGTCATGAGCGGTTTCGTGCTGGTGCTGCTGTACATGAAAGGCCCGCTGGAACATTTGATCGGCACCCTGCCGATCGTCAGCCGCGCGCAGATCGCTTTTCGCCGCATCGCTGAACTGTCGGAACAATTTTCCACCCCGGAACCGCACCTGCTGCTCAGCGACCAGGGCAACGCCAAACAAGCCGTTCATGAACTGCAACTGGCGGACGTGCGCTACGCCTTCCCCTCGGTCGAGGGTGCCGCGCCGTTCCAGCTCGGGCCGGTCAACCTGTCGATCAAGCAGGGGGACATCACCTTCATCGTCGGCGAGAACGGCTGCGGCAAAACTACGCTGATCAAGTTGCTGCTGGGCCTGTACACACCGCAACAGGGGCAGATCCGGGTCAACGGCGAGGCCATCGACGCGCACAACCGCGACGACTATCGCCAGCTGTTCACCACCATCTTCGCCGACTACTACCTGTTCGACGACGTGGTCCAGGGCGACACGCAGATCCCCGAAGACGCCAACAAATACCTGCAGCGCCTGGAGATCGCGCACAAGGTCAGCGTCAAGGACGGCAACTTCACCACCACCGACCTTTCAACCGGGCAGCGCAAGCGCCTGGCGCTGGTCAATGCCTGGCTGGAAGAGCGGCCGGTGCTGGTGTTCGACGAGTGGGCGGCCGACCAGGACCCGACCTTCCGGCGGATTTTCTACACCGAGCTGCTGCCGGACCTCAAGCGCCTGGGCAAGACCATCATCGTGATCTCCCACGATGACCGTTATTTCGATGTCGCCGACCAACTGGTGCGCATGGAAAGCGGCCGGGTCGTCACCGAGCTGACGGCTGCCTGACCCCAAATAACATTTTTTTCACATTTCTTTTCCGGTTTCATAATCGCATCTCGTCTTAATAATCATTCCTATTAACAAAAACTCTGCACGACACTTTTCAGGAGCACAGGCAAGTAATGCGATCTCTTCCACGCCGTACCCCTCTCGCGCTGGCCGTACAGCGCCCGTCATTGCACAAGACGCTGTTGACCAGCGTCCTGCTGACCGCCACGTTGCTGGGGAGCACGATGGCCAACGCAGCACCTGTAAAAGTGAGTATTGCCGTGCAGCCGCTGTCCAGCGCGCTGACCCAACTGGGCATGCAAACCAACCTGCAAATCCTCTACAGCCCGGATCAGGTGGCCGGCATCAAGTCCCGCGCCGTGTCCGGCTCGCTGGAGCCTTCCGCGGCCCTGGCCGAGATGCTCAAGGGCACCGGCATTTCGTTCCAGATCAACGGCAACAGCGTGACGCTGGTGTCGGGTGGCTCATCGAGCCTGCAACTGGGCGCCACGACCATTTCCGGCCAGGCCCTGGGCCTGACCACCGAAGGCACCGACTCCTACACCACGGGTGCGACCACCACCGCCACCAAGTTGCCGCTGACCATTCGCGAAACGCCGCAGTCGGTTACCGTGGTGACTCGCCAGCAGATGGACGACCGCGGTGTGACGAGCGTCGCCGATGCGCTGCGCAACACCCCGGGTATCACCACCCAGAAGTACGACAGTGACCGTACCGAGTTTTCCGCCCGAGGCTTTGCCATCACCAACTTTCAGTACGATGGCGTCAACATTCCCTACGACGGCGTGTACGGTGAAAACCCCAACAACAGCGATGACGCTGCCAGCCTCGACCACATCGAAGTCATCAAGGGCGCGACCGGCCTGATGACTGGCGCCGGCGACCCGGCAGCCACGGTCAACCTGATCCGCAAGAAACCAACCAAGGAATTCAAGGCCTCGGTCAGCGCCACTGCCGGTTACTGGGACAACTACCGTACCGAAGGCGATATCTCCGGCTCGCTCAACGATAGCGGCAGCGTGCGCGGCCGTTTCGTCGGTGCCTTGCAGGACAAGGATTCCTACATCGACCACTACAGCCAGAAGAAAGACCTGTACTACGGCATCCTCGAAGCCGACCTGACCGACGATACGCTGCTGACCCTTGGCGTCGACAAGTCCAGCGCCACTCCACGCGGCAGCTCCTGGACCGGTAACTCGCCGTACTACAGCGACGGCGGTCGTACCGACTTCTCTCGCGGTTTCAACCCGGGCGCCGACTGGAGTCGTCGTGACTTCGACAGCACCACCTACTTCGCGTCCCTGGAACAAGCCCTGGCCAACGACTGGAAACTCAAGGCCAGCTTCGACCAGAAAACCACCGACCACGATACCCAACTGGCCTCGGCGAGCGGCGGTTACCCGGACCGCAACACCGGCGAAGGCATGTTCTTCTACTGGGGGCGCTGGGAAGGCCATCGCGTGCAGAACACCGCTGACGTGAACGTCTCCGGCCCTTTCACCCTGGGCGGTCGCGAGCATGAACTGGTGGCGGGTTTCATGACCTCCCATTCCCGTCAGACCGGTGCGACCTACGACACCAGCGAGTTCGGGCTGGTCCCGGGCGACATTTTCGACTGGACAGGCCATATCGCTAAACCGGACTTCCCGAAAAACGGCAAATACGAGCGCACCCAGAGCCAGAACGGCGCTTACCTGGCCACGCGCCTGCGCCCGACCGATGACCTGTCGTTCATCCTTGGCGGCCGCGTAAGTACCTACAAGTACAACGAGGATTACACCTACTACCCGGGCGCCGGCCTGTCCGATACCCACGCCAGCTACAAGGAACACGGCGTGGTTACGCCTTACGCCGGCGTGGTCTATGACTTGGACGATACCTATTCGGTCTACGCCAGCTACACCAGCATCTACCAGCCACAGATCTACAAGGATGCGAGCGGCAAGACCCTGGAACCGGTTGAAGGCGACAGCTACGAGACCGGCATCAAGGCGGCCTACTTCGAAGGCAAGCTGAACGCCAGCCTGGCCTTGTTCCAGATCGAGCAAGACAACGTCGCCCAGTACGTCACCACCAACACCGACAACGGCCAGGACGTCTATGAGCCCATCTCCGGTGCCAAGACCAAGGGTGTGGAACTGGAACTCGCCGGTGAACTGGCCGAAGGCTGGAACCTGTCTGCCGGCTACACCTACGCCCGTACCCGCGACCAGGACCATCAACGCATCTTCGGTTTCCCACTGGCCACCAGCAAACCGGAACACGTAGTGCGCACCTTCACCACTTACCGCCTGCCCGGCGCGCTGGACCAGTTCACCGTCGGTGGCGGTGTCAGCTGGCAGAGCGCGTTTTACGGCCAGAGCTACAGCCCTAACGTAGGCGGCGGCGAAGGCGGCAGCACCATGCTCAAGCAAGGCGGCTACACCCTCGTCGACCTGATGACCCGTTACCAGTACGACGACCACCTGAGCTTCACCGTCAACGCCTACAACGTCTTCGACAAGCGCTACCTGACCGGCCTTGGCAACTTCGGCACCACCTTCTACGGCGAACCGCGCAACATGCAGATCACCGCGAAGTACGACTTCTGAGGCTGAGCTGAAATGAACAATGCCCGTATCGAGAGATGCGGGCATTTTTGTATTGGCCGATATTTGCGGTGTCTGTGATGCCGTCATCGCGAGCAGGCTCGCTCCCACAGGGGATCTTCGGTGTGCACAAATTCCGAGTTCACCTCGGTCAACTGTGGGAGCGAGCCTGCTCGCGATGGCGACAGTCGCCCCAACATTGACTATTCAGGCGGATCGATCCGGTCCAGTGCACGATTCACCGCCAACTCCCCCAACATGATCACCTGGGCAATCCCCAACAACGAGTTACGACCAGTCCCTTGCATATGATCCGCCAGATCCAACGCCATGACGTTGGCCGAAGCCAGCGACTCACAGGCGTGGGCCAGCAGGGTTTCGACATCGAGTTCAGGGTTGACGATGAACATGCTGCAGAGCTTGCGCGGGGTGGACTGGATATCGGCGGCTGAGGGGATGCGGTCGTTGGAATTGTCTGAATCGGAATCTTCCGACGAGGATGTCGGATCGGAATCCGGCGGATTCGGTGTCACTTTGAACATATTTGCAAACTCCCTGAATGGAGCCGCAACCACCTTGCTACTAAACGAAGGGTGGCGGCTGTGCGCAGGTTAGTAGACCGGGGGAGTTAGCATTAACCGGCGCGCCGAAGCGCCCTGCGCACAGCCACCATCAAGTGCAGGCATATGAATACCTGACTGAAGGGAGCGCTATGCACCTAACTAACAACCCTCGGGCTACTAAACCCGATCACTGACAATCAGTGACCCGATCCAAGTTACCGAGCGCCCCCAAGTCGCACAAGCCGGTGGATTCTGGAGTAACTGTAGGCAACGACGCAAGGTGCTGTAGCTTTCTGGAAGTAACCTGTCTGGCAATTAAACGCGCTACAAATTGCTCGAAAAAGCGCCGCAAATAGAGGCCCAACAACCCTCGACCCGAACGCTTGAATGCCGTCCGATTCCACCGCGCAACACCCCTCTCCAAACCCGGCACCATTCCTACAGATCCGGCGCACAACCATCTCGGATGCTTCCTACGTTTGTAATGGAAGAATCCTATTTCGACCCTTGTCGGTTTCTTGAAAGCTATCGAGCTGCTGTTCCAATAATTCAAATACTCAAGGACCGATATGAACGACACCCTGCGCCGTACGGACACACTCAACCCTTTCAAAGACGTTATATGCGGCAGACAGAAAGATTACTGGGTGAGCCCGTCGCGAACATGCCCTATCGGGCGATTAATGAGGCCACCCGTACCGGTTATGTTTCTGAATACGCTGGCCAGAGCGATGCTCAAGGCGTGATCCGCCTTGACGGCCTGCACCCGCTGGCCATCACACTCAAGATCGAGGCCGCTCCTCTGCTCGAGCAGATGCAGGCTCGCCGCCTGCGTGCCGTACGGCCCGAGCCACCTCGTCCTGGCCTGGGCTGCCAATTTTGGTTGTATCTTCAGCGAAAGCGTAGGGCAGGCTGAGAAATGTTGAGGCGAGTAGGGGAATGTATAAGCTGGCGGTGAAATGTTCTTGGGATTCCTCGATAACATGCAGGGTGTTGGGGGGCAGTTGAAATAAATACTTATGGCGGAAAGGTAGCGTGACAGTGCTCACAAGGAAGAGAAAATTTTAACGTAGGTGAGAGTTAGTCAAATCTTATGCGAACGCAGCTAATGCCTGTTATGAATTCAGGGTGATGGAAAGCCTTATGGATCAAGCGCAACCCCGGTACAACGACAGTGCCAGCATCGTGTTTAATAAGGTCCCAGATATCGAGGCTGGTTGTCACGTTGTCTTTTGTGGTTCTGAGCGTAACAGTGTAATTGTCGGTGTTCATACATCCGTTAATGTCGTTGCCCTGCGTTCTGTAAGTGCTTAGTTGTATGGTTGCGGCCGATCGAGCATTTTGAAGATGTATTGATGGTCTCCTATTCCATCCGCCGCGGCAGCCTTTTTCTTTTAGATAGAGGTCTACCTGTCCTTCCTCTATTTTCAATGAGCACACTGGGTCGCCAGCGACATAAATGGTTAGGGTGCCAGGGTCAGGTTCTGTGGCCATTGCCAGTACAGACTGAAAAAAGAAAATTGTAACCAAAAGCCTGAAAAAGCTCTTCTTGAAAGTGTTCATCTAAATGCTTCCGTACATAGTACCTTTCATGGATGGCGGCAATATCGACCGCCCGTTCGTATTAACCATAACCTCTTTTCAGTCGTAGACAACCTAGCAGTTCTGCTAGGTAGGCAAGTCGATTATTCAGGCGTAAAAACACTTCCATGAAAGGGCTCTCACCCATGAGC
This sequence comes from Pseudomonas sp. WJP1, assembly GCF_028471945.1. Lineage (NCBI taxonomy): Bacteria > Pseudomonadati > Pseudomonadota > Gammaproteobacteria > Pseudomonadales > Pseudomonadaceae > Pseudomonas > Pseudomonas sp. WJP1. Next base: position 5,155,851 of record NZ_CP110128.1, read on the forward strand.
CGATTTGAACCCCGAACAAATCATACGTGATGGAGCTCAGGATATGGCGGATACCTACCCCCGCACCGAAAGTCCCCCTGGGGCCTGGCAATGCACTCGACCTTGAGCAGTTAGGCAACAACAACTTGACTACCCATGTTCACTTCCCGGGTATTGAACAGGCACGGGGCGGTAAAATCTTCCCCCGCTGGTGGGGATGTAACGCGCAAGGTGAGGCAGGAGATAACGACCCAACTGAAGAATGGCCGATTGATGGGGTGCTTGAGCCCGACGGGCGCCCAGTGACATTCCCCAATGCATTGCTAAAAGGTCTGAATCAAGGCTGGGTGTTTTATTCATATTTCGTGCAGCTTCCTGGAAATAGTCATCGAGAGCCCGAATCAAAACGCCTGTTTTTCTACGTCGGAAAACGCCCTTCGGTGATCGCGGATCTGGCGGCACCGCAGATCATGGAGTCCCATGGACTGGCACTGGATCCAGACAGAAACGAGCTGCCTTCTGACGGTGTCATGATTGTGGCGCCCCCTTAACCGTTACAGTGAAACTGCCGAAAGAGCTCGAAGCGAGAACCCTGCTAGGTATATATCGCTCAACCCGATGCACGTTTACCGATCACACGGCCAGTGAAAAATCTTATTAACGCGATGGATACCAACGTAGCGATGTAGAGCCCATACGGAAGGGTCAGAGCGATCTTTATGAAGCGAAGTTACCGATGAATGGTGGTGGCGCATGTCAATGGCGTTTGAGCAACCTGACCTTTGGCGTTAAATATGGAGATCCGACGTTTTTTGCCAGAACGTTAACTTTGGAGCGGATGGTGGGGTGATCGTGATATTCGCCCACAACAACTCGCCGCGAGGCGGAGCAAACATCAAGGTCGATGGGGAACTGACGATCAAGAAGGACTACTACCCTTGGGTGAATGAATCATTTATTGGGAAGTATAAAAAGGACGTCAGTCTATTAAGCGAAGGTCAATATTACTTCTTGAGTTATCAGGCACCGAAGGCACGCCAAGTCTATTTTGAGCCGATCCTGCACACCGCTTTTCTGGTTAGTTCGGTAGGGCCTAAAGTAAAGGAAAAAGGTAACTTCGCAGGTTTCACCTATCCCGATGGCAGCAGTGAATTTGTGGCTCGTGCCAAACCGGATTTCTTGAAACTACAAACAATCCGGACTGGACGCGCCCGCGATTGTTTCACCGTCGGGCGTTACGCCAACTGCCCAGACCGCCGCCCACAGTTACTGTCCGATTGGCTGCCCGAGCCTGGTAAACCAGGTTACGGGCGCTACGTAGTTGCGGACGAATGGGGTAACACACTGCCGTCGTACTTCTATCGACTGATCGGCGAAAACGATCAGGTATTCCGGGGCTTGACCGAGCTCAATGGGCGAACTGAACCGTTGCCGAACAACGTACATCCGCTGCGCAAAGCCGAGTTTCCCGAGCGGGTATGGTGATGTCTTGAGCGCTGAAACTGAGAACGAAAAAAGGATGTATTTGATCGTTCCCATCCTCCGCGCTGTGACGCGTGTGTTCGTTTACGTCAAAACCACGATCGCATCCACCCCGCCACTTGCGCATGAATCCCTTCCACCTCACTCAACAACCCCGCCATCCGCAAAAAGTCATGGGTCATGCCCGGTTGTTCCAGCAACGTCACCTCATTCCCCGCAGAACGCAAGCGCTCGGCGTAGGCCAACCCTTCGTCATGCAGCGGGTCATGCCCGGCCAGGTACAACAACGCCGGTGCCAAACCCGACAGGTCATCGGCCAGCAGCGGCGAGCACCGCCAGTCGGCCAGGTCCTGCACGGTGCGTGCGTAGTGGGCGTAGAACCAGTCCAGGGTAGGGGTTTCCAGAAGGTAGCCCTCGGCAAAATCCCGGTGCGAGGCGCGGTGGGTGGTGGCGTCGGTCACGGGGTACACCAGCAGTTGGGCTTTGGGTTGCAGCGCCAGTTCCGCAGGCTCGCGAACGGCGATGATCGACAACACTGTGGCCAGTGTCGCGCCGACGCTGTCACCGGCCAGGGCCACTCGCGCGGCATCCAGGCCACGGGACGCGCCTTCGCGGGCCAGCCAGTTGCCGGCGTCGCAGGCGTCCTGCACCGGGGTCGGGAAACGCCATTCGGGGGCCAGGCGATAATCCACGGTCAAGACGGCAAAACCGCCCTGGGCCGCCAGGCGTCGACACAGCGCGTCGTGGGAATCGAGGCTGCCGACCACGTAGCCGCCGCCGTGGAAATACAGGATTACCGGTTGCAGGGCGTCGGCTGTTTGGCCGTCACGGTATAGGCGCGCCGCGAGGCTGTGGCCGTCGCGGGCGGTGATGGTGAAGTGGTCGCAGGCGATGTGGTCCAGCGGCACATCGAGGAACCCGGAGGATGCTTCGAAGTCGATCCGCGCCTGTTGCGGGGTCTGTTCGTGCATCGGGCGGCTCTTGCCGGTGAGGCGGCCGAACTCGGCGAGTTCGAGGAAAGCTTCAAGTTCTGGCAGTAGGGCCATTGGACGAATCCTTTACGTTTCAAGGTAGAAAATCTTGTAATCAACGCGGTCCCTGTAGGAGCTGGCTTGCCAGCGAAGGATTCAAAAGCACCGCGTTTATCCAATAAGCACGCGTTATCGTTAACGACCTTCGCTGGCAAGCCAGCTCCTACAGGGGGCCTGCGTTTTAGGCTATGGCTGGGCCGTACTCCAACAGCTGTTCAAGTTCATCGAGTAACTCATCACCACGCAGTAACTCGTAGTGCCCACCGGCCAACAGACAGTCCACACCGTGACGCCCCACCTGGGCCTCGAACACCCGGCGTTCGTCGTCGCGCCCTGCTACCCACCAGCGATGGGTGCCAACCTGTACCTTCGGCAATTGCCTCTGCGCCAAGGCAAGCTGCTTGAGCGACGAGCCGGTGGCGAAGATCTGTGTCAGTTCACTGGAGCCCAACGCCGCGTGGTCATTAGCGCCGTGCATGGCCGCCTCGATCACCGCGCCGGCACCTTCTCGCTCATTCAGGCCTGCGGCTTTCAAGGCAATCAATGCCTGTGCTTCTTCAGACGGTTGACCGAGGACAAACTTCAGGAAATCCGCCAAATCTTCGCGCCAGTCCCCCGCTTCGGCGGTACCCGCCACATAACTGTCGACCAGCCCGGCAAACGCCACCGTCTGCCCATGGCTTTCCAGTTCATGGGCGACCAGTTGCGTCAACGCGCCACCCAGCGACCAGCCGAGCAAGTAATACGGGCCTTCCGGTTGTTGCGTGCGAATTCGCTGCGCGTAAGCCTGGGCCATGGCCAGCAACGACTGATCCTGCCACTGCGGGTCGAGCAGCATGCGGCATTGCAGTCCGTACACCGTGCGCCGCCCTTCCAGGCGCCGGGCCAGCGGCTCGTAGTCGAACACCGTGCCGAACCCGGCGTGCAGGCAGAACAGCGCCGGCGCGTTCGCCACCCGACCATTCAAGGCCAGCAACGGGTCCGGCGCACTTGAAGTCTCGGCAGCCTGATAGCCGCTGAGTTCGGCGATGCAGGGTTTCTGCATCAGGTCGCGCAGTTTCAATTCGAAGCCCAGTTGCGGCTGGCTGCGCACCCGCGAGATGACTTTGAGCACCTGCAGCGAGTCGCCGCCGAGTTCAAAGAAGTTGTCGTCGATGCCCACTTGCGGCACACCCAGCACCTCTTGCCAGATCGTCGCCAGCGCGCTTTCCAGGGCGTTGCGCGGCGCGCGGTAACCGCCAAGCGCCCACTGCGGCACAGGCAGTGCGCGACGGTCGAGCTTGCCGTTGGCCGACAGCGGGAAACGCTCCAGCACGAGGATCCGCGCCGGTACCATGTAGTCCGGCATCTGTGCCTGCAGATCGGCCTTCAAGCGCTGATCCAGCCCGGCGGCAGCGGCGGCCACGACATAACCGACCAGCTGTTTGCCGGTGGGCGTGTCGTGCACCACCACGGCGGCATCCTGCACCCCGGCGCAGTCACGCAGACGCGCTTCGATCTCGCCCAGTTCAATACGGAAACCGCGGATCTTCACTTGCTGGTCTAGCCGGCCGAGGTAGTCGATCAAACCGCACTCGCGCTGGCGCACCAGGTCGCCGGTGCGGTACATGCGGCCACCGGCCGCGAACGGATCGGCCATGAAACGCTCGGCGCTCATGCCCGGCCGCTGATGGTAACCACGGGCCAGGCATTCGCCGCCCAGGTACAGCTCGCCGCTGACACCAACCGGCAACGGATTGAGATCGGCGTCGAGGATGTACAGGCCACGGCCCGCCACACCACGGCCAATCGGCGCATAAGCCGCCTCGCAGGTTTCGCTGGCCTCGGCACGCCACAGCAACGGCGTGACCACGGTTTCGGTCGGGCCATAGCCGTTGACCAGGCGCTGCGGCCGCAAAGCGCGCTTGACCTGTTCGAAGCTGGCGTCCGGCACCGCATCACCGCCAAAGCAGTACACCTCGACCGCCGGCGGATTGCCCAGGCGCTCGGCGACTTCGGCCATCTGTTGCAGGTACGCCGGCGGGAAGCAGGCGACGGTGACGCTGTGGCGGTGCAGCACCTCCAGGGTGTATTCCGGGGTCCACAGGTTGTCTTCGCGGATCACCAGGCTGCCACCGGCCAACAGCACGCTCAGCCAGCGTTCCTGGGCACCGTCGAAGGCGAACGACATGAAGTGCAGTTCGCGGCTGCGGGGTGCCAGTTCGTAGAGGTCGATGATACCGCGGCAATGCCGGGCAATCGGTCCACGTTCCACCGCCACGCCTTTGGGCTGGCCAGTGGAGCCGGAGGTGTAGATCAGGTACGCCAGGTGCCCCGGCAATGGATGGGCAACCGGGCATTCGGTGCTGCCAACCAGGCTCGTCTGATCGAGCAACAAGCGTGGCGGGCTGTCAGCCAGTGCCAGGCGATCGCCCAGGTCGCTGTCGCACAGCAGCAGGCTGGCGGCCGAATCGCTGAGCATGTAGGCCAGGCGCTCGGCCGGGTATGACAGGTCCAGCGGCAGATACGCCGCACCGGCCTTGAGCACGGCGAGGAACGCGACGATGGTGCGTTCCGAACGGGGCAAGGCCACCGCCACCAGGCTTTCCGGGCCAATGCCGCGACTGATCAACCGCTGCGCCAGCGCATTGGCCTGGTGTTCAAGATCAGCGTAGCTGACTTCACGCTCCTCACAGAACAAGGCGATTTTCTGCGGTTGGCTGCACACATGCTGCTTGAAGCGGTGCAGCAGATCGGCGTTGTCGCTGCAGGCTTGCGGCAGGCTCACGCGTGCTTCGGGCAGGCCGATGTTGCCGAGCAGGCACTCCGCATCCTCTGGCAACGCCCGCAGCAAACCTTCCATCTGTGCGCGAATGCGCTGCACTTCCTGTTCGCTGAAGCGATCACGCAGGTACAGGTACTCGACTTCCAGCCCCTGGTCGTTGGCGCTGACCATCAAGTCCATCGGGAAGTTGGTGACGCCGCCGCTGCCGACTTCGGCGAAGCGCAACTCACCTTCCTCGCCCCCTTTCAAGGCACGGTCCACCGGATGGTTTTCAAACACGATGATGCTGTCGAACAGGCCCTGGCCACCCTGCCCGGCCCAGCGCTGCACGTCGGACAATGGCGTGTGTTCGTAGTCGCGCACGGCCAGGTTGTAGTCCTGCAAGTCACGCAGCCACTCGCCCAGCGGCTGTTGCGGGTCGAGGGTCTGGATCACCGGCAAGGTGTTGATGAACAGGCCGAGCATGTGCTGGGCACCGGCCAGCCCCGTCGGCCGCCCCGCCACCGTGGCCCCGAACGCCACGCTGCGTTGGCCGCTGTGACGTTGCAGCAGCAACAGCCAGGCGCCTTGGACCAGGGTGTTGAGGGTGACGCGCTGACGCTTGGCGAAGCTGTGCAACTTGCGCGTCGCCTCGGCGTCGAGGTCGCTGTACATCACGCCGTGGCCGGAGCCTGTGGCACCCGAGGCCGTGGCCAGGATGGTCGGTGCTTCGAGCAACGCCAGGCGCTCACGCCAGAAGCTTTCCGCTTGCGTCTCGTCCTGGCGCTGCAGCCAGGCGATGTAGTCGGCGTAACGCCCGGTCAGCGCCGGCAGGCTGTCGTGGTGGTACAGGCGCAGCATTTCGCCCAGCAGGCGCGAAGCACTCCAGCCATCGAGCAGCAGGTGATGGTAGATCCAGATCATCTGGTACCGCTCTTCACCCAGGCGCACCAGGATGAAGCGCATCAGCGGTGGGCAGCTCAGGTCGAAACCCTTGGCCTGTTCGGCAGCCGCCAGTTCGCTCAGCGCTTGTTCGGTGTCCGTGCGGTCGCGCCAGTCGAATTCCTCGACCGGCAACTCGACGCTGGCAAACACCGCTTGCAGCGGATCGGCCAGGCCGTCACGCCAACGGAACGCTGCGCGCAGCACTTCATGACGCTCGATCAACGCTTGCCACGCCGCGCGGAATCGCGGCACCTGCAAGCCGTCCACCGCTACGCTCAACTGGTTGACGTAGGGGTTGAGCTGCGGTGATTCGAGGCAGTGGAACAGCATACCCTGCTGCATCGGCGACAACGGATACAGGTCTTGTAGACCTTCGCGGGCAGACACGTCGATAAATGGCACCAGCGCAAAAGCCTCGACCTTCGGCGCTTCGACCAGCGCGGCTTCACGGCTGCCGGCCACGGCTGCGAGGGCGCGAATGGTCTGCTGCTCGAACAACTGCTTCGGACTGAACACCAGCCCGCGCTGCCCGGCACGGCTTACCGCTTGCAGCGAGATGATCGAATCACCGCCCAGTTCGAAGAAGTTCTCGGTGACGCCCACCGAATCCAGACCGAGCAAGTCCTGCCAGATTTCCACCAACAGCGCTTCGGCAGGCGACGCGGCGGCCACCTGATCCTGAGTCTGTCGAGTCGCTTCAGGCGCTGGCAAACCCTGGCGATCGAGCTTGCCATTAGGCGTCAGCGGCAACGCGGCCAGGCACATCAGATGCGCCGGCAGCATGTGCGCCGGCAAACGGCTGCGCAGGTGCGCCGTCAACGCGTCACGCAGCGCCTGCTCGTCAGCCAGTGGATCGCGCGGCACCACGTAGCCCACCAGTTGACGGCTCACCGGACCTTCGCGATCAATCACAAAGGCTTCACGCACGCCTTCATGCTCGAGCAGGCAGGCTTCGATTTCGCCGAGTTCGATACGGAAACCGCGAATCTTCACTTGCTGGTCGATACGGCCGAGGTATTCGACGACGCCATCGGCACGGAACCGCGCGAGGTCACCACTGCGGTACAGACGCGCCCCCGGCACGAACGGATCGGGCACGAAGCGTTCGGCAGTCAGGTCAGGACGCTGGTGGTAACCACGGGCAACGCCCTCGCCGCCCAGGTACAACTCACCCGCCACGCCAACCGGCAACGGCTGCAAGCCGCCGTCGAGGATGTAGGCGCTGCGGTTGCCCACCGGCCGGCCGATCGGCATGAAGGCCGAGTCGAATTCGGTATCCGGATAGGCCAGCCAGATCAGCGGCGTGATCACCGTTTCGGTCGGGCCATAACCATTGATCAAGCGCTTGGGTTGCAGGACTTGCTGCACCTCGTCGAACGCATGCTTGGCCATCCCCTCACCGCACGGGGTGTAGGAGCGGATCGGCAGGTCACGCCCGGCTTCGCCCATGAAATCGGCGATCTGCCCCAGGTAGGTCGGGGTGAAGCAGGCGATGGTGATGCCGTGCTTTTCGATCTCGGCGCAGGTGCGCTCCACGCTCCACAACTCGTCGTCGCGGGGCATCACCGCCGAACCGAACACCAGCGGCGTCAGCCAGCGCTCATGGGCGCCGTCGAAGCTGATCGAGGCAAATTGCAGTTCGCGGTCGTCCGGGTTCATGCCGTACAACTCGCCGATCTTCACGCAGTGCATGGCCAGCGGGCCGTGGGCCACGCTGACGCCTTTGGGCCGGCCGGTGGAGCCCGAGGTGTAGATCAGGTAGGCGAGGTTCTCGCCGCAAGTGAGGTTGACCGGGTTGCTTTCAGCCATGGCCGCCAGCGGTTCACGGTCGATTTCCAGCACCGGCAAGCCTTCGGGCAGTGGCAGCTTTTCCCGCAGCCAGGATTGGCTGACCAGCAGGGAAATGCCACTGTCTTGCATCAGGTAGCGCAGGCGCTCCGCCGGGTAGGCCGGGTCCAGCGGCACGTAGGCGCCACCGGCCTTGAGGATCGCCAGCAGGCCGATGATCATTTCTGGCGAACGCTGCATGGCCAGGCCGACCCGCACTTCCGGGCCGATGCCCAAGGCGCGCAGGCGATGGGCCAACTGGTTGGCGCGGCGATTGAGCTGGTCGAAGCTCAGTTCCAGGTCGTTGAAGATCAGCGCCGTGGCATCTGGACGAATCTCGGCCTGGGCCTCGATCAGTTGATGCACGCACAGCGGGTTTTCTTCTGCGCTGAACGGCGGGTTCCACTCCAGCAATTGCTGGGTGCGTTCCGCGGCAGTCAGCAGGTCCAGCTCACTCAAGGCCGCCTGTGGCGCGGCGACCATTGCCGCCAGTAGCGCGGCCAGGTGCTCGCTCATGCGTGCAATCGCTTCGCGGCTGAAGTGGCTGCACTGGTAGCTCCAGTGGATGCTGAGCTGGTTTTCGGCGGTGGCCGCCAGGGTCAGCGGGAAATTGGTGCGCTCGTGGTTCTGTGGGATGGAGAAGCTCAAGCCAGCCGGTGCGCCCTGCTGCAGGGCTTCGGCGACCGGGAAGTTTTCGAACACTAGCAGGCTGTCGAACAGCGGCTCGCCGGCACGTCCGGCCCAACGCTGAATGTCGCCCAGCGCGGTGAATTCGTGCTCGCGCAGTTCCAGGTTTTGCGCCTGTAAACGCGTCAGCCATTGCTCAACACTTTCGATGGCGTCCGGGCTGCTGATCACCGGCAAGGTGTTGATGAACAGGCCGAGCTGGCTTTCGGCCCCCGGCAAGTCCACCGGACGCCCCGCCACCGTGGCGCCGAACGCCACGCTGCGTTGGCCGCTGTAGCGTTGCAGCAACAGTGCCCACGCACCTTGCACCAGGGTGTTGAGTGTCACTTTCTGCTGCCGGGCAAAGTCGCTGAAGCGCTGGCTGGTGGCGACGTCGAAGGTCTGGCGGTGATCGGCAAATGCCGCGTCCGCCCGGTTGTTGAAACCCATGGTCTCGGCCAGCAGCGTCGGGTTGTCGAGGCTCGCCAGTTGCTCGCGCCAGAACAGCTCGTCAGCCTCGGCACCCTGGCGCTGCAGCCAGCCGATGTAGTCGGCGAATCGCCCGGTGGGTGCGGGTACATCCTGCCCGGCATAACGCTGCAGCACTTCACTGAGCAGCAGCGAATTGCTCCAGCCATCGAGCAACAGGTGATGGTGGGTGTAGATCAGTTGCTGGCGCTCATCGTCCAGGCGCACCAGGGTCAGGCGCATCAACGGTGCGCGGGTCGGATCGAGTTGCAGGCGTTCGCTGTCGATCAGTTGCGCCAGCGCATCGGCCTGATTTTCGCGGCCACGCCAGTCGAGGCAGGTCATCGGCAATGGCAGATGACGATGCACCAGTTGCACCGGCGCTTCGAAACCTTCGGGGAAGTGGAAGCTGCTGCGCAGGATCGCGTGGCTGTCGAGCACGGCTTGCCAGGCACGGCCTAAACGATCGGCATCGAGGCCACGGGCTTCGACGCTGAGCTGATTCACGTAGGCGCCAGACTCGGATTCGTAGAGGCTGTGGAACAACAGACCCGCCTGCATCGGCGACAGCGGGTAGACATCCTCGATCTGCGCCGGCGGCACCGGCAGGCCATCGAGTTGCGCCTGGCTCAAGCGCGCCAGCGGGAAGTCCGCCGGGGTCACGCCACCTGCGCCGTCACTCAGGCAATGGTCGATCAGCGCCAACAGTTCAGCGCGAAAATCGTTCGCCAGGGCTTCGATTTCGCGCAGCTCGAAGCATTCGCGGCTGAAGGTCCAGTCGAGTTTCAGTTCACCACCATAGACCTGACCGTCCACCGACAACCAGTTCGGCAACGGCGCATCCGCCGACTGCGCGGCGCCGCTGGATTCGCGTGCTGGCGTGAACAGCGCGTCCTCGGCAAAGCTCTGGTCGAACTGGCCGAGGTAGTTGAAGGTCACCCGCGCTTGCGGCAACGCGGCCAGCGTCGCTTGCGCCACTGCATCGCCCAGGTAGCGCAACACGCCGTAGCCCAGGCCTTTGCCGGGGATGTCCCGCAGTTGCTGCTTGATCACCTTGATCGAGCTGCCGAGGTCGGCCGTCGGCGTCAGGCGCACCGGGAACAGGCTGGAGAACCAGCCAACGGTGCGGGTCAGGTCGAGGTCGTCGAACAGCTCTTCGCGGCCGTGGCCTTCGAGCTGGATCAGCGCCGATTCGCTGTCGATCCAGCGGCTGAGGGTACGAGCCAGTGCGGTCAGCAGCAGGTCGTTGACCTGGGTGCGGTAGATCGCCGGGGCCTGTTGCAGCAGCTGGCGGGTCTGCTCGCGGTCCAGGCCGATACTGACGCCTTGGCGCAGATGCCCGGCCTGATTCGCGTGTGCATTGGCCGCCGGCAACGAATCGCTGGCACCGTGCAGATGACTCTGCCACCAGCTCAATTCATTCAGGGCCGTTTCGGACTTGGCATAAGCATCGAGCTTGTCCGCCCAGGCCTGGAAGGCACTGGTCTTGGGCGGCAGGTCCTGGCCTTGATACGCGGCCTGCAAATCTTCCAGCAGCACGCGCCAGGACACCCCGTCCACCGCCAAGTGGTGGATGACCAGCAGCAAGCGCTGGGCACCATCGGCCTGGGCGATCAGCGCCACCCGCAGCAATGGCCCGTCTTGCAGGCTGAGGCTGCGCTGGGCTTCATCACACACCGACTCGAGCGACGCATCGTTGGCGACGCGGGCGGTCCAGAGCATGTCGATGACATCGGCACTGTCGGCGCCGACATAACGCGCCGACCACTGGCCGTCGACCTGGCTGAAACGCAAGCGCAGGGCATCGTGCTGCTTGAGTACCCGTTGCAAGGCGCCTTGCAGACGCGGCAGTTCAAGGGTTTCGCGCGGCGTCAGCAACACCGCCTGGTTCCAGTGGGCACGCTGAGGGATCGGTTCTTCGAAGAACCAGCACTGGATCGGCGTGAGTTTTTGCACACCGTCCACCGGTCCCTGTTGCGCCAAGGGCGCTGCCTGTTCTTTCACCACCGCGGCCAGGGCTTGCAGGGTTTGCTGCTGGAACAGGTCGCGCGGTTGCAGGCTCAGGCCGGCACGGCGGGCGCGGCTGACCACCTGGATCGAAATGATCGAGTCGCCGCCCAGCTCAAAGAAGTTGTCCTGTCGTCCGACCTGCTCCAGGCCCAGCACGTCCTGCCAGATCTGCGCCAGCACGCGCTCGTGTTCGCTGCGTGGCGCTTCGAACGCGCGCTGGCTGACCTGCGCGGTCGGTGCCGGCAGGCGTTTGCGTTCCAGTTTGCCGTTGGGGCTCAGGGGCATCTGTTCGATCAGCACGGTCTGCGCCGGCACCATGTAGTCCGGCAGGCTGCCGAGCAGATGGCTTTTCAGGGTTTCGCGCCAGGTGCCTTGCTGCTGCGCATCGGCGCTGACCAAACCGCGATCCTGCGGCACGATGTACGCCACCAGTTGCTTGCCGCTCGGGCTGTCGAGGGCCAGCACCACGGCTTCCTGCACGCCGGCATGTTCTTGCAGGCGCGCTTCGATTTCCCCCAGCTCGATACGCAAGCCGCGAATCTTCACCTGATGGTCGATGCGTCCGCAGTAGTCGATGGCACCGTCAGCGCGGTAACGCGCCAGGTCACCGGTGCGGTACAGACGCTCGCCGCTGCCAAACGGGTCGACCACGAAACGCTCGGCGGTCAACGCGCCACGGCGGTGATAACCCCGGGCCAGGCCGATACCGCCCAGGTACAGTTCGCCCACCGCGCCCAGTGGCAAGGGTTGCAGTTCGCTGTCGAGGATCAAGGTGCGCAGGTTGGCGATCGGCCGGCCGATCGGCACGCTGTCGCGGCCCTCTTCCACGCAGGTCCAGTGGGTCACGTCGATCGCCGCTTCGGTCGGGCCATACAGGTTGTACAGATGGGCTTGCGGCAGGCTGCGCAGGGTCTGGCGTTGCAGTTCCATGGGCAATGCTTCGCCGCTGCAGATGATGCGCGTCAGCGAAGTGCAGGCCAGCGCCTCGTCGGCAGCGATGAAGGCCGAGAGCATCGACGGCACGAAGTGCAGCGTGGTGATCGCCTGCTCGACGATCAGTGCGGCAAGGCGCTGCGGGTCGCGATGCTCGCCCGGCGCGGCGATGACCAGCGTGGCGCCTTTGATCAACGGCCAGAAGAATTCCCATACCGACACGTCGAAACTGAACGGCGTCTTTTGCAGCACGCGGTCGCTCGGCAGAAGGTTGTAGGCCTGCTGCATCCACTCAAGGCGGTTATGCAAGGCTACATGACGGTTGCCCGCGCCTTTCGGTTTTCCGGTGGAACCGGAGGTGTAGATCATGTAGGCGAGGTTTTCGCCGACAGCCAGGTTGTGCAGATCCTCGCCAGGCAGGTCGCTCAGCCACTCGGCGTGCGCTTGCAGGCACAGGGTGCGCACGCTGTCCGGCGTCGGCAGTTGCGCCAGCAGGTGCTCCTGGGTCAACAGCAGGGAAATGCCGCTGTCCTCGATCATGTAGCTCAGGCGATCGAGCGGGTATTCCGGGTCCAGCGGTACGTAGGCACCGCCGGCCTTGAGGATCGCCAGCAGGCCGACGACCATTTCCAGCGAACGGTCGCAGGCGATCCCCACGATCACTTCCGGGCCGACACCCTGGGCGCGCAAGTGGTGGGCCAGGCGGTTGGCGCGCAGGTTGAGCTCGGCGTAGCTCAGGGACTGGCCCTGGAACACCAGCGCCGTCGCCTGTGGATTTTCCATTACCCGCGCTTCGAAATGCCGCTGTACGCAGACTTCACCTGGATAGGCTTGAGCGGTGTCGTTGAGGTCGTCGAGGATGCGCAGGTGCTCGTCGGCATCGAGCAATGGCAATTCGGCCAGCGGGGTTTGCGGGTTCGCCAGCACCCCGGCCAACAGGTTGCGCCAATGCCGGGCCAGGTGCTCGATGCGTTCGGCGTCGAACAGGTCGGTGGCGTAGGTCAGGCTGGCGAACAGCTTGTCGCCCTCTTCCTGGGTGTCCAGTTGCAGGTCGAATTGGGTGGTGTGCGCCGTGGCGTTCAGCGCCTCGACACGAAGGCCGGCCAGCAAGCTGCTGACCGCTGCGGGCTTGGCCTGCTGGTGGTTGAACATCACCTGGAACAACGGGCTGTGACTGAGGCTGCGTTCGCCTTGCAGCGCCTGCACCAGGCGCTCGAACGGCAAGTCCTGATAATCCTGGGCATCCAGCGCAAAGGCGCGGGTCTGGTCGAGCAACTGGGCGAACGGCAGCCGGCCATCGAGTTCGGCGCGCATCACCTGGGTGTTGACGAAGAAACCGATCAGGCCTCGGGTTTCCGTACGGTTACGGTTGCCGATGGGTACGCCGATGCGCAGGTCGGACTGACCGCTGTAGCGGTAGAGCAGCGCCTGGAAACTCGCCAGCAACAGCATGAACGGGGTGACGCCGCGCTGTTTGGCCAGGCTCATGAGGCCGCGGGCCAATGTTGAGTCGAGGGCGAAATCCAGGCGCGCGCCTTGCTGACTCGGTTGCGCCGGACGCGGGCGGTCGGTGGGCAATTCCAGCAGCGGTTGTTCACTGCCGAGCTTTTCCCTCCACCAGTCCAGTTGACGTTCCAGCTCCCCCGCTTCCATCCAGCGACGCTGCCAGGCGGCATAGTCCGAATACTGGATCGGCAACATTTCAAGCTCAGCACTCTGTCCCTGGCAATGGGCCGCGTAGAGCCTTGAAAACTCCTCGATCAACACCCCCATCGACCAGCCATCGGTGACGATGTGGTGCAGGGTCAGCACCAGCACATGATCATCAAGGTCCAGCTGCAACAGGCTGACGCGCAACAGTGGGCCGTGCTGCAGGTCGAACGGCCGGGCAATCTCTGCTTCGACTGTTTTCATCGCCGATTCAAGGCGCAGCGCCTCGGCTTCGGCGCGCAGATCGTGCTGTTCGATGGGCAGCGTGTTGAAGCTCGCCAGGGCTTGCATCACCTGGCCGTCGTCTTCGACAAAACGGCTGCGCAGGCTCTGATGCCGCTCCAGCAGTACGTCGAAACTCTGTTGCAGCGCCGCAAGGTTCAGCGGCCCTTGCAGGCGCAGGGCCGCGGGAATGTTGTAGGCCGAACCCTGTGGGTCGAGCTGCCAGAGGAACCATTGGCGCTGCTGCGCGTAGGACAGCTCGAAGGTCGCTTGTGGTTCGGCGGCGGGCGGGATCGGCAGTTGGCCGAAGCTCACGCCCTGCTCCTGCATTTTTGTCAGGAACTCGCGGCGTTTTTCGGCAGGCAGGCCGGCGAAACGGGTGGCGATACGCTGGGCAGTGCTGTGTTCCATCAGTTGAACTCCATCTCGTCCAGAAGCGACTCAAGCGCATCCAGGCGTGCATCGTTGTCAGTCGGGGCGTGTTGCCCGGCCATGGCGGCATAAGCCTGAAGGTCGTTGCTTTCGAACAGCGCGCGCAGCGGCAGCTCGATGCCCAGTTCCAGCTCCACGCGGGCACTGGCCTGGGCGGCGAGCAGCGAATGCCCGCCCAATTCAAAGAAGTTGTCGCGGCGGCCGATCCGGGCCACACCCAGCACCTCGGCCCAGATCGCGGCCAGTTGCTGTTCGAGTTCGCCTTCGGGAGCTTCGAACGGGCGCTGCCAGTCTTGGGCATCTGGCAGTGGCAAGGCCTTGCGGTCGAGCTTGCCGTTGCTGGTCAGTGGCAAGGCATCGAGCAACAGCCAGTGGCTGGGCACCATGTAGTCCGGCAGGTCGATCTTCAGCGCGGCGCGCAGGTTGTCGCGCCAGGCGATCGGATCGTTCGGCAGGTGCTCGGCGACGACGTAGGCGCACAGCTGCGGACCGCCGTCGTCGACATGCACGCTGATCACCGCCTGACGCACGCCCGGTTGCGCCAGCACGGCCGCTTCGATCTCGCCCAGTTCGATGCGGAACCCGCGGATCTTCACTTGCTGGTCGATCCGCCCCAGGTAGTCGATGCTGCCGTCGGCCCGCTGGCGCGCCAGGTCGCCGCTGCGATACAGGCGCTGCGAAGCGTCGAACGGGCTCGGTACGAAACGCTCGGCGGTCAGGCCGAAACGACCGTGATAACCCCGGGCCAGGCCGGCACCGGCGATGTACAGCTCGCCCGCCACGCCCACCGGCACCGGTTGCAACTGGCTGTCGAGCAAGTACCAGCGCAGGTCGCGGATCGGCAGGCCGATCGGGCTTTGCGCCTTGCCGTCAAGGTCGGCCAGGCGGATCGCGCGGTAGGTCACGTGCACCGTGGTCTCGGTGATGCCGTACATGTTCACCAGTGTCGGTTGCCGGTCGCCGAAGCGTTCGAACCACGGGCGCAGGCTGGCCACTTCCAGTGCTTCGCCACCGAAGATCACCTGGCGCAACGCCAGGCTGCGCGGGCTGGCGCAGGCGATCGGCAACAATTGGCGGAACGCGGTCGGGGTCTGGTTCAACACCGTCACCCCTTCATCGCAGAGCAAGCGGTGGAACTCCTGCGGCTCGCGACTGATGTAATACGGCACAATCACCAGGCGCCCGCCGGTGCACAGCGAACCGAACAGCTCCCACACCGAGAAGTCGAAGGCGTAGGAGTGGAACAGGGTCCAGACATCGTCTGCGCCGAAATTGAATTCGCCAGCGGTGGCCGTGAGCAAGCGGCCGACGTTGCCATGGCTGAGCAAGGCGCCCTTGGGTCGGCCGGTGGAGCCGGAGGTGTAGATCACGTAGGCGAGGTTGTCCGGGGTCGCCAACGGCGCCAGGTTGTCGGCGCTGTAGGGGGCCAGTTGCATGGCCGCCAAGTCCAGGACCTGCACGCCTTCGCGGGCGGGCAAGCCGTCGATCAGGTGAGCCTGGGTCAACAGCAAGCCAATGCCGCTGTCATCGATCATGTAGCTCAGGCGCTCGGCCGGGTATTGCGGGTCCAGCGGCACGTAGGCGCCACCGGCCTTGAGAATCGCCAGCAAGCCGACCACCAGCGGCATCGCCCGCTCGGTGGCGATACCCACGCGCACTTCGGGGCCGACACCCTGCTCGCGCAATTTGTGCGCCAGGCGATTGGCCTGGGCGTTGAGCGCGGCGTAGGTTAGATGCTCGCCTTCGCAGGTCAGTGCGATGGCGTCCGGGCGTTGCGCGGCTTGGGCTTCGAACAGATGATGCAAGGTTGGCGATTGCGCTTGTGCCTCGAAGTTCGGATTCCAGTGCTGAATCAACCCGTCGTATTGCGGCGCTTGCAGCAACGGCAATTCGGCGACGCGCTGCTGTGGGTTTTCGACCACCGCGCGCAACAGGTTCAGCCACTGCTCGGCGAAGCGCTGCATCGAGGCTTCGTCGTACAGATCGGTGGCGTAGCTCAGGCTGGCGTCCAGTTCATCGCCCTGCTCCTGGGTGTCGAGCACCAGATCGAATTGCGCGGTGTGTTGCTGCCAGTGCAGGCGCTCGACCTGCAAATCGGCCACCGCGCGCTCGACACTGGCGCCGAGTTTTTGCTGATGGTTGTAGAGCACCTGGAACAACGGGCTGTGATTGAGGCTGCGATCCGGTTGCAGGGCGTCGACCAATTGTTCGAACGGCAAGTCCTGATGGGCTTGCGCCGCCAAGGCCGTTTGCTTGACCTGTTGCAGCAGCGCACTGAACGGTTGCTGCCCGTCGATCTCGGCACGCAGCACCTGGGTATTGATGAAGAAGCCGATCAGGCCTTCGGTTTCCAGGCGTGAACGGCCGGCACTCGGCACGCCGACGCTGATGCCCGAGTGCCCGCTCTGGCGGTGCAGCAGGGTCTGGAAACTCGCCAGCAACAGCATGAACAGCGTCACTTGCTGCTCCTGCGCACGCTCACGCAAACCGGCCAGCAGCTGGCGATCGACGTTCAACGTCAGGCTGGCGCCGCGCTCGCTACGGCGGGCCGGGCGGGTCAGTTCGCTCGGCAACTCCAGTGGCGCCTGGCTGCCCGCCAGTTGCTCGCGCCACCACGCCAGTTGCCGCGCGCCCTCGCCGGCTTCCAGCCAGTCGCGCTGCCAACGGGCGTAGTCGCTGTAAGCCACCGGCAGTGCCGGCAGGTTGGCCGCATGCCCGTCAACGGCAGCCTGATACAGCGCGCTGAACTCATCGACCATCACCTGCATCGACCAGCCATCGGCGGCGATGTGGTGCACGGTGAGCACCAGCACATGGTCTTCGGCGCTGACTTGCAGCAGCAAGCAGCGCCACAGCGGGCCGTTGCGCAGATCGAAAGGCTGGGCGATTTCTGCGGCCACCGCAGCGTTGATCGCCGACTCGTTGATGGGCTTTTCGTTGAACTGCAACGGCAGCTCGACATGCACCACCGGGCGCGCCTGCTGACCATCCTGTTCGAAGGTGGTGCGCAAGGCTTCGTGGCGCAGCTGCAACTGGGCGAAGGTTTTGCGCAGGGCGTCGCGGTTCAGCGGGCCTTTGAGGCGCAGCGCTGCCGGGATGTTGTAGGCCGCGCTGTGCGGGTCCAGTTGCCAGAGAATCCACTGGCGTTGCTGGGCGTAGGACAGCAGGCGTGGCTGATCGTCCGCTGCGCGTTGCAGCGACGGTTGGCCGCTGAGGGTCGCTTGCGCGGCGCGCTCGGCGAACTCCGCCAGATTCGCCGCCGAGAACAGGCTGTTCACCGACAGCTCAAGTTGCAGTTGCTGACGTACTCGGGAGATCACTTGCAGCACCAGCAACGAGTGGCCGCCGAGCTCGAAGAAGTTGTCGTCGCGACCGACTTTCTCGACCTTCAGCACTTCTTGCCAGATGTGCGCAAGTTGCATTTCCAGACCTTCGGCAGGCGCTACGAAGGCACGTTGTGCATCGCCCGCTTCAACCCGTGGCAAAGCCTTGCGGTCGAGCTTGCCGTTGTTGTTGAGCGGCAATCGGTCGAGCAGGACCATATGGTTGGGCACCATGTATTCCGGCAGCGACTGCTGCAGGACGGCTTTGAGTCCTTGCAGATACTCGACCTGAGCAACCACCGGGCCGCTGGCCACGACGTACGCCACCAATTGTGTGCCGTCCTGGGCGATGACGGCGGCTTCGCGCACTTCGTCCAGGGCCTGCAGGCAGGCTTCGATCTCGCCCATCTCGATGCGGAAACCGCGAATCTTCACTTGGTGGTCGATACGCCCGACGTATTCCAGATCGCCGTTACCGTTGTAGCGCGCCAGGTCGCCGCTGCGGTACAGCCGTGCGCCCGGTTCGCGGGCAAACGGGTCCGGCAGGAAACGTTCGGCGGTCAGCGCCGGGCGGTCGAAGTAGCTTTGCGCCAGGCAGGCCGGTGCGCCGATGCACAATTCGCCGACGCCGTCAGTCGGCAGTAGCTGACCGGCCGCATCCAGCACGTACAGCGCCCGGCCAGGGATGGCGCGACCGATTGGAATGCCGAAGGCATCGCTGGCATCGGCCAATTGGCATTCATGCACGCTGGACACTACCGTCGCCTCGGTCGGCCCGTAGGTGTTGAGCAGGCGCACGTGGCTCAAACCTGCTTGATGCCACAGGCGCAGGCCTTCCACCGACATCGCTTCGCCGCCGACGTGTACCTGGCGCAAATCGCCGAGGTTTTGCACCACGCCGCTGGCGCATTCGCGGGCCAGCAGGAACCAGTAAGCGGCCGGCAAGTCGGCCACGGTCACGCCCTGCTCGACGATTTGGGTGGCCAGTCGGCCGGCGTCCCACAGGTCGTCGCCGCGCATGATCAAGGTTGCGCCGACGCACAATGCCGGGAAGCATTGTTCGACGAAGCCGTCGAAGCTGAAGGTGGCGAATTGCAGGACGCGATCGGTAGGTGACAGTCTTGAGTAGTCGGCGGCGGTCTGGCAGAACTCGCGCAGGGCGGCGTGGGTGATGGCGACGCCTTTGGGTTGGCCGGTGGAGCCGGAGGTGTAGATGATGTAGGCCAGATCGTCGGCGACGGGGAGACCGCCTTCGCGAGCAAGCTTCGCTCCTACAAGGGGTGTGGTGTCTTCCAGGGATAAGCGTCTTACGCTTGGTACGTCTTCGAGGAGGCCGGATTCGTGCAGCAGCACGTCGAGGCGGCTGTCTTCGATCATGTAGGTGAGGCGTTCGGTTGGGTATTTCGGGTCGAGGGGGACGTAGGCCGCGCCGCTTTTCAGGACCGCCAACAGGCTGATGATCAGTTGCGGGCCGCGATGCACGGCCAGGCCGACGCGCTTGCCGGGGCCGGCGCCGTTGTCGATCAGGCGCTGGGCCAGGTGGTTGGCTTGTGCATTGAGTTGACCGTAGCTCAGGGTGTGGCCGTCCACCTGCAATGCCAGTGCATCGGGCGTGGCAGCGGCTTGCGCGGCGATCTGTTCGTGGGCCAGTAGCGTTGTGGATAACTCAACCGCAGGTGGCTGGCTGATCGCGAGCACTGCGTGCTTTCCATCGACGTCCAGCAGTTCCAGCGAGCCCAAAGCCGCCTGCGGCGATGCCATCAGTTGCATCAGCAGGTGCTGCAAATTGGCTGAAAGCTGTGCGACCTGAGCCGCGCTGAACCGCGCCGCGTCATAACTGAACTCCAGACCCAGGCCTTCGCCCAATTCGATGCCCAGGGTCAGCGGATAGTGGGTGCGCTCGTGGTTGTGCAGGTTGCCGAACGACAACCCGGCCGGCGCGCCCTGCTTCAGCGCTTCGGCCACCGGGAAGTTTTCGAACACCAGCAGGCTGTCGAACAGTGCCGAACCCTGCTGCCCCGCCCAACCCTGGATGTCGTACAACGGCACGTGTTCGAACTCACGCATGGCCAGGTTCAGGCCTTGCAATTCCCCCAGCCACTGGCTGACGGTCTGGTCCGGTTTCATCGCGCACACCAGTGGCAGGGTGTTGATGAACAGGCCCAGCTGTTGTTCGATCCCCGGCAACGGCGCCGAACGTCCGGCCACGGTGGCGCCGAACACCACGCAATCCTGGCCGGTGTAGCGTTGCAGCAACAGGCTCCACGCCGCTTGCAACAGGGTGTTGAGGGTGACTTTCTGTTGACGGGCGAACTCGGCCAGACGCTGGGTGGCGCGGTTGTCGAGGCTGACGCGATGCTCTTCGTTACCCGTCGCGCCTACCGGTGGACGCAAGGCTTCGGCCAGCAAGGTCGGTGCTTGCAGCGGTGCCAATGCGGCTGTCCAGAACTGCTCGCCAACGGTTGCCGATTGCTGTTGCAACCAGCCCAGGTAGTCGCGGTATTGGCCCGTTGGCGCTCGCAGCGGCTGGCCGGCGGCGTAGTGCTGGATCACTTCGGCCAGCAACTGTGCGTTGCTCCAGCCGTCCATCAGGATGTGGTGGCTGGTGTAGATCAGGTGCCAGGCGTCAGCGCCGGTACGCAGCAGTTTCAGGCGAAACAACGGCGCCCTGCCCAGCTCGAAACCTTGCGCACGCTCGGCGTCGGCCAGTGCCTCGGTGTCAGTCGCTTCAAGCACTTGGAGTGGCAACGCGACCTGACGGGCAATCGCCTGGTGTGCGCTATCGAGGCCTTGCCAATGGAAGCTGCTGCGCAGGATGTCATGACGCTCGACCGCGGCTTGCCAGGCGCGGGTAAATCGCTCGGTGTCCAACCCGCCGATGTCCAGGCGCAACTGGCTGATGTAGGCGCCGACCTGCGGTTCGTACAGGGTGTGGAACAGCATGCCCTGTTGCATTGGCGACAGCGGGTACAGGTCTTCGAGATTGGCAACGGCGAGCGGCAGCCCGTCCAGTTGCGCCTGATCGATGCGCGCCAGCGGGAAGTCCGATGGCGTGGCGTGCGGTGCGTCAAGGGCGCAGCAATGTTCGATCAGGGCGATCAGTTCCTGGACGTAATCATCAGCCAGGCGCTGGACGGTCGCGGTGTCGAACATCTCACGACTGAAGCCCCAGCTCAGGGACAACTCGCCGCCGTAGACCTGGCCTTCCACCACCAGCCAGTTGCCCAGCGGTGCCGACGGGTCCTGCGCGATGCCGTTGCCTTCGGTGGACGGGGTGAACAACGCGCCGTCGTCGAACTGACGGTCGAACTGCCCCAGGTAGTTGAAGGTGATGCGCGGTTGCGGCAACGCCGCCAGTTCGGCGCGGGTCGGTGCGCTGCCGAGGTAGCGCAGCGCGCCGTAGCCCAGGCCCTTGTCCGGGACGCTGCGCAGTTGTTCCTTGATGGATTTGATCGAGGCGCCGAGATCGGCAGCAGGCTTGAGGTTGACCGGGAACAGGCTGGTGAACCAACCCACAGAGCGCGTCAGGTCGACGTCATCGAACAGGTCTTCGCGGCCGTGGCCTTCGAGCTGGATCAGCGTACTGCCCTGCCCGCTCCAGCGGCCAACGGCGCGGGCCAGTGCGGTCAGCAGCAGGTCGTTGACCTGGGTGCGGTAGGCCGCCGGGGCCTGTTGCAGCAGCTGGCGGGTTTGCTCGGTATCGAGCTTGATTTCGAGTTTGTGTTCGAAGCGGTTTTCCAGTGCGCCGTGCGGGCGCTCGCACGGCAGGTCGAGTGGCGCATCCAGCAATTGGGCCTGCCAGTGGCCGAGGCTGAGTTCGAAGGCTGGAAGGTGATCCTGCAAACGCGCGACCCAGCGCTGGTAGCTGCTGGTTTTCGCTGGCGCCGCAGCGCCGTTGTAGAACTGCTGGAGATCTTCCAGCAGCACGCGCCAGGACACACCGTCCACCGCCAGATGGTGAACCACCAGCAGCAAACGCTGGCTGCCGTCAGCCATCGAAACCAGCAGTGCGCGCAGCAACGGGCCGTTTTGCAGGTCGAGACTGCGCTGGGCTTCATCGCACGAGGCGTTCAGCGCTTCGACCGATTGCGCCTGGCGCTGCCACAGCACCGAGTCGGTGGTCGGCGCAGCATAGGCCTGCTGCCAGCCGCTATCTGTCTGTTGATAACGCAGGCGCAGGCTGTCGTGATGGGTCAGCAATTGTTCCAGGGCACGCTCCAGCGCCTCGATGTTCAGCGGCTCGTGCGGTACCAGCAACAGCGACTGGTTCCAGTGCTGACGCGCAGGGATAGCCTGTTCGAAGAACCACTGTTGCACCGGTGCCAGCGCTACCGCGCCGCTGGCTGGACCCTGGTCGATCAGTTGTTGCTCGCCACTGCGCGCCGCCTGGGCCAGGCTGCGGATGGTCTGGTGCTGGAACAGGTCCTTGGGGCTGAGCAGGATCCCGGCCTGCCGCGCGCGGCTGACCACTTGCATCGAGACGATGGAGTCGCCGCCCAGTTCGAAGAAGTTGTCTTCCAGGCCGACGTTGTCGATGGCCAGTACGTCTTGCCAGATCGCCACGAGGGACTTTTCCAGCGCACTGCGTGGCGCCACGTGTTCGCGTTGTTGCTGGCTGCCGTCCACCGCCGGCAGCGCCTTGCGGTCGAGCTTGCCGTTGGGGGTCAGCGGCAGTTGCTCGAGGAACAGCAGGAACGCCGGAACCATGTAGTCCGGCAGGTGCTGACGCAAGGCCTCCTTCAGGGATTCACGCAGGGTCGCTTGCGCGTCGAGGTCGACCAGCAGTGCCGGATCGCTCGGCACGATGTAGGCCACCAGGTGCTGAACGTTGATACCGTCCTGGGCCAGCACCGCCAGTTCGTGCACCGCGTCCTGTTGCAACAGCCGCGCTTCGATTTCACCCAGCTCGATGCGGAAGCCACGGACCTTGACCTGATGGTCGATGCGGCCCACGTACTGCAGGGTACCGTCGACCTGATAACGGGTCAGGTCACCGGTGCGGTACAGGCGTTCGCCGGTGCTGGAAAACGGGTTGGGTACGTACTTTTCCGCGGTCAGGCCTGGCCGTTCCAGGTAACCACGGGTGATGCCAGCGCCGCTGAGGTACAGCTCGGCGGACACGCCTTGTGGTACCGGTTGCAGGTCGGCATCCAGCAGATAGCTGGCGGTGTGCTTGAGCGGGCGGCCGATATTGGCGCGGCCACCGGCCTCGCGGCGGGTCCAAGTGGAGTAAGTGGTATCTTCCGACGGGCCGTACAGATCGTAGACGTGCTCGACGGTCGGCTGCTGGTACAGCGCCTCCACCAGGCTCTGCTTCAGTGGCTCACCGGCGAGGTTGATGATGCGCACGCTCGGCGGGATCTGCCCGTCGCGCTGCAGCGCGTTGATCGCCGAGGGCACGGTGTTGATCAAGCGCACCTGATCCCGGGCCGGCAGCTGCGGCAACTCCAGGGCGTTGCGGGCAATGATCAGCGATCCGCCGTTGGCCAGGGTGACGAACAGCTCCCACACCGACAGGTCGAAGCACACCGACGTCGACGCCAGCACCCCTTGAATGTCGTCGCGGCTGTACACCGCCTGCGACCAGTCGATCAGCGCCAGCACGTTGCGATGGGCAATCGCCACGCCCTTGGGCTTGCCGGTGGAACCGGAGGTGTAGATGACGTAGGCCAGGTTGTCCGGCGTGACGCCGGTGACCGGGGCGCTGATGGGGTAAGCCGCCAACGCGAGGCTGTCCATCAGCACTACTTGGGTATCGCTCGCCACGCTCAGCGTCCTGGCCACCTCCGCTTCGGTCAGCAGCACCAGGGCACGGCTGTCTTCGAGCATGTAGGCCACGCGTTCGGCGGGGTAATCCGGGTCCAGCGGCACGTAGGCGCCACCGGCCTTGAGCACTGCCAGCAAGGCCACCAGCAGTTGCTCGGAACGCTGCATGGCCACGCCGACCCGGACTTCCGGGCCGACGCCGAGTTCGATCAGCTTGTGCGCCAGGCGATTGGCTTGGTGGTCGAGTTCGCCATAAGTCAGCTGGCGGGTGGCGAAGGTCACGGCAAGCGCATTCGGGGTCGCGGCGACTTGCTGGCCGATCAGCTGATGAATGCATAGGTCTTGGGCGAAGCTGTCATCGGCGCGGTTCCAATCGTGGACGATGCGCTGGTACTCGGCCTGCTCCAGCAGCGGCAGATCGCTGATGCGCTGCTGGGTATCGCTGACCATGCCCTGTAAAAGGTGCGTCCAATGTTGCGCCATGCGCGCGATGGTAGCGGCGTCGAACAGGTCGTTGGCGTAGGTCAGCGCGGCGTGCAGCTTGCCGCTTTTTTCGTAGGTGTCCAGGGTCAGGTCGAACTGGGTGGTGCGTCCTTGCCACTCGATCGTGCCCAGCACCAGGCCGGACGCCGTGGTCACCGAGGAGATGTCCGCGACCTGCGGCTGGTGGTTGTACATCACCTGGAACAGCGGCGTGTGGCTGAGGCTGCGTTCCAGTTTCAGCGCCTCGACCAGGCGTTCGAAGGGCAAGTCCTGGTGAGCCTGGGCGCCGAGTGCGGTTTCCTTGATGCGGCGCAGCAGTTCGTCGACCCGGGTCTGGCCGTCCAGTTGCGTGCGCAGCACCTGGGTATTGACGAAAAAGCCGATCAGGCCTTCGATCTCGGCGCGGTTGCGGTTGGCGATCGGTACGCCGACGCGGATGTCGGTCTGCCCGGTATAGCGGTGCAGCAGCACGTTGAAGGCGCCGAGCAACAGCATGAACAAGGTGATGTTGTGTTTCTGCGCGGTGGCCCGCAGTTGCTCGGCCAGTTGTCCGTCGACGGCGAACGCGTAGCGGGTCCCGCGATAGCTCGGCATCGCCGGGCGCGGGTGATCGGTGGGCAGCTCCAGCACCGGGTGCTCGTCACCCAGTTGCGCCTGCCAGTAGTCGAGCTGACGCGCCTGCTCGCCAGCCTCCAGCCAGCGGCGTTGCCACAGGGCGTAGTCGCTGTACTGGATCGGCAAGGCTGCCAGTTGCGGTTGTGCACCGGCATCGAAGGCGTCGTAGCAGCGGATGAATTCGTCGATCAGCACGTTCATCGACCAGCCGTCGGACACGATGTGGTGCAGGGTCAGCAGCAGTACGTGTTCCTGTTCGGCGAGCTTGAGCAAGGTGACGCGCAGCAACGGGCCAGTGCCCAGATCGAACGGCAGCACCGATTGGCGCTCGGCGGCTTCGGCCACGGCCTGCTCGCGCTCGGTGGCCGGCAAGGCGCTGAAATCGACTTGTTCGATCAGCAGCGGCGCTGTGGCCGGAACCTGCAGCAAGCTGTCGTCGGCCTGCGCGGCGAACACCGTGCGCAAGGTTTCGTGGCGCGCCACCAGGCTGGCGAATGCCTGTTCCAGCGCCGGCAGATTCAGCCGACCAGTCAGGCGCACTGCACCCGGCAAGTTATAGGCGCCACTCTGCGGGTCCAGCTGCCAGAGAAACCACATGCGTTGCTGGGCGTACGACAGCGCCTGGCGATCCTCGGCCGCAACCCCTGCAGGAATCGGAAACCGGGCGAAATCCACGCCCTCCTTGTGCAAGGCCGCAAGGAACATCTGGCGCTTTTCCAGGGGCAACCCGATAAACCGGCGAGCAAGTTTCAAGGAGTCTTCAGCATTCATTTCTGGGTATCCGGATCAGTGGCGGGAAGCACAAAGGCACGTCGTCCCTATAAAACGAATGCAGACCGGAAAAATTAGCGAATGAGAACAACTATCAGAAAGGAATTGGAATGCGGAAATGCAAGCCGATGAAAAACACTGTGGGAGCGGGCTTGCCCGCGATGGCGGCGGCACATTCAACGTATAGCTGACTGACAGACCGCTATCGCGGGCAAGCCCGCTCCCAAAGGGATTGGGGTGATGTTTGAGATTGGGTTAACCCACAGCGGCCATCGCATGCCGCCGATGATGAACTTCAAGCTGATCCTTGATCACCTTGAGCACCTTGGCTTCATGCTCATGGATGAAGAAGTGCCCGCCGGCGAGCATGTCCACGGAAAAGCTGCCGTGGGTTTCCTTGCGCCAACCGATCAACTGCTCGCTGGTGGCGCGGTCGGCCTTGCCGCCGAGCACGTGCACCGGGCATTTGAGCAACGGCCGCTGCAGCGGCTCGAAACGCCCGCACAACTGGAAGTCGGCGCGCAGGATCGGCAGTGTCAGGCTCATCAACTCCTGGTTGGCCAGCACTTCTTCGCTGGTGCCGTTGAGTGTGCGCAGTTGCTCGATCAATTCGGCATCGGTCTTGGGCTCGGCGAAGCCACGGTCGTAATCCTCGCGCAGAGTCGGCGCGGCAGTGCCCGAGGCGAACAGTGCGACGGGCTCAGGACAGCCAAGCGAGCGAAACGCATGGGCCATTTCACAGGCGAGCAACGCGCCGAGGCTATGGCCGAACAGGGCATACGGCGCCTTGAGCGTGGTTTTTTGTTCCTGCGCCAGTTGCAGCGCCAGGCGGCGCATGTCGGTGTGCAAGGGTTCGCCAAAGCGGGCACCGCGCCCTGGCAGCTCCACGGGCTGCAGCTTGATCCACTGTGGCAGCTTACGCCGCCAGCGGCTATAGACCATGGCACTCGCGCCCGAATAGGGCAGGCACAGCAATGTCAGCTGGGTCACCGGGCTTACCTCGAAAGTTGTCTGTATAGGAGAACGGATGAGGTACGCAGAGAATTAGTCCCCTGTAGGAGCAGCCGGTCGACGCTCGAATGCTCGCGATGGACGTCAACGATAACGCGGGGCATCAGACAGCCCGTGTCGTCCATGCGTCCATCGCGAGCAGGCTCGCTCCTACAGTTAGAACTTCATTTCAGGTGGCGATAGCTTTGGATCGCGGAACCGAGGACGACCGCCCCCGCCGCAATCGCCAGCCAAAACCCGCTGCGCGCCCCGAACGCATCCACCATCCACCCCGACCCCGCTGCACCGATCGCCACCCCGATGCTCAACCCAGTCACCAGCCAGGTCAGGCCTTCCGTGAGTTTGGCCGGTGGCACGATTTGCTCCACCAGGGCCATGGCGACAATCAGGGTCGGCGCAAAAAACAGCCCGGCGACGAACACCGCCAGGGACAACCCGAGAATGTTCGCCGCCAGCAGCAACGGCAAGGTCGTCACCGCCGTCGCGACCCCGCCGTAAAGAAACAGGCGCGGCAACGGCACTTTCGAACGCAACGCACCGAACGCCAATCCGGCCAGGCACGACCCGATCGCATACACCGACAACACGATACTCGCCGCGGCCGGTTGGCCCTGGTGCTGGGCAAAGGCCACGCTGACCACATCCACCACCCCGACGATGGTGCCCATGGCGACCATCAGCAGCATCAGCCACTGAATCTCGCGGGAACGGATGATCGAGCCTTGATGGTGTTCCTCATGGGCATGCACCGGCGGCTCGGTGCTGCGTTGCAACACGAAAGCCGTGACCCCGATCGCCAGCATCAGCAACGCCGCCAACGGCCCGGCTTCGGGGAACGCCACCACGCATAAACCCACCGACAGCGGTGGCCCGACGATGAAGCAGACTTCGTCGAGCACCGATTCCAGGGCATAGGCGGTTTGCAGTTGCGGCTGGCCGCGATACAACTCGGTCCAGCGCGCCCGGACCATCGCCGACATGCTCGGCATGCAACCGGCGATCGCGGCGAACACAAACAACGTCCAGTTCGGCGCCTGCAACCGGGTGCAGAGCAACACCAGCAACAATGCCCCGCCCCCGATCAGCGCCGACACCGGCAGGATCCGGCGCTGGCCAAACCGGTCCACCAGCCGCGACACCTGCGGCGCACAAAATGCCGTGGCCAGGGCAAAGGTCGCCGCCACCGCCCCGGCCAGGCCGTAGCCGCCCTGCAATTGCGACAGCATGGTGATCAGGCCGATGCCAGTCATGGAAATCGGCATGCGCGCGATCATCCCGGCCAGCACGAAAGCTCTGCTGCCTGGGGCATTGAACAGCTCGCGGTAAGGATTTGCCATGGGGTCCGGCCTCGATAAGGGCCTGCAAGTTGCCATAACGACAGATCGAGGGGGAAGCAGCAAATTGTTGGGTGAATGTGAAGGCCCCCTGTAGGAGCCAGGCTTGCCGGCGAACCAGACGCCGCAGTGTACCTGCTACACGTGAAGGGGCCAGCAAAGCCACCACCCAATCCCAGATTAATGAACTCTCAACCGCTCAAACCAGTCAGCTATTAAGGTCCTCGATGTAACCCGGAGCCCCGCGCCAATGCCCGACCATCACCCGGAACGCCAAAGCCCCATCGACGCCCACGGCATCATCGGCGACATGCGCAGCGCCGCGCTGGTCAATGACAAGGGCAGCGTGGATTTTTTCTGCTGGCCGGAGTTCGACAGCCCGTCGATTTTTTGTTCGCTGCTGGACACCCCCGAGGCCGGTATTTTCCAGCTGTCCCCGGACTTGCCGGACGCTCGCCGCGAGCAAATCTACCTGCCCGACACCAACGTGCTGCAAACCCGCTGGCTCAGTGACCGTGCCGTGGTGGAGATCACCGACCTGCTGCCCATCGGCGACACCGAAGACAACCTGCCGGTGCTGATGCGTCGGGTCCGGGTAGTCAGCGGCCAAGCGACGTTTCAAATGCGCTGCGCCGTGCGTCACGACTACGCGCGGGTCCGCACCCTCGCCCGCCTGGATGAACAGGACGTGATCTTCGAGGCCGCGGATCAGCCGTCCCTGCGCCTGGCGGCGGACCAGCCGTTGCGCGTTGACGGGCAGGCAGCCGTCGCCGAATTCACCCTGGAGCAGGACCAGACCGCCGAGTTCCTGCTGGGCGCTATCGACGATCCACGCTTCAAGGAAAAAGGCGCCACGCTATGCCTGGAACGCACGCTGAAGTTCTGGCGCGACTGGATCGGCCTGTCCAACTACCGGGGACGCTGGCGGGAAATGGTCAACCGCTCGGCCCTGGCCATGAAGCTTTTGACTTCGCGCAAACATGGCGCAATCCTCGCCGCGGCGACCTTTGGCCTGCCCGAGACCCTCGGCGGCGAACGCAACTGGGATTACCGCTACACCTGGATCCGCGACGCGTCCTTCACCGTCTATGCCTTCATGCGCCTGGGTTTCACCGAAGAGGCCAACGCCTACATGCGCTGGTTGCGCGGACGCGTCAGCGACTGTCGTGGCCAACCAATGAAACTCAATATCCTGTATGGCATCGACGGTCGCCAGGAACTACCGGAGATCGAGCTCTCGCACCTGTCCGGCCACGGCGGCGCCACGCCGGTGCGCATCGGCAACCTGGCGTATGCGCAGGTCCAGCTGGATATCTTCGGCGAACTGCTGGACGCGGTGTACCTGGTCAACAAATACGGCGAAGCGATTTCCCACGAAGGCTGGAAGCACACCGTGGAAGTGGTCGATCAGGTGTGCGAAACCTGGCAGCAGGAGGACGTCGGCATCTGGGAAATGCGCGGCGAACAGCACCACTTCCTGCACTCGCGATTGATGTGCTGGGTCGCCCTGGACCGGGCGATCCGTCTCGCCTCGAAACGCTCGCTCCCCGCGCCGTTCGCCCGCTGGGACCAGACACGCCAGGAGATCTACACCGACATCTGGGAAAACTTCTGGAACGACGAACGCGGGCACTTCGTGCAGCACATCGGCGGCACCGGCCTCGACGGTTCGATGCTGCTGATGCCGCTGGTGCGTTTCGTCAGCGCCAGGGACCCGCGCTGGCTCGCGACCCTCAACGCCATCGAGAAAAACCTGGTGCGCGACGGCATGGTCTACCGCTACCACAACGACGATCAACACATCGACGGCCTGCCCGGCACCGAAGGCGCCTTTGCCGCCTGCTCATTCTGGTACGTCGAATGCCTGGCCCGCGCCGGCCAGGTGGAAAAGGCCCATCTGGAATTCGAGCAACTGTTGCGCTACGCCAACCCGCTGGGGCTGTACGCCGAAGAATTCGACAGCCGCGCGCGACACATGGGCAACACGCCACAGGCGCTGACGCACCTGGCGTTAATCAGCGCGGCGTGTTTTCTGGATCGCAAATTGAGTGGGGAGAAGAGTAACTGGCAGCCGTAGGCGAAGGCGTCCTTGAAAGCGCTTTCGCCGGCAAGTCGGACCGCCGCACCGCTGGCTCCTACAAATTCGGCGTCCGGCAACGGTTTTGTGTAAGCCAGCATCCTACATTTCATAAACAAAATATGAATCCAGCACCCGGAAATACCTTGTTGCCAGCTGTTGGATCCCCACCTAACATCGCGCTCAACGGGCACAGCGGAGCTGTCCAACACAACCCGAATTCAAGGAAAAAGAATGACCCAGCGCATCCACCGCAGCATCGACCTCCCCCTTCGAACCGGCCTGAACCGCAACGAACTGTGGGACGCCCACGACAAGGGCCTGATCAAATGCTGGGAGGTCGGCCGCCAGCGCGCCGCCCGCTTCCCCGACCTCGCTTATCAATGCCTCTGCGGCGAACTGCCGGTGCTGGGCTGGAAAGGTGGCGTCAACCGCAGCCTGAAAAAACTCGAAAAATACGGCTCCCTCAAATACCTCGCCCAATGGCAGGGCTTGCGCGGGGAGGATCTGGATGTGGACTTGAAGGAAGAACGATCGCTGACCTGTTCACGGACCGGGATGGTGGTGACGTTTACACCGGATAGGGCGAAATACTTTAATCAGGTAACAGAAGTGGAAGTCTAAGGAGAGGACCATGGTCGACTTACATCAGGAGTTTCAAAACAGCGGTTTTTTCCACGAAGCACGAATTGACAGGAGATCGGCTGATGCACTAGTTGGTATCGCTGCAGGGCTCGCCGCTGACGGCAAAATCAACCTGCAAGAAGCCGAGTTTCTCAAGTCATGGATCGAAACTCATCTATGCCATCTCGGCGATCCCGTCGTGAACATTCTCTATAAACGCCTTGCAAGCATGCTGAGCGATGGTGTGTTGGACTCCGACGAGTCTGCCGAGCTACTGGATATGCTCCACCAGTTCGCAGGCCTGCCCGTGGGCTCGGAGCAAATCTGTACCACTCCTAATAGCCTTCCTCTCGATAATCCCGCCCCCGATCTGAGTTGGGCTGATCGTGTTTTCCTGTTCACCGGAGTGATGGCTTACGGCCCGCGCAAAGATTGTGAATCACTCATTGTTGAACGTGGGGGATTGATCGGTGGATCTGTCAGCAAGAAAGTCCATTATCTTGTGGTTGGCAGTATCGGCAACGATCAGTGGTTACACAGCAGCTATGGAACAAAAATCAAAAAAGCCGTTGAACTGAGGGAAAGTGGCGTTCCCATTGCAATCATCAGTGAAGATCATTGGCAAAGGGTGCTTTTCGGATAACACCCACTCAGCCGGGAGTGTCGAATGAACAATGATGTGCGGATACAACATGTCCTGACTCCTGGCCTGAACCTCGCCTATGAGGAGCACGGCCCCATCACCGGCGACCCAGTCATTTTGCTCCATGGCTTCCCCTATTCCCCGCGCGCTTACGACGAAATCGCTCCACGGCTCGCTTCAAAGGGCTACCGCGTGATCGTCCCCTATCTGCGCGGCTACGGCCCGACCCGCTTCAACAACCCCGACACCCTGCGCTCCGGTCAGCAAGCCGCCCTGGCCCAGGATTTGCTCGATCTGATGGACGTCCTTGGCATCCCGCAAGCGGCCCTTTGCGGCTACGACTGGGGTGGTCGGGCGGCGTGCATCGTGGCGGCGCTGTGGCCGGAGCGGGTTCGTTGCCTGGTGACGGGGGATGGTTACAACCTGCAGGACATTCCCCATTCAAGCCGGCCACTGGACCCGGAAACCGAGCATCGCCTCTGGTACCAGTACTATTTCCACACTCCACGGGGCGTCGCCGGCCTGACGGAGAATCGCCGGGCCCTGTGTGAATTGCTCTGGAAATTGTGGTCGCCGACCTGGGCCAAGGGTCCTGAGCTGTACCCGCTGAGCGCGCCTGCCTTCGACAACCCGGATTTTGTCGAAGTGGTGATTCACTCGTACCGGCACCGGTTCATGTATGCGTCCGGCGATCCGGCGCTGGAGTGGATGGAAGAAGCCCTGGCCCGACAGCCACTGATCAGCGTGCCGACGATTTCCCTGTGTGGTGCCGACGATGGCGTGGGCCCGGCGCCCGAGATCGACGACGACATCGAGCACTTCACCGGGCATTACGAGCGCCGGGTGCTGGCCGGTGTAGGGCACAACATTCCCGAAGAAGCGCCCGAGGCCACGCTCAAGGCATTACTGGATCTGCTGCAGCACTGACCGAAAACCGCTCGCGATAAGCCTGCGGCGTTACCCCCATGGCTCGCAGAAAACTGCGGCGCAGGGTTTCTTCGCTGCCGAATCCGCATTGCACGGCCACCCGTTTGATGGGTAAGCCGGTATCGCTGAGCAGGCGTCGTGCGGTTTCGACCCGGATCAGTTCGATGGCCCGGGCCGGGGTTTGGCCGGTGTCGGCGCGGTAGTGGCGCACGAAGCTGCGTTCGCTCATGCCGGCCTGGTTGGCCAGGGCTGGAATGCCCAGGTCCTTGTTGAGGTTTTCGCTGATCCAGGCGTGAAGTTCGTCAAAGCGGTTGCCTTCTTTCTGCAAAGACAGGGTCACGCTGAATTGCGACTGGCCGCCAGGGCGTTTCAGGAACACCACCAGTTGCCGGGCCACTTCCAGGGCCATGGTCCGACCGAGGTCGGCTTCGACCATCGCCAACGCCAGGTCGATACCGGCGGTGACGCCGGCCGAGGTCCAGACCGGACCATCATTGATGAAGATCGGATTGGGCTCGACCTGCAGCCGCGGGTGTTGCTGAGCCAGCTGTTCGCAGCGGGTCCAGTGGGTGACCACGCGCCGGCCATCGAGCCAGCCGCTGGCCGCCAGCAAAAACGCCCCGGTGCACACCGATGCCACCCGCCGGCACGTTGCCGCGTGCTCACGTACCCAACTGACCAGTGACGGGTCCTGCGCCGCCGCATAGACGCCCCAACCGCCGGCGATGATCAAGGTGTCGCTGCCCTGTTCGGGCAAGGGTTCGGCCAGCAACGCCAGGCCCGCCGACGACATCACCGCCCCGCCGCTGCTGGTTATCACCGACGGCGCATACGGTGGCGGCGAACCTTGCTGGCGGGCGATGTCATTGGCCGATGCAAACACCTGCAACGGCCCGGTGACATCGAGCACTTGCACATTGGCGAAGGCAAGCACGTGAATGGTTTTCGACATGTTGGCGTAATTCGTGGGGTGATTGGCGCATACGCCAAATCCTAGGCGCCTACAGTCAAGGCGTCCACCCACTTCAGGAGAAAAACACCATGACCTTGCAGATCGGTTTTCTGTTGTTTCCACAGGTGCAGCAACTCGACCTTACCGGCCCTTACGACGTTCTGGCGTCGCTGCCGGATGTGAAGGTGCATCTGATCTGGAAGGACCTGATGCCCATCACCGCCAGCACCGGGCTGGTGCTCAAGCCGACCGTGACTTTCGACGACTGCCCGGCGCTGGATGTGATTTGCGTACCCGGTGGCAGCGGGGTCGGGCCGTTGATGGAGGATGAGTCAACGCTGGCGTTCATCAAGGCCCAGGCCGCCAATGCGCGCTATGTGACGTCGGTGTGCACCGGTGCGCTGGTGCTCGGTGCGGCGGGCCTGCTCAAGGGTAAACGCGCCACCACTCACTGGGCATATCACGAATTGCTGGCGCCGCTGGGGGCGATTGCGGTGGCGGATCGGGTGGTGCGCGACGGCAATCTGCTGACCGGTGGCGGGATTACTGCAGGCATTGATTTTGCCCTGACCCTGGCCGCTGAGCTGTTCGATCAGGACACTGCTGAGTTGGTGCAACTGCAACTGGAATACGCGCCTGCGCCGCCATTCCAGGCCGGTAGCCCGAAAACGGCGCCCGCCCGCGTGCTGGAGGAAGCTCGCCAACGTGCCGCCAGTTCATTGAAACTGCGCGCGCAAATCACCGAGCGGGCGGCGACGAAACTCGGCTGACAAATGAATGACTGGCTGCGCGAACCCGTGTTCAAGCAGCCAGGTGTTTTCTGACGCCCACAAAAAAACCCGCCGAAGCGGGTTCTTCCAAGACCATTACAACTCCCTGTCGTCAGCATTCCATGCAAATGGTCGATCATCCATGATCCTGAGAGCACTCCCTGTGTCTCAGTGGATGGGGCCAGAATACGCATCGGATCCAATATGTAACAGAGGACATAGTTGTAACCGCGTGTAAGATATTCGCTATAGCTGCCCTTCGCAAACGCTCTGGGATGCGTTTAAGCAGGGATCTGCCTTCACTCATTCCCCCGCTCGCGGGCCTTGGCGTTTTCGACGAGAAATTGTTCCAGTCGGCTCAATTGCTCTTCCCAGCCACGGCTGTCCATGTAATACGCTTCCTTCTGGCGTATGTCGGGAATGTGAGCGAAGCCTGACTCGGAAACCTTGAGCAACGTGCCGTTTTCGTAATCCTGCAGTTCGAACTTGACCAGCGTGGTGGGCTCCTGGGAGTAGTCGATTTTGGGGTTCACCGCGTAGGGGTGCCAGCGAAAGGAAAACAGCTGTTGCGGCTCGACCCGCTCGACCAGCACATTCCACAACACATGTTCATAACCGGGATACGTAACCTGCCCCTGCGTCCACTCGCCGGCGATGAACCGCCGGCCTTCAAGCGCAACGCCGAACCACTGACCGAACGCCTCGGCATCCACCAAAGCGCGCCACACATGGGCGCGGGGCGACTTGAGCATGATTTTGCGTTCAAAACTGTTGGGTACTGGTTTCATACGTCACCTCCTGTAATGAACAACAGTAGGCCTCTAAGACAACATGTCCAGCCCGAAAGTTGTATCAAGCCGCTGTCCGTTGTCGAAATCGCAGCATTTGGATCGCTACACTGCCCCCAATTCCCCTGTCACAGCGAGTCTTCCCCATGTACTCACGCTTCCTTCTGGTACTGACACCTTTGCTGTTCACTCCCCTGGCCCAGGCCGCCGACTGCGACAACGCCAGCGACCAGGTCACGATGAACCAGTGCGCCGCGCAGCAGCATGCGGCGGCGGACAAGGAGTTGAATGCGCTTTACCAGCAGATCACTACACGTTTGAAGGGCAATCCCGACAGCAAGAAACTGCTGGTGGGTGCGCAGCGTTCGTGGATTGCGTTTCGCGATGCCGAGTGCAAGTTTTCAGCGTCGGGGGTAGAGGGTGGGAGTGTTTATCCGCTGATCTACGGCAATTGCGTGACCGAATTGACCAAGGCGCGGGTGGAGACGTTCAAGACTTACCTGAAGTGCCAGGAGGGGGATTTGGGGTGTCCGGTGCCGGGGGTTTGATTTTATAGTGTTCTGGCGGGCCTCATCGCTGGCAAGCCAGCTCCCACAAGATTCGTGTCGTACACAATACCTGTGGGAGCTGGCTTGCCAGCGATGGCGTCAGCAATTACCGCACAAAAATCTGCGCAGTCGTAATCGCCATATCCCCACCCGGCAGCTTGATCTTGCCCACCTGCTTCAAGCTGTCGGCATCAAAGATCGCCACATCGTTGAAGGTGCCGGCCAGGTAGATCTTGCTGCCGTCCTTGTTGAAGGAAATGCAGTAGTAGGAGTGATCAAGCGTCGCCGCCTGGAGCATTTTCTTCTCCTTGATGTCGTACTTGGCCAGGCGGTTGAGCACGCCAAACATCAGGTTCGGGTCTTTGGGCGAGCGCATGCCGCTGAAGTAGATCTCCGTCAGGGGGCCGAAATCGGTGGTTTCGGTCTTGCCGGTCTTCAGGTCGACACTGAACAGGCCGTACAGATATTCCGCGGTGGCCGGGTCCTGCTTCTTGTCCTTGAATTTCGCCGCGGTGTAGAGCAGCGAGAAATCATGCCGGTAGGTCTGCTGGTTCCACACGTAGAGCACGTCCGGCGCGCTGTAGTTTGGGCGTTTCCAGTGACGGCTGGGGATCAGCACGTCGAACTTGCCGGTTTGCACATTGACCTTGTAGATATCCGCCCCGGCCACGTACAGCGTGCCGTCGTCACCGCTCTGCATGATGGTCAGCTGGCGAGGCGCCGGAAAACTGCGCACCGGCTTGGCGTCCATGCCGGCGTCGGTCTTGTACACGTCTAACCGTGGCTGCTGCACTTCGTAGCGATCGTTCATCATCAGCGTTGGATTGGCGACGGTGTACAGCTCCTTGCCGTCATGGCTGACGGTGAAGGCGAACATGGACTTGGCTTTCTCTCCCGGTTTTTGCGTGATGCTGGCGTGGAACACCTGCTTGCAGCTGTCCAGCTCGACGCCGTAGACATCCGCGTAGTGGTTGTTCAGCACGTAGGCGGTCTTGCGGTCCGGCGACAATTGCACGCTGCCAGGACCGAAGGCGTCGGGCATCTTGCAGGTCTTGTACAAGGTGTCGGTGGCCAGGTCGATCACGTGCAGGTTGTTCGGGTAATTGGTGGTCAACATGTATTCGTGACCGTCTTGCAGCGCGGTGTTTTCATCGGCCAGAACAGCGAGCGAAAACGTACTCAGGACGGCGAACGCGGCCAGGCCGCAGGCTTTGATGCTGTGCATGCTGGAATCCTTCTTGTTATCTGATCACTTGTCTTTCGGGAAGACAGTGCCGAGGTTTCGCCAGTTGTCGTTGGACGCCTGGGCATCCTTGTTCCAGTCCGGGTAGGTGCTCATCATGTCCGGCACCTGGGCCGGCCACCAGCACGGATCGGAGCAGCCATACAGGTCAGCTTCCATCGGCTGGCACAGCGACGACACACCGCCAAACGCATCGATTTCCCAGCCCGGGTCGGTGGTCGAGGCACAGCCCGCCACGGAGCTCATGGCGACCACTTCTTCAATGCGGTTTTCATCCGCGGCCTGATCCAGCTTCAACGCTTTGTTATTGATTGCCTTGAGATGTTTCATATCAGTGAGCCTTGCGCGGAGTGATGTAGCTGCTGATGAACGCAGGGTTATTGGCCATGATCCGGGTGTAGACCTCGATGCCGAAGTCGACCCAGTCACGCATCAATTCGCAGTAGTGATAGGTCGGGTGCGTCGGGTCGCCGTAGCGGGCGTAGCTCTCGTGGTAGCAGCCGCCGGAGCACAGGTTGCGGATCTGGCAGTCTTCGCAGCCGGTGTTGGTGCGGTCCAGGCGCTGGGACAGGAAGTCGTTCAACTCCACCTGTTTCACGCCGCTGTGCACGTTGCCGAAGGTCGGCAGGCTCGAACCGGTGAAGCGGTGGCAAAGGTTCAGCTCACCCTTGTGATCCACCGCCAGCATCTTCAGGCCCGCGCCGCATGGCAGGGCTTTCTTGTGGCCTTCGTGGATGTCGGTGATCAGCTGGTGCAGGTTGGAGAAACCGATGTTGCGGTGCTCCAAAGCGGCTTCCAGATAACGCCGACCCAGGGCCTTCATGTTGGCGAACACCTGCACCAGTTCATCGCTGGTGAGGTTGAAGCTGCTGATGTCGCCGGAGGTCACCGGGGCAAAGCCGACTTCGGCGAAACCCAGTTCATTGAACAGGTGATCCCAGATGGTTTCGACGTCGGTGACGCCGGTGGTCAGGGTAACCCGCGCGCCGACCGGACGGCTGTTGTAGCGCGACAGCAGCATCTCGGCCTTGCGCCGCACCACGTCGTAGGTGCCCTGCCCGCCCACGGTGATGCGGTTGCGGTCGTGCACGGTTTTCGGCCCGTCGATGCTCACCGACAAGCCAAAGCGGTGGGCGTTGAGGTAGTCCACGGTCTCTTCGGTGAGCAGCGTGGCGTTGGTGGTCATGACGAACTCGACGAATTTGCCGGCCTCGCGAAAACGCTTCTCGCAGTAGTCGACCATGTACTCGATCAGCTTGCGGTTGCTCAGCGGTTCGCCGCCGAAGAACACCACGGTGAAACGCTCTTCGTCCGGCGACTCGCGCAGCAGCATTTCCACCGAAGCAATCGCCGTTTCGACATCCATCTTCTTGCCCGCCGACGGCTTGTCGAGGTCTTCCTTGTAGCAATACGTGCAGCTCAGGTTGCAGCCGGTGTTGACGTTGAGCACCACGGTGTTGATCGCCGTGCGCTCGACCCGCTTGGTGGCGATGTCCGGGGTCAGCGGCGAGCCGTCGCTGACCAGTTCCAGGGCCATCAGCTCGCGCAGGGTCTCGGTGATTTCCTCGCCGTTGAAACGCGCGGCGAGGCGCTGGATCAGGTCGTCCGACGAACAGCCCGGGCCGCGCAAGGTATCGATGATGGTGCCCGTCAGTTCATCGCTGGCGAACAGCGAACTGCTGGGGATGTGAAACAGCATGCGGTCGGCATCGACCTGCACTTCGTGCAGGTTGCGTTCGACCAGATTCAAGATAGCGCCCATTGCCAACCTCCTGTGCAGGCCCCGGTTTCAGGGGCTTGCGATCATTCCGAAAAAGTGTCTGAAGCTCTGGCGTTCAGTTCACTCATGGAATGGGTGGATTGTTCCAGCGTTGCACGGTCACGATCATGTGGCCTTCGCCGGTCAGGGATTTCCCTGCGTCGTCGACGGCGGCGATCACCTTGAGGTTGCCGGCATTGTTGGTGGACATTTTGCGCGCCGGGTTCGGCCCGGCATCGCCCGGGGTGAACACGCCCGCGTCGGCCTGCATGGTGCCGGCGAACTTGACGTCTTCATCTTCCTTGGCACGGTCATCGAAGGCCTCGACCTTCCACTGCGCCGGGAACACGCCGATGCGATACGGCTTGCCGTCAGCGCCCTTGCCCCAGGCTTCGGCATCGAAACGGCCCTGGACTTTCGGTGTCGAACCACCGCCCTCGCCGATCCGCGCCACCGAGAATTCCGGCACGACCTTGACCTGGTCGATCTTGCTGTAGACCGACAGGCTCGGGCCTTTTAGCGTGCCGACGGTGACCGCGTGCAAGCCCGGCTGGGCATTGGCGGCGGCCTTGATTTTGACCTTGATTCGCTCCGGGCTCTGCTCGACGACTTCGAGCACTTCCACGCCTTTGCCGAAGTTCGGCTTGCCGCTCAGGCCGCTGCCGATCAGGGTGACTTCGCTTTCGCTGCCGGCCTTCACATAACCCGGCTGCACCGCCAGCAAGCGCTGGGAACCCTGCTTGGCGGCGACGAAGTCCAGACCGCGTTCATCGTGCTCGGCCTCGAACATCCGGCCCTGCATCGCGTTGCCTTGGGCGGCGAACACCTGGCGCATGGTCACGCCGTCGATGCTGACATTGCCGCGCCATTCGTAGCCGGTATAGAGAATCGCGCTGCCGTCGCCGTTGAACGGCGTGCCATCGGCGTATTGGCCTTTGACGCTGACCTTGAAGGTGTCGCTGCCGTCGGCGCTTACGCTCATGACGCCGGCCAGTTCGCCTTTGCCCGGCAAGTGACCGCTGAAGCTCCAGTCACCCACCAGCGCCTCGCTTTTGGGCGCCGTGCCAAGCCATTTTTTCCAGGCCGGGTTGTCCAGCGGGTAGCGCTTGGCCAACAGCGGCACCATCTCTTTGCGGGCCAGATCGAACCAGTCGCGGTCGCGGGACAGTGCCTGGTATTCCAGGGACGGCCATTGGCCGAGGTGGAAGTTCACCAGACGCTCCCACTCCTGCGCCGGACGCCGTTGCAGGGCGACCCGCGCACCGGAGTGGCAGCGGCCGCACATCTGGCTGTGCTGGTCGTCGAACTGCTCGACAGTGTTGAGCCGGCGCTCCAGCGCATAACGCACGCCATCGGTTTCGCTCGGCGCCAGGCCCTGGGTGTCGGCCAGGTATTTAACCAGCGTGCGGCGATCCTCATCGCTGATCTGCAGGCCGTGCATGGTCTGCATCCGCGCGATGCTCATCAGCCAGCCTTCCGGCGTCTTGCGCTGGTGGCTGATGCGGCTCAGGGCGTTATCAGCTTCGGGGGTATGACAGCCCTGACAGGTTTCCTTGAGGATGGTCTGGGCGTCGCGGGCTGCCAGGCTGTAAGGCGAATGCAGCGCCACACAAGCGGCCACGGCCAGCAGACTGGCACTCAGGCCTGATCGGAGTTTTCTCTTCATCAACGTCGAACCTCGCACGGTGCTTTCTTATTTTTGTGGCTTATCGTTTTTTGGGTTTCTGCCGCCGGCGGCAAGCCGCTGACGGAGGCAGGAGAAACGTCTGCGATGAGCAATACACGGAGCGTGCCAGCTTACGAATAGTGTTTTTTATCAATCGTTTAGGTGAAATACAGGGTGATTGGCGACTGCTAAACCTGACGTCCCGCGTCTAATATCGCGACATCTGTTGCACTCTGAGACAAGCATAGATCTCTGTAGGAGCGAGGCTTACCCGCGAAGCAGTCACCGCGGTTTATCAGTAGAACCGCGTTATCGTTCTTCGCGGGCAAGCCTCGCTCCTACAGAGGGGGTGTTGCGGATGTCTCACGCCGTCGCAAATTGCGACGTTTGTCGATGTCATTGCGATTAGGAAAAGGGCCGCCAAACCCGTCGAATCAAGCCCTCGCCGCAAAAAAACGCTTCTGGCACAGCCATTGCGAAAGACCTCGGCACACGAACAAGACGAGGTTTCATCATGTCGCTTCCCAACCTGCTTCCCGCCACTTCGGCCTTTATCCAGCGCGCCCCGCGCATGCTCATCGGTGGCGACTGGGTCGAGGCCGCCGACAGCCAGACCATGCCCTTGCACAACCCCGCCACCGGCGAAGTGCTGTGCGTGGTGCCACGGGCCACACCGGAAGATGTCGACCGCGCCGTCCTCGCCGCCCGCCAGGCGTTCGATGACTCGGCCTGGACTCGCACCCGTCCCCGGGAGCGGCAGAACCTGTTGTGGAAGCTGGCCGACCTGATGCAGCGCGATGCCGAACTGCTGGCGCAGCTGGAATGCCTGAACAACGGCAAAAGCGCCGCCGTGGCGCAAGTGATGGACGTGCAGTTGTCCATCGACTTCCTGCGCTACATGGCCGGTTGGGCGACCAAGATCGAAGGCTCCACGGTCGACGTGTCAGCGCCGCTGATGCCCAACGACCAGTTCCACAGTTTCATCCGTCGCGAAGCGGTGGGTGTGGTCGGCGCCATCGTCGCCTGGAACTTCCCGCTGCTGCTGGCCTGCTGGAAACTCGGCCCGGCCCTGGCCACCGGTTGCACCGTGGTGCTCAAGCCCGCCGACGAAACCCCGCTCACCGCATTGAAACTCGCCGAGCTGGTCCTTGAGGCCGGTTACCCC
Source organism: Pseudomonas sp. WJP1 (assembly GCF_028471945.1). Classification (NCBI taxonomy): domain Bacteria; kingdom Pseudomonadati; phylum Pseudomonadota; class Gammaproteobacteria; order Pseudomonadales; family Pseudomonadaceae; genus Pseudomonas; species Pseudomonas sp. WJP1. The sequence continues at coordinate 5,196,764 of NZ_CP110128.1, forward strand.
GAGGGCGTGTTCAACGTGGTCACCGGCACCGGCATCACCGCAGGCTCCGCACTGACTCAAAACCCGCTGGTGGACAAGCTGACCTTCACCGGCTCCACCGCCGTGGGCAAGCAGATCGGCAAGATCGCCATGGATTCCATGACCCGGGTCACCCTGGAACTGGGCGGCAAATCGCCGACCATCGTGATGGCCGATGCCGACTTGAAAACCGCGGCCGCCGGTGCCGCCAGCGCGATTTTCTTCAACCAGGGCCAGGTCTGCTGCGCCGGCTCGCGCCTGTATGTGCAGCGCAAGCATTTCGACAATGTGGTGGCGGACATCAGCGATATCGCCAACGCCATGAAACTGGGTAATGGCCTGGACCCAAGCGTCGAGATGGGCCCGTTGATTTCCGCGCGCCAGCAGGCGCGGGTCTACGGCTACATCGAAAAGGGTCGCGAAAGCGGCGCGACCATCGCCTGCGGTGGCGAGCAGTTCGGGCCGGGCTTTTTCGTCAAGCCGACGGTGATCGTCGACGTCGATCAAAAACATTCGCTGGTGCAGGAAGAAATCTTCGGCCCGGTGCTGGTGGCGATTCCCTTCGATGACGAAGCCGATGCGCTGCGCATGGCCAATGACAGCCCTTATGGGCTGGGCGCGAGCATCTGGTCCAATGACCTGGCGGCGGTGCACCGGATGATCCCGCGGATCAAGTCCGGTTCAGTGTGGGTCAACTGCCACAGTGCCCTGGATCCGGCGTTGCCTTTTGGTGGCTACAAGATGTCGGGGGTCGGGCGCGAGATGGGGTATGCGGCGATCGAGCATTACACCGAGTTGAAGTCGGTGTTGATCAAGTTGTAATTTGCGGCGACCAATAGACCGCCATCGCGAGCAGGCTCGCTCCCACAGGGATTTGTGATCGACACAAAACTACTGTGGGAGCGAGCCTGCTCGCGATGAGGCCAGAATTAACAACACAAAGCTCAGGGCTTGAAACCCTGAGCCAACAACCAACTCCTGACCATCCTTCCCTGCTCTTCAGTCAATCCAGCCAGCGCCTGCTCAGCCGGCTCGGTTCGCAACCGCCGCACCAACGGCGCCAACTCCACCCCCTGCACATGCCAGATCCCCAACGGCTGATCCGCCGTGATCACCACCTCGGCCTCATCGACAAACCCGTCACGTAGCACCGGTGCCCGCTCGATTTTCAGCGCATTGAAATCCGCCTCGGCATGGGCCACCTCGGCATCCGGCCATTGCCGCCGTGCCTGCCAGAACGGTTGATCAACCCAACGCTGCTCATCGGCATAAAAATCCCGGCCAATGCGCGCGAACCGCAGGAATAGCTGCTCCACCCGCTGCTGATGAAACCGCCGGGCCAGCGCCGCGCGCTCGGGTTTGCGCAACAAGGTGTTGATCACCGTCGGCGCCTGCAGCGCCGAGGACAGGGATTGAAAGATGCCGTTGCCCGACAACGGGTCGACCGCCATCGCCGCATCACCGACCCGAATCCAGTTGTCGCCGCACACCTGCGGGCTGAGAATCGCCGTGCTGCTGCGGGCGTGCAGCTGCAAATCGACCTCGGGGTCTTCGCCGAAAAACGCCTGGGCGAACGACGATGCCTGGCGCCGCTGTCGACAGTACTCGAGCAGTTGGGCCTTGCCCGGCAGAGCGGCGCTGGCCACGTCTACGGTCCATTGCCAATAACACTGGCCGTCGGCCCGTCGCGCCATCCAGGCCCAGCCGTCCTCAAGGCTTTCCACGGCGCTGGCGGTGGTGCCCGGCGCGCCTTGCCAGCGATTGAGCAGGCTGACGGTCTCCGGCCCGCGCAAGCCTTTGCCGAGGGCGGGTGCCTGGCGGCCACGGGCTTCCACCAGAAAGTCCGCAACCACTGCCTGGCCACCGTCCATCTCGATTCGATGACCGCTCGCGAGTGCCTGAACCGACAACACCCGGCCCTCGATCAGCTCGACGCCCGCCAGGCGCAACGCTTCGCGCAGGCCGCGATCGAAAGTCGGACGGTCGAGCAGGAACTCGACGTTCTGCGCGTGCTGCTGGCCATTCCAGTTCACTTGCCGCTGAGAGGGCAACGTCGCCTGCGCCAGCGCCTCATGCAGCCCGGCGCCACGCAACGCCTCCAGCACCCGTTGGGAAACGCCTTCGAGGGCTGCAAAGCGCCGCCATTCGCTGACCAGCGTGACCGCATACCCCAGGCGCCGCAGCCCCAGGGCTACCGCCGCGCCTGCGGGCCCGGCGCCCAAGACTACCATTGCGGTCATGGCCCTGAACGCCGTTCGGGGCCGCGATACCGGGCGTTTTTCTGCAAATACTCAATGATCTGCTCGTTGCTCGCCCCAGGCTGTGCCTCCAGAAAGGCCGCGATGTGCCCGCTTAAAGCCGCACAACCGAGACTGGCGCCAGACTGTCCCGGATAAGTGCCGTGCACGCACGCGGCGAAATCCGCCTGGGCACTGTCGAGCCATGACCATTCGAGTTCGGCGCAGCGCGCATCGCCGGTCACCCGCAGCACCTGTGGGTAATTCGCCGGAAACACGCCTTCGCCCTGGGCCGGGCTGGAAGCGCACAGCAGCACGCCCCGCTCCACCGCCGCCGCGCAGGCGCTACGCAACAAGCTGCGATCCTGACGCAAGCCCAGGCTCAAATTGATCAAGCGCACGTCCTGCGCCACCAGCCAGTCGATGGCCGTGGCGATCTGCAAGGCGCTGGTCACCCCGCGCCGGTCGAACACTTGTGCCACGCAAAACAGGGCCGAAGGTGCACGCCGGCCGATGGCTTCGATCACCGCGCTGCCATGGCCCAGCGGATCATCGCGCAAGTCGCTTTCAACCAGGCCATCTTCCACCAGGGAAAAACGTCGGCCGGCGACGACTTGCACCCGCTGTGCCGTCGAGTGACCACTGTCCACCACGCCAATCTTCAACTCAGGCCTCATGCAACACCGTTTTCGAAATCAATACACCGTCGAGCAATTCAAAGCGCAGGTCGGCATCGGCCAGGGTCGAGGGGCGATGGCTGATGAGGATGCGCGTGCGTCCCGCAAACAGCCGGTCGATGGCCTCGATCACTTCGCGCTCGGTGGCTTCGTCCACCGCCGAAGTGGCCTCATCGAGCACCAGGATCAATGGGTCCTGCAACAAGGCGCGGGCAATGGCGATGCGTTGTTTCTGCCCGCCGGACAACTGCTGGCCGCGCTCTCCCAACGGGCTGTCGAGGCCCTCGGGCAGGGTCGCGATCAGGCTGTCGAGTTGCGCCAGCCGCGCGACTTCGGCGATTGCTTCACGGCTGGCGTCCGGCACGGCATAGGCCAGGTTGTCGGCCAGGCTGCCGCGAAACAGCACGATGTCCTGGCTGACCACGGCAATGCGCCGACGCAACTCGAACAGGTCGAGTTCACGCACATCCACGTCCCCTAGCAGCACCCGCCCGGATTGCGGGTCGTGGTGGCGTTGCAGCAAATCGATCAAGGTTGATTTGCCGACTCCGGAGCCACCGCTCAGGGCGACTTTCAAACCGTAGGGAATCCGCGCCTCGATGCCACGCAGGGTGGTCGGGCGACCGGGATGGCTGAAGTGCACGTCATCGAAGCGCAGCTCGCCAGAGCTCGGCATCGCTTTCGGTGCTTCGGGGGTCAGGACGGTTGCTTCTTCGCCGCGCAACTCCATCACCCGTCCGAGGCTGACGGTCATGCGCTGAATCGCCACATACAGCCCAAGCAGACTCTGCACCGGCCCGACGGCCATGCCCAGGTAAGTGGAAAACGCAATCAGCGCACCCAATTGCCAGGTGCCCTGCACTACCCAATATCCGCCAATCAGGAACGCACAGGCGCGCGACAACGAAGTCAGCGTGCCCGGGACGGCCTGGGTGAAAAACTCGGTGACCTGCAGGCGCAGCAACTGGCTCATGTAGCCCTGGCCCAGACTCTCCAGTCGCCGCGCCTCGCGTTGTTGCTGGCCGGCGGACTGGATGAACTTCATCACCGGCAGCGTCTCGACCATGAACGACGACATGTCCGCCGAGCGTTCACGCAACTGCCGCACATCGCGCTCGACCTTGCGCCGCATCCAGCGCAGCCAGAGCACGTCGAGGGGAATCAGCACCAACGCCAGCAGCGACAGCTTCCATGACAGCGTCAGCAGCATGGCCACGGCAACCACCAGGCCGATCACGCTGGACACCGCCGAGAACAACGAATCCACGGCAAAGCGCTGGATTTCCGCCACGTCGCCATCGAGTCGCGACATCAGGTCGCCGATGCGCCGCTGGCCGTAGAAGCTCGGCGACAGGGTCTGCAAATGCCGATACAGATCATCGCGCAAGGCAAACAGCATGCGCCCGGACAAGCGCGTGTGCAGGTAACGATTGATCCCGGACAACGCCGTGCCGAGCAATCCGGCGACGATCATCAGCCCGGCGATCAGCACCAGCATCGGGAAGTTGCGCGCCAGCAGGCCGTCGTCGATCAGCAACTTGGTCAGCCACGGCTGCACCAGGACCAACGCCGAGGCGCAGACCGACAGGCCCAGCAGCCCGGCAATCGCCAGGCGGTGCGGGCGCACGAAGCTGTACAGCCAGCGCAACGCGACTTGCAGGGCCTCGGGGTTCTGGCTGTCGATCAGCCGCACGATCAGGCGCTGCATCACGGGCGCAGCTGCTTGAGCTTGCGATACAGGGTCGCGCGGCTGATGCCCAGGGCGTCGGCGGCGGCCGAGACGTTGCCCTGGTGGCTGTCCAGGGACTGGCGGATCATCTCCAGTTCGTTTTCCCGGATACTGCCGGCCTGGGGCCGTTCGCCGGCGTGGAGCTCGTCGAGCATGCTGTCGGGCAAGTGGTCGAGGGTGAGCACAGTCTCCCCCGCTTCTCGCATGGCCAGCGCGGTGCGCAGGACCATCTCCAGCTGCCGGATGTTGCCTGGCCAGTGATAGCCCTCGAGCAAGCGGTTCAAGTCGTCGTGCAGGACCACGTTCGGTGCGTCGAGCCTGGCCAGCAGTCGGCCGACCAGCGCACTGAAATCCTCGCGTTCGCGCAGCGCCGGGAGCATCACGCTGATGCCGTTGACCCGGTAGAACAGGTCCTCGCGAAAGTGCTTGTCCTGCACCAGGCGCTTGAGGTCGCGGTGGGTCGCGCAGATCAGGGCGACGTCGATGTCCTGCTCTTCACCGGCGCCCAGTGGCGCCACCTTGCGGTCCTGGAGCACGCGCAGCAGGCGGGCCTGCAAGGCCAGCGGCATGTCGCCGATTTCATCGAGAAACAAGGTGCCGCCATGGGCCTGTTGCAGGCGTCCGACCATCCCGCCCCGGCGCGAACCGGTGAACGCGCCCTCGCGGTAGCCGAACAGCTCCGACTCGATCAGGCCTTCGGGGATCGCCGCGCAGTTGACCGCTACGAAAGGTTTGTCGCAGCGGCTGCCGGCCATGTGCAGGGCGCGGGCGATGACTTCTTTACCGGTGCCGGTTTCACCCAGCAGCAATACCGGCAACTGGTTGGCCAGGCCTTGTCGGGCCATGCGCAGGGCACGGGCATAACGGGCATTGCTGCCGGCCAGGGACTCAAGGTCCGGTTGTGCCTTCGCGGTTTTTGCCGAGCTGCGTGGCGCAGTTCCGACGTTGAGGGTTCGCTGCGGCGCGCGCAGGGTCTTGTAGAAGAATTCGCCTTTGGCGGTCTGCAGGCTGCCGACGCCGCCCTGGTGCAGGCGTGCCAGCAATTGCAGGCCATCGACGCCGAGAAACTCTTCGCAGCGCCGACCCACCAGCGCCGAACGCTCGGCATGCAACAACTGACAGGCCTGGGCGCTGACCGCGAGGATCTGCCCGCCCAGGCTCACCGCCAGCAGGCCCTGCCACGGCGATTCGAGGTACTGGCGGCGACTGTGGAACGCCAGGACGATTTCGTCCGGATAGCTGGCGTTGAACACCCGGCTTTCGATCTGGCTGACGGCCATGGCCAGCAGCGCGGTGCTGTCGTGGGCGCGGCCCAGCGGGCCTTCGCGGGTCAGGTCGAGGACGCCGAGGATGTCGCCCTGGGGGCAACGGATCGGCACCGAGGTGCAGGAAAAATCACTGAGGCGATCCAGGTAGTGCTCGCCGCAATCGATCAGGGTTGGCCGGGCTTCGATCAGTGCAGTGCCGAGGGCGTTGGTGCCGCGCGCAGCTTCGCTCCAGCAGGCGCCGAGGGTAATGTCTTGCAGGCCACTGCCCTTGAGGCGGTCGGCGCGACCTTCGACGGCGAGGATGGTGGCGTCGGAGTTGGCGAGGATGATCAGCCCTTCCTTGCCCTGGCGTTCGGCCAGGTAATCGATCGCCGGCAACGCCGCATCGATCAGCAGGCGATTGCTCGCCAGCAACACGTCGACGCTGGTTCTCGATTCCAGCGCCAGCTCATGCTTGGCATTGAAATGCACACCATGGCTGAGGCTGCGCCGCCAGGAGGCATCGATTTCCGCGCGCAGGACGCCATCCGGGACTTCGCCTTCCAGATGCAGTTTTTCCCGGGCCAGCCGGGCTTCGCGGTGCAATTTGGGGGAGTTTGTTTTTATTAGCGTCATCAAGCGCTCCGGGTCGTCCGCCCTGCGCCGTTACTTTATATGTCGGCGCTGTGGAGCCATCTTGACGTTAACGTCAGGGCAATGGCAAGTGCCTTACGGCGCTTGTGTTCCGGCAGGTGGGACCGCGTTATCGCTCATCGCGAGCAAGCTCGCTCCCACAGTGGTTGGCAATATAAAAAAAGGGAGGGCATCCATTGCCCTCCCTTCCTCTGTTTACGCTTACTGCGACACTACTGACCAGGACCTCAAGTGGCCAGGATGAAGTCTGTGGCAGTGACGGTTGTTGCGTCGTTCACACCTACCAGGCGAATGGAGTCAGCGCCTCCGATGCTGACCAGGGTATCCGCACCGACATCGGTGATGGTGACGCTGCCGGCAAAGGTCGCCGCCGTGATGTTGAACGCGGTGACATCGAGCCGATCCTGGCCTCCCGCCGCGTTCGCATCGAAGCTGATGATCTGATCGGTACCGAATCCCGCTGCGAACAGGAAGATATCGTTGCCGATGCCGGCATCCATGATGTCGTTGCCGGCACCGCCAGTGACCGTGTCGTTGCCAGTACCGCCATCGAGAAGGTCATTGCCGATGCCACCCAACAAGGTGTCGTTACCGACACCACCGAGCAGCGTATCGTTGCCATCGCCCCCCTGGAGCAGATCGTTGCCGGTACCGCCATCCAGGTTGTCACTTCCCAGTCCGCCAAACAGCGTGTCGTCGCCTGCACCACCGTTCAATGCATCATTGCCGTCACCGCCGTCGAGGCTGTCATCGCCAGTGCCGCCGTTCAGGGTATCGATGCCAATACCACCCAGCAGTTGGTCGTTACCGGCGTCACCATTGAGCGTGTCATTACCGCCGTTGCCGCTGAGGATGTCATCGCCGTTTTCACCATTGAGGGTGTCATTGCCTGCCCCGGCGGTGATGACGTTGCTCACCAGGTTGCCGCCACCCACGAAGTTGCCAACGCCGGTGTAGGTCAGGTTCTCGACGTTGGCATCCAGCGTGTAGCTGGCCAGCGCGGTCTGCACGGTATCCGTACCGCCACCCGTCACCTCGACCACCACGTCTGCGGCGACATCGACGACGTAGGTGTCGTTGCCGGCGCCCCCCACCAACCGGTCAGCCCCCGCACCGCCATTGAGGACGTCGTTGCCGACCCCGCCGGTGAGGGTGTTGGCCAGCGCATTACCGGTACCGGTGAAGTTACCGGCGCCGGTATAGGTCAGGTTCTCGACGTTGGCAGCGAGCAGGTAGCTTGCCAGGGTGGTCTGCACCAGATCGGTACCGCCACCCAGCGCCTCGGTGACAGTGTCACCAACGTTGTCGACCACAAAGGTGTCGTTGCCGGCACCGCCATTCATGACATCCGCACCCAGCCCACCGTTGAGGACGTCGTTGCCGTCCCCGCCATTGAGCACGTCGCTGCCGACCCCGCCAGTGAGGGTGTTGGCCAGGGTATTACCGGTACCGGTGAAGTTACCGGCGCCGGTATAGGTCAGGTTCTCGACGTTGGCACCCAGGGTGTAGCTGGCCAGCGTCGTCTGCACGGTATCCGTACCGCCACCCGCCGCCTCGACCACCACGTCCGCGATTGCATCGACGACGTAGGTGTCGTTGCCGGCGCCCCCCACCAACTGGTCAGCACCCGCTCCGCCATCGAGGACGTCGTTACCACCCCCGCCGGTGAGGGTGTTGGCCAGGGCATTACCGGTACCGGTGAAGTTACCGGCGCCGGTATAGGTCAGGTTCTCGACGTTGGCAGCGAGCAGGTAACTGGCCAGGCTGGTTTGCACCAGATCGGTACCGCCACCCACCGCCTCGGTCACGGTGTCACCGACGTTGTCGATCACAAAGGTGTCGTTGCCGGCACCGCCGTTCATGGCATCCGCGCCCAGCCCGCCATTGAGGGTGTCGTTGCCGTCCCCGCCACTGAGCGTGTCGCTGCCGACCCCGCCGGTGAGGGTGTTGTCCAGCGCATTACCGGTACCGGTGAAGTTACCGGCACCGGTATAGGCCAGGTTCTCGACGTTGGCACCGAGCACGTAGCTGGCCAGGGTGGTTTGCACCAGATCGGTACCGCCACCCACCGCCTCGGTGACGCTGTCACCGACGTTGTCGACCACGAAGGTGTCGTTACCGGCACCGCCATTCATGGCATCCGCGCCGAGCCCACCGTTGAGGGTGTCGTTGCCGGCACCGCCACTGAGGGTGTCGCTGCCGACCCCGCTGGTGAGGGTGTTGTCCAGCGCATTACCGGTACCGGTGAAGTTACCGACACCGGTAAAGGCCAGGTTCTCGACGTTGGCACCGAGTACGTAGCTGGCCAAGGTGGTTTGTACCAGATCGGTACCGCCACCGGCCGCCTCGGTGACGACGTCACCGACGTTGTCGACCACGAAGGTGTCGTTGCCGGCACCGCCATTCATGGTATCGACACCGAGCCCACCGTTGAGGGTGTCGTTGCCGTCCTCGCCATTGAGAACGTCGTTGCCGTCTCCGCCGTTGAGAATGTCATTGCCAGTGCCGCCCAACAACAGGTCAGCACCCGCCAGGCCAGTGAGCGTATCGTTCCCGCCCAGGCCATTGAGCACATCGTCACCCGTGCCGCCCGTGAGGATGTTCGCCCCAGCGTCACCTATAAGCACCACGCCAGGCGGTACCAGCGCCGTCGCCGCAGAGGTCACCGACTCCAGCGTGCCGAAGCCATCGGTGTAGCGCACGATCACCCGCAGTTGCAGATTGCCCTGCGCCCCACCCGGGGTGAACGTCGCAGCGGTCGCGCCGTCGATGTCGGTAAAGGTAGTGCCGGTACCTTGCTGCCATTGGTAGCTGAAGGTGCCCAGCCCATCCACATCGGCAATCCCGGCCGTCAGCGCGGTCAGCACCTGCCCTTGTTCCGGTGTCGTATCGCTGATCAGCGGCGCACCTGTGGGTGCATCGTTGACGTTTTCCACCGGGTCCGAAGGGTCGGACGCCACGCTTTCGGCCACTCCGAAGCCATCCACGTAACTGACCACCACGCGCACCTGATCGCCGACCTGATCCTGAGTCAGCGTAAACGTGCTACCTGTAGCGCCGGCGATGTTGACGAAGCTGACCCCGTTGGTCGCCTGCCACTGGTAGGTGAACTGCGGATTGCTTAGACCATCGGCATCGACGATGCTCGACGGGTCAGCGGTCAGCACCTGGTTCTGCGCCAAAATCCCGAGAACGGTTGGCCCTACGGTCGGTGCGCTGTTCCCCGCCGAATCGACGATCTCCAGCGTGCCGTTGCCATCCTGGTACACCGCCCTGACGCGGATGTTCAAACCCGCCACATCGTCTGTCACCCGGAAGGTAGTGCCCGTCGCCCGCGAAGCTTCGCCGGCGTCGACAACGGTGATGTCTTCATAGATGCCCGTGCCAGGAATGTTTTCCACCTGCCAGTAGTAAGCCACCGCACCGCTCACCGCGCCGGTCGGATTGGCCCCGCTGACGTTGTCGGCATCGTGTACCGCCCGATTGCTGACGCGCAGCAACTGGCCGGTCACAGGCGTGTCGTCACGCAGACCGGTAACATCATCGAGGATCGCCAGATGACCCGACGGGCCCTCGTTCAAGGCGGTGCCAACGCCGGTCGACTGCGCCAGGTCAGAGAACTGCAGACGCTCGATGCCGGTCAGGCGATCGACACCATCACGCCCCGCCACCAGGTCGGTGACGATGACCGTATTGCCCACCACTTCGACGGTGTATTCCGTCGAATTACCGGAGAACACCGCGGTGTCGAAGCGGTCATTACCGGTCAGGATCTCCCGCTTGATGATCAATTGACCCGGGTTGTAAGTGCCGTTGAGCATGAACGGCACCAGCGGTTCCATGCTGTCGAACGTGGCGATTTCCGGGCCACTGCCATCAAGGTTTGCCCGTACGCTGATGCGTACGTTCAGCCACTTGTCACCGTCGATGATGTCGTCGCCACCGCGACCTTCGATCAGGTCGCTGCCGCTGCCACCGAGGATGATGTTGCCGCCGTCGAAGAACGTCGCTCCCTCCGGCAGCACATCCGCCAGGCCATCGATCAGGTTGATGTTGGTCAGCACACTGCCGGTTGCACCCGCGCCAGGTAGCGATGCGGCATCTTCGTTGTCACCGCGCAGGAAGTCACCGTGCGCCGAACCCGACAGACCTTCCATGATGTCGAAACGCACCAGCGCCGAGGCCCCCGAACCCGGTACCAGCGGCACATCGAAAAAGCGGTCGCTCATGTCGATGCTCACGCCCTGGGCGAGATCCTTGAACGTCGCCCAGTCATAGCCGGAGCCGCCGATATAGCGATCACCTAGGCCGAGACTGCCGACCATGATGTCGTCACCGCCTTCACCGTTGAACTTGTCGTTCTCGCCACCACCGACGAACACATCGTTGCCGATGATCGGGTCGTTGCCCAGCGGGTCGAAGTTGTCGCCAGGTGCACCGTCGGAGGTGCCCTTCTCGATCCAGTCGTCGCCTTCGTTACCCATGTCCTGTTCGTTGGCTTTGCTGCCCAGGATAAAGTCGTTGCCCTGGCCACCAATGGCTTCGGAGGCGTCCTCACCGGTCACGATGAAGTCATTGCCGAACCCGCCAATGATCAGGTTGACGCCGTTGCCTCCGTGCAGCACGTCGTTGCCGTCGCCCCCCTGGATGTTATCGTCGCCGCCGGCATCAGTGATGATGTCGTCGCCGGCGCCACCGCGCAGTTGGTCGTTGCCGTCACCGCCTTCGATGCGGTCGTTGCCGCCGTCACCCCAGACGGTGTCATCGCCTTCACTCGCGATGAGGATGTCTGCACTGTGGGTACCGCCCAGCACGATGTGCTCTTCACCGGTGTACTTGATGTAGTTGGCGTCCGGTCCGTCGGTCAGCGGGTTGTCGCGGAACACCACCTTATGGCCGTTCTCGAGCGGATCGGCACTGCCCAGGCCATCGTTGTACTGCTTGGACTGATCCCTCTCCAGATAGAAACCCGGGTCCGAGAACACCAGGCCCGGCAGGTGCGTGGCCGAGGTGTTGGCCATGATCAGCTTGGCGAACGAGTTGCTTTCCAGCTCGGCGTTCATCGACAGGCCAGAGGTACGCTCCAGGTAGTAGAAGCGATCGCCGTCCTGCAGTTTCTCCATTTGATTCTCGAACACGAAGTTGAAGGTCGAGCCGAGCATGCCGCCAAACGGCGTGATCTGTTCGGCCAGGCCGCCGATCCATAGATCGATGGCGTCGACCCCCGTGATCGTCACACCCTTCAGATCGTCTGCAGTCCCCAGGGCCCCATCCTTGCCCGCCCGCGTCACGTTGGCCCAGTCACCGGTGCCGTTGAGGAAGTCCAGGCGATCGGATGGCTCGTCAATACCCCCGTCGCCAAAGACCAGCAACATCGCCGCGGCGCGCTTGCCTTCTAAAGTGGTTGCCGAGGTAATCGTGCCATGGGTGCCGTAGGCCGCGATGAAGTTGATCAACGACTCCGGATGCTTGAGGTGCTGCACCAGGTCGACCCAGCTGCTGTAAGGCTTGAGCTGGGTATCGCCGGTCTGGCTGTAGATGTCGCGGCGAATCGCGTTGAGCGAGGGAATCCCCACGTCGCGGCCACGGGCGATGTTGATCGCCGGCAGGTCGAGCGGCAGGCCCAGCAGGTTGTTGCGCAGCGCCTCGGTGACGAACTCGTCGATTTCGTTACCGGCTTGCCGAGTCACCCCACGCACGATCGCACTGGTCGCATCCTCTGGCGTCACGCCACTGGCGGCATAGGCCAACGGGTTGAGGAACGCCGCGATCAAGCCCAGTTGTTGATCGGGGTTAGCGCTGTTCGGATCGCCAATCACGTCAAAATTGACGTCGTAGCGATCGACGGTCTCGGTCAGCATCGAGTGGCCAAACCGGTACACGGTGTGGGCGAACTCGGCGACGATCGAGGCATCGAGGTCGACGTCATAGACCTGGGTCGGTGCGAAGAACAGGTCAACACGAGGCTGGATGGTTCGCGCAAACTCCTCGAACACCAGGTGCTGATACTGCATCTCGGTGCCGAACTTGGCCGCCTGGAACAGGCGCTCGCCATTCCACACCAGCGCATCGATCTCAGCCTGGTTGGCGGGCAAGGCAGCCACCGGCGTGAGCAGCCACTCGTTGAGGAACGCTACGTCCCCTGAATCGAGGACGGTATCCTTGGTTTGCGCCACCAGCCGGTTGTGCTCGGCGTGGAAGATCGCATGCACCGCGGTCAGGCCGATGTTCTCGTTGACCCGGCCGTCGCCGGCGATGTAGTGAGCGTCAAGCAGTTCGTTGTCGTAGGTCAGGTTGTTGCCGCGATCGCCAACTTCCTGCGCATTGCCGACTTCGTCGTCACCGTCCGCCTGCAGAATCCCGCCAGCGACCACCGGCACAGCGTTGTGGGCGATGTCGTTGAGGAAGGCATGGCCGGTGCGTACCGCGTTCACGAGGCTGATCGGGTTGGCCGGATTGCCTTCCATCAGGGTAGTGACGTCGTCGGCGGTACCGGCAAGGCCGTCCAGCCCGTTGTTGAGGCGAATGACAACCTGCGGGAAGCCGTTCGGCCCTTTGATGAAGTTGCCATAGGCATCCGTCGCCAGCAGCGGACCGCTGTCGATATCGGCGTCGGTGAGGTTGATGCCCAGCACGTCACGTGCCTGCGCCTTGACCACCTTCCAGGTCGCCATGCCACCGATTTCGGTGTCATCGCTGGTACCGAACTTGCCGTCCAGCCCCAGGTCACGGTTAGTGATCAGGTTGCCGGTGGCTTTAGGGCCGTCATCCGTCATCACGTACCCGCGCAGGAACACCTGGTGCGACGGATGCGAGCTATAGGTCTGGTTCTGGTCCACGAACGGCGTGGTGGTGTTGGTGTGCTCATGGATGTCGTCGGCCGTGCCGAGAATGCCATCCGCCCCTGGCTGGTTGGTCGCGCGGGTCAGCACCATGAAGTTGGTGTTGCCGCCGGGCACATACAGCGGATCGTCAGTTTGCAGCGGGATGTAGATGGTGCCTGAACCGCCCTTGGTCACCAGGTCCAGGCCATGGTCGAAGAACTGCCCGAAGAAGGTCATCCAGGCGTTGAACGGCGCAGACAATCCCGCATCCGTCGCGGTGTTCTCGAACAGGTACACATCGTGATCGTCTTCCGTACCGAACTTGCCATCCATGCCGGGGCTGGCGACTATGCGTACGCCATCCTTGAGCACGTCGTCGTTACCGCTACCCTCTAAGCCGTAGTCGAGATGACCGTTCGCACCCGGGTCGTACGCCGTGGCATAGGCCGCCGGGTTGTTCGACGTCTGGTCGACGATCAGGTTACTGATGGTGCGCGGCTGCGAGTCAAACACAGCGCCGCTGTTCTGCGCATACGATGATCCCGGGATGGCCGGCGAACCGGTGCCGAAGAAACCGGCAGGCACACCTTGCGCCGGGTTGAACACCGGATCGGTCAAGCGCGGGAAGGTGTTATCGGCGGCACCAAACCCGGTGTTGTTGTTGCCGTTGAGGTTCAGCAGGTTGTTGTTCGACCCGTCGACCGCACGCAGGCCCAACGGCGCGCGGATATTCGGGATCAGCGAGAGGATGTCCTGGCCGGCCGCGTCAGCCTCGGCAATCTTGATCTGGTCAAGGATGAAGTTGAGGTCGGAGCGGACCATGTGAAGGCCCTCGCCACCCGCCGTGGCATCGGCCACGGGGGTCGGCGCCGTCGGTACGACCGGCGCGCCGGCAGCCACTACCGCCGTCGGCTGCGAGAACACCACTTCCGTCGTGCCATGCCCATCCTGGTAGATCGCCTTGACCCGCAACGACAGCCCGGCGAGGTCAGGAGAGACCTTGAACGAGGTGCCGTCGGCACTCTGGAACGCCAGGTCGCCGGCCGGCAAGAGGATGATGTCCTCGAAAACGCCGCTGCCTGGGTCCGACTCGAATTGCCAGTAGTAGGACACCGAGGAGCTGTTGAGACTGCCCCCAACGTTGTCGGTATCGCTCACCCCGGCCACGCTGACGGTCAGCATGTCGCCCACCGTAATCGCGCCGCCGTTGTTATCGGCGATGGTCGGTCTGCCAATCGGTTGGGCATTGCCTGGCGCCAGCGCCAGCTGTCCATCGGCGAACTGCAGGCGTTCGATATGCAGCAGGGTATCGGTGCCGTCGCGGCCCGCTACGCTATCCGCCACCGTCCACACATCGTCCGCCGTGTCGAGCGTGCCACGGGTGTCGCGCGTCACCAGATAATCGATCTGATTTCCGGAGAAAATCGCGGTATCGAAGGCCGCACCGCCGGTGGAAGTACCGGGCAGGATTTCCCGCACGGCCTTGAGCTGACCGGGATTAATGGAGCCATCGAGCATGAAGGGAATCATGTCGACCATGCTGTCGAAGCTGGCGACCTCGGGACCGGTATGGTTGACATCACCCGGGGCATAAACGGCAATCCTGACGTTGATCCATTTGTCGCCGTCGATCAGGTCATCGCCACCGCGGCCCTCGATCAGGTCACTGCCATTGCCACCGAGGATGATGTTGCCCGTGGCAAAGCCGGTGGTCGGCAGGCCGGCATCGGCCAGGAACTGCGCCAGTCCGCGGATCAACGCCACATTGGTCAGCGCACTGCCCGTGGCCCCCCCGTGGTTGAGGATGGTGTCGGCATCGACATCATCGCCCCTGAGTACGTCGCCGTACTTCGAACCGGACAAGCCTTCCACTTCGGCGAAGCGGTCAAGGATCGAGGCGGGCGAGGCGCCGACCGGATTGAACACGCCGGTGTTCTGGTTTGGCGCGTTGCCGTGTGGCTGTGCCAGCGCGGCCATGGTCAGGTCGGCGGTGACGCCGAACTTGTCATCCTTGTAGGTGACCCAGTCGAAGCCGGACATGCCTTCCATCTTGTCCTGGGCATCGCTGCCGACAAAGATGTCATCGCCCCCCTCGCCGATCATTTCATCGAAGCCACCGCCGCCGACAAAGATGTCGTTGCCGATCGTATCGTCAGTGAGCAACGGCGCGGCGTTATCACCAGGGGCACCGTCCTGGGTGCCCTTCTCGATCCAGTCGTCACCTTCGTTACCGGTCGGTGGCAGGTTGGTCTTGGCACCGAGAATGAAGTCGTCGCCCTGGCCGCCGAAGGTGGTGGTGATGTCTTCGGTGGTGACGATGAAGTCCTGGCCATCGCCGCCCAGGATCAGGTTGCCGGCGGCCAGCATGCTGCCGGCGATAATCACGTCGTTACCGGCGTTACCCTCCAGGCGGTTGTCGCCGAACGAGTCAGTGATGATGTCATCGCCTGCGCCACCCAGCACCGCATCGTTGCCGGCACCGCCTTCGAGGATATCGTTGCCCCCGTCGCCATAAACGGTGTCATCGCCGTCACCGGAGATGATGATGTCATTGCCGGCGGTGCCGCCCAGGACCACATGGTCTTCACCGTTGTAGCGCAGGTAATTGCTGTCTGTACCGGGGGTATCGGGGTTGTCGCGGACCACCAGCTTGACGATTTCCACGCCGTCGATCATGAGGCCGCCCGTCGGGTCGGCTTTGCCGCCCGCACCCAGGCCAGTGAACTGATTGTCCTGATTCACTTCGAGGGTGAACGTCGGCGTCAGGAACACGGTATTCGACAGGTGGGTAACATCGCTGTTGAGCATGATCAGCTTGGCGAACGAGTTGTTCTCCAGTTCGGTGCCGAAGTTCAGGCCTGCGACGCGCGACAGGTAGTAGAAGCGGTCGCCGTTCTGCAACGCCTCCATCTGGGTCTCAAAGACGAAGTTGAACGTCGAGCCGAGCATGCCGCCGAACGGCATTTTCTGCTCGGCGAGGCCACCGACCCAGAAGTCGATGTCGTCCACGCCGGTGGTGGTGACGCCATTGACCATGGCGTAATCGCCTGAGCTGTTAAGGAATGCCAGGCGATCGGCGAGATTGGCGGTAAAGATGCGCTCGTCGGGAGTATCCACGTTGATCACCGCGCTGCCACCAAACACCAGGGCCGCAGCGATCGCACGCATCTCGACCAGCGTATCCACATCGGCCGCCATCAATGCGCTGTGGGTGCCGAAAGCGGCGATGAAGTTGACCAGGGATTCGGGGTGCTTGAGGTGCTCGGCAAAGTCAGTCCAACTGATGTACGGCGTGAGTTGGCTGTCGCCGGTGGCTGCGTACATCTCACGGCGCGCTTCATTCAACGTGGGGATGCCCGTGTCGCGACCGCGCGCCAGGTTCAGGGCCGGCAAATCCAGCGGCAGACCGAGCAGGTTGTTGCGCAACGCTTCGGTGACGAACTCGTCGATCTCGTTGCCGACCTGACGGGTCGCACCGCGAATGATCGCCCCTGCCGCTTCGTCCGAGGTCGCTCCGCTACCGGCGAACGCCAGCGGGTTGAGGAAGGCCGCGATCAGCCCCATTTGCGAATCCGGGTTGTTCGGGTCAGTGAGGAGCGGATTGAACTCGGGGTCGAAACGATCGACGGTTTCGGTCAGCATCGAGTGGCCGAAGCGGTACACCACGTGGGCGAACTCGGCGAGGATGGCCGGGTTGATCGTGGTGTCATAACCGTTGGGGGCAAGGAATTCGTCGACCTGCGGCTGAATGGTCCGCGCGAACTCCTCGAACACCAGGTGCTGGTACTGCATCTCGGTACCGAACTTGGCGGCCTGGAACAGGCGCTCGCCGTCCCACACCAACGCCGCGATCCCGGCGGCCGTGGTTGGTATCGCAGCCACGTCGTCCGCCAGCCATTCATTGAGGAAGGCCAGGTCGCCGGCGGCAAGGATGGTGTCCTTGGATTGCTGGACCAGGCGGTTGTGCTCGGCGTGGAACACATGGTGCACGGCGGTCAGGCCGATGTTCTCGTTCACCCGGCCGTCGCCGGCAATGTAGTGGGCATCGAGCAGTTCGTTGTCATAGGTCAGGTTGTTGCCGGCCGCGCCTACCTCCTGCGCATTGCCAACATCGGTGTCGCCATCCGCCTGCAGAACCCCGTTGACCACGACCGGCGCGGCATTGTGGGCGATGTCGTCGAGGAAGCCATGCCCGGTGCTCACGGCATTGGCCAGGCTGATCGGCGCATCCCGGTTGCCTTCGACCAGTTGCGTGACGTCATCCGCCGTACCGGCGGTGCCGTCAGCACCGTTGCTGACGCGCATCACCACCTGCGGCATGCCGCTTGGCCCGCGGATGAAGTTGCCATAGGCATCGGTTGCCAGCAGCGGCACGCTGTGCACATCGGCGTCGGTCAGGTTGATGCCGAGGATGTCACGGGCCTGGGCCTTGACCACTGCCCAGGTCGCCATGCCGCCATTTTCGCCATTGCCATCATCGGAGGTGCCGAACTTGCCATCGGCGCCGAGGTCACGGTTGGTAATCAAGCGACCCGTTGCAATAGGGTTGCCTGCCGCGTTGAGGGCGTACTCGCGCAGGAACACCTGATGCGAGGGGTGCGAACTGTAGGTCTGGCTTTGGTCCACGAACGGCGAGGTGGTGTTGGTCTGGCCATCATCGGCAGTGCCGGCAATTCCGTCCGCACCAACGGAATGCACGGCACGTGACAGCACCATGAAATTGGTATGGCCGCCCGGTACGTACAACGGATCGTCCGGTTGTAGCGCAATGTACACAATCTCGCTACTGCTCTTGGTGACCAGGTCCAGGCCATGGTCGAAGAACTGGCCGAAGAAGGTCATCCACGAGTTGAAGCTGGCAGTCAGGCCGACGTCCGGCGACACGTTGGGGATAAAGAACACTTCCTTGTCGTCTTCCGTGCCGAACACGCCATCCAGCCCGGGACTGATCACCGGGTCGGCACCGCCATTCGCCGCAACCGCGGCCGGGTTGTTGCCGGTCTGGTCGACAATCAGGTTACTGATGATGCGTGGCTGCGGGTCGACCACATTGCCTGACGCGGCATAGGCCGCTCGATACTGGGCATCGAGCAGGCGCAGGAAGGAATTGTCCGCGGCGCCAAACTCGGTTTGCCCGGCGACCAGGTTGTTGTAGCTGCCATCGACGGTTCGCAGACCGAATGGCACCTGAGTGTTAGGCAGCAAATCGATTAGGCTGGCGCCACTGGCGTGCGCTTCCGCGATGAAGATTTGCTTGAGTATGAATTCCAGGTCCGACTTGTTGAAATTGGCCATTTTTTATTGTCCTCGATCTCTCTGGGGGAAAGGCACGGGACGAAAGAATCCTCCCACGCCCAGTCAGGTGCTGGCTTGCGTAGTTCATTGGTTCAGTTGTATGGCGAGAGCAGGCGTGGGATAGGCAAAGCCGTCCCCCGGCGCCTGGGAATGCGCGCCTGGAATTCGCGAAATGAATGGTTCGCTGAGCGGTTAGGCTGAGCGATCCCGAGCCGAGGGTGGGCCATGGAATCTGGAAGTCGAAGCGAACTTCCTGAACAGCTCCGTCACCGCGCAAGACAACGAAATGATCGCCATGTGTGCTCCTTCAGGAAAATCACCGTGCCTTGCATTGCCAAAGTGTTGGCTGGCTTCAGGGGGGCGATCACCCAACATGACTAAAGTTCCATAGCAAAAAACTGTCAATATTACGCCGCAAAAACAGACGACCGGCATCAGACCCGCCAACTAGCTGTTCTTAAACGATATATAGGAAATACGAAGCACTTATAGCGCGAAATGTTATTTCAAAGTGTATCGCTAGGGAAACAAACGCCACCTACGCTCCTGCATGTGAATAACCCTGAGAACTTGTCCAGAGAACTACAGCTTGTGCCGACGAGTTACTCGGGGAACTAGATGTATTGATAGTCAATTTCATTTACTGGCAGCTGGTGCGCCGCAAGGGCAACCGGCTTTTCGGTGAGGGAGGGTCAAATGCAAAAGCAGTCGAGCACCCGCTCAGAACTGGCGGACGCGATTTTTCGCCTGCGTCGCAGTTTTTACTCGCTGGGAGCGTTCAGTGGCGTTATCAACGTCATGATGTTGACGCCAGCGGTGTACATGTTGCAGGTCTATGACCGGGCCCTGGTCAGTCGCAACGTCACAACATTGACGATGCTGACCCTGCTGGTGATCGGGTTGTTCCTGCTGATGTCCACGCTGGAAATGGTCCGCACCCGCGTAGTGATCCGGCTCGGCAACTGCCTCGACATGGACCTCAACCGGCGCATCTTCACCGCCGCCTTCGAGCGCAACCTGAACCGCGCCGGAGGCAATCCAGCCCAGGCCCTGCAAGATCTCGCGCAGGTCCGTCAATTTCTCACCGGCAACGCCCTGTTCGCTTTTTTCGATGCACCCTGGACGCCGATCTACCTGCTGGTCGCCTACCTGATCCACCCGCTGCTGGGACTGCTCACGCTGATCGGCTCGTTGATCCTGGTGGGCCTGGCCTACCTCACCGAAAAGGCCACGCAGAAACCGCTGGCCGAAGCCAACCAGGCCTCCCTCTCCTCCGCCACTTACGCCAATAACAACCTGCGCAACGCCGAGGTCATCGAGGCCATGGGCATGCTGCCGTCGATCAGCAAGCGCTGGTACCAAAGCCATTTGCGCATCCTGGAAATGCAGACCCTGGCCTCCGACCGCGCCGCCCTCATCAGCAGCACCGGGCGCTTCGTGCGTATCACGCTGCAGTCGCTGATCCTCGGCGCCGGCGCGCTGCTGGCGATCGAAGGCAAGATCACCCCGGGGATGATGATTGCCTGCTCGATCCTCACCGGCCGCGCCCTGGGCCCGGTAGAACAGGTCATCGCGTCATGGAAACAACTGCTCGGCTGCCGCTCGGCCTGGGGCCGACTCAACGAGATGCTGCACGACTATCCGCGCCGGCCAGCGAGCATGCCACTGCAGCGTCCGTTGGGCATGTTGGCGGTGGAGAATGTGTATGCCGGTGCCCCCGCTACCAACAACACGATTCTGCGCGGGGTGAGTTTCAGCCTTGTCCCCGGTGAAAGCCTTGGCGTTATCGGCCCATCCGCGTCGGGCAAATCCACCCTCGCCCGCCTGCTGGTTGGCGTCTGGCCGGCGCAGGCCGGCAAGGTACGCCTGGACGGCGCGGACATATTCACCTGGAACAAGGGCGAACTGGGCCCCTGGCTCGGCTACCTGCCACAGGACGTGGAGCTGTTCGAGGGCAGCATCGCCGATAACATTGCACGCTTTGGCGAAGTGGACAGCGACGCGGTCATCCGCGCCGCCAAGATCACTGGCGTGCACGACATGATCCTGCGTTTCCCGCAGGGGTATGACACCCGCCTGGGCACCGATGGCAGCCCGCTGTCCGGTGGTCAGAAGCAACGCATTGCCCTGGCCCGCGCGTTGTATGGCGAGCCCAACCTGATCGTGCTGGATGAGCCGAACGCCAACCTCGACGACGTCGGCGAAAAGGCCCTGGTCGATGCGCTGGCTGAACTCAAGGCCCGCGGTGCCACCGTCATTCTGATTTCCCACCGTCCCAACGTACTTTGCGCCGTCGACAAGGTGCTGATGCTGCGTGACGGCGGCGTGCAGATGCTCGGCACGCGCGACGAAGTATTCGCAGCGCTGCGCAAGGCCAGTGTGATGCCTGCTGGCGCGGCGACCCCGCTGGCCTCCGTCAAAGCACGGGAGTGACCGATCATGCAATTGAGCCAACACACCGAGATGATTCAAGCCGATCCCAGGAGCGTGGTAGACCTGGACGTCGGTAAACCCGCGCGCTGGGGCGTGTGGCTGGTGCTCGCCGGCTTCGGCGGCTTCCTCCTGTGGTCCTGGCTGGCACCGCTGGATGCCGGCGTGGTAGCGACAGGCACGGTCAAAGTCACCAGCAATCGCAAGGCCGTGCAGCACCTCAGCGGCGGCACCGTGGAGGCCATCCTCGTTCGCGAAGGCGATGTGGTGAAAAAAGGCCAGGAGGTGGTTCGCCTCGACTCGTTGCGTGCCGCTGCCGAACAGGGGGCGGTTGGCGCCCAGTACATCGTCAGCAAGACCGTGGAAAACCGCCTGGAAGCGGAACGTGACGGCCGCGATGTGGTGGACTTCGACCCTGAGTTGCTCAAGCGCTTCAGGGATGACCACCGCCTGGTGGCCGCCATGAACCTGCAACAGCGCCTGCTGGACACCCGACGCGCCGGTCTTGCGGGTGAAATCAGCATCCTCGAGGAAAACCTGGCGGCGTCGCAGGTGCAGCTCAAGGGCCTGCAGCAGGTCTATGGCGCCCGCGCCTCGCAAATCAACTTCCTCAACCAGGAACTGCAAGGCACACGCGTGCTGGCGGCCGAAGGCTATGTGCCGCGCAACCGCCTGCTTGAGCTGGAACGCAGCAATGCCGACCTGTCTGCCGGCCAGGCCGAGAACCTCAACAACATCGCGCGCGTGCGTAGCCAGACCACCGAAATCAAGTTGCGCATCCTGCAGCGCCAACACGATTACCTGAAGGAAGTCGAATCGCAGCTGACTGACACCGCCAAGGAAAACACCACCCTGGCTGACCGCTTGCGCGCGCTGGATTATGAAGTGACCCACACGGTGATTCGCTCGCCCATCGATGGCATGGTCCAGTCCCTGAGCATTGCCACGGTCGGGGGAATCATTCAGCCCGGCTTCAAGATCATGGAGATCGTTCCGGTCAACGAACCGCTGCAGGTCGACGCGATGATTCCCGTGCAGGCCATCGACAAGATGGTCCCCGGCCTGCCCGTGGACATTGCCTTCCCCGCCTTCAACCACGCCCAGACGCCGAACATTCCAGGCCGCGTGAAAACCATCTCCGCCGACCGCCTGCTCGACGAGGAAAGCAAGCAACCGTTCTACCTGGCCCAGGTGGAAGTCACACCCGACGGCATGAGCCTGCTTGGCAGCAATCATATTCGCCCCGGCATGCCCGCCAGCGTCACCATCAAGACCGGCGAGCGCAATTTGATGAGCTATCTGCTCAAACCGATGCTCGAGCGTGTGGACAGCTCCTTCAAGGAACAATGAAATGGACCGTCATTGCATATTCTTCTGCCTGCTGGGGCTGTCCCTGCCGACCTGCGCCATGGACCTCAAACAAGCCTGGGATCTGTTGCAGTACCAAGGTCCCGTTTACCGCGCCGCAGTGCATGAAAAAGCGGCCGGCGAGGAAAACCGCGCCATCGGCAAGGCCGGCCTGCTGCCGCAGATCAATGCCTCGGCCTACGACAACAAGGTCAATGGCACCCAGCGCCAAAGCGGTGTCGAAAGGGATCTGGACTACGACTCCAAGGGCGCCAACGTGCGCCTGCGCCAGCCACTGTTCAACAAACAGAAGATGGCCGAGTACCGCCAGGGTCAGCAGCGCGCCGACTACAGCGTCGCGGTGTTCGATGCCAAGACCCAGGACGCCGCGGTGCGCCTGGCCGAAAGCTATTTCGACGTGCTCCTGGCAAGCGAAACCATCGTCCTGGCCAAGGCCAAGCTGAGCGCCTTCGATGAGCAACTCGCCTCGGCGAAACGGCGGATGGAGCTGGGGGCCGGCACCGTCACCGACATCGACGAGTCGGTCGCTCGCCGCGACCTCGCCGAGGCCGAACTGATCGAAGCGCAGGACAACCTGGTCAACGCGCGCCGCCAGCTGGAGGAATACATCGGTGAAACCCCCGAATCACTGACCACCTTGCAGCCGAACTTCGATACACCGCCGCTGCTGCCGAGCAACCTGCAGGACTGGCTGGTCAAGGCCCAGGCCGATAGCCCGCTGATCATTGCGCGCCGTTACAGCAGCGACCTCGCCGCAGAAGAAGTGAAGCGCGCCAAGGCCGGCCACTGGCCAACACTGGATTTCGTTGCCGGCTACACCGCGGGCGATAGCCAATCGATTTCCGAGCTCAATCAACGCAACCGCTACGGCTCGATCGGCCTGGAAGTCAATCTCCCGCTGTTCAGCGGTGGGGGCGTCAGCGCGTTGACACGCCAGGCCAGTGCCAATAGCTACAAGGCGCAGGATGAACTCGACGCCACACGGCAGGAGGTCATCTCCGGAACCACCCGTGAGTATCAAGGTGTCCAGAGCGGCGCCAAGCGTGTTCGCGCGCTGGAAAAAGCAGTGGCGTCCAACGAACGCTCACTGAGTTCGACACGCAAGGGCTTCAAGGAAGGGGGCACCAGCACTAACTCGGACGTCCTCAATGCTGAAGAGCTGCTCTTCGTCGCGCGCCACGATCTGTTCGAGGCGAAGTTGCGCTATTTGATGTCGCGCCTGCGCCTGGCCTCCTCGGTGGGCAGTCTGGGCGACGACGATATCGACCAGATCAACGACTACCTCGGCCCGGAACTGCTGGTCAGCAACTGACTTTTTCCCGCCCGCCGGTCGAGCCAAATGGCTGGCCGGCGCCCCACCTCGTGGCGAATTCCATTCATATTTACCAAAATACGGCTCGCAGCCAGGCAATGGCGGATGCGCGATTCCATTTTTTTCAGTCACCAATTCAATAACGCAAAGATTACCCCTATCTCCTTATGGGACGGGAGTCCTAACAAAAAAGCGCGGTAAAAAAGCGCTTTTGCTATCACCATAACTGGGGATTTACACCCACTTTATCGGGAATTTATCACCACATTTGAGGAATATCCCCCACTACCATTTCTGCCATTTTTAACACTCAGAACAACCCGTTAATTAAATTGAACTTTTATTTCTCCCTGCGGTAGTGGCTCGTTAGTTGCTCCACCGCTTTTACCCGCACAACTATCGTCCCGGACTTGGAGACGGCGGGGCATCACGCGAGGGGAGAAAAATGAAACGTGCGACACCACCCTGCAATTCCATTGACTTGCTGCGCAGGTCCAGCCTGCCCTGCGCGATGCTCCTGACCCTGGCCACCGCCGATGCCGCGCCGCTCGACGATGTCAGCCAGCCACCCCCGACGGACCCGTCGGCGTATACCAATCCTCCAGCCGACCCGCTGGCCGCGGCGGCCGCGCTGGAAGCCTTGAAAACCATGCCGTCGGCCAACCAGGGCGCGATTGCCCTGCCCAACGGCGTGTATGGCGACCGCAACACCCCACGCGCCGAGAACGTGCTGCCGCCAAGCCTGCAGACATCGTTCAAGATCCCCACCAACGGCAAGCCCAGCCCGCTGTTCGGCGCCCAGCCCTACACCCAGCAATTGCTATTGTTCGAAGAATTCGGCACGGAAAAACTCGACCCGACGCTGCCCCCGCCGCCGCTGAAATTCCCGGTCCCCCTTGCCGGCCCGGCGCCGGCCCAGGACCCTGACAGCATCGCTCGCAGCGGCCCGTCGAAGGCGGCGCTGGAAGCCTTTATGCGCCAGCCCGGGCTTTACCCGTTTCCGTCGCAGTACTCCAACGTGCTGGACCGCAACCCGTGGAAATCGCAGATCGAAGCCTTCCTCAACCGCCATCCGGTAGGTTCGCCGGCCGAGGGGCGGCCACCGGGAAAGGGTTGGTCGCATCAACGCTGGAACGAGTTCTACCCGCAGGCCGCCTTCAAGACCGTGCAAGTCGGCGCGCGGATCAACACCGGCATGCGCGACCGCCGACAATTGCACAACTACGCCGTCGGTGAGTTCGGGCCTGGCGGGCTCTACTACCAGACCTCGGACATCCCGACCACGACGGGCACGACCAAAGGCATCGACACCCGTTTTCACCCCAACATGCCGATTCAGAACCACAAGGCGCTATGGACCTTCGATGGCACTTTTCCGGCCAAACTGCTGATGGTGCGTTACGGCCAACCGGTGCTGATGCGTCACTACAACGCCCTGCCGATCGACCCGGCGGCCAACATGGGTTTCGGTCTTCACACCCTCAGTACCCACGAACACAACGGTCACACCCCGGCCGAAAGCGACGGCTACACCAATGCGTTTTTCTTTCCGGGGCAGTACTACGACTATCGCTGGCCGCTGCAACTGGCCGGCTACGACACCATCAACACCAAGGCTGAAGATCCGCGCGCGGCATTCCCTTGCGCACCGGGGGAGACGCTGTACGTCAACGACGCCAGCCCCGGCCTCAAGACCTGCAACAACGGCTCCATCAAGATCCGTGGCGACTGGCGCGAAACCATGAGCACCCACTGGTTCCACGACCACATGCTCGATTTCACCGCACAGAACGTCTACAAGGGCAACGCGGTGATGATGAACTACTACAGCGCCCTGGACCGTGGCAACGAAGCGCTGCAAGACGGCGTCAACCTGCGCCTGCCCAGCGGTTCGGCGCTGCCTTGGGGCAACCGCGACTATGACGTCAACCTGATGGTGGCCGACAAGGCCTGGGACAAGAACGGTCAACTGTGGTTTAACCCGTTCAACACCGATGGCTTCCTCGGTGATCAGATCCTGGTCAACTGGCAGTACCAGCCGCGCCTGAAAGTGCGTGCGCGCAGCTATCGTTTCCGCATTCTCAATGGCTCGGTGTCGCGCTACTTCCGTTTCGCCCTGGTGCGTGAAATCGCCGGCACCGGTGGCGAATTCCCAGGGCCTGCAGGTTCCGGCCTGTCTTATACCCGCGTGCCGTTCCACCTGATCGCCAACGACGGCAACCTCATGGAACACGCCGTGCCGTTCGACGGCAGCATGGACCTCGATGGCGACGGCGATACACAGGACCATAACGCCATCCTGCCGACCCAGGGCATCGCCGAGCGTTTCGACATCATCGTCAACTTCGCGAAAAACGGGATCAAGACGGGTGACAAGCTGTACTTCGTCAACCTGATGGAGCACCAGAACGGCAAGGGTCCGGAGAGCGTACCGCTGAGCCTGGCAGACGTACTGTCCGGGAAGTACAAGGCGGTGCTCAAGCTGGGCAGCAAAGGGCTGGAATGGGACATGGGCGACCCGGTGGTGGGCAAGTTCATGCAAATGGTCGTGCAGCCTTATTCCGGCCAGGACGTGAGCATGAACCCGGCCGAGTATGAACCGGCCAAACCGGGCAAGCCGGCGGGCAAGAAAATGATCCCGCTGACCCTTGATCGCGATAACCCCACAGACCTTGCCAAGCTCAACGTGGCGCGGCATCGCGAGTTCATTTTCGGCCGCTCCGACGGCACCGACGAAGAACCGTGGACCATCAAGACTGATGGCGGCTTCGGCTACAGCATGGACCCACGCCGGCTCAGCGCCGCCCCGCAACTGGCCAACGGCCCGACCGATGGCGGCTACAGCGGCGATGGCACCCTGGAAGTGTGGAAAATCAGGAACGGCGGCAACGGCTGGAACCACCCCGTGCACGTACATTTCGAAGAAGGCATTGTCCTCAACCGCGACGGCAAGGCACCACCGGAATGGGAAAAGTGGGCGCGCAAGGACGTGTATCGCATCGGCGAAGGCATCGACAGTTCGACGGACGTGGAAATAGCCATCCGCTTCCGCGAATTCGCCGGGACCTACATGGAGCACTGCCACAACACCCAGCACGAGGACACCTCAATGTTGCTGCGCTGGGATATCGAGAAGCCTGGCCAATTCCAGTTGATGCCAACGCCCCTGCCCGGCTGGGACGGCGTCACCTACGTGAACTCTGCGGCGCTGCCGACCTTCCGCACCGGCGCCAGAGATGACGACAACGAAGGCCAGAACCAGAAACCGATCGCCAAAGCCGACAGCGCCGTCAGCAACAACGGCCAGGCGCTGATCATACAAGTCCTGGCCAACGACACCGACCCTGACGGTAACGTGCCGCTTAAAGTGGTGGGTCTTGCGCAACCGGACTCCGGCAAAGGCTCGGTCAGCACTGACGGCCTGCGTGTGGTCTACACACCACCGGCCACAATCGCCGCGCCGTTCTCCGCGACCTTTACCTACCAAGCCAAGGATACCAAGGGCGCGGAGTCGGCTCAGGCGACGGTGACGGTGGCGGTCTCGAAACCGGCAACACGCTGACGAATGTCAGTAACGACCACCGTCGCCGGCCCGCGGCCGACGGTGGTCATCCAACCGGCGTTCGGGAAGGTGGTGGTATCTACCCTGCAGTCGGTCGCCCCTGAGAATCGTCCGATCACCGTACGAAATCGATGATCGAATGATTCACCGCGCCACTAAACGCCCACGAATCGCGGCGCGAATCACCTGCCGCCCCACCGCTCCCCCCTCGCATGGCCCGCCCCTGTCATCGATTGCTAACTCCCTGACGCCCAATGAGAAGCAGACAACCTGCGTGTGACGATACTGGTTTGCTCATCAAACAGTGACGCGACACGTCTAGACCGATGCTTTTGCGCCCTGATGAGGGCTATCGGTTGCATCAAAAAAAAACAATCAGGGAGAGCGCAGAATGAAGTTCAGTTTTGTCGATAACAGCAAGCCAACCCGACGACGCGTTCTACGCGATGCCTTCATCCTGGCTTTGGCCGCCTCGCCCTTGGCCAGCATGGCCAGGGCAGCCGACGAAACCGCCGAAGAAGTGACCTTTGCGGCGGGCCCACGGCCGCTGGTGCAATACCCGCAAAAACGGCCGTTGACCCTGGTGACCACTCGCCCACCGCATCTGGAAACGCCCTTCACTGTTTTCAACGAAGGGCCGATCACCCCCAATGACGCCTTTTTCGTGCGTTACCACCTGGCGAATTTCCCGACCAGCATCGACCCGGACAGCTACCGGCTGAAGGTCAAGGGTGCGGTCGACGCCGCGTTGTCACTGTCCCTCGCAGAGCTTAAATCTCTGGCCGAGCCGGTAGAAGTAGTAGCTGTCAATCAATGCTCGGGGAACAGTCGTGGTTTCTCGATGCCACGGGTGTTCGGCGCACAGCTGGGCAATGGCTCGATGGGCAATGCACGCTGGCTGGGGGTACCGCTCAAGGCCGTATTGGAAAAGGCCGGGGTGAAAGCCAACGCCAGGCAAGTGACATTTCGCGGCCTCGACAAGCCCGTGCTGCCGAGTACCCCGGAGTTCATCAAGGCCCTGGACATCAGCCATGCCATGGACGGTGAGCCCATGATCGCCTGGTCGATGAACGGCACCGACCTGCCCTTTCTCAACGGTTACCCGATACGCCTGGTGGTGCCCGGCTATTTCGGCACGTACTGGGTCAAGCACTTGAGCGAGATCGAAGTAGTCGACCATGAGTACGACGGTTTCTTCATGGCTAAAGGTTACCGCCTGCCGGATAACGATTGTTTCTGCATCGCCCCCGGCACCACGCTGGCAAAAACCCGACCGATTTCCAAGTTGCCGGTACGCAGCTTCATTACCAGCGTTAAAACGGGTGATGTGTTGCCGTTGAAAAAAAGCGTGGTGCTCAACGGCATCGCGTTCGATGGCGGTGCGGGGATCACCAAGGTGGAAATCTCCATCGACGGTGGAAAGCTCTGGCGTGAAGCCACGCTAGGGCAGGACCTTGGTCGATTCTCCTTCCGCGAGTGGACGCTGGCGATCACCTTTACCCACAAGGGCGCCACACAGTTGATGGTTCGAGCCACTAACAGCGCGGGCGAGACACAACCGCTGCAAGCCGACTGGAACCCTGCCGGTTACAGGCGCCACGTCGTCGAAACCAGCCACGTGACCGTCGCCTGAGGAGAGCCCCATGAAACCCATCAAATTCATGACCCGCTTGCTGTGCGCGACGCAATTTTGCCTGGCTGGGATGGCCAGCGCAGCGCCTCTGTCGATCACCCTGCCGCCCGAAACAGCTGCGTTCAAACCCAGTGCGCTGCCTGGCTACCCATTGGCCCAACAGAAATGTTCCATCTGCCATTCAGCCGACTACATCAGCTTCCAGCCTCCGGGCATGAGCCTGGCGCAGTGGACGGCAGAAGCGGGCAAGATGCAGCACGTATACGGCGCTCCGATCAGCGATCAGGACGTGACCATCATCGGCGCCTACCTGGCGGCGACCTACGGCAGTGCCCGGGCGAGCGATGCCGATGTGCAGGCCGCCTCGTATCCGTCGGTAAACCAATCCACGGCAGCACCTGTGGCAAAAGCCGACGCCACGGCCCTGCTGCAGAACAACGCTTGCCTGTCCTGCCACGCGATCAATCACAAGGTCGTCGGCCCGGCCTATCACGATGTGGCTGCCAAGTACGCCAATGACCCGCAGGCCCTAGCCAAGGTTACGTCCAGTATTGCGCACGGCGGTAGCGGCAAATGGGGGGATATCCCGATGCCGCCTTTCGCGCAGTTAAGTCCGGATGATTTGCGCAGCCTGGCGACATTCATCCTTCACCAGTGATGGATTCACTTGTTCATGCAGGGCCTGGCCCTGCATGCCTGCACAGGCCCCGTGCTGTGAAGCCTCGCGGATTCAGACGTGAGGATCGCCCGGTGCCTTGCCCGGCACTGCGTATTGCGGCTTGAGATGGCCGTCCTGATCGAGTAGCCAGGCGTCCATGATCTGCCGCACCACGGGACCGGCGACACGGCCACCGGCCTCGCCGTTTTCGATCATCACCGAAATCACGATCTGCGGATGTTCGGCCGGGGCGAAACCAACAAACAAGGCATTGTCGCGGTTGCGCTCGCGGGTTTTCTCGCGGTTGTAACGCTCGCCCTGCTTGATCGCCACCACTTGCGCGGTGCCGCTCTTGCCGGCGATACGGTACTGCGCCCCCGCTGCCGCGGCCCGGGCGATCCCGCGGGCATCGTGCATGACCATCTGCATACCGTGGTTGACCTGCTCCCAGTCGCGCGGGTCCTTGAGCAGGATGTTGGGCATCGGATGCTCGTCCACCGGCGCGACGCCGTCCACGGTCCTGGCCAGGTGCGGTCGATTCCACACGCCCTTGTTGGCAATCAGCGCCGTGGCCTGGGCCAGTTGCAGCGGCGTGACCTGCATGTAACCTTGACCGATGCCCAGGATCACGGTTTCCCCAGGGAACCATGGCTGACGACGCGTTGCGCGCTTCCAGGCTTGGGAGGGCATCAACCCGGCGGACTCTTCGAACATGTCCAGCGAGACCTTTTCCCCTAGACCGAACATTGCCATGTAGTCATGCAGCCGATCGATGCCCAGCTTGTGCGCGAGGTCGTAGAAGTAGGTGTCGTTGGAACGCATGATCGCCGCGTCCATGTCCACCCAACCGTCACCGCTGTGGTTCCAGTTGCGGTACTTGTGATCAAAATCCGGGAGCTGGTAATAGCCCGGATCGAAGACCCGGGTCTGCGGCGTGACGATGCCCGCGTCGAGCCCGGCAATCGCGACTTCCGGCTTGATGGTCGAGCCCGGCGCGTAGAGCCCGCGCAGCACACGGTTGAACAGCGGTCGGTCAATGGAATCGCGTAGCGTCGAATATTCCCTGGAGCTGATTCCGGTGACGAACAGGTTGGGATCGAAACTCGGGTTGCTGACCATGGCCAGCACTTCACCGGTCGACGGATCAAGCGCGACCACTGAACCGCGACGATCGCCCAGGGCATGCTCGGCGGCCTCCTGCAGCTTGACGTCCAGGCTCAGGACGATGTTTTCACCGGGCACCGGATCAGTGTGCTTGAGTACGCGCAGCACGCGGCCCTGGGCATTGGTTTCGACTTCCTCGTAACCCACATGGCCGTGCAGTTGCGACTCGTAGAATTTTTCGATCCCGGTCTTGCCGATGGACTGGGTGCCTCGATACTCCACTGTATCCAGCACCTTGGACTCTTTCTCGTTGATCCGTCCGACATAGCCAACTGAATGAGCGAAGTGTTCGCCCAACGGATAATGGCGCACGAACTGCGGCTCGACATCGATGCCCGGCAAGCGGAACTCGTTGACCGCCAGTATCGCGATCTGCTCCTCGCTCAGTTCATAGAACAATGTCACCGGCACGAACGGATGCCGCGCCTGTTTCATCGCCTTGTCGAACACCGTGCGGTCTTCAGCCGGCAGATGCAACAGGCTCACCACTTCGTCCAGCTCTTGATTGACATCGGAGGCGCGTTCGCGAGTGATCGTCAGGTTGTAGCTGGGCCGGTTGTCCGCCAGGACCACGCCATTGCGGTCATAGATCAAGCCTCGGGTCGGCGTGATCGGCAGCACGTGTACACGATTGTTTTCGGAAATCGTGGAGTGATAGTCGAATTCCACCACCTGCAGGACGTACAGGCGCACCACCAGTGCACAAGTAATGGCGCCTACGAACAAAGCGCAGGCCATCAGTCGCTTGTTGACCAGGCGGGTCTCTTTTTCGTGGTCTTTGATCGGAATCGGCTGGGGCATTTCTGTGGCAACTCTTTGAAAATACACCGATCCCTGGATTTGAAACGGTCCGTTAAAAACGAGCTGCACCATACCAAAACGGCTGAATCACCTTCGTGTCATTTTCTTTAAGTTTGCGTCGGCCGGCTTTTCCTGCGGACAAAAACAAAACCCCTACCTGCATGCGCAGATAGGGGTTTTGGAATTTAATCTTGACGATGACCTACTCTCACATGGGGAAACCCCACACTACCATCGGCGATGCATCGTTTCACTTCTGAGTTCGGGATGGGATCAGGTGGTTCCAACGCTCTATGGTCGTCAAGAAATTCGGGTACTGAGTCGTGACCAGAGGGCCTCGCTTCAGCAAATTGGGTATGTGATAGATCGGTGTTTTGTGAGATTCGAACTTTCGGTTCGTTTCGTCTTCACACACCGCAATCTGATGCTCTTTCGAGTAGTCAAATTGCTTGGGTGTTATATGGTCAAGCCTCACGGGCAATTAGTATTGGTTAGCTCAACGCCTCACAGCGCTTACACACCCAACCTATCAACGTCGTAGTCTTCGACGGCCCTTCAGGGGACTCAAGGTCCCAGTGAGATCTCATCTTGAGGCTAGTTTCCCGCTTAGATGCTTTCAGCGGTTATCTATTCCGAACATAGCTACCCGGCAATGCCACTGGCGTGACAACCGGAACACCAGAGGTTCGTCCACTCCGGTCCTCTCGTACTAGGAGCAGCCCCTCTCAAATCTCAAACGTCCACGGCAGATAGGGACCGAACTGTCTCACGACGTTCTAAACCCAGCTCGCGTACCACTTTAAATGGCGAACAGCCATACCCTTGGGACCGGCTTCAGCCCCAGGATGTGATGAGCCGACATCGAGGTGCCAAACACCGCCGTCGATATGAACTCTTGGGCGGTATCAGCCTGTTATCCCCGGAGTACCTTTTATCCGTTGAGCGATGGCCCTTCCATACAGAACCACCGGATCACTAAGACCTACTTTCGTACCTGCTCGACGTGTCTGTCTCGCAGTCAAGCGCGCTTTTGCCTTTATACTCTACGACCGATTTCCGACCGGTCTGAGCGCACCTTCGTACTCCTCCGTTACTCTTTAGGAGGAGACCGCCCCAGTCAAACTACCCACCATACACTGTCCTCGATCCGGATAACGGACCTGAGTTAGAACCTCAAAGTTGCCAGGGTGGTATTTCAAGGATGGCTCCACGCGAACTGGCGTCCACGCTTCAAAGCCTCCCACCTATCCTACACAAGCAAATTCAAAGTCCAGTGCAAAGCTATAGTAAAGGTTCACGGGGTCTTTCCGTCTAGCCGCGGATACACTGCATCTTCACAGCGATTTCAATTTCACTGAGTCTCGGGTGGAGACAGCGCCGCCATCGTTACGCCATTCGTGCAGGTCGGAACTTACCCGACAAGGAATTTCGCTACCTTAGGACCGTTATAGTTACGGCCGCCGTTTACCGGGGCTTCGATCAAGAGCTTCGCGTTAGCTAACCCCATCAATTAACCTTCCGGCA
Organism: Pseudomonas sp. WJP1; assembly: GCF_028471945.1. Taxonomy (NCBI): domain Bacteria; kingdom Pseudomonadati; phylum Pseudomonadota; class Gammaproteobacteria; order Pseudomonadales; family Pseudomonadaceae; genus Pseudomonas; species Pseudomonas sp. WJP1. The sequence goes on from NZ_CP110128.1 coordinate 5,229,897, forward strand.
CCGGGCAGGCGTCACACCCTATACGTCCACTTTCGTGTTTGCAGAGTGCTGTGTTTTTAATAAACAGTCGCAGCGGCCTGGTATCTTCGACCGGCGTGGGCTTACGCAGCAAGTGCTTCACCCTCACCGGCGCACCTTCTCCCGAAGTTACGGTGCCATTTTGCCTAGTTCCTTCACCCGAGTTCTCTCAAGCGCCTTGGTATTCTCTACCCAACCACCTGTGTCGGTTTGGGGTACGGTTCCTGGTTACCTGAAGCTTAGAAGCTTTTCTTGGAAGCATGGCATCAACCACTTCGTCACCTAAAAGGTAACTCGTCATCAGCTCTCGGCCTTAGAATCCCGGATTTACCTAAGATTCCAGCCTACCACCTTAAACTTGGACAACCAACGCCAAGCTGGCCTAGCCTTCTCCGTCCCTCCATCGCAATAACCAGAAGTACAGGAATATTAACCTGTTTTCCATCGACTACGCTTTTCAGCCTCGCCTTAGGGACCGACTAACCCTGCGTCGATTAACGTTGCGCAGGAAACCTTGGTCTTTCGGCGTGGGTGTTTTTCACACCCATTGTCGTTACTCATGTCAGCATTCGCACTTCTGATACCTCCAGCAAGCTTCTCAACTCACCTTCACAGGCTTACAGAACGCTCCTCTACCGCATCACCTAAGTGATACCCGTAGCTTCGGTGTATGGTTTGAGCCCCGTTACATCTTCCGCGCAGGCCGACTCGACTAGTGAGCTATTACGCTTTCTTTAAAGGGTGGCTGCTTCTAAGCCAACCTCCTAGCTGTCTAAGCCTTCCCACATCGTTTCCCACTTAACCATAACTTTGGGACCTTAGCTGACGGTCTGGGTTGTTTCCCTTTTCACGACGGACGTTAGCACCCGCCGTGTGTCTCCCATGCTCGGCACTTGTAGGTATTCGGAGTTTGCATCGGTTTGGTAAGTCGGGATGACCCCCTAGCCGAAACAGTGCTCTACCCCCTACAGTGATACATGAGGCGCTACCTAAATAGCTTTCGAGGAGAACCAGCTATCTCCGAGCTTGATTAGCCTTTCACTCCGATCCACAGGTCATCCGCTAACTTTTCAACGGTAGTCGGTTCGGTCCTCCAGTCAGTGTTACCTAACCTTCAACCTGCCCATGGATAGATCGCCCGGTTTCGGGTCTATTCCCAGCGACTAGACGCCCTATTAAGACTCGCTTTCGCTACGCCTCCCCTATTCGGTTAAGCTCGCCACTGAAAATAAGTCGCTGACCCATTATACAAAAGGTACGCAGTCACCCAACAAAGTGGGCTCCCACTGCTTGTACGCATACGGTTTCAGGATCTATTTCACTCCCCTCTCCGGGGTTCTTTTCGCCTTTCCCTCACGGTACTAGTTCACTATCGGTCAGTCAGTAGTATTTAGCCTTGGAGGATGGTCCCCCCATATTCAGACAAAGTTTCTCGTGCTCCGTCCTACTCGATTTCATGACTAAGAGATTTTCGCGTACAGGGCTATCACCCACTATGGCCGCACTTTCCAGAGCGTTCCGCTAATCTCAAAGCCACTTAAGGGCTAGTCCCCGTTCGCTCGCCACTACTAAGGGAATCTCGGTTGATTTCTTTTCCTCAGGGTACTTAGATGTTTCAGTTCCCCTGGTTCGCCTCTTGCACCTATGTATTCAGTACAAGATAACCATCTTATGATGGCTGGGTTCCCCCATTCAGACATCTCCGGATCAAAGTCTGTTTGCCGACTCCCCGAAGCTTTTCGCAGGCTACCACGTCTTTCATCGCCTCTGACTGCCAAGGCATCCACCGTATGCGCTTCTTCACTTGACCATATAACCCCAAGCAATCTGGTTATACTATGAAGACGACATTCGTCGAAAATTCGAATTTCTCAACTAAGAGAACTCACAAATTTTACCTTAGCCTGATCCGTTACCAGTGAAAGTAACGTTCAGTCTATCTTTCTATCACATACCCAAATTTTTAAAGAACGAACTAGTCAAAGACTAGAAATCAACATTCACCATCGAACCGATGGAATGCTCATTTCTAAGCTTTATACAATCAGAAGCAGTAGTGGTGGAGCCAAACGGGATCGAACCGTTGACCTCCTGCGTGCAAGGCAGGCGCTCTCCCAGCTGAGCTATGGCCCCGTATCTCTACAGGTGTTCCCACACAAAATTGGTGGGTCTGGGCAGATTCGAACTGCCGACCTCACCCTTATCAGGGGTGCGCTCTAACCAACTGAGCTACAGACCCAATTTCGGGCTGCTTCTTTTCGTCTTCTTCAATGAATCAAGCAATTCGTGTGGGAGCTCATGAAGCAGCTGAGTCGTCGATTAAGGAGGTGATCCAGCCGCAGGTTCCCCTACGGCTACCTTGTTACGACTTCACCCCAGTCATGAATCACACCGTGGTAACCGTCCCCCCGAAGGTTAGACTAGCTACTTCTGGTGCAACCCACTCCCATGGTGTGACGGGCGGTGTGTACAAGGCCCGGGAACGTATTCACCGCGACATTCTGATTCGCGATTACTAGCGATTCCGACTTCACGCAGTCGAGTTGCAGACTGCGATCCGGACTACGATCGGTTTTATGGGATTAG